>CAMYMV010000134.1:2234-4100 GCA_947259585.1 uncultured Gemmatimonadales bacterium | reverse complement strand
GCCTGGAGCGGATGGCCCGGACGCTGGCCGATGATCCCCGAACCAGGGCTCCGATGCCGGCGATAGGCGAGATCGAGGTGGCCCTGAGAGGAAGCACGGTCCGCCTGGCACGCGACATCGCATGCGCCGATCCCTCGGCGCCGGGCGCAGACTGGGTGGCGGGAGCGGCGTGGCCCGAGCGAGGCCTGGCGGTCGTGAGGGCAGGGGAGGCCGTCGGAGCGCTGGCTCCCGTGCGGCGCGTCCTCCGCCACGAGCTCGCGCACCTGGCTCTGCATCGGGCCACGAACGGACGTTCTCCCAGGTGGCTCAACGAGGGCTACGCCCAGCTTGCCTCCGGTGAATGGGGATGGGAGGAGGGGTGGGCGGTTCGGATGGCTTTCCTGCGCGGACACACCAGCCTCTCGGACCTCTCGCTTCGCTTTCCGGGCCACCGCGACGGCGCCGCGGCGGCCTACCTGCTGTCGTACACCGCGGTGGAGCAACTGCTGGAGTCGGGCGGCGAGGCCGGTCTGCGGGCGCTGTTCGACGGATTGGCGGCGGGACGCTCGTTCGACGAGACCCTGCGCACCGTCTACGGGCTGACCGCGGAGCAGTTCGAGGCCCGCTGGAAGCGGACGGTGTCGAGCCGCTACGGCACGCTCTACGTGCTGTCGCGTGCGGCGCTGTTCTGGGTCGCGATTACGCTCCTCGTGCTGTGGGTCGGCTCGCGCCGGAAGCGCCGGGACCGGGTCAAGCTGGATCGCATGCGCCGGGAGGAGATGGAGAGCGCGGCCGCCGGGCTGCCGATGGAGATCATCGACTGGATCCCGCCGGACCCGGACGAGTGGAAACAAGGGTCATGAGCGCGCCCGCCGCCCGTCACTCCCGCGTTTGACGCCGCCATTCCGGTCGTCTATCGTGCCCGCCATGCCTGAAGAACGTAAAGACCACGGCGCGAGCGGGTTCGCCTTCACGCCGATCAACTACGCGCTGTTCGGGGCGGCCCTGGCGGCGATCATCGCCGGGTACGTGCTCCTCAGCCGCGGCTCGATCACCGCGGCACCGCTGCTGTTGGTCCTCGGATACATCGTCCTCGTTCCCGCCGCTCTCCTCGTGGGTCTCTCGGGCCGGGGCCGCGGCACCGACGCGCCTTCAAACGACGAGTGATTCCGTGAGCGCCGCCGGCGAGTTCCACGACGCCGGGATGTTCCAGCGTTTCTTCCGCTCCGAGGCATCCGGGGCCATCGTGCTCGTCTTCGCCACGGCGATCGCTCTCGCGTGGGCGAACTCCCCCTGGTCCGCCACGTACTTCGAACTTCAGCACACCTACATCGGCGTCTCGTGGGGCGACTCTGTGTTCAAGCTCTCGCTCCAGCACTGGATCAACGATGGTCTCATGGTGCTCTTCTTCTTCGTCGTCGGCCTGGAGATCAAACGGGAGATCCTGGTCGGCCACATCTCATCTTTTCGGCTGGCGAGCGTGCCCGTGGCGGCCGCCCTCGGCGGGATGGTCGTCCCGGCCGCCGTCTTCCTCGCCTTCAATGCCGGCACCGAGGCGGCCCGCGGATGGGGTATTCCAATGGCGACGGACATCGCGTTCGCGCTCGGTATCCTGGCGCTCCTCGGAAGCCGGGTTCCGACGAGCCTGAAGGTCTTCCTGACGGCCGTGGCGATAGCCGATGACATCGGAGCCGTGTTCGTGATCGCCATCTTCTATACGGAGAACGTGAACCTCGTGGCGCTCGGTGTGGCCGTCGCGCTCTTCGTCCTTCTGGTCGCGGCGAACCGTGCCCACCTGCGCACGCCCCTGCTCTACATCCTCCTGGGGCTGGGAGTATGGGCGGGGGTCTTCGCCTCCGGGGTCCATGCCACGGTGGCCGGCATTCT
>CAMYMV010000134.1:0-2202 GCA_947259585.1 uncultured Gemmatimonadales bacterium | reverse complement strand
GTCTCCCGCGTGAGCATGCTCCTGGAGCCGGCTCAGATGGAGTGGCTGGACGATCTGCGGCACACCATCGGCAGCATGATACCCTCCGGGATCGCGCTCGAGCATGCCCTGCACCGGGTCGTTTCGTTCATCATCCTGCCGCTCTTCGCCCTGTTCAATGCGGGGGTGGTGCTGGACCAGGAGAGGCTCGGCCTGCTGGACGATCCGGTCACCCTCGGCGTGATTCTGGGACTGGTCCTCGGGAAGCAGGTCGGCGTCACGCTGTTCACCTGGCTGGTGGTGAAGAGCGGGCGTGGCTCGCGGCCCGAAGGCGTGACCTGGCCGATGATCTACGGCGTGAGCTGCCTGGCCGGCGTCGGCTTCACGATGTCGCTGTTCATCAGCGAGCTGGCCTTCAAGGGGATCCTGGTGGATGAGGCGAAGATCGGCATCATCGCGGGTTCGCTGATCGCGGGCGTGTGGGGATACCTGGTCCTCAGGCGCGCAATCGCGAAAGCGCCGACCGCGGCCTGAGCCGCGATTCGACGCCGGCTACTCGCTCGACATCCCCTTGCGCCCTCGACATCCCGTGCTGCCCGAGGGACCCTACTTGGCGAGTCGAACCATGAGGTCGCGCGCCACCTGCTCGAACACGTCCTGCAGCTGGGCGGACGACGGGGCGAAGTAGGAGCGGCCACGCGGCTGATCGGCGTCGACGATTCCGCCGACGTTGGCCAGCAGCTCCAGATAACCCACGTCCGGCGTCTCGATCGGGTCCGTGGCGGACGGATTCCCCAATCCGATCGTATAGATGAGGGTGCTGTCCCTCCGGATCATGTCCGCCCAGTGGAGACCCCTCTGTCGAGCCTCCTCGCGGACCGTCTCCTCCGTCCATCCGCGGCATTCGGGCACCTGGATGCAATCGTCGGGCGTCGCCTCCTCGGACATCGGCAGTGCCTCTGGGTTATCGAACAGGCCGCGTATGTTTCCGGTGCTACTCCTATTAACGGCGATCACGCGGTCCCTGCCGTTGATGTCGTCCCGGAAGGCGGTCGGCCGCCCGTCGGTAAAGAACACCACGACCTTGGCGGAGCGCTCCCGGACGACCTTCGACTTCATCTGCTTCCGGGCGAGCCGCAGCCCTTCGCCGGTGTTCGTGTCGCCTGCCGAGTTCATGTTGTTGATCGCGTTCGTGATCGACGTCGTGAAGAGGCCGTCGATCACGAAGGCGTCCTCGGCCCGGATCTGATAGTGCACGAGCCCTATTTGGTCGAGCGAGTCGTCGAAGTGGGTGACGAACTGATTGGCGGCCGCCTGCAGGTCATCCCACACGCCCTGAACCTCAAGCGAGCCGGACTGGTCCAGAACGAAGACCATGTCCACCGGTGGCACCGCCGCGACCGCCTCCGTCGACAGATCCAACTCATCCTGACCCAGGACCTTGGCGAGGGTCGTGGGTATCGACTGACTTGCCCTCGCCGTTACCGTCGTTTCGCCGTATAGGTTGAGGTCGAAGGAAAGGGAGAGCGAGATCCCATCCACCCCATCCACAATGCCGTTGAGCGCGGCTACCGCCCGGCCGCTCGCCTCGGCCTGTGTCACGCCGAGCCGACTGTTCGATGCCGCCTCGATGGCGGCCGCGTCGACGGCCCGGGAGAGACGGATCTTCGTCACGAGGTCGATCGCCAAACCGCTGACGCCGATGATTCCGACGAGCGATACGGCGACGAACACGAGGATGGCCCCTCGCTCATCGGCTATCCTGATGCGCCACCGGGCCAGGACGCGGTCCGCCAACCTGGTCCGCCTCGATGAATCGTGGCTCCTCTTGCTGCCGACATCTCTACTGCTGTACAGCTTCGATAGGGTACGCACTTCGGCCTCCCTGCGAGCTATTGCTGCCAACAGCTACCGGCAGGGGGTTAGATGCACCCGGGGCTAGGAACCTTACGGGACGATCGGCCCTATCTTCGGTGTTTGTTTGGGCACGGCTCCGCGCCGAGAGCTCGATGCGGTCCGAGTTCGTTGCCGCGCGAACCCTTCCCACCGGGATGTCTGTTGGCCGCGCTGGCCATGCCCGTAACCGCTTTAGCCCGGGAGGAAGGGGATCAACCACCGACTGTACGCCTCTCGTTCTACATGTGTGACTTCAACAAGCTCGGCGAAGCCATGGAAGAGGCGGAGACGCAGAACATCCCCGTCTGGAACGAGCTCATCGCCGAG
>CAMYMV010000133.1 GCA_947259585.1 uncultured Gemmatimonadales bacterium | reverse complement strand
GAAAGCGGTCAAGAGGGCCGAGGCCGCCGCGGCCGCGGCGGAGGCGGCGGCGAAGGAGGAGGCCGAGGGCGCCGGCGAGGGAGCGGAGGAGGGCGAAGAGGAGGCGCCCGGCGACGCCGAGGCGGAGGAGCCGGGAGAAGAGGGCGAAGAGGAGGCCGAGACCGAGGAGGACGAGGAGCCGCGGTACGAGCCCGACGAGCGGCGGATCGAGATCACTGCCGAGCGGGACATCCCGCGGGGCGTGGTGGTTCTCCGGGGCGGCCAGGCCATCACGATGGTCGGTGGAGAGATCATCGAGGACGCGGCGATCGTCGTCCGCGACAACCGGATCGAGCAGGTCGGACCAAGCGCCGATGTGGAGACGCCCTCGGGCGCCCGGGAGATCGATATGACCGGCACTACCATCATCCCGGGCTTCGTGGACACCCACTATCACGCGCAGTGGCTGGTCCCGGGCATCCACAACACACGGGTCTGGCAGTACCCGGCCAACCTCGCCTACGGGGTGACGACGACGCGCGATCCCCAGACGGCCACGACCGACATCCTCACCTACAGCGATCGGGTCGAAACCGGCAATCTGATCGGTCCTCGCATCTACTCGACCGGGCCGGGCGTCTTCCTGACGGAGCAGATCCGCAACCTCGATCACGCGCGCGACGTGCTCCGCCGCTACGCGGAGTACTACGACACGAAGACCTTCAAGATGTACATGTCGGGGAACAGGCAGCAGCGGCAGTGGCTCATCATCGCCGCCAAGGAGCTGGAGCTGATGCCGACGACCGAGGGCGGGCTAGACTTCCCCCTCAACCTCACCCACGCCATCGACGGCTACTCGGGGCTCGAGCACTCTCTCCCGATCACCCCGATCTACGAGGACGTCGTCGAACTGTTCGTCGAGACCGGGATCACCCACTCCCCCACCCTGCTCGTCTCCTACGGCGGGCCGTTCGGGGAGAACTACTACTACGCCACCGAGCGCGTGCACGACGACGAGAAGCTGCGGCGCCGCACGCCGAGATCGACGCCAAGTCGCGCCGTCGCGGCAACAACCCGGGGCCGGGCGGCTGGTTCATGCCCGAGGAGTACGTGTTCGAGAATCACGCCCGTTTCGCGAAGGACCTGATCGAGGCGGGCGGCCGAGTGGGGATCGGAAGCCACGGCCAGCTTCAGGGCGTAGGCTACCTCTGGGAGCTCTGGTCCATGCAGTCGGGAGGCATGTCGGAGCACGATGCGCTGCGCGTCGCCACCATCCTGGGGGCCGAGGCGATCGGCTTCGAACGGGACATCGGGAGCATCGAGGACGGCAAACTGGCCGACCTCGTCGTGTTCGGCGCCGACCCGCTGGCCGATATCCGCAACACGGCGGAGATCCGCTACGTGATGAAGAACGGCCGGCTCTATGACGGTGAGACGCTGGATGAGGTCTATCCGCGCGAGCGACCCTTCCCGCCGTTCCGCTGGACGGATCGCGAGCCGGAGACGGCCGCCGGGATCCGCGGCTCAATCCTCGGGCATTAACACCCAGAGAATGATGTAGATCAGGAGGCCGGGAAACGCGGCGGAGGAGATCGACACCAGCACATAGAGGCCGCGAACGACCCGTACATCCCAGCTCAGTGTGTCGGCGAGCCCGCCGCATACACCTGCTATTAGGCGCTGGCCACGAGATCGCCTGATCGAGATTCTCACCTGGCGCTTCTCAGAAGACGACCAAAGTCAGCTTTATGAGGGCCAGTATCCCGCTCCAGAGCAGAAGCGCCAGCCCGACCTTTACGATCATTGCTGTTCGTGGGCCTACGCTGGCGTCGCGATCCATTCCGTGTTCCTCCCAAACGGTGAGTGTGAATCAAGGCCGCAAATCATCTGCCGTGCAGAGCGCGGCTATCGAACCGGCCTCAACTGGCAGCGCCCAAGACCGCGTCCCGGCTCTTAAGTGGGGTTGGCTTCCACGTAGTCGCGAAGAAATCGATCCACCGCATCCGCGACCTGTCCGTAGAGCGTCGTCGTGAGGTCTGTGGGAACGATCGTGGGTTGCGAGGTACCGGTTCCCCAAGTCGGCATGACCGAGCATCCGGAAGGCCGGGGAAGGCCCTCGACGCAAACCTCCTGCAAGACCTGGAGTCTTAGAACGTAGGCCCAACCGAACGGCTTCCCTCCGACCATCAGCGTACTGATGCCGACATCGAGCTCCAGATAGGCGCTCCTCGGTGAGGCGTCCCTGGGCCCAAGGCTCCGCACGTTCGCGTCGCCGAGCATGGTTTCGATGAACGTTCGTACCGCCTCTCGGTCGGGGGACGCCTCGGCGGCTTGACGGTCGACGGTGAAGACCGCCTGCACCTCAACCCCACTAAGTCCCTGCAGCGATTCGCGGGTCGAAAGGGGCCAGCCGGTCGGATTCGGTTCCTGGCCAATCAGCAGCGACGCGTTCGGGACGCTCCAGAGAAACAGAGCAGTCGCAACGGCCAAAGATCTAAGAACAGACATGATCACCTCCCCGGCTCTCCGCTTCACGCCAGCCACCTCTGTAGGGACCGGCGTGACAGCTCGTTTGGGAGTCATGCACGGATGGCACCACCGTGCGAAGGTAGCCTTGATGGAGCGTAAAACGATTGGTTAGTTGGTATTAGGGCTACGGAAGGTGCGCGCCTCTGGTCGGGCGAATCGGACAAGCCTCGCGCATCGACTGAGACATTTGTTCACAGTTCGGCTGTCTCACGCGCAACGGGGTCGCCTCCCTCTGAGTCGCCCGAGCTGGCCCAGGCATGCACGAAGTACCCGTGGCTCTCGACCATCCTCTCGGCGATGAGCTCGTTCCAGACGGGGATGTTCTGCGTCTCCGCCTCTTCCATGGCTTCGCCGAGCTTGTTGAAGTCACACATGTAGAACGAGAGGCG
>CAMYMV010000132.1:2083-3315 GCA_947259585.1 uncultured Gemmatimonadales bacterium | reverse complement strand
GCGAGCGGGCGTCGTGGTACGACGCCAGTGCGTCCGGTGAAATCGTCTCTCCGTCCCCGCTCTCCAGCTCGTGGCAGGCGTAACAAACCTCCCGATACAGGGCCGCTCCCTGCTCGAACTGGGCTTTCACCGGGTTGGCGGCCTGATCGGGAGATGACTCGCTACGCCCGGACGTGCCGAGCTTCCTCAGGTGCATCTCGAAGAACTTGAACCACGACTCGCCATCTCGCGAGAACTCGCCGACCTCGTGCCAGACGCCGTCCTCGACGACGATCGAGTAGCGGATCTCACCTCCGCTCGGAGGCGAAAACCCCCACTTGAAGGTGTTGGGCGCTACCTCGGGGACGAGGTCCAGCCGCGGCCGCCCCGCCACGTAGGAGGAGAAGAGCAGCGTCTCTTGGGCGGGATCGAAGGAGATCAACGCCATCGCGTGATGGACCTTCTTCGCCGAATCCTCACCCTTCGAGTGGCCGATGCCCTCGATGAGCAGCACCGCTCCATCGAGCATCGACGTGACCGTCTCGGTCTGCGTGAACTCCTCCCTCGGGCCCTGTCCCATCTGAATCCAGCCGTCGCCCGCCCAATCCCCCTCGAGAAACGCGGCTTGTCGAACGGCTTCGATGGCGGGCCCAGGGTCGACCTGCCCCTGGGCCGGGAGCGGGACCGGGATAGCGGCAGCAACGGCCAGGATGCCGAGGGTGTCTCGCATGGAGCTTCGTAGCACGGCTTCCCTCCTTTTCGGAAACAGACAAAGTAGCTCGCGACGCCCAGCCCCTAACAGGCGGCGAATCATTCGAGCCCGGAGTCTTGAGCGATCTTCCCCACGAGCCGCCGCAAACATCTCCCGACAGACGGCTCGGCGCTTCGACATTACGGTAGAATGGGTGTGTAGGCTCTCCTCGAGGCGTTGACCTGGGTCGGCAGCGCACGCCGCCCCTACGACCAGATTAACCGCGTTCAACCACCGGGCACGTCTTATGGGCGCTCCGGATCATCTACTCCTGACGAGGGGCGACGGGCGGTCGCGTCCGTCCGATACGCCCGGTCGCTCGACCAAACGCCTGCCACCCTCCCTCCAGCGCAACGCCTCGAAGCGCCTTCAGGCCGTGTGTGTGGTATTTGTCGCCACTGTCGCGATCGGCTGGCTCGGGGCCAACTGGATCGAGGGCGACCTCCCATACGAGTTCGCCGACCCGCTGCAGTACGGACCCGGTGTGACGATGATCGTGGCG
>CAMYMV010000132.1:0-1973 GCA_947259585.1 uncultured Gemmatimonadales bacterium | reverse complement strand
GGTGCTCGGTCTCATCCGGAGCTCCCGGTTGTCTCCGACGGCCGTGATCACCGTCGGTCTCGTTTACCAGGTGATCATCAGCTTCTGTATACCGATTTCCGAGTACTACGGTGCCTTCCGCGGGATGGCGGCCGAGCAGATCAATGACGACCTGGTAGGCCTAAGCTCGGTTGCCGTTTGGATGTTGTTCTTCGCGGTCGTCGTGCCTGCCAGGCCTCGAAACGCGCTCATCGCCCTCGCGCTGTCCGGCTCCGCGGTGCCGATCACGGTCGCGCTCCTCATTCGCTTCGGCGACGCACCGGTCCTTGAGACCCAGCAGTTTCTGTTCGTCTTCGTCCTGCCCTACGCGATGATGGTCGTCGTGTCCTATATCGCGGCGCGAATCATCTACCGGATGGGCAAGGAGGTCCTCCTTGCTCAGGAGATGGGCAGCTACCGCTTGCTGGAGCTTATCGGGCGCGGCGGGATGGGCGAGGTCTGGAGAGCGAGCCACAACATGCTCGCGCGCCCGGCTGCGATCAAGCTGATCCGCGGCGATACACTGGACATAGAACCGGGAGGCCTGGATACCGCGCTGACCCGGTTCGAGCACGAGGCCCAGGCGACCGCCTGCCTGCAATCGCCCCATACGGTCGAGCTGTACGACTTCGGCGTAAGCGATGATGGGACGTTCTACTACGTGATGGAGCTGCTCGACGGCATCGATCTCGAATCCGTCGTCGGCAGGTTCGGTCCGCTCCCCGCCGAGCGCGTCGTGCACATTCTGCGGCAGGCCTGCCTCTCCCTCGGCGAGGCGCATCGGCGAGGTCTCATTCATCGGGACGTCAAGCCGGCCAATCTCTACCTGTGCCAGCAAGCCTTCGAGCCCGATTTCGTGAAGGTCCTGGACTTCGGGCTCGTGAAGCACTCGACCCTCGATGCGCCCGGTGGCGACGCGCTCACGAGAGGGGGTTTGCTTGCGGGAACGCCCAGCTACCTGGCGCCCGAGATGGCGATGGGCACGGAGGAGATAGACGGAAGGGCCGACATCTATGCCGTGGCCTGCGTATCGTACAAGCTGCTCACCGGCCGCTGCGTGTTCGAGGAGAACACGGTGATGGCCACGATCCTCGCCCATGTAAACACGCCCGCGCGGCCTCCAAGCACGATCTCGGAGATGCCGATTCCGGCCGACCTCGAGGACCTCATTCTGGCATGTCTCTCCAAGGACCCCGCCGGTCGGCCGCCGACATGCGAGGATCTCGTCCATGAGCTGGAGGGAATAAAGCTGGCCGAGCCCTGGACGACGGAGCGCGCTGCCGACTGGTGGCACGTGCACTTGCCCGAGAGCAACGTCGCGAGGATTCGTTCGATCCCTCGCGGCGTATCGGCTCAAGAAGCCTGAAAGCGCAAACGTGTCAATGTCGCCCTACGTGATGCTCTTGGCCGGATCGGCGCTCACCGCGTTTTGGGGAGTCATGCATCTCGTGAAGACGGGACCTGTCGTGGCCGGCTTCGAACCGCTGGGTGACGACAATCGTCATGTCCTCAGGATGGAGTGGATCCTCGAGGGAGTGACGCTCTGTTTCGTGGCCGTGCTCGTGTCGGTGTTCACGCTTTGGCGCGGGCCGGATGCCCTCGCATCCGTGATCGTCTTCAGGCTGTCGGCTCTGTTTCTCCTGGTGATGGCGGCCGTGAGCCTCTTCACCGGAGCCAAGGCATCGCCGCTGCCCTACAAGCTCTGCGCTCCTATCTTCACCACAGCGGCGGCGTTGATCCTGGTTGGCAGCTTTGCTGCCTGAGTGAGTCGATTCGTGAAGCGCCCGAACCTCCGAACGCTAGCCCTGAGCGGGGGAGCCGCGTTCCTGGCGCTCGCCGGCGCCTACCTCCTCATGATCCGCCCCTGGCACCTGACCTGGGGGGCCACGGACGAGGAGGTCCGCCGTCCGATGCCGGGCGACGCGATCCACGCGAGCCCTTCCTTCAACGCGACT
>CAMYMV010000131.1 GCA_947259585.1 uncultured Gemmatimonadales bacterium | reverse complement strand
ATCGCGGACGGCCGGCACGGAGTCCGGCGTGCGCCAGGCAAAGCCTGGGGAAGGAGGAAGCGATGTAGTACGCAGAGCGGAAACCTTTCAGAGGGTGCCCAGCGGGTGCAATGTTCCCGCCCGGTAAAGGCTAGCCACCAACCGGAAGCGAGTCTTGGGTGGCATGGGGGCGACCCCAGCTGCTAAGCGTAGACAGCGAGGACTGAGGCTGTGTGATTGAGCCCCGAAATCCGTGTTCGTTGCCGGAGTCGTCCTAGTGTCGGAACGGGCGACAGCAACCGGCCGCCGCCATGGCGAGGCGTGTCGGCTCCGGCCGGGGTCGAAGAGCAGGGCATAGGTCCAGAGGGTACCCCCAGGAACCTGGGAGGCCCACGAGGCTCCACCGCGTTGGTGGTATTCCGGAGCAAGGGAAGACCGAGCGAAGGGAGACGGCCTCGGGGGATTCAGAGAGACCGAGTAGTACCGAAGAGAGCGGGGAACCGCCCCCAGCGGGACCCGCAGGAGGGAAGGCGGTCTCCGGGTGATGGACCCTGAAGGAGGGAACGATGTCGAGGAAACGTGACCCCGGTAGCATCTCAACGCGACTCCGACGGATAGCAGAGATCGCGAGAACGAATCGAGACCAGGCACTGATCAGCCTGCATCAGTTCATCGACCGATACTGGATGGAAGAGGCCTACGCCCGAACCCGCAAGGATGGTGCTGTTGGGGTGGATGGGGAGACGGCGGAGCAGTTCGCGAAGGACCGAGAGGTCCGTCTAGCGTTGCTGCTCGAGGGTCTGAAGTCCGGCCTGTATCGTGCGCCGCCGGTCCGCCGCGCGTGGGTGCCCAAGGGAGACGGCGCGAGCCGCCGCCCGATCGGTATTCCAACGTTCGAGGACAAGGTGCTGCAACGCAGTGTGGCGATGGTGCTCGAGGCGGTGTATGAGGAGGAGTTTTTCGACTTCTCGTACGGTTGCCGTCCCGGGCGCAGCAGCCACGACGCGTTGCGAGCAGTTCGGGATGCAGCGATGGAGCTGAGGGGCGGTTGGGTACTGGAGGTGGACATTCGGAGCTTCTTCGAGGATCTGGATCACAGCCACCTTCGGTCGTTCTTGGATCGCCGGGTGCGCGACGGCGTGCTCCGTCGAGCGATCGGTAAGTGGTTGCAGGCTGGGGTATTGGAGGAAGATCGGGTGCACGGACGGCAGAGTGGCACACCTCAGGGCGGAGTGATCTCGCCGCTGCTGGCGAATATCTATCTACATGAGGTGCTGGACCGCTGGTTTGCGGACGAGGTACAGCCCCGGCTCCGCGGGAAGGCGTTCTTGGTGCGGTACGTCGACGATGTTGTGTTGCTGTTCTCGCACGAGGAGGACGCCCGGAGGGTCCTGGAGGTGCTGGCGAAGCGGCTCAGCCGCTACGGCCTGCGCCTCCACGAGGAGAAGACGCGCCTGGTGCGTTTCCACCGCCCTTCGCTTCGGGGTCACGGAGGGTCGAAGCCGGGGAGTTTCGACTTCCTGGGTTTCAACCACCACTGGGGGCGCTCGCGCCGTGGCAACTGGGTGGTGCGCCAGACGACTGCCAAGGACCGGATTCGTCGGGTCCTGCGGCGCTGCTCGCTGTGGTGCCGCAAGCACCGGCACCAGCCGGTGTGGTGGCAGCACGAGCGGTTGTCGCGGGCGCTTGTGGGTCATGCCGCGTACTACGGCATCACGGGCAACTCCCGTGCGTTGGGCCAGGTGTCTCACCAGGTAGAACGGATCTGGCACAAGTGGCTCGCCCGCCGATCCCAACGGGGAATGACGTGGCGGCGCTTTCAGAGCGTGCTCCATCGTTACCCGTTGCCAAGACCACGGATTGCTCATCGGTACGCCAATGCGTAGCGAAACCATTGCTCGAGGAGCCGGATGCGGGAAACCTGCTCGTCCGGTTCTGTGGGGGACCCGGGGGAGCAATCCCCCGGGTCTACCCGATCGCTACGAGGAGGGAAGGCGTTGCAGTCCGAGCCGGTCGGCCGGCACGGAGTCCGGCCGCT
>CAMYMV010000130.1 GCA_947259585.1 uncultured Gemmatimonadales bacterium | reverse complement strand
CTCTTTCGAGGACCGGCTGTTCGACCGCTCCGATCTGAGGGACGGTCCACACGCCTTCGACTACCTGAGCGAGGAGACGACCACGTTTTGCCAGCAGGCGCTCGACGCGCTCCTGGCGCCCGCGCCTCCCCCGCGTAGCTGGCCGGGCGGACTCCTCCAGAGCGAGGGACTCCGCGAGTACCTGGCGAGCTTCCCCTGGGAGAACGCCTGGCTCGATTCGAATCGCGTGATGTTCCTCCTGAGCCAGCTCTGTCACGACGCCGAGCGACATCGCAGGCCTGAGCTATTGGAGCCGGTCGATGCCGCCCTCGATTGGCTCGATGAGCGGCAGAGTTCTCGGACCGGCCTGTGGGAGGGTCCGCACGAGGTGTCCCTCGCTAACGCGATGGCGGCGACCTTTCACTTCACCTTCTTCTACAACTACCGAAGGCGGCCGCTCCGGCATCTCGAGCGGATCATCGATTCCTGCCTCCTCCTGCAGCGGCCGCACGGCCTTTTCAGCGGCTCGGACGTCGGTCACACCTGCCTCGATTACGATGCGCTCGACCTGCTCGCCAAGGCGTCTCTGGTAACCGACTATCGTGCTTCCGAGGTGCACACGGCCATGAGGCGCGCCGGCCGGGCGCTGCGAGCGCTCGCCAACCCCGTGGACGGCGGCTTCGCTCATTGCAGGCTGAGGGAAAAGCCGGTCGGCGCGAGCTACTCGAGGCGGCTGCTGGCGAAGCTGGGATGGCCGGAACTCCTGCCGCCCGTTTACGAGCGCGCGACCGGTATGTACGACCCCGGCTGGGTACGCCATGCGGTCGAGACGAGCGAGAGCAGCTCCTTTTCGACCTGGTTTCGGTTGCTGGCGCTTCGCCTGGCCGACCAGCCGGGCTGGATCGACGATCAGGTCACGGGGAGACCGAGATTCCGGCGCTTGCCGTTTCTGGCGTACCACGATCCGCCGGCCGTGCTGGCCAGCGAGCGAATCACAAGAAGCGTGCCCTTGACGAGGGGGCCGCTCGCTCCGAGGCCACCCGTTTCCAGCGGACCAAGCTGCGACGGGCAGATCAGCGTCATAATCCCGGCCCACAACGCCGATCGTTATTTGGACACGGCGCTATCGAGCCTGCGCTCGCAGACATACGACAACTGGGAAGCCATCGTCGTCGATGACGGCTCAACGGACTCGACGGGCCGGCTGGCGCAACGGTGGGCACGCGCCGAACCCCGCGTCCGAGTGCTTTCACAGGAGAACCGAGGCCTGGGTGCGGCTCGCAACGCGGCGCTGGATGTTGCCCGGGGGGATTGGATCCACTGCCTGGACGCCGATGACCTGATAGAGCCCGATTTCTATCGCATGGCATTGGAGCGGATCTCCGACACGTCGGCGGGAGCCGCCGTCGGGAGATGCGCGGCGGGCGCCGTCCATCTCTTGTGGGGACACGGACAGATCACGCACACCTCGACTCCTCCCGAGCCGAAGGAGCTGTCCGCCGAAAGCCTGGGCCGCGCAAACCCGAGGCAGCCGGTGTGTTTCCTGTTCGAACGCACGATTCTGGAACAATCGGGCGTCTTCGACGAGTCGCTTCGCCATTGTCAGGACTGGGATCTCTGGCTCAGGTTCGCGCGGGTGGGCGTGCAGTTCGTGAAGGCGGACGCGGCGTACGCCTGGTACCGCCTCCTGCCCTCCAGTTTGAGCTCCCGATTCGGGCCCTACCTGGAGGCCGGGTCGACGATTCTGAACCAGGCCACGCGAAGCGATCCCCGGTGCGGGTTGCCGAATTCAGCGCCTGTGGCGGACTCGGCCGAAGCCACTGCAGCCCTCGTTCAATTCTGGTTGCACAACCTGCATCGTGCCATGAACAAGTTCGATAGCGCTGGCGTCAGCGAGCTCTTCGAGTGGGCGCGACGGGACCTGCCTGCGGAGGTGTGGCTCGAGCCCGACCGGTTCGAGGCCTTCCCGGCATTCCGTTGGGCATACGATTGCCCGAAGCCCCGGAACGGTGTGGCGGCAGCCCTGGTCCGGCGTGGGGCGTTCCACGTTCGC
>CAMYMV010000129.1 GCA_947259585.1 uncultured Gemmatimonadales bacterium | reverse complement strand
GACGAGATCGCGGACGCGGTCCTGTTCCTGACGTCCGATCGGGCGGCCTACATCACCGGTGCGGTCCTTCCCGTCCACGGCGGGCTCTGGGTGCCCGAGTAGCCGCACACCATGGACGGCATCCGCGTCCCATCTTCCGCGCAGGGAGATTCCCTTTGACCCGGAGGGCAGCCAACAGAGCGCTTGCCACCAGCGTCGGGAGGTGATAGAGGATAGGGAGGGGGGCTCAAGGCATGAAGGACCTCTGCCGCCGCTGCACCATATGCTGCTACGAGAAGGTGATCGCCGAGAACGGCACCGTCGTCTATACGGACCGACCCTGCAGCTACCTCGATCTCGACACGGGGCTCTGTATCGTCTATGAGTTTCGGACTCGGGCGAAGGCGGAATGTGTGCAGATCACCAAGCGGGTACTCGACCTGGGCGTGCTCCCCGCGGCGTGTCCCTATGTGAAAGACCGGCCGGGGTACCGGCCCCCCCGGCTGACCCCAAGGCTGGAAAAGCTGGCCCGGAAGACCCTGGGGGCCGGCGGTCCGAAAGCAGCGCGCCGATCAGGGAGAAACAGACGGTGATTCTCAGTTTCAAGGAATACCACCCGAAGATCGATGGGTCCGTCTACATCGCGCCCAGCGCGGACATCATCGGGGATGTGATCATCGGCCGCGATGCCAGCATCTGGTTCCACGTGGTGGTGCGGGGCGATGTCAATTACATCCGGATCGGGGAGCGGACCAACGTGCAGGACGGCTCGCTCCTGCACGTCACCCGCGAGACGCATCCGCTCATCCTGGACGACGGTGTGACCGTGGGGCATGGGGTCATCCTCCACGGCTGCACGATCCGCTCGAACACGCTGATCGGCATCGGCAGCGTCATTCTGGACGGTGCCGAGATCCAGGAGCATGCCTTCATCGGCGCCGGTTCTCTGGTGACGGAGCGCACCGTGATCCCGTCGGGTGTTCTCGCCTTCGGCCGGCCTGCGAAACCCTATCGGGACCTGACGGCGGCGGAGATCGAACGGATCCATCAGTCCGCGGCCAACTACGTGGCCTACAAGGAGCATTATCAGAGCAGGGCCCCTTGAAGGGAGCGGCATGTACCGGGTGACCATCTATTATCAGGACACCGACGCCGGCGGGGTGGTTTACTACGGCAACTACCTACGCTATTTCGAGGCGGCCCGAACCGAGTTCCTGCGGGAGCACGGGGCACTCCTGACCGACTGGATCGATCGGGGGGTGCTCTTTGTGGTCGTGCGGGCGGAGGTCGATTATCGCCTCTCGGCTCGATACGGCGACGTCCTGTCCATCGAAACCCGCTGCGAGGCCCTCTCGGGCGCCCGTTTCGATCTCGCCTACCGGGTCGTCCGGGAGCTGGACGGCGCCCTGGTAGCCAGCGGCATGACCCGCATGGCCTGCGTCAATGAAACGGGACGGCCCCTGCGGATCCCGGCGGAGATCCGGGAGATCCTGGCAGGCGCTTCTGCATCGAAGGAAGCGGGGAGCGGTGAGCGTGCTGAGTGAGAACGCGCGGCTGATCCTTCGCCAACGGTACCTGCGGCGCGACGCACAGGGGGAGGTGGTCGAGACGCCGGAGGAGATGTTTGCGCGGGTCGCCCGTTTCGTGGCGCGCGCGGAGCGGCGCTACCGGAAGGGCTGGGGCTCCGACCGGGCCGCGAAGCGCTTCCTGACGGTCTTGTCCGATCTTGATTTCCTCCCCAACTCGCCCACGCTGATGAACGCGGGCACCCGCCTGGGGCAGCTGGCGGCCTGTTTTATCCTTCCCGTACCCGATTCCATCCGGGGCATCTTCGGCGCCGTGTCGGAGATGGCTCGGATCCATCAGTCCGGCGGCGGCACGGGCTTTGTCTTCTCCGAGCTGCGACCCGAAGGCGATCGGGTGCGCTCGACCGGCGGGATCGCCTCGGGACCGGTCTCGTTCATGCGGGTCTTCGACCAGGCCACGGAGGTCGTCAAGCAGGGGGGGCGCCGCCGCGGTGCCAACATGGGGGTGCTGCGGGTCGACCATCCAGATATCCGCGCCTTCGTCGGCGCCAA
>CAMYMV010000128.1 GCA_947259585.1 uncultured Gemmatimonadales bacterium | reverse complement strand
CTATCACGCCTACTACTCCTATAGCTTCCTCAACATCGACGCCGTGGCTCGCCCGTATCTACTCATCGGCCTCGGGGCCACTAATTTCAGTTCCGTCGATGTGACTCTCGGAGACATGCCGCAGAGCGTCGGCGGGAGCACGGAATTCTCCGGGACGCTGGCTGGCGGAGTCAAGCTGTTCCCGTTCGCGAGCCCGAAGTTCGGCCTGCGCGCCGAAGTCCGCTTTACTCCGACCTACATCAAGTCTGACCCCGCTGGCTGGTGGTGCGGCTACTGGGGCTGCTACCTGACCGAGGACGCCCAGTATGCGAACCAGTGGGAGCTCAACGGAGGTTTTGTTCTTCGGCTCTAGGCGGCTGGTCTAAGCGCTAGGCTGGCTCGGTTCAGGTTGTGACTGTGACTGCAATGGCGGTCTTCCGCGGCGCAGCGTGTACTAGAGCTGCTGCGTAAACGCATTAGACAGTTGGCTTTGTCACGGGCGAGAAGTCGAGATACGTTTCGTAATGTCCAAGAAACCAATCAGCCTGGCCGTCGCCTCACTTCTCCTGACGACGTTCTCGGTGCGGCCCGCCATGGCACAGCAGGAATCGGAACAGGCCGACGGGTGGAGCTTCAAGGTTGCCCCGTATGTCCTGTTCCCGAACATGAACGGGTCTGCGACGATCCGCGGGATCGAGGCGGACGTGGATGCCTCGCCCAGCGACATCTTCGAGAAGCTCGATTTCGGGGCCATGCTGTTCTTGGAGGCGGCCACGCCGAAGTTCGCAATCACCCTCGACGGGCTCTACATGAACCTGGGGGAGAAGGGTCTCACGCCGGTCACGGGGCGCGAGACCGAAGTCGACATGAAGCAGTTCCTCGGCCAGGTCAACTTCCTGTGGCGCGTCGCGCCCTGGGCGGAGATCGGGCTCGGAGGGCGGCTCAACGGCATCGAGGGTGGCCTGAAGGTCGCCGAGGGCGAAGTCCTGCCGGGACTCGATGTCTCCCAGAGCAAGATGTGGTTCGATCCCGTGATTGCGGTGCGCCTGACGGCCCCGCTGGAGAGCAGTTGGCACCTCGGTATCGCGGGAGACTACGGGGGCTTCGGGATTGGCTCCGACTACGCCTGGCAGGTCTTCCCGTTCGTCGGCTACCAGTTCAGCCGGCTGTTCGAGCTCGGGCTCGGGTATCGTGCGCTCGGGATGAAGTACGAGACGGGGAGCGGGAGCGACCTGTTCATCTACGACATGACAATCTTCGGGCCCCAGATCGGTGCGGTGTTCCATTTCTAGGGCCGGTGCTTCAACACACATGCACCGAGCCGGCGCCACCTGGAAAAAACGTCTAGCTAGCAGGAGGAAGTAGCCATGAAGAAGATGACGTATGTGCTCGCCCTTAGCGTAACCCTCCTCGTCATGCTGGCCGGATCCGCCCTGGCCCAGGACGTGGGAACGCTGGACAAGGACCATGTGGTCAACCAGGCAGAGCCCTACTCCCCGTACGTGGATCAGCACTTCCCTCAGAAAGTGCTGTGGGGCGACGCCCACCACCATACCTCGTATTCCGTGGACAGCGGCTTGATCGGGAACAATAACAGCCCGGAAGTGAGTTTCCGGTTGGCCCGGGGCGAGGAGGTCAAGTCCAACAGCGGTCAGCGGGTAAAGCTGATCCGGCCGCTGGACTTCCTGGTGGTCACGGACCACGCGGAATATCTCGGCATTGCCAAGCTTCTCGACGAGGCAGACCCCGCCCTGCTGGCAACCGACGTCGGCAAGGAGTGGTACGCGGAGAAGAACGGGAGTCCGCAGGAAGCCTGGCAAGCCGTCGTGTCCATCCAGAATGACTTCACTTCCGGCGTACCGCGATTCGATGACCCCAAGGTCACCCGTTCCGTCTGGGACGACGTCGTCGACATTGCCTCCAAATACAACCAGCCCGGTACCTTCACCGCACTCAACGGGTACGAGTGGTCAACGGTCAGCAACGGGAAAGACGGCTCGGGCCCGGCAGGTGCCAACCTGCACCGGGTCGTGATCTTTCGCGACGGGCCCGATCGGGTGAAGCAGGTCCTTCCTTTCAGCGCC
>CAMYMV010000127.1 GCA_947259585.1 uncultured Gemmatimonadales bacterium | reverse complement strand
CTCGTTCGGTATCGGCTGGGCGCCTGACTGGAGATCGATGATGGAGAGGCGACGAAACCCGAGCCCCACCCCCGGCTCGACATGAACCTGAGAGTCGTCGGGACCCCGATGAGCCAGGATATCGACCATCGCCTGGAGATGGGCGCGGTCAACCCCGTCGGGATCGAAGATGCCGGCGATGCCGCACATCAGCTGGCGGTCACACGCTCTGATCTTGAGACGCGCGCCGTGCTCGAGGCCGGCGCTCCACTCGACTCTCGGATCGGCTTGGGATTCTTTGCCAGGAACGGGCCGATCGCCAGGTAGTCGAGGTGTCCCAGCATGAACGCCCGAAGGGCATCCTTCGGCGAGCAGACGATTGGCTCCTCGTGCATGTTGAAGCTCGTGTTGATGATCACGGGCACGCCCGTGATCCGGCCATACTCCTCGATGATGCGATAGTAGCTCGGGTTGTCCTCACGTCGCACGACCTGCGGACGGGCGGTCCCGTCGACGTGCACGACGCCGGCACAGTGCTTCTTCATCCAGTCGGTGCAATCAAAGGTGATCGTCATGAAGCGGGATGTTCGCTCCGCGCCCTCCATGCCGACAAAGCACCGACCCGCGTCCTCGGCCGTCGTGACCGGCGCGAATGGCATGAACTCCGTCCGACCCAGTGCTTCGTTCAGCCAGTCGTTGACGCTCGGGTCATCGGGGCGGTAAAGGATCGACCTGTTTCCGAGCGCTCGCGGGCCGTACTCCATTCGGCCATCGAAACGGGCCACGACGGCACCGTCGACCAAGAGGCGGGCGACTTCCGCCTCGAGATCATCAGGGCGGTCATAGTCGGCGGCAGCTTCCCCGAGCGCCAACTCTATCTCCGTATCCGAATACGTCGGACCCAGGTATACGTCCTCGAGACATCTCGTGTCGACCGACGGGCTGGGATTCGACTCGTAGTAGGCCGCCAGCGCGGCGCCGATACCCATGCCGACGTCCGACATCCCCGGATGGACGAAGCAGCGCTCCACTCCCGGTAGCTCGTGGACCTTCTGATTGATCCTCACGTTGGCGAACAACCCCCCGGCGAGCGCCAGATCCGGAGACCCATCCTGCTCCATCCAGTGCGACACGTACGCCAGGACCAGGTTTTCGGCGTGCACCTGAATGCTCGCCGACAGGTCCTCGCGATTGAAGTCCTCGGGTAGACGCGCGCGGATCTCCTCGACCGCCGAGTTGAAGAAGATCCCTCCCACGTTGACGAAACCTCCGTCTCGGAACGTGAGCAGCGAGTCCAGGAGATCCAAGTACTTGGGATCGCCGTGAGCGGCCAGGCCGGTGATCTTGCCCTCGTGCCGGCCAGCCTTGAAGCCACAGATCTGAGTGATATAGGAGTAGAACGCCCCCAGCGAATCGAAGCTGGGCACCTTGGAGAGCTCCACTATGCGTCCATCCCGCACGCGAAACGCCTTCGCGGATACCCCGTCCCCACCTCCGTCCACCGAAGCTCCTCCCGCAGGATGCGCGGCAGCTGGCGCCGCCGCTTTCTGAAGGAAGGCTGACGAGAAAGGTAGTAGGCGTGCTCGAGACCCGGCAGCACGCCACGATATCTGGCGAGCTTCGAGCCCGCATCGAAGAGCAACTGCTTGTACCGGCCGCGCTGCAGCCCGAACCATCCCCCTCGGAAATCGACGTAGTCCGGGATGAGATGTTGGTTGCGCGTTCCGACGGCCACCCGGTCCACCTTGTCGGGCTCGATCCCGGCGAGATCGAGCACGGCCCGGATCGAGCGGCGGGGCACTCCGAATACCATCTTCTCCCTGACGAGGCGCTCATCGTTGATTGCCGCAACGATCTTGCCGTCCTCTAGAAGGGCACTGCCGCAGTCCACATGGTCACCGAGGCCGAGCACGTACATTCAGGCTACCTTCACTAAGTCAACGAGTGTTCCAGTCAGTGACCCGCGGGCCAAAGCGCGATTCCCGGTGTTGATGCAAGTAGAATACCCGTCGCAGCCCAACTCCGCTGCCCGAAAGCCGTGGTGGAGTCGAGCCCCGGGAACGGTCCCTGCATGGTGCGCACGCGCTTTCCGACTCCAAGGACGTCGTGGAGGAGTCGTATTCGGCCGACTTGGGCTTGAGGGTCGATCGTGAAGATCTTGATGTTCGATTACGAGTATCCTCCGCTGGGGGGCGGTGGCGGAATCGTGAACGCCTTCGTCGCCGAGGAGCTCGCCAAGCGCCATTCCGTATGGGTCGTTACCTCGCAGTACGGGAACCTGCCCGCACGCGAGGAGAAGGCAGGCGTGAACATCGTGAGGACCCGCGTATGGGGGCGCCGGGATCAATCGGCCGCGTCCATGCGCTCCCTGCTCACCTATCCTCCCAGCGCCTGGCTCGCGGGTACGCGCCTCATTCGAAAGTTCGAGTTCGACATCGTAAACGCCCATTTCGCCGTGCCGACCGGACCCGGCTCCCTTCCGCTGGCACGGGTGGCCGGCATCCCTCACGTACTCAGCCTGCATGGCGGCGACATCTACAACCCGGCCTACCGGTTCTCTCCCCACAGGCTCCCGCTCATCCGCGGGACCGTCACGTCCGTGCTGCGTCGGTCCGATGTCGTGGTGGCTCAATCGAGCAACACGCGAGAGAACGCCTACAAGTACTACCGGTATGAGGGCGCCATCGAAGTGATCCCGCTCGGCATACCCGTCCCGGATGTTCCGTCGGCCAGCCGCGAGGAGCTCGACCTGCCCGACGAGGCGTTCCTGGCCGTGACGATCGGACGCCTGGTCGAGCGAAAGGGGACAGACAGGCTGATCAAAGCTCTCGCGCGCGATGAGCTCGCCGCGGTGAGCCTGATCGTGATCGGCGACGGGCCCGACCGGAGTGAACTGGAGGCGTTGGCAGCCTCCCTCGGTATCTCCGACAGGGTGCTGTTCAGAGGGCGCGTCTCGGACGAGGAGAAGTGGCAACTCCTCCGCAACAGTGACCTGTACGCCTCGGCCAGCCTTCACGAGGGGTTCGGGCTCGTGTTCCTCGAAGCGATGGCCTGCGGCCTGCCCGTCGTCTGTCCGGACCACGGAGGTCAGGTCGATTTTCTCTCGGACGGCGACAGCGGTCACCTGGTGCCCGTGGGCGATGAGAACGCGCTGGTCGATGCCATCGGACGGCTGGCGCGGTCGCCGGAGTTGGCAAGAGGGTTGGGCTCCCGTAACCTCGAGACTGCGCGGGGCTTCACCTCCGAGCGATGCGCCGCCCGATACGAGTCGCTGTTCGAGCGGGTTCTGGAGGGCTGGCGTCCGAGTAGCGACGGAGGTTGATGGAAAGAAGACCGTGGGCCCTCGAGAAGCGAGAGTACGACCTGCTCGTGATCGGGGGAGGCATCTTCGGCGCGAGCGCGGCCTGGGAGGCGGCGGAGCGGGGGCTGTCGGTGGCCCTTGTCGAGCGTGGCGACTTCGGTGAGGCCACCTCGACGAACTACTTCCGCGTGGCTCACGGGGGGATCCGTTATCTCCAGCACGGAGACGTCCGCCGTCTCTGGGAATCCAGCCGAGAGCGCTCCAACCTGCTCAGGA
>CAMYMV010000126.1 GCA_947259585.1 uncultured Gemmatimonadales bacterium | reverse complement strand
AGAGGTAACAGGCGGTCGGAGTGACGGCGATCTGGCCCCCCTGGACGATCTGGGAGTGGCAGCTGGTGCAACGCAGCTGCTTGCCCTGTCGAAGCTCGCCGAGGTGGTTGGCGTGGTCGAACCGGACACCGAAGTAGTCGACCTCCCCCTCCAGCATCCGTTCCGTGTGGCAGCCGGAGCGCAGACAGGCCGCGTCGTCGATCTCGGCCCAGGGCCTGAGCCCGTAGGAGCCCGTCACGTACTTCACGACCTGGTTTGCCGCCTGGAGCTTGCCCATCGCCTCGGCCTTGATGCCCGGCGCGTAGTGGCACTCGATGCACTTCACGTCCTTGTGGGAGGAGGTGGCCCAGGAGTCGTAGTACGGCACCATAACGTGGCAGTTGAGGCAGAAGTTGGGCTGGGCGCTGTACTCGATGAACCCCACGGTCCCGATCGCGCCCGCGATCGCGACTACGATGCCGACCTGGATCGCGATCGACAGCGGACGCGACAGACGCTTCAGCCGGCGAGGAGACATATCCGAGCCTGGAGCGTTCCGGGGAGTGCGACCTTACCCATTCCTAGGCTTCTCCCTTCGTCTGACGGAGCCTCAGGTAGGCGAGAAAGATCGCGGCGAGCGCCAGGAACCAGGTGGGGACGAGCAGCAGCGTGTGCTCCCAGCGCTGCTCCTCGGCCACCTCGGCCTGATTCCGAACGTTGGCCGAAACGGTGCTCACGCGACGTCCCAGGTCTTCCAGGGCCTCGACGTCTAGCGAGTGTTGTGCCGGTCCCATTCGGTGGAAATCCGTGAGCGCGGCCCGCTGGCGAAAACGCGCGTCGTCGGTCCCTCGGCCGGCTTCGCCGAGCTCGTGGATCGCCTCCTCCGCGGAGTGGATGTTGCCCTCCGCCCGCATGAGCAACGTCTGGATGTCGGTGGCCATGACGGCGGCATCGCTCTCCGCCTCCTCGTGGCAGCTCGTGCACACCGCCTCAATGCCCTCGACCGGCACGAGCTCGGTGCCGTGGTTGCTGTGACAGGCCAGACAGCCCGGCATCTGCCCGGCACGCGTCGCCGGACCGTGCGGTCCTGCGTAGAAGGCCTGGCCCACGAGCGCGTGGCACTGGCTGCAGACGTCGGCCACCTGGGTCTCGGAGGCGGGGAGCGCGGAGTGCGAGCCATGGCAGGAGATGCAGGTCGGAGCCGCAAAGTTGAAGTGCTCGTAGAGGCCGATCCCGTGGGCGCTGGTCCGGTAGGTCTCGCCCTGGCCGGTCGGGAGCTCGTAGCTGCCCATCATCGCTTCGTCATCGTGACAGGCCACGCAGGTGCCCATGATGTTCAGGGGGTGTACGTCGCTCCGGGCGTCCTCCGGCGGGCGGATCGTGTGGGAATCGTGGCAGTCGGTGCAGGTCGGGGCGTTCGGGTCGTCGCGGTAGAACAGAAGCTCCCCGTGCCGGCTCGTGCGCATCTCCGCCGCCTGGTCGGCGGGGAGCCCGAAGGGACGCATCTGATTCGGGTCGGAGTGGCAATCGCCGCAGATCCGAACGGTCTCGAGCTTGGTCGGGATCCCGACGAACGGCGCGGCGTGACCCGGCTCCTTCTCCACGGCCCCCGGATCCCCGCCGTGGCAGTCGTGGCACACTATGCCGCGGTTCGCATGGACCCCTTCGGCAAAAGCGCGCCGCTTGTCCTTGTGGCAGATCACGCAGCCGTACTGGGAGCCCGCCGTGCCGAGCTGCTGGACGATCTGCCGATCCGACCGCTCCTGACCGCTGGCGGAAGAAGGGAGCCCGGCGAGCGCCAGGATCAGGAGCGCCGAGCAGATCCGCGGAGCCCAGCTCATGAGCCCTCGTCTCCGGGTTCGGGCTCGGCTTCTGAGGGTTGGGCGTCCGTGGGCTGGGCCTCTGAGGACGCCTCCTCGCCCTCGGCCGATCCGGCCTCGGGCTCCGCGTCCGGCGGGAGGACCCTCTCCTCGAGGTCCGGCCTCAAGTCGGCGCTGGGAGGCACGGACTCGAGACGAGCCCCCGCTGCCCATGCGAGGAGAAAGGCGACGAGGTAGAGGGCGGCGAGCGAGGTCGCCACCGGTCGCTTCCGCCAGTCCGTTTCCGGCTTCCGGTC
>CAMYMV010000125.1 GCA_947259585.1 uncultured Gemmatimonadales bacterium | reverse complement strand
ATCCTGCCGTGGAGTCCGGGCCGCTACCCCTCGAAGCGGGCATCTCGCACTCCACCGGTGCCTTGTCCTCCCGCAGGCGCAGGAACACGGGCTGTCTGAGGAGGCCGTCCTCCGTCCGCTCCTTGTAGCGGACCTCTACGACCAGCTCCGGCTCCACCCAGCGGTGCCCGCCGCTCTTGCCGCCGGTGCCCGGAGGCGCGGGCGCGTCCAGAAAGACCGGTTCGGCCCGCTCGAGGGCCTCAAGCTCGGCAGCGATCTCCGCCAGCTGGCTGTCGCCGAAGCCGCCGCCCACCCGGCCGGCATATCGGAGCTCGCCGCCCTCGTAGGCGGCCAGGTGAAGCGCCCCGAAACCGGTCCGGCCTCTCTTGGGCGGTGTGAAGCCGACGACCACGAAATCGTCGGATCGGTCCGCCCGCACCTTGAGCCAGTTGCGAGAGCGGCCTCCCCGGTAGGAGCTGTCGGCCTTCTTGGCGACGATGCCCTCCAGCTCGAGGCCGAGGACGTGTTGATAGACATCCTCGCCTCGCTCCTCGAAGTGGTCCACGTACCGGATGAGACCCGCTTGAGGCAGCATCCTCCGGAGGATGGCCTTGCGCGTGACGAGCGGAAGATGCCTGAGGTCAAAGCCTTCAAGGGCAAGCAGGTCGAAGGCATAGAAGGTTACGGGCATCCGGAGGGCGCCCGCCTCGATGTCCGGCTCGCGCCGGAGCTGCGCCCGCTTCTGCAGCCGCTGGAAGCTCGGGAGGCCGTCCTCATCGTGGGCCACCACCTCTCCGTCCAGCACGAAGCGATCGAACGGAAGAGCCGCCACGGCCTTCGCGACCTCGGGGAACGTACCGGCCGCGCTGTGGCCGTTCCTCGTCCGCAGGCTCACCTCGTCTCCGGCTCGGCCGCCCAGCATCCGGTACCCGTCCAGCTTGAGCTCGAAGATCCAGCCGGCTCGCGTGAAGGGTCTCCTCCGCGCTTCGCCGAGCATCAGATCGACTTCGGCGGTCCTGAGCCTTCCCGACCGAGCCCCCGACTCCTCGAGCTCCGAGCGCAGCGCGGGTGCCGGGTCAAATCCAGCGCCCAACTGATCGACGGTGAGCCCGGAGAGCACGGACCCGGCGGGCAGTCTCTCGTCCCGAAGATCTTCGTCCGGGCCGACGTACCTCTTCTCACGGATGAGGAGCCACTCGTTCTCGGATTTGGCCAGCTTCACCAGGGTCCACACTCCGCGCAGCTTGAGGCCCCTGAGCTCGAGCAGGATCTTTCCCGTCTCCAGCCCTTCCGAAGGATCGTGCCGGGCGACCCAGGTCCCGCGGTCCCAGAGAATCATCGCCCCCGCCCCGTAATTGCCTTCGGGGATGACACCCTCGAAGTCCACGTACTCGAGGGGATGGTCCTCCACGTGCACGGCCAGCCGCTTCTCGGCGGGGTCGAGTGATGGACCCTTGGGCACCGCCCACGAGGCGAGTGTCCCTTCGATCTCCAGACGGAGGTCGTAGTGCAGGCGTGTGGCGTCGTGGAGCTGAACGCAGAATACGCCGCCGCGAGCCGTCGGGGTCGCGGTCTCCGCGTCGGGCCCGGCAGCCGGTTCGAACGGCTCCTTCGCCGCCGGTGCCTCGCCACCCGGCTCCGGTGTGGCCTCGGCGCTTCTCTTTTTCCGGTACCGAGATAGCTGGTCTTTGTCAGGCACGGCTTCCGCTCGAACGGTCGAGTATTACATTTATGGCGGCCCGGGAAGCGCAAACGCCGTAGGGCGTTACGGGTTCCCGGAAGCGACAGGAGCCTTCAAACCCGGCGGAGATGGTTATGCGACCCATTGGTTCGGCTACGATATCCTTCGGCCTCGTCTCGGTACCCACCAGCCTCTATTCGGTGGCGGAGTCCGCAGCCAACATATCCTTCAACTGGATCCACAAGGACTGCGGCTCCCGAGTCAAGCAGAAGCACTACTGTCCGAAACACGACGAGCTCGTCGAACGGGATGACCTCGTGAAGGGCTACCAGTACGCCAAAGACCAGTACGTGCTCTTCGAGCCCGACGAGATCAAGCAGCTCAACGCGGTGGCCACCAACACGATCGAGATCGCCGAGTTTATCCCGCTGGAGCAGGTGGAACGGATCCAG
>CAMYMV010000124.1 GCA_947259585.1 uncultured Gemmatimonadales bacterium | reverse complement strand
ATTTCTGTGCGGAGAACATACTCCTGGAGCCTTCCGGCCGGATCCACATCGTGGACAACGAAGCGGTCGATCTGGGCCCTCTCGATTACGACCTCGGGCGCACCTGGTACCGTTGGCCGATGGGGCCGCGAGAACGCGAGGCCTACTGGGAGGGCTACGCGCGGCACCGTGACCCGAGCTCGTTTGCCTCGTCGTTCGCCCATTGGGCGGTGAGGGTGTTGGTCGAGTCAGCGCTCTTCCGGCTCAAGATCGGGACGCCAAAGTCCGCCGTGCCCCTCCGCCGGCTCGAGATCCTCCTCCGGGAGGCACGAGACGGGCTGCCGCCCGACCCGCATCTGCACTGCTGAAACGAGCCATTAGCCCCCGTGTCGCGCACCGGCGTGACTCTTGCCGATGCCATGGGCGTGCCCGTTCCTCCGCCGGACGGCGCGGGACCGCGCGCACGCCGCTTCTCCCGTGAGGCTGGTTATGTCGGACGCTAGCTGCCTTGAGACGTTCCTTCACGCCGTGAAGGACGAGAAGCCCGCGCTTCTCGAGGCTGTGGGCGACAACTCCTTTGATCTCAACGAGTTCTCCACCTTCGTACGTAAGCACGCGGTGGCCGTCTACCTGTACTCGGTGTTGAAGGACGGGCATCTTCTTAGCGCGCTCCCGACTCGTCTGAGGACCAGTCTGATCGCGGCATCAGACGAACAGGCGGACAAGGCCCAGAGGCTGCTGCCGGAGATCTACCGGCTTCGGGAGCTCCTGGCCGGCGGGGGATTAGATGTCATCTTCATGAAGGGGCCTTTTCTCTCGAATCGTTTCTATGGAGATCCCGAGCGCCGCTCGTACGGCGACATCGATCTGCTCGTTCAAGATCGCGCCGCCCTCGTGCGCTGCGATGCGGCGCTGCGCGAAGCCGACTATCTCCGTCGGTCGATCCCGCTCTTCGGGCACCGTGCCGCAATGCGCTTCGTCTATCACTACGAGTACCGAAGCGACCGGGCGAAGATAGACCTCCACTGGACGCTGCGAAGCCACTTCTCCTACAAGATCGATTACGAGAGGGTGTGGGCAAACAGCCAGTCGGAGCACCTCCATGGTCAGGACTACCGGGTACTCTCGCCGGATTACGTCATTGTGCTGCTGGCCCTCTCGATCCTCGGCGACTACCAGAAGGCGAGAGTGCGGCTCAAGTTCTTGCTCGACCTTTACATGGTTCTGCGGGTGGTCGGCGACGATACCGATTGGGACGGCTTCTTCGATCAGCGGAGGCGCGAGGATCTTCTCACGATCTCGGCCACGGTACTGGATCTGACGTTGAGCATTCTGGATTGCCGACACGAGTACCCGAGGCTCGCATCGGCCTTGGAGCGTCAGGCCGCCTTCGCCGAGGCCCGCCCGGCGACGGATCCCACGCACCTCCTGAAATGGTCCGGCAAGGTCGGGGACAAGATCCGAAACCACGTCTGGACATTCCGCCTGCACGAGGGCGGAGTGATGCGGTCCGCAGCGTGGCGGCTGCTTGCGGAGCCGTTCAATCAGGCCGTCTTTCGGTAGCACGGCGAGCGCCGACACGAGAGAGGTATCCACGGACGCGACTTGGCACTGACTTGACTATCGAAGTGAGCGGAGGGGAACCTATTAACATAGCGATGGTGGCAGCCTGCCCGTTTCCCTACGGCAGGGGCACGCCGATCCGGATTCATCGAATGGCCCAGGCCCTGTTGCAGCGAGGCCACAGGGTACACGTCGTCACGTACCATATCGGCGATCCGACCATGCCGGAGGGGGTCGAGGTTCACCGGATCCGCGACGTGCCCTGGTATCGCAATTGTGAGCCCGGTCCCACGTACGCGAAGCTGCTCATTCTCGACCCCCTGCTCGTGGGGACCCTCCGACGCGTGATCCGCGAGCACTCGATCGAGATCGTCCACGCGCATCACTACGAAGGATTGGCCGCGGCCAGTTTGAGTGGAACCGCCGGGTTACCCGTGATCTACGATGCGCACACGACGCTCGAATCGGAGCTGCCGTTCTACCCGCTGGGGCTGCCGAAGCGCTTGATCCGCTCGTGGGGCCGCGCCCTCGATCGCTGGCTGCCAGGGAAGGCCTCGCACGTGATCACCGTGAGCGAGGAGATCA
>CAMYMV010000123.1 GCA_947259585.1 uncultured Gemmatimonadales bacterium | reverse complement strand
ATCCGCGGCCGGCTGTAGCCGCGGTCGCGACGGCCGGCGGGCTCGTGACGGCCGTTGGGCACGCGGCGGTCGCGGGGACCACCGCGCTCACCGCGCTCACCGGGCTCGCCGGGCAGTTCGGCGCTGCGTCTGCCCGGGCCGCGCACGCCGCCGGCGTGCCGACGGATTCCTGCGAGGTCAACCTGACGCGCCATGAGGCAGGCGACCGGGACCCCGCGTGGTCTCCGGACGGGGCTCGCATCGCTTTCGCGTCGGACCGCGACGGTGGCTGGAGGATCTGGGTCATGGAAGCGGATGGTTCCGATCCGGCCCCTCTGACGCCGGGCCCCGGCGACCGACGGCCCGCGTGGTCGCCAAATGGCTCGCGCCTCGCCTTCGACGCGGAGCGGGACGGTCGCACCCACATCTTCGTCATCGGAGCCGATGGGACGAACCAGGAGGCCCTGGCGGGCGGTGAGTGGTCGGACGTGGCTCCGAGCTGGTCACCCGACGGTCGGGAGATCGCCTTCTCCTCGGATCGGGCGGGGAGCATGGACCTCTACGCAGTCGGCGTCACGAGCGGCAGGGTGCGCCGGCTCACGAGGAGCTCCGCGGCCGACCTTTTTCCGGAGTGGTCGCCGGGAGGCGGAGAGCTCGTCTTCTTCTCGCAGCGCGACGCGAACGATGAGATCTACCTCATCGATGCGAAGGCGGCGCGTGCCGGGGAGTCCGTTCTGCGCCTGACCGAAAACGAGGCGAACGACTTCGTGCCCACCTGGTCACCGGCCGGATCTCGCATCGTCTTTGCCTCCAACCGGAGGGACGCCGGTCCAGCGCAGCTCTTCGTGATGGACGCGGGAGGCTACAGCGTCGGACAGGTGACGAGAGGTCCGGGCCGGGCCACCGAGCCCAGTGTCCATCGTGACGTCGGCGGAGCGAGGATTCGTGATTCGCAGCGCCGACGAGCTCTGCGGGTCTCCGAACCCGCTGGCGTCCCACTACAGCCGCTTCAGCGTCGCCGACCGCCTCCGGCTCACCGGCCACTCGCACCAGGCATGGCCCGACCGCGCGTTCGAGGGGCAACGACGCGCCTGGCTGGACGCCGCCGAGCTGGCGGACGAGAAATGGGACCGGGCGTTCGCGAAGGGCGATCGCGTGCGCGCCGGCTTCGCGCGCCTGCTGGGCGACGAGCCCGACCGCATGGCCCTGGCCCAGAACACCCACGAGCTCGTCCTCCGCTTCCTCTCCGCCCTGCCGCTGCGCGAGCGTCCGCGCGTGATCACGACCGACGGCGAGTTCCACACGATCCGTCGCCAGCTGGACCGACTGGCCGAGGAAGGCCTGGAGGTCGTCAAGGTGGAGGCTCACCCCGCGGCGACGGTCGGCGAGCGTCTCGTGCCCGAGATAGACGATCGGGCAGCCGCCGTGCTGGTCTCCTCCGTTTTTTTCCAGACGGGGCACATCGCCCGAGGGCTCGGCGAGGTGATGATCGCCTGCGGCCTTCAGGGGGTGGAGTTGCTCGTCGACGTCTACCACTCCCTCAACGTGGTTCCTTTCCGGTTGGCCGAAGAAGGCGTGGAGGACGCGTTCGTCGTGGGCGGAGGCTACAAGTACTGCCAGCTCGGGGAAGGGAACTGCTTTCTCCGGGTCCCGCCGGGCCGGGAAGCCATGCGCCCCATCATGACCGGCTGGTTCAGCGAGTTCAGCGCGCTGGAAGCGGGTGCCGGAGGGCTCGTGGCGTACGGCCGTGGACCGGACCGCTTCGCCGGAAGCACGTACGACCCAACCAGCCACTACCGCGCCGCCGAGGTCTTCGACTGCCATGAGGAGTGGGGGCTCACTCCTGAGCTGCTGCGCGAGGTGAGCCAGCGTCAGGTGGGCCTCCTGGCCGAGCGCTTCGACGCCCTGGACGTGGATCCAGCCGTTATCGATCGGGATCGCGGCGTTGATCTCGATGGGATCGGCGGGTTCCTGGCGGTGCGGACGCCCCAGGCGGCGGCGTTAAGCCAGCTTCTGAGCGGGCGCGGTGTGTTCACCGACTACCGGGAGGATCTGCTGCGGCTGGGGCCGGCGCCGTACCTGTCGGAGGAGCAGCTGGAAGCTGCGTCGGACGCGCTCGGCCACGTTATTCGGGAGTCGGCGACTTAGAAGAATCGCGACTGCCACCCTGCACATGAAGGGAGGGGCGGCCCCGAAGGAACCGCCCCTCGTGCTCAGTGGGCCGATGCAACGCTCCGCGCTTTACTCGCTGCCTCCTGGGCGGCCGACCATCACGCCCTCGGCCTTGTAGAGCTCCACGCCGTCTCCATCACCCGGTGCCCCTGACATACAACCGTCGTCACAGGAATCGGTGAAGCTGCCCCTGATGATCCTCCCCTTGTTGGCACCCGTGCCCTTGATCACGTAGGTGCCTTCGAAGAACGAGGAGTTGGGCGAGTTCGCGGTGAGCAGGCCCTGGAAGTCACCCTCCCAGCCTCCGCCTTCGGTCGTGATGGACCACGAACCCCACGCGGGCCCTCCGCCCGTGGTCAGGTTGATGTCCGCATTGGTCAGCGTCTCCGCCTCACCGACGATGTCGCCCGAAGCGGCTCCTTTGAAGACCAGGCCACGGACCTTCCGCACGCCATCCACGTCCTCTACAGACGAGGGGGGGCCGGTGAGCACGAGCTCCTGCCAGAAGAGAATGGGTCTCCGGCCGACATCGGCAGGCTTGGCCTGTGCCCCGAGGTCTGCCGGGTCCGGTGCGAGCGGTAGGGAGCTGTCACAGCCGGAGGCGATGAGAACGGCTGAGACGAGCACCGAGTTGAGGATTCTGGCTTTCATGTTTCCCTCCACGTTGGGTGCCGATGAGTGCGGCCTCGGTGCCGCCTTCACTGGGATACGCGGAAATGGGAGGCAAAACGGCTAATCCTCGGCCGGGCGGAGATCTGCGATTGACAACGCGCCAGCTTGAATTGGTGCACCCCAACGCCTCTATTTAGCTGCCGAACACGGGTCGATCGCGAGTTCGCCCGGTTCGGGCCATCCCCCAAGGCACGGGTTTTTGTGACAACAGAATCCGGCTCGGACATCAC
>CAMYMV010000122.1 GCA_947259585.1 uncultured Gemmatimonadales bacterium | reverse complement strand
CGCGCATCGGTGGCGGCGGGCTGTGGGAGCACATGGCGCACCAGGGTATCGACCCCGACGGCATCCTCGAGGCCGCGCGCGGGTTGATGGCGTAGGCTAGCCCCAATACCAGGGACTTTAGGCCGGGGCCGGTCGTTTGAGAGGGTAGTTGGACATCTTGATCTTCACCTCTCGTGGGTTGGTGCGCCCCGGTCTGCGAGGCACGAGGACGCGCGTGATCGCGGCCAGGAGCCGGGCGTAGCGCTCCGCCAGTCGGAGAGCGGCGACCTGCATCATGTCGCGGACGGCTTCGCGGATGCGCTCGAGCGCAGCCACGAAGCTCACGCGACGGGGCGGGCACGGCACGATCGCGGCGGCGTGGGCGATCGTCACGCGCACGGAGTTGTAAGCGATCAGAAGTCCGTAGAGCTCCTGCTCGATCCGGTGCGGCAGTTTGCTGCGCAGCACCAAGGGGCGGTTCACGGTCGTGCACCCGCAAAGGTGGGTCTTGATCTCGTCGTAGCCGGTCTCGTCTTCCCAGCGGTCGGGGTAGAGGTCGATCAGTTCGTGGCGGGCGATCTCCTCGGCCAAGAGAAGGGTCGTGAAAAGACGGATGGTTTCGTTGCCCTGGGCCGGCCGATAGGTGATCTCGCGCAGCAGCCACGTCTCCGGCAGTTCGGGACGCCGGCGACGCAAGGCGCCGGGCAGGACCACTTCCACGATGGCGTCTCCGGGGGCGATCTGCTCGACGACGCGGCAGACGAGGTTGCGCCTCACGCGCACCAAGAAGTCGACGGCCTCCTTCTCGTAGAGATCCCACAGCAGCCCGTAGGAGTCGAAATTCCGGTCCGCAAGCAGGATCGACCCGGGTTCGACATCCCCAATCAGGTCGTGCGCCAGCGTCAGCTCACCGCACGAATACGGGGCGAAGCGGGCCGCGCGATAGAGCCGCGTGCCCACGTCCCGGATCCCCACGATACGCAGCTGAGGGTACGCGGCCCGGCCTCGCGAGGCACCGGGCACTCCGAAGAAGGCACGGTTCTCCGGTGTGTCCGGGACCTTCATCGTCGAGCCATCCATGGCCACCACGCGCCGCCCATGAAACTCGCGGCCCCGCGTCTGATCCCACCACTCCGTCGCGCTGCGCTCGTAGAGCAGCTGCAGCGGGGCCGGCCCCAGCCGGTCCCGCGCTTTGGTCAACGCGGAGCTGCACGGAGGGATGCCTCGCCACAGACCCAGGTCCAAGCCCGCCTCAAACACCATCTCCAACAGGTTCACGTACGACAGTTGCCGAAAGAGCCCGAGCAGGGTCACCATCCAGACGGTGAGGACGGCCGGAAGGCGTCGCCGACGACTGGAATGACGTCCCGATCCAGCAATGGCATCTCGGATCCAAGCCTGAGGAAGCACGGCCGCCAGGGCTTCAACCGTGAAATCCCCCGGCGAGCGTTCAAGCGAAGTGACTTTGCGGGCGATGCATGACATGGGCACCCAGCCTTTCTGCCTTTTCGGCGGTTTGTGTCTACTTCCACCGAATCGGCCGGTCAGGAGGGGTGCCTCTCCTCTTCGCTTATCTCCCTGGTATTGGAGCTAGAGGGGCTGGCGACCCCATTCCTCGCCGGACACGGCCCGCAGGCATAGACTCTTGGCTGGCCCCGTCCGCGGGGCCATCACCTTTTGCCAGCAATAAGGGAGGACTGGGATGCAGGCCGAAGCGTTCCGGTCGCGGATCGGGTCCGCCCTGGCCAACCGCGACTACGCGGAAGTCGAGGCGGCCTGGCGCGAGTACGCAAGCCTCCAGCCGGAGGACTACGAGTACCTGCTGCAGATCGCCGGGCAGCTGGGTCGGCACGACAAAAGCGCCGTCGCGGGGGAGCTCTGCCTGAGCCTCGCCCAGACCCTGCTGGAGAAGGGCGAGAACGACGCGGCGCTCGTGGCCGCGCGCGCTTCGCTCAAAGCGAGCCAGCGGACCGACGGGCTGCGCGACCTGCTGGTGTCGGTCTACTCCGCCAAGTACGCCGACAACCCGAACCTCGCCCAGTTCCTGGAGAAGTCGGGCCTCATGGACGAGGACGGCGGGATGCGTCCGCAGATCGACTCCCTGGACCGCTACCTGACGTTCGCCGAGGGGACCCACGTCTTTCACCGCGGCGGCTGGGGCTACGGCGTCGTGGCCGAGTTCGACCCCGACGAGGAGCGGATGGTCGTC
>CAMYMV010000121.1:2244-3402 GCA_947259585.1 uncultured Gemmatimonadales bacterium | reverse complement strand
ACCGGATGCGGATGAGCGTCGCTCAGCCGGGCAGCGCGATCCCGGACTACGACCAGGATCTGTGGGCCGGAGGCCTGCGGTACAACGACGGGGACCTGGAGAACGCGCTGCGGGAGATCGAGGCGCTACGGGCGGCCAACCTGGCGTGGCTGGAGGGTCTGTCGGAGGAGGCGATGGACCGAGCCGGAGTCCACGAGGAGCGCGGCGTGGAGAGCGTGCGGCGGATCGTGGCGCTGCTGGCCGCTCACGATCTCGTCCACCGAAACCAGATCCAGCGGATCAAGTCGGCTCTGTAAGCGACCAACCGGCTGGCCTCAGCGGCTTATTGCGCTCCCTGGCTCGGCGACTATCTTCACGGCGGTTTTTCCAATTCTCTTATTTTCCCCTGACAGAAGGAGCCAGGTATGAAGTGGCGTACTCTGCTGTTGCCTGTCGTCGCGGTTCTCATGTTCGCCCCTCCGGCACAGTCTCAGACCCTCATCGCGCAGTACTTCCGCTGCAGCACGGCGTATGAGGACGAAGCGGACTTCATCATGAACGAAGTCTTCGCCGACGTCTACCAGAGCCAGGTGGACTCCGGCGACCTCATCGGCTGGGGCTGGGTCGAGCACCTGACCGGCGGTCAATGGCGCAGGATCGCGACGATGACGGCCGCCGATCTCACGACCGCCTGGGACGCCTGGGGTTCGGTCGTGGATGCGATCCTGGACGAGCACCCGAACGCATGGCACCGATTCAACGAGATCTGCCCCTCTCACGACGACTATATCTGGAACCTTATAGGATCGTCTGAGAACGAGGATGCTAGCTTCACGCCTGACATGTGGGCGTCGAGCTACTGGGTTTGCGACTCGAACCAGGAGTCGCGCGCCGACGAGCTCCTCGAGCAAATGGTCCCCGTGTTCGACAAGCACATCGCCGCCGGTCACATCGCCGGGTGGGGTTGGTACGGGCACGTGGTAGGAGGCAAGTTCCGTCGTCTACTGACCTTATCTGCGGCAGAGGACTTCAATCTGCTCGAAGGTCGGGAGATGGTGGTCGCGGAGCTGCAGGCCGAGCAAGGGGATACCCTCGAGGAGTTCGGGGATATCTGCAGCAGCCACGTCGACTACATCTGGGCGAACGCCGCCGACACGGACGACGAAGACGACGATTAGG
>CAMYMV010000121.1:0-2200 GCA_947259585.1 uncultured Gemmatimonadales bacterium | reverse complement strand
TGCGGGCTTTCGTGCATCTAGCTCCTCGTACCTCGGATGCGCGTGCGATCCGGAGTATCCGCTCCCGGAACTTCGCGGGCCCCTCGACCGGCTATCCCTCCGACTCCTCGCACGAGATCCGAAACCGAAGACCCTGCATCCTCCTGATCACCTGCTCTTCGGGCGTGATCCAGCCGACGAAGGGGCGATCCTGGACCCCGCTGGCCGCTTCGCTCACCCGCTGGCCGAAGAGCAGCAGGATGGGCCACGTCGCTCTGAGTCGTATGCCCTGCCGCTCGTTCACGCCCAGAACCGTGATCAGATCTCCGGCGCCGCGCGCCAGCTCCGTCTCGGATAGCGAACCGATATCCGCGTCCTTGCTACCCAACCATGGTATGATCTCAACCGGGCGGTCGGCGCGGTTGCGAGCATCCACGTACCAGGTGGAGCAGGTGGTAGAAGCCTCCTCATCTGCCTCGGCCGAGTCCTCCGTCGCCTCCTCTTCGGCCGGGCTGGCTGGCGCTCCCGCCAGCCTGAGCTCGATGCGCTGATCGCCGGGACGGGAGAGATCCAGCGCCTGCCGCGTCTCAGAGACGGCGAAGTAGCTGACCACGAGCGTGTCGAGCGCCGGCTCCGCCCCCTCGATCTTGAAGCGACCGCGCGAGTCGGTGAGCGCATTCAGTCCCTGGACGACGAGCTCGACGAGGACGTTCTCCAGCGGCTCGCCGGTCTCATCGGACACGACCCTCCCGGACACCGTACGCGCCGTGCTCTCGACCGCGTCCGGCTCCTGCGCGTGCGCGGCCAGGGCCGGGAGGAAAAGCAGTATCGCGCTGATCAGCCACCGCATGAGGGTCTGGACGTCGTTACCGGAAAAACTGCAGGCGTCCCGAAAGAGAGGCGCCTTCATGTCCAATAAGATATCTATTGAGCGAGCTACGATCGATTCGCCTAAAGAGTCTCTTGTCCAGGGCGGCAAAGTCAGGGGGTCGGATGCGTTTCAGATGCAGCCGCTGCGGTGAGCATCATGAGGGCCTGCCGGACGTGGCTTTCGATGCGCCGTTCTACTTCTACACGGTGCCCGAAGCCGAGCGGGAGCGCCGATGTACGCTGACATCGGACTTCTGCTCGATCGATAATAAGGACTATTTCATCCGCGGCTGCCTCGAAATCCCGATCATCGAGCATCGGGAACTCTTCGCGTGGGGTGTCTGGATGTCGGTAAGCGACGTCAACTTCAACCGCTACAAGGACGTCTTCGACGACCGCTTCCAGTCACACGTCGGACCCTTTGTGGGCTGGCTGTCGAACGAACTTCCCGCGTACGCAGAGACCCTGACGCTCAAGGTCCGGGCCCACCTTCGCGATGAAGACGTCCGGCCGGCGTTCGAACTCGAGCCGACCGAGCATCCTCTGGCGCTCGATCAGCGGAACGGCATCAGCTTCGAAAAGCTGCAGCAGGTCTACGAAGCCACCTTTCACGACACTAGTCAGACTGCTCGCGGAACACGTTGACGCTGGTATCCGTTCCGATGGCCTACGCCCATCGACCGACGTTCATGATTCGCCCACTGCTCAGGAGGGACCGCTTGTGAAAGCCGCCGAGCTGCTTGTCCGCTGCCTTGAGAACGAAGGCCTGACGCACGTGTTCGGCATTCCGGGTGAAGAGAACCTGGATGTGATGGAAGCTTTTTTGGACAGCTCGATCCGATTCGTGACGACGCGTCACGAGCAGGGAGCGGCCTTCATGGCCGACGTCTACGGCCGGCTGACCGGGCGTGCGGGAGTGTGTCTGGCCACGCTCGGACCCGGCGCCACGAACCTCGTGACCGGGATCGCCGACGCCAACATGGATCGGGCCCCGGTGGTGGCGATCGCCGGTCAGGCGGCAACGACCCGCATGCACAAGGAGAGTCACCAACACCTGGACCTCGTGCGATTGTTCGAGTCGATCTCGAAGTACAGCACGCAGGTGCGGGCGCCGGAGATCGTGCCCGAGGTGGTCCGGAAGGCGTTCAAGGTCGCCGAGGCGGAGAAGCCAGGGGTCAGCTTCATCGACCTCCCGGAGGACGTCGCCGCGCTGGACGGCGGGGATGCCGCGCCCCTGAGGGTGCAGTCCGCGGTGCCGCCCGATCCTCCGCTGGAGAAGGTCGAGCAGGCGGCGCGCGTGATCTCGGAAGCGAAGTTCCCGATCGTCATGGCCGGCAACGGCGTGATCCGG
>CAMYMV010000120.1:794-3083 GCA_947259585.1 uncultured Gemmatimonadales bacterium | reverse complement strand
GGGTGTGGTCGTCGGCATGGGTTGAGCTCCGCCAGTGGGTTCCACCGCGTGTGAGCGGCGGGCTGCTTGCCATTATACGGACGCCGCGTGCCCCGGGCGGCGGCGAACCGTGGCGCTAGACTGGGATGGCAGCGCCGTGGATGCGAGGCTCGGACGATAAAGAGAGGATCTCGGCTCCTGATTGCGGATGGTGCCGCAAACCTGGTCTTCGGAGTCGCGTCAGGTCCTCCGTGGGCGAGGTGATAGTCGACGTGTCGCTCCTGGAGGATTGGAAACGAAACATGCGAAGCCTTCGAGGCGTAGTGATGAGCGTGTCATCGAGAGCCAGCTACTAAGGGGATCACCGACTCATGGGAAGGCCTGAGATGACCGTTGTGGAGACCGATGAGCCGACTCGGCAGACGCCGCTTCGGCTGTGGCCCGGCGTTGTCGCAGTGGTGCTGCAGTGGCTGATCTGGATTGTCGCCCCCCTTCTCATGGCCGACTTCATCGGGCGGTCCGTGGCGGCGTTCGGCCTTCTCTTCGGCGGGTTGGCCATCGTCGTGTGGTGGGCGTTCTTCAGCCGAGCGCCTCGGGCCGAGCGCTGGAGCGCTGTCGTCCTGATGATCGTCGCGCTGATCGCGACGCCGCACCTTCTTCACGAGTCGATCGCAACGGCAGGGATGGGTCTTCAGTTCTTCTTCTACGCCATTCCGGTCCTGAGCCTCGCTTTTGTAGTCTGGGCGGTGGCCAGCCGTCGCCTCTCCGGCAGGCCTCGGCGCGCGGCGATGGTCGCGACCATCCTGCTCGCGTGCGGAGTGTTCGCGTTCCTCCGGAGTGATGGCACAACGGGCGATGCCGCCGCGCGGTTCGCGTGGCGGTGGGCGGAGACTCCCGAGGAGCGGTTCCTGGCCTGGGCCAGCGACGAGGCCCGGGTGCTTCCATCGTCGCTTCGGGCGGGTCCAGCAGCGGCGCAGACAGGAGCCGACTGGCCCGGCTTTCGCGGACCCGGTCGCGATGGTGTCATCCCGGGCGTGCGAATCGAACCGGACTGGTCTCGTTCGCCGCCAGTTGAGCTATGGCGCCGGCCGATCGGATCGGGCGCTTCGTCCTTCGCGGCCACGGGCGACCTCATCTACACGCAGGAGCAGCGTGGCGAGGACGAGCTCGTCTCCTGCTACAGCTTGACTACCGCCGAACCGGTGTGGAATCACCGCGACGCAGTCCGCTTCTGGGACTCGCATGCCGGCGCCGGACCGCGCGCGACGCCGGCCTTGAGCGACGGTCGCGTGTACAGCTTCGGTGCGACCGGAATCCTGAACGCGCTCGACGCCGGTGACGGCGCCGTCGTGTGGTCGCGCAACGCTGCGTCCGACACCGACGCGAAGGCTCCGCAATTCGGCTTCACGAGCTCGCCGTTGGTGGTCGACGACCTCGTCATCGTCTACACAGACCAGCTCGTTGCCTACGACCTCGCTACCGGCGATCCGCGCTGGTTCGGCCCAGCACGGGGTGGAACCTACAGCTCGCCGCATCTCTTGACGATCGACGGAGTCGAGCAGATCGTGCTGCTGAGCGGAGCCGGCGCGACCGGCGTTGCACCGGCCGACGGGACGCTTCTCTGGGAGCACGCGTGGCCGGGGCTCGCCATCGTTCAGCCGGTCCTAACTGCGGACGGCGACCTCCTGATCAGCACTACGGGTACGAGCGGCACGCGCCGTGTCGCGGTAGCCAGCGGACCCGGTGGCTGGACCACCGAAGAGCTTTGGACCTCTCTTCGCCTGAAGCCCTCCTTCAGCGCATTCGTCGCTCACGAAGGCCACGCCTTCGGCTTCGACGGCAACATCCTCGCGTCCATCGACCTCGCCGACGGCACTCGCAAGTGGAAGGGCGGACGCTACGGTTCCGGGCAGCTCTTGCTGTTCCCCGATCAGGACTTGCTGCTGGTGTTGTCAGAGCGAGGTGAACTGGCGCTGGTCGAAGCGACTCCCAATCAGTACAGGGAGATTGCGCGGTTCCAGGCGATCGAGGGCAAGACCTGGAGCCAGCCGACGCTGGTCGGCGACGTCGTCCTGGTTCGCAACGCCCAGGAGATGGCCGCGTTCCGGCTCTCCCTCGCCGGCGGCTGACGCGAGTTGCGGAGGAGCCGGTCCTCGACGCCTGTGCGGGCAGCCTGCGGCCTCCGAGACTCAGCCAACGGCTGTTCTCAGAGACTCGAAGGCGGTCAGCTCGACGATGAGCGGGTTTGAAAGGCGCGGCCCCAGGGCTACCGATTTTCCACTTAGCTCCAACTCGCTTCCCGCTAAGCGG
>CAMYMV010000120.1:0-787 GCA_947259585.1 uncultured Gemmatimonadales bacterium | reverse complement strand
CCTTGCGCAGCGCCTCGTCCAGCGTCTCCAAGGCGGCGGGCCAGTTGTCCTCGTGTCCCTTGCACGCCTCTTCGGTGCTGAACCCGGAGTGGGTGAGCCGCAACAGGGTCCCGTCATCTTGCGGGTCCAACTCGACCTCGATCACCGTCTCGTCACCATAGGTTCCGGGGGCCCCGGTCAGCCAAGTCATCTTCACGCGCTCATTTCTGACGAGCTCGAGGAATCGACCGTAGTGAGCGTGCCGACCCCAATCGTGACGGTTGTAGAAGAAGAAGAGACTTCCCTCCTCGGGTTTCATGATGAGCTCCCCTGGTTGGGCGAACCACTTGTCGAAGCTCTGGGTCCAGGCGTCGTAGATGATGGCGGCTGCCGCCTTCATCGGGCGCTCGAGGGTCATCGAAAAGGGGCGTGAAGAGAGGTCTGGGACGAAGGGCTCAGGCAACTGTCACCTCGCGGGTTGTTCTCAGCACCATAGCCCGTGACGCCCCTGCAGCTCAAGGAACTTGAGCAGGGCGGCGAAGCCGAGTCGGCTGCGCTCAGTGCGGTTTCGCAGCAGCTCGAACTCGTCGTGCGTCAACGAAGACTCGCTAGAGGATCGCGCGCACCGGACGGCGGAGGCAAAAGGACAACGCGGCAACTTTCCTTCGGCTGGATGAAGAGACGCGACGAAAACATCGCCGGATGGCGAGGTGAACGGAGTCAAGAGCCGTCCAGCAGCCGTTCTAGAGAGGTTCCAACGAGGACAGGGATACCGCGGGCAAGACGCAACTCGGGCCTCTTATCCTTG
>CAMYMV010000119.1 GCA_947259585.1 uncultured Gemmatimonadales bacterium | reverse complement strand
GCTTTGCACCTCGCCCTGCTCGTCGGGATGGCTTCCCTCCGGTTCCGATGGCTCGCTGCCCAGATGGGACCCCTCAAAATGGCCCCTTCTCGGCCGGGCTTCTAGCCCTGATCCGTCATTCCACCGACCCCGGAGACGGCCCGGGAAGGGCTGCAGCGAAGTAAAGCGCAGCCCAACGGGACTTCCGGCTGCGCGGTGGTCTGCGCCACTTGGGTGACGCTAGGCTCGACGCCGGTTCACGGGGCGAGCCATGAGCGGAAGCCCTTCCCGGGCCGTCTCCGGGCGCATCGACTCGACGACGAAGTAGAGTCGAGGTGTGGCGCGGTGGTGTAGGGGAAGCCCAGCCGTTGCCGGCCCTTTCGGTTGCCGGTGCCTCACTCGCTGCCCCCTGCTCCGTTTCCACACCCCGCTCGTCAAACCGGACAGGCGGATTTCCCGCATCCGGCTTTCGGACAAGGACTCACGCGTTCGCCCACGGAAAGTCACGGGTCCGCATCTGGAGCTGGATCAGCCCCAGCTCCTCGTGCAGGTAGGCATCGGGAAAACGTGACGTTCCCTCCCCCCGCACTTTGTGCTTGGCCCGCAACCACTGTCGGAGCCTACGCCGAGCGTGCCAATCCACGCTCCGGTAGGCCTTGCTCACCGGACCGAGGCAGAAATAGTTCGACCACCCGCGTAGGAGGCGGTTGATTCGAGCCACCCGGCCTTCGGCATCGAGGAGCAACCATCGACGGCAGGTCAGCTCGCTGACCTGCCGGCAGACCCGTTGCACGCTCTTCCGTGAAGGGCGCGTGCCGATGTAGGCACGACCCGTCCGCGGCGAGTAGCAGCGGCCGATGGTATATCCCAGGAAGTCGATGGATTCGTCTGGGACGCGACAAAGCCGCGTCTTTGCCTCGCTCACCGTCAGCTTGAGCTGCTGCATCATTTCCTGCAGCGTGGCCAGGGCTTCCTCCCCTGTGCCACGACAGCAGAGCACCAGGTCGTCGGCATAGTTGACGACTTTGGCGTCGAGGCGCCTCTCATGTCCCAACACCTTCCAGCCGAGAACAAACCGGCGCATGTAGAGATTCGCGAGCAGCGGTGAGATCGGGGCCCCTTGCGGGCAGCCCCGACCTTTATCCTTGCCGGGCGTCGTTCGATGCTTCCGACCCCGATCGTCGATCTCCTCGACCGGCACTTGCAGCCACATCTTGATCAGATGCAGCAGCCGCCCATCGCTCACGCGACGGGCCACCGATTTCATGAGCTCGGCGTGCGGTATCTCATCGAAGTAGCCCTTCAGGTCCGCGTCCACGACCTCCGTGTGCCCCGTGTTCAGCAGCGAGTGGACCGCCTTCACGGCGTCCAGTGCGCTGCGTCCCGGTCGGTAGGCGTATTGCTCGGGCTGCAGATCGGCCTCGAAGATCGGCTCCAAGACCAGCACCACAGCCGTCTGCACGACACGATCCCTCACCGTCGGAATGCCGAGGGGCCTCTGGGACCCATCCGGCTTCGGGATCCACACCCGAAGGACGGCTCGAGGACGGTACGTCTTCTTCCTGAGTTCTTCCGTCAGCTCTCCGAGCCACCGCTCCACGCCGTACGCTTCAATGTCCGCGAACCGCTCGCCGTCCACCCCCGGCACACCGCCCTTCTGGCGGCAGCGCCGGTAGGCGAATTCGAGGACGTCGGCCCGGTAGACCTTGTCGTACAGCGCATAGAAACGGAAGTCCGGAGACTCCTTCGCTTTGGCATGCAACGCCTCCTGTAGCTTCCGAACCTTTTGCGGAGTTCGTAGGCTCATCGCCAATCTCCTGGCTCTCGCCACTTCTTGCGTTGACCTTGAACTGAGGCCCCTTCCCTCCACCGGCATTGCCCGGCTTCCCGGGTACCTACGGGCCTCTCCGCCACCCCGTCCGGCCCGGCCTGTCCCTCGCGGGAGTCCGGTTGGTGGTCACGCGCCACCACCCGATGGGGCTTCCCGTGTTGCGTCCGATTCCCGTATGCACGCATGCTGGCGCCATTACCCCGGCGGGACCGCTGGGTGCTGTCGCTCATCTCGCCCAGCGGCAGCGGCCTTCCCGATCCGAAAACCCGGTCGGCCCCCGCACTACCCTTTTCGAGGCTTGCTCAGCGTTCACTCACGTTCCGGCCTGCGTGCTCGCCAGACCACCCAAGGTGGCCCGATCCGAAGGCTTCGATAGCTTCGTTACCTCCACCACCGCTTCGGCGGCTACCGGCTGGAACGACCAGCTGCCGGGTGGGAATCTCACCCACTGAGAATCGGCGCCTTTGCACGGCGCACTGACGGATCAGGGTTAGATCAGGCTCTTGATCGCCCCGCCGATTCCGCCGAGGACGAGCACCACGCTGGCGAGAAAAC
>CAMYMV010000118.1 GCA_947259585.1 uncultured Gemmatimonadales bacterium | reverse complement strand
TCCTCGGCCGACAGCACGTCGCGCCGGAATTTCCGGATCGAGAGATGGGGCCCATCGATCGAGAGCGGCGGAATGATCGCGTTCACACGGGAGCCGTCGAGAAGCCGAGCGTCCACCATCGGCGAGGAATCATCGATCCTCCGGCCGACGGCCGACACGATCCGGTCGATCACCTGAAGCAGGTGCCGGTCGTCCTTGAAGCGGACGTCGGTGGACTCGAGCTTGCCGTTGCGCTCCACCATCACCTGATCGTGGGTGTTCACGAGGATGTCCGAGATCTCGGGATCCTTGATCAGCGGCTCCAGGGGCCCGAGCCCGAAGACCTCGTCCAGGACCTGGTCGACGAGCTCTTCGCGCTCGTGCAGGTTGAGCGGCAGCGTCTGCTCCGAGAGCAGGCCTCGAACGATCTTCTTGATCTCGAAGACGACCGAGTCCCGGTTCAGCTCCTCGATGTTCGAGAGGTTCAGACGCTCGAGGAGCTTCCGGTGCACTTCTGTTTTGACTTCCTGGAAGTGCGAGTGCTCGTCGGTCCGGAGTGGTTCTCGACTCGGCGCCTCCCTCTCGGGAGCTGTTACTGGCCGCTCCCACGGAAGGGCGTCGACCTCCACCGCGCCTCGAGGAGCGTCTTCGGGCATTCCGTTCTGATCATTCATGCGCGATCGCCTCCTGCTGGGTCGCGGCAACGGCCGGCATCTTCACGCCCTTGAGGGGCTTGCCGACCATGTTCTTGAGCCAGTTCTTCGGAGCGTCCTTCAGGCTCTTGACGCCGGTGATCTCCGCACCCAAGGCACGGACATCCCGCGCGAAATCCGATCCGCCTGTGAGCACGATCGGCTCGCCGGTGTAGACAGCGCATCATGTTCCGGAGCGAGGGAAGGTCGGCGGCGGTGAGCAGGAACATCTGGTCCGCCTGCTCGAACGCTGCGAGCGTGGTCGCGCCGAAGGATTTGGGCGTGTCCACGATGACGTAGTCGTAGTGTTGTTTCAGGAACTGCAGGATCTTCAGGATCTGGTCCTCGCTGACCATCTCCACGTCGGCCGGCCTTATCGGTGCCGCCAGTACCTCGACCCCCGACTCGTGGCGCTCGATGTAGGACGCGAGAAGACCCGAGTCGGCCCTGTGGAAGTTCCGGATCAGGTCGACCACGCTGAACCGCGGCTCGATCCCGAGGTGGAGAGCGGTCTCCCCCAGCTCGAGGTCCAGATCCAGGATCAGCGTCCGGTCTCTGGTGAGCCGGTTCACCTGCACGGCCAGGTTGACCGCGAGAGTGGTGGAGCCGGAGCCGCCCTTGGGGCTGAACACGGCGATCATCCTTCCGGGCGCCCTCTCCTCGACCGAGGCCTTTCGGCCCGTTCGCCGCCACAAGCGCTCGATCGCCCCGTTCAGGGATTCGGCGTCGATCGGTTTGGGTAGGTACTCGGAGATTCCCGATTGCATCGCCTGCAGGAGCAACTCGTTGGAGAGCTCGGGACCGACGCCCACGAGCGTGCGCAGCTCCCCGGACTCGCTCAGGTACTGGGCGAACTTGAGCCCGATGTGGGGGTCATCCTCCAGATCAAGGAATATGATCTCCGGGCTCATGACCTTGAGGTCGCTCAGCTCGTTGTCCGAGATCTCCATGAACGGCACCGCGATCTCCACCTCGAGAGAGATGAAGTCCGGCCTCTCATCGAGGATCTCGTTGAGGGATTGGCGGAACTCCGCATCCCTCGAGATCATCGCCCCGGTTACCGACCCGTTCTTCAAGCTCTTGCCTGCCACAACTGCCCCTTGCGCCGGAGAGTTCTTGTGAGATCGCCTCAGCCCGTCACTCGACGAGCTTCAGCACCTTGATCATCGAGCCCGGTCCGCCTCCCGTGCCGCCGCCTTCGTAGGCGACGCCGGTGAAGCCCATGAAGCGAGCCCATACGTTTCGCTTGCCGGCCGGTCCCGGATCGACGTGGTCGATCCAGACGCCGGCGAAGTTCATGACCTGGAAGTGCGGGCCGGAGCCCTGCTTCGTGAAGCTGGGTGGGGCGAACATCGGGATCGGCCGGTAACGCATGCTGCCCTCCACCCGCTCGCCCGCGCTGTTCTTCACGCAGTTGCAGCCGTCCGGACCTTCCTCGAAGTGCTCGTCCGGGTAGGCCGCGATGAGGTCCTCGAACGCCGTTTCGACCGCCTGCTTGTTCCCCGACTCGTCGTATAACCACTGGTATTGGGCGATCGGCTCATCATCCCGGCAGCCGACGATCCGGGCACGGATCTCCGGGGTACCGCTAAACGCTTGTGGAAGCCAGGTGTAGTACCAGCTCGGCGTGAAGCGGCCGCCGTCGTCGCTTCCACCCGAGCCGCCCTGCGATGGGAAGAGGTTGAACAGGAGTCCGATATCATCCTCGGTGTACGAGACGCTCCCGTCCTCGCCGGGCGGGATGTAGATATCGCCCTCGCTCTCATCCCATTCCTCGGAACCCTCGTTGATCCAACGGTCGGGGAGGGTGATCGGGAGCGGGCAGTAGACGTTCCCGCCCGGAAAGGCCTGGGCGGCTCCCACGGTCGCCACGCCCGACTCATCCACGCCGAACAGGCTGGCGAAGAAGGTCTGGATCGCGTTCGTGCGCTCAGCGGTCCGGAAGTGCCGAACGCGGACCACGTCGTTGACGAGATCCACATCGACATCCGCCGGAAGCACGACGGCCGCGTCTCCGCGAACGTCGTTCTGGAGGGCGAAATCGATGGCGGTTTGGCGCGCCAGGTCCTCGTCGCCCGGCGAGAGGATCAGGCTGCCCGCCCCGGCGAGGGCGGCGGCATCCACGACCCGCTGCGACTCGGACCGCGCCGTGAGCAGCAGCCCGGTGTCGACCGCGAGCGCTGCCATCCCGAGCAGGACGCTTAGGCTTACGGCGACGAATACGAGGGTCGCCCCGCGCTCGTCGCGCACATGGTTCCTGATTCGGCTCCTCAAATCAGACATCTGACTGCTTCCCCCTGGCTCTTGGGTTGCGAGGAGAGCGGTCCGGCCACGAGCCGCGACCGGACAGCGCTCGCGAGTCTCCCACCGGCGTTAGGGCTGAGAGCCCTGGTCTTGGAGGCCCCAGGGCTGTTTCCAGTCGTAGGGCTCGGCCTTGTCGATCCTGAGATCGTCGTTGCGCTGCCACGTATCGGGCTCGCCCGTGGGCAGCGGCGGTGCCTCGTCCATCGGCTCGACCAGCCGCGGCGTCACCAGCACCAACAGCTCCGTCCGGTTCTGCCGGAATTCCTCCGACTTG
>CAMYMV010000117.1:2524-4179 GCA_947259585.1 uncultured Gemmatimonadales bacterium | reverse complement strand
CCAGCTTGTCCTCGTGCTTGCCGACCCGGTAGCCGGGCGTTCCCTCCTCGACCACCAACCCCGACACGCCGCGTGCCCCGCGGTCGGGCCGGGTGACAGCGAAGACGGTGTTCATCGCGGCCACGGCGCCGTTGGTGTTCCACTTCTTCTCGCCGTTGAGGACGTAGACGTCCCCGTCGCGCTCCGCGCGCGTCTTCATCGAGCCCGCGTCCGACCCAGCCTCCTTCTCGGATAGCGCGAACGCGATCAGCTTCTCGCCCGCCGCGATCGGAGGCAGCCAGCGCTCCTTCTGCTCGTCGGTCCCGCCGACGAGAATCGGGAAGGAGCCGAGGGCGTTCACGGCGAAGCCAACGCCCATGCCGCCGCAGGCCCGTGAGAACTCCTCGACCACGATGCAGAGGTCCAGCACGCCTCCGCCCATGCCGCCGTACTCCTCCGGAATCCAAACGCCCGAGAGGCCCGCCTCCTTGATCGCCTGCTGCACCTCCCAGGGGTAGGTCTGTTCGAGGTCGTACTTGGCCGCGACCGGACGCATGACCGTCTCGGCCAGCTCCCTGGAGCGGTTTCTCAGCTCGATTTGCAGTGGTGTGTAAAGCTCTTCTATCATGAGTCTTACCTCGCGTGATCTACGATGTCATCGAGACGAGCGAACCTGGGTTACCACTCTCTCCGGTCGTCACTACGCCGCCGGGAGAACGAATGCTCGATTAGACTACGGCCTCGGACCTTCATCTGCGAGATGCCCTTGCCCCTCTCTACGTCCGAGACGATCCTCCAAACTCGGCATTCAGGGGACGCAACCAACTCAAAAAACGAAGACATCTGAGGCGCTACGGGCCGATGGAACTGCGGACGGCGCTGGCGCCCATTGCGCAGACCGCCTCGCGGTTCGGAATTCCGCTCGCGGTCTTCGGCTGGGTGTTCGGGAACCAACTTCTCGTTCAGATCGGGGTGCTGGCTTACCTGGGAGCGCTCCTGCTCTTCTTCCTCACCCTTCCGGTGGAGTTCAACGCCAGCAAACGAGCCCTGGCGGAGCTGAAGCGCCTGGGCTTCACGACACCCAAGGACGAGGCGGCGGCAAGGTCCACCCTCAAGGCGGCCGCGATGACGTACGTGGCGGGCGTCGCGTCGGCGGCGGGTTACATCATCTACCTGGCGATCGTCGGCGGCCGAGCGTTGATCGGGAAGCCCAAGCCGCCGCTGCCACCTCCGACGTTGCCGCCGGCGTAGAGGCCACGGCCGATGTGGGAGCCGGAGAGTGCGAAGCTGCCGGAAACTTTGAGAGAGGGTTCGAGGAATGGATAGGAAACTCGGAGCGCGGAGCCGCTTTTCGATCGTCTATGCCTTGATCGCCTTTGCGGCGGTCCTGGCGTTTCAGGAGTTCCTCCTGAAGGGTCAGGGGCCCGAGGAGGTCCCCTACAGCCAGTTCCGCGCGGACCTCGCCGCGGGCCGCATCGCCGAGGCGACGCTCCAGGAGGAGCGGATCCTCTACACGCTCCGGTCCGGTGAGACGGAAGGCGCCGAGGCCGCATCCGGCCAAGACGCGAGCTTCAAGACGGTTCGCGTCGAGCCGGACGAGTCGCTGATCTCCGACCTGCTGGATGCGGGCGTGACGTTCGAGGCGGAGCCGCCTCCCAGCGGCCTGCTCAACTCGC
>CAMYMV010000117.1:0-2490 GCA_947259585.1 uncultured Gemmatimonadales bacterium | reverse complement strand
GTTGGTCCTCATCTGGTGGTTCGTGTTCAAGCGGATGGGCGCCGGGGGCCGCGGCATGATGTCGATCGGCAAGAGCAAGGCGCAGGAGATCACCGGCGAGATGACGAACGTGACGTTCGACGACGTGGGGGGCGTCGAAGAAGTGGAGACGGAACTCAAGGAGATCATCGACTTTCTCAAGAACCCGAGCCGCTATCTGGCCATCGGCGCCAGCCTCCCGACCGGCGTGCTGCTCGCGGGGCCTCCTGGCACCGGGAAGACGCTGCTCGCGAAGGCGACGGCGGGAGAGGCCGGCGTGCCGTTCTTCTCGATCAGCGGGTCGGAGTTCGTGGAGATGTTCGTCGGCGTCGGCGCCTCCAGGGTCCGCGACCTGTTCGAGCAGGCGAAGGCGAAGGCCCCCTGCATCGTGTTTATCGACGAGATCGACGCCATCGGGCAATCCCGCTCCACCGCCGGCGCCATCCGCACAAACGACGAGCGGGAGCAGACGCTGAACCAGCTCCTGTACGAGATGGACGGGTTCACGGCCAACCAGGGCGTGGTGATCATGGCCGCCACGAACCGTCCGGAGGTACTGGACAGGGCGCTGCTGCGTGCTGGTCGGTTCGACCGCCAGATCGAGGTGCCGCTGCCCACGCAGGCGGGACGGCGCCAGATCCTGGATATCCACACCCGGGACGTCCCGCTGGCGCCCGACACGGACCTCGACCGGATCGCCCGCATCACCGCCGGCTTCTCCGGCGCCGACCTGGCCAACCTGGTGAACGAGGCGGCATTGATGGCGGTCCGAAAGTCTGAAAAGCAGGTCAGCATGGGGGACTTCGACCTCGCGATCGAGCGCGTCGTGGCAGGCCTGCAGCGGGACACTCCGCTCGTCGGGGAGACGCGGCGGAAGGTCGCTTACCACGAGGGGGGACACGCGGTCGTCTCGCAGCTCCTCCCGGAGACCGACCAGGTCCATCGGGTGAGCATCATCCCGACCTCCAAGGGCGCCCTCGGCTACACGATGGAGATGCCCGAGGAGGACCGGTATCTGATGAGCGAGACGGCGCTGCGCCAGCGGATCGCGGTGATGCTGGGCGGGCGCGCCGCCGAGCTCCTCGTCTTCGCGGAGCTGTCCACCGGCGCCTCCAACGACCTCGAACGCGCCACCGGGCTTGCTCGCCGCATGGTGATGGAGTTCGGGATGTCCGAGGCTCTCGGGCCCGTGCGCTATGCAGGGCCGGCGGGGGCGGGCTACCTGGGCCCGCAGCTCGGCCGCGAGCAGCTCGGCCCTGAGACCGAGGAGCTCATCGACCGCGAGGTGCGCCGGATCATCGAAGAAGAACAGAAGCTCGCTCTGGGCCTACTCCGGAAGCACGAGGCGGCGCTCAAAGAGATCGCCCGCCGCCTGGACGAGGATGAGGTGATCGAGGGCTCCGAGGTCGCGAGCATCGTAGCGAGCGCCGAGGTGGCTGAGGCGGAGGCGGCAGCAGAGGCTCCGGCACCGGCTCCGACCGGAGCCACTTAGCGCTCGCTCCCAGTCCGGCCAAAGACATTAGGCGGCCGCGTGTTCGAGGCCTACTGTTCCCGGAGCTAGTTGCCGGACTGCTCCATCTGCTCGAAGAACGCCTTCATCCGCATCTGGACGTTCGTGCCGTACTCGGCGTTGATCCGGTCGTAGATCGCCTGGTCCACGTCCGTGACGTCGTACGCCATCCCCTGGATCTCGTCGGACGGATTGAGCGCCAGGCTGCGGTCGAACTGCGGGACCGGATACACCGCGGCCTGCGGCCAAGCGTTCTCGTTCACGAACACCTCGCGAACGGTGATCTCGTCCTTCGTGACGTTCCAGACCAGGTAGTCCGTGGCATAAGTGACGGGCCCATCGTAGGTCGACTCCACGCCTTGCGTGATGCGGCCGATCGTGTCGAAGTCGTTGAAGAAGTGGAAGGCGATCGCCATTCGCGGCTGCACCAGGCTCATGATCTTGCCGAACGCCTCGGGCGTCGTGTGGATCTGGGTGCCCACCTCTAGTGCCTGAGCCGGCGGGAACTTGTACTTCTCGATCCAGTCCTCGGCGGCCATCATGCACTCGTGGATCGCCACGTCGGCGTCCTGTGCCATCTCGATGAACGTCTGGGATGGGTAGCTGTCGCCGCCGTACACGAACTTGAGCCCGCTCCACTCCATCGTGAAGCCGACCGAGCCATCGATCCCGTGGATCTGGGGAAACGAGCGGATGGTGACGCCGTTCTCCTCGTAGACGATCTGGTCCATGCCCTTGTAGTCGAACTCGTTGATCTCGAGCTGCCCGCCGGTCGGAGGCAACCGCCCGGCCCGACCGTCGATATCCCAGGTGTAGGCGCGCCGCAGATTCTCCATCGCGTAGGCCGTGCCCCGTTTGGGGGTGTCGCCGCTGGGACCCCAAACGCGAAGCGGCACCGATCGGCCGGCCACCCAACCGCCCACGTAGTACGCTGGGAAAGAGCCCCAGTGGTCCGTGTGCAG
>CAMYMV010000116.1 GCA_947259585.1 uncultured Gemmatimonadales bacterium | reverse complement strand
GGCCAGAGCACCGCCCCGATTCGCGGCAGGTCGCCCGCTGGGTGGCTGATCCCGACCAGTTGGCGAGCACGAGAGGGGAAAGAGTCGAGGGGCCCTTTCGCAGCTTCTTGAACGAGCTGAAGCGGCGGAAGGTCTACAGGGTCGCGGTGGCCTATCTCGCGGCGGCTTTCGTCATCCTCGAGGGCGTCGACATCATCCTGCCCTCGCTACCGCTGCCGTCATGGATCTTTCGGGTCCTCGTGTGGCTGGCTCTAGCCGGTTTCCCGGTCGCGTTGGTTCTGTCCTGGGTGTACGACATCCGAAGAGGCCGAATCTTGCGGACCGTGGGCGTTGATGACGAAGGCGTCACACCAGAGGCTCTCCAGCAGCGTCGGATGCTGCAGCTGGGGGGGCTGGTGCTGAGTCTCGTCGTTGTCGTGTTCATCCTGGGTTGGTGGTTCCTGGGACGGTGACGTGGGCTGTCAGGCAGACTTGGCAAACCTCGCCGATCTCAGGAGCGCACCGCCTCGAGCCAGGAGCGTTGCGGCAGCCACCGCGACTGACCGCTGACGCTTCCCACCGCGACGCGGTTGCCCCCCTGCCATTTGGCGGCCCGCAGGGCGGAATCGGCGGTTGCCAGAAGCTGGCGGTGATGAGTGACAGAGCCGTCCTGGCTGGCTACGCCGCTGCTCACGGTGATCGGGGTTCCGTTGCCCCGGAACTGTGAGGCGACGTCCCAGGTTACCTGCTTCGAGAACGAGACGGCTCGGCGCACGCCGACGCCCGGAAGCAGGACGATGAACTCGCCGCCGGGGCAACGACCCACCAGGTGTTTCCGGTGGGCGTGGCTCTTCAGCACGAGCCCGACGATGAAGAGAGCCAGGTCGACCTCTTCATCATCCTGTCGTCTGGCGTACCGCTCGAAGCCATCGATCTCGAACTTGACGACGGAGCATTTTCGGCCCCGCCGGCTCGTGGAAAACCAGGAGGCCAGCGAGCCCTCGACGAGTCGAGCCGGCGGGAGGCCGGTCTGAGGATCGTTCTCTCGAGGTCGGAGAGCCTCCGTACCGGGAACTCTGCCGACGGCGACCGCTTCCTTGGCTTCTCGCATGATCCCTTCCTGGTTACGGGCGTTCGCCGCTTGGCCGCGCCTAACGAGGCCTCCTATAGGAGCCTGAAGCGCCAGCGGGTACACCTGAAGTGATGAAGGGCAGGACAGTAGGTGGGATGCTCCGGCAGTCGGTGTCCTTACATGACTGGCTGGATTGGCGGGGGATCAGCCGAGCTTGTCAATCCACTTGAAAACGGGGTCGAGTTTTCCGGAATACCAGAACACGGCCAACAAGAGGGCCCCGAACAACCACCCAAAGAAGGCCAGGTCACGTTTTTCCGTCGTTCTCATCGCCTCGGCTCCTTCCGCCGCTCGCGGACACACCGATCGCTCGCGTCGAGCAGGAGACGCACGATCCGTGCTGACGAGGTGTCCGCGCGCCTAATCAACCGTCTAACTATCAGTGACATAGACGCTTGCACCTGTGCGCCTGCGTTACAGAACGTACGCCACCAAGGGAGCGAGGTCGCGACCAGAGGAGAACGGCCGCCGGAGCGAAGTCGCGGCGCTGAATCAGGGCGGTGTAGCGGGATCGCAGCACCGCCGGTGGGGCACGGCACCGGAACACGGCGTGGCCCTCGGTACCGGTGATCACCACGTGCCCAGCGGCGTATTATCGGCATGACCAAGCTGATCGTCTGGGGAGCTGTGATCATACTGGCCGCGCTGGCCATTGACCGCCTGCTCCTCTGGATCGAATCCCGGGGCTGGGTATACTGGCGTCGAAACCGGCCTGCCCGTGGAGCGTCCACCTACCACATGCTGGAGCTCCACTCCAACTTCGACCCCGGAATCCAGCACATCCTCGACGCTACGGTCAAGGAAGAAGAGGACGAGGACGAGTCGGGAGATCCTCCCGCGGCCTGACCTCCGCCGCACGTTTCTTACCCGCACGAGGGTCCAATCTCCTACCTGTACAGGTGTACAGGTAGAGGGAGCGCCGTGCCTCCGTTCAGGATCCGGCCTGGCGTGTCAGCCCACGCTCCGGAGCAGGTCGTGGATTTCCCCACAGGAGAAGAGGGAATCGCCCGATTGCCGCTTCGCCGGTTCTCCGATACCGTCACGCAAACAAACGTCAGAAGGCTGGGAACGAGGAGATTGCGAGAATGAGCACGGCGAAGCTGATCTATGACGGCAAAGAGTACGAGTTCCCGGTGGTGGTGGGGACCGAGGATGAAGTGGGTGTGGACTGCACGAAGCTGCGGGCCACGACGAGCGCGATCTCGCTGGACCCCGGCTACGGGAACACGGGCTCCTGTCTGAGCACGATCACGTTCATCGACGGGGAGAAGGGGATCCTGCGCTACCGCGGCTACCCGATCGAGCAGGTGGCGGAGCAGGCGTCGTTCGAGGAGGTGTGCTACCTGCTGATCTACGGGCACCTGCCCACCCAGGCGGAGCTCGATGACTTCCGGGCGCTGCTCACACACCACAGCCTGATCCACGAGTCGCTGCGCCACTTCTTCGAGGGCTTCCCGCCGAACGCGCA
>CAMYMV010000115.1 GCA_947259585.1 uncultured Gemmatimonadales bacterium | reverse complement strand
CGGAGGCTGACCTCGACCTCGAACTCCTTCTGGGTGCCCACGATCGCGCTCGAAGGGACCGTCGCGCAGCGCCTGGCGAGCTCCGGGGCGGGAACGGAGGCGGGGTTCCCGGGCCTGCCGGGTGGCGGCGAGGAGATAGGCTTCACGCAGCCCGACGACACGCAGTGGGGGCTCACTCTCGCCGCTTCGCTGCCGCTGTTCACGGGTGGATCGCGCATCGCCGAGAAGGCACAGGCGTCCGAGGATTTGAACCGACTCCGGCTCGATCTTGCGGCGGCCGCCCAGCGGGTGGAGCAGGGAGTGCGATCGTCCCTGCATGGGGCCGGCGCGTCGTTCGCCAACATCTCGTTGTCGCGGGACCGGGCCGAGGCCTCGCGAAGGAACTTCGAGCTCGTTACCGACTCGTATGCACGGGGTGCGCTCTCGATCATCGAGCTTCTCGACGCCCAGAACTCCTACCTCAGGGCGGAACTGGCGGCAGCCAACGCGCTGTACGCCTTCCTCATCGACCTGATGAACGTCGAACGTGCCGTCGGACGCTCGTCCTTCTTCGCGACACCCGAGGAATTGGACGATTTCTTCGACCGTTTGGAGCGCTACTACACACAGGCGGATCCGCTCGGCCGAACGCCGTGATGCGGCGGCCGGCGGCGATCCCAGCGAAGCCGTGGCCCGCCACGGCGAACGCCCACGAAGGGCTTCGGAGAGCGATCATGAAACAGCGTAGTTCAACTCGCGTGCAAAAGTCGCGCAGCCTCACGGTTCTGGTCGGCACCCTGGCCATCGGGTGTTCGGAAGCTCCCGAGGTCGAAGAGGTCGTCCGGCCGGTTCGCTACGAGGCGGTGCTCGCGACCGGAGGCAGCCGCGTGCGCGAGTTCTCAGGTGCGGCCCAGGCCGGGTTGCGGTCGCGACTCAGCTTCAAGGTCGCAGGGACGGTGCTTCGTCTTCCGGCGCAGGTGGGGGACAGCGTGGCAGCGGGACAGCTTCTCGCACGGCTCGATCCCGCCGATTACGAGCTGGCCGTACGGGAGGCGGTCGCGGGACTCTCGCAGGCCACCGCACAGGAGCGACGTGCCGGCGCCGATTACCAGCGGGCCCAGGAGCTGTGGGAGAACAACAATCTCTCGCGGGCGGAGCTCGACGCCGCCCAGGCCGCGGACCAGTCGGCAAGAGCCACCGTGCGTGCGGCGAACCAGAGGTTGGAGATGGCCCAGCGGCAACTCGGGTACACTCGGCTCACGGCTCCGGTGGTCGGCGCGATCTCCAGTGTGACCGCCGACGTGGGTGAGAACGTCACGGCCGGTCAGACCGTGGTGGAGCTGACGTCCGGCTCGCGGCCCGAGGTTCAGGTCGGGATTCCTGAGCAGCTGATCGCCCAGGTGAGCCAGGGGAGCCTGGTCGAGGTCCGGTTCGACGCGATACCAGAGGAGAGCTACCCGGCCGTGATCACGGAGGTCGGGGTCGCGCCGACGGGGGCCGGGGCCACGTTCCCGGTGATCGTTCAGCTCACGCGCGAGGACCCGGCGATTCGGGTCGGAATGGCGGCCACGGTCGAATTCCGCTTCGAGGCGTCCGAAGAGGGTGATGTCATCTACGTGCCGCCGGTCGCCGTGGGAGAAGACCGGGACGGCCGATTCGTCTTCGTGGTCGAGCCCGAGGAGCCCGGGTTCGGAATCACGCGCCGACGGGCCGTCGTCATGGGAGATCCGACTCTCGACGGGATCCAGATCGTCGAGGGTCTGAGCGACGGAGATCTCGTCGTCACGGCGGGGGTACGTCGGATCCGGGATGGTCAGCGGGTGAAGCTCCTCGGCGAGGGAGAGCGCTGATGAACATCACGCGCCTGGCCATCGAGAAGAACCGTGTCACCGGAGTGGCGCTGCTCGTCATCGCGGCGGCGGGCATCGCGGCGTACTTCTCGGCTCCCCGCGCGGAGGACCCCGGATTCATCATCCGCATGGCCACCGTCTTCACGGCCTATCCGGGGGCCAGCCCGGAGCGCGTCGAGCAGCTGGTGACGGACAAGCTCGAGAAGGCCATTCAGGAGATTCCGGAGCTGGACTTCGTGTACAGCGAGTCCAGGACAGGCGTGTCGGTCATCTACGTGAACATCGAGGAACGATACCGGCGCATGCGACCGATCTGGGACAAGCTGCGGCGCAAGGTCGAGAAGGCGCGCGCGGAGCTCCCGGCAACCGGGATCGTCGGTCCGATCGTCAACGACGAGTTCGGCGACGTGTTCGGTATTCTCATCAACCTGACGGGCGACGGCTTCTCGTATCGGGAGCTGAAGGACGTCGCCGACGAGGTGCGGAACGAGTTCCTGCTCCTCGACCTGGTGGCGAAGGTGGAGATATCCGGCGCGCAGGAGGAGCGCATATTCGTCGAGTACAGTAACGCCCGTCTCGCCGAGCTCGGTCTGTCGCCGCTCCAGCTCCGGTCCGTCCTCGAGGCACAGAACATCATCATCCCCGGTGGGGCTGTCAGCACCGACTTCGAGAAGATCACGCTCGAGCCGTCCGGCAACTTCGAGACCGTCGAGGACGTCAAGCGGACCGGCATCTACCTGCCGGGGCGCGCGGATCTCGTGTTCCTGGAGGATGT
>CAMYMV010000114.1 GCA_947259585.1 uncultured Gemmatimonadales bacterium | reverse complement strand
GCAAAGAGAGGATCGTTTCGTGAATCGCACCCGGCTCGCGCTCGCTTTGGTCCTGGCGTTCGCAGCAGGCTTCGATCCCCTGACCGCCCGCGCTCAGAGTTCCGATCAGGAGATCATCCGCGTCACCGTCGAGAGGATCGTCGACGAAGCGAGTCATCCCTATCTCCGCTGGCCGAACTTCCCCTACTACCAGGACGAGCTCGAGAGCTTCTACGGTCCGATCGACTACGGCCTGGCCTGGTTCGAGGGGGGACGCCTGACCCCGTCGGCCCGGCATGTCATAGGCGCGCTGATGGCAGCGGGGGAGCGCGGCCTGGATCCGGAGGATTACGACGCGGTCAGGCTGGACAGCCTCGCCGTTGCGCTGGATTCGGATTCGGACCCGCCGCCCGATCTCCAGGCCCTGATCGATGTGGCGATCACGGTAGGGCTCTTCCGGCACATCTCCGATCTGCACATCGGTCGGGTGAACCCGGCCAACCTGAACATGGGCTTCAACATCGAGCCGAAGAAGTACGATCTGCCGGCGCTCGTGCGGGTGGCGGTCGCCGAGAGCCGGATAGGGGACCTCGTGGCCGAGGTTCAGCCAGAGTTCCTTCAGTACGAGCTCCTCGAGCAGGCGCTCACCAGGTATCGGCGGCTGGCCGAAGATTCCTCGCTGCAGCTCGTCCCCGTCGTCGACGCCTTCAAGGAGGGCGATAGCTATGCCGGGCTCCCGCAGCTCCGTCGTCTGCTCATAGCCACCGGCGATCTCGAAGCCACGCAGGCGGATCCGGGCGGCACGACCCGGTACGAGGGCGAGGTCGTCGAAGCGGTCAAGCGGTTTCAGGCCCGGCACGGGAGAACCGTCGATGGGATCATGGGACCGGCCACGTTCGAGTCGCTCAACGTGCCGTTCGCGGAGCGGGTCGAGCAGATCGAGCTCGCGATGGAGCGCATGCGCTGGCTGCCGGACCTGAACGGGATCCCGTTTATCGCCGTCAACGTCCCGGCCTTCGAGCTCTGGGCGCTGGATCCGGCCTTCGAGCGGGGCGTACCGGCGGCCAACATGCGGGTTGTCGTCGGCAAGGCGCTGAACAAGCAGACCCCGGTGTTCATGGAGGACATGCGCTGGCTGGAATACCGGCCCTATTGGAACGTCCCCTATAGCATCACCGCCCGGGAGCTGCTGCCGAATATCCGCAAGGACCCGTCCTATCTGGATAAGCACGACTACGAGATCGTCCCTCGGTTCGGAAACGAGGTGGCGGCGCTCCCGGCCACGGAGACCAACATCGAAAAGCTTGGATCGGGTCAGCTGAAGCTCCGACAGCGGCCCGGGCCGAACAACTCGCTCGGCCTGGTCAAGTTTATCTTTCCGAACAACGCCGCCGTGTATCTCCACAGCACACCGGCAACGCAGCTGTTCGCGCGCACACGGCGTGACTTCAGTCACGGGTGCATCAGGGTCGAGGATCCCGTCGGCCTGGCGGAGTGGGTGATGCGGGACGAACCGGGAGGCTGGAGCCGCGAACGGATCGTCGAGGCGATGAACGGCGGCCAGCCTACGCGTGTGGTCTTGGATAAGCCGTTCCCGGTCATCATCTTCTACACGACGGTTCTGGCCGGTACGGATGGGACGGTCTCGTTCTACGACGACATCTACGGCCACGACGAGGCGCTCGCGGGGGCGCTGGCGGCCGGTTACCCCTACCCGCCGTGATCGCGAGACCGCGACGCGATCCGTCGAGGTGAGGGCACGGGGATAAGGGAGGAACCACAAATGTCTGTTAAAGGAGGCAGGAAAATGAAGCAGTCATCGATACTCGGCAGCGCTGCGATCGCACTCGCGATCGCCTTCACGGCGCCGGCTTCGGCTCGAGCGCAGGATCTCGGTCTCGTCAAGGATCTCGCGGGGCTCGGTGTCACCACCAGCCAGGCGTCCGGCGGCCTGCTGGCGATCATGCAGCTCGCGCAGACGAACCTGGGGCCGGCGGACTTCGGGAAGCTAATGGGCATGTTGCCCGAGATGAACGACTTCATGGGCTCGGCCGGAGGCGCGGCCGCCGGCGCCGGAGCGATGGGAGCGGCGGCCGGAGCGATGGACGCGGCAGCAAAGCCGTCGAAGGAAGAGACAGCCCATAAGCACGATGCTGAGCACAAGGACCATGCCGAGCACGAGGAGCACGCCGCTGAGCACGAGGAGCATGCTACCGACGCGGAAGACTGCTGCGGTGCCGAGATGGGCGACGCTGCTGGTGCCATGGGAGGCGCCGCGGACGCGATGGGCGGAGCGGCCGCCATGGGTGAAGCCGCCGGAGGCATGCCCCAGATCAGCGGGCTCTCGGAGCTCGCGGCGGTGCCGAGCCTCGTATCGGCGTTCAGCGGACTGGGTTTGGGTCCCGAGATGATCCAGCAGTTCGCTCCCATCATCCTCAAGTATGTGATGGGCAGCGGAGGAAGCGCGGCCGCGCAACTTCTCGGCACGGGACTCGGCCTGGGGCTCATGTAGCCGAATGCCCACACAGCCCCTCGCACCGGACGCCCTCTGGCGGAGCTGCGACCCGGAACAGTTCGACTTCGAGACGACCGCCGACCTGGAGGTCGTGCACGAGGTCGTCGGACAGGAGCGCGCCACCGACGCGGTGCGGTTCGGGATGGGGATCCGCAAGCCAGGATTCCACATCTACGCGCTGGGTCCGGAAGAGACCGACAAGGAGCGCGTGATCCGCAAGTTCCTGGAGGAGAGGGCGGCGGGCGAGCCGGTTCCTCCGGACATCTGCTACGTCAACAACTTCGATGAGTCCCACCGTCCGACGGCGTTGCTCATGCCACCGGGGAAGGGCTCCGAGCTCGCCGAGGACATGGACCGGGTCCTCGAGGAGCTGAGGGCGGGGCTCGAGGCCGCCTTCGAGAGCGAGGAATATCAAACGCGGCGCCGGGCGATCGAGGAGGAAGCGGGTGAGGAGCAGGAGGGGGCGCTGAGCGAGCTCAGCGACAGGGCCAAGGAGGATGGGATCGCGCTGATGCGAACGCCCGTCGGCTTCGCGTTCGCGCCCGTGCGGGACGGTGAGGTGCTCACCCCCGAGGAGCTTGGCAAGCTTCCCGAGGCCGATGCCGAATCGATCAAGGCGCGCATCCGGGAGCTCGAGGCGGAGCTGCAGCAGGTCCTGCGCAAGGTTCCGATGCGCCAGCGAAAGGTGCGGGACCAGGTGCGTGAGCTGAACCGGGAGGTCGCGGAGTACGCGGTGCGGGATCTGCTCGACGAGCTCCGAACGAAGTACGAGGGTTCCCCGGAGGTGCTGCAGCACCTGGACCACGTCCAGGCGCACATGGTCGAGAACGTGCGGCAGTTCATCACCCGCCCCGAGCAGCAGGAGGTGCCGCCGGAGATGGCGGCGCTGATGGAAACGGCCGGTGAGGCTCGAAGTCTTCGGCGCTACCGGGTCAATGTGCTGGTCGACCACTCGGATGCCGAGACGGCGCCGGTGGTCTACGAGGAGAATCCCACCTATCAGAATCTGGTCGGGCGGGTGGAGTATCAGGCGCTGCTGGGGGCGCTGACCACCGATTTCACGATGATGAAACCGGGCGCCCTGCATCGGGCCAACGGGGGGTACCTGCTGCTCGATGCCCGGCGCGTGCTACTGCAGCCGTTCGCCTGGGAGGGACTGAAGCGGGTACTCAGCTCGGGCGAGCTGAGGATAGAGTCTCCGGGAGGCGGGCTGGGCCTGGTAAGCACTGTCTCTTTGGAGCCCGAGCCGGTTCCGCTCAACGTGAAGGTCGTGCTTCTCGGCGAGCGGATGCTCTACTACCTGCTCTCCGACCTCGAGCCCGACTTCCCCCAGCTCTTCAAGGTGGCGGCCGACTTCGCCGACGAGATGGACCGCACGCCCGAGGGCGAGCAGCTCTACGCGCGCCTGATCGCCACGCTGGCCGGCCGGGACGAGCTTCGTCCGTTCGACCGGGGCGCGGTCTCGCGCGTCATCGAGCGGAGCGCCCGTTGGGCTGGTGATGCCGAGAAGCTGTCGGTTCAAACGCGTGATGTCCTGGACCTTCTCCAGGAGGCCGACCACTGGGCAGGAGAGGAGGGCGCGGAGACGGTCTCGGCCGCCCACGTGCAGGAGGCGATCGACCAGTGGGTCCACCGCTCCGACCGGATTCGCGAGCGCATGCAGGAGCAGATCCTCCGCGAGACGATTTACATCGACACGGAGGGCGAGGCGGTGGGGCAGGCGAACGGCCTCTCCGTCCTCACGATCGGGGGCTTCTCGTTCGGCGGGCCCACGCGGATCACCGCCCAGGTCCAGCTCGGCAGCGGCAAGGTGCTGAACATCGAGCGGGAAGTGGAGCTCAGCGGCCCGATCCACTCCAAGGGCGTGCTCATCCTCTCAGGTTTCCTCGGTGGACGATACGCCAAGGGCAGCCCTCTCTCCCTCTCCGCCAGCCTGGTGTTCGAGCAGTCCTACAGCGGGGTCGAAGGCGACAGCGCCTCCTCGACGGAGCTGTACGCTCTCCTTTCCGCGATCGGCGAGGTGCCGCTCGACCAGGGGATCGCCGTGACCGGCTCCGTCAACCAGCACGGCGAGGTGCAGCCGATCGGCGGCGTGAACGAGAAGATCGAGGGCTTCTTCGACATCTGCGTTGGACGGGGGCTCACGGGCGATCAAGGCGTCCTCATCCCGGCTTCGAACGTGAAGCATCTGATGCTGGCCTCCCGGGTGCGCGAGGCCGCGGCGGAAGGACAGTTCCACATCTGGCCGGTCACGACGATCGACGAAGGGATGGAGATCCTCACCGGACGGACGATGGGGG
>CAMYMV010000113.1 GCA_947259585.1 uncultured Gemmatimonadales bacterium | reverse complement strand
GTCGCGGTCACGATGTCGAATGGCGTGTCGATCGGACTGGATACGCGTGGCGGGACGATCGTGTCGAGGATCCTGGTTGAAGGGGGCGTTCCCACCCTGAAGGAGCAGGTCGCCACCTCCGGATACGTCGGGCTTAGCCGCGTCGGCCAGGTGGATTCGGCCGTTGCCCAATATGCTGGGGCCGGGCTCGTTGACGGTCAGCAGCTCTACGCTGTCGAGGTATTCTACGATCACCAGAAAGTAACCCCGTTGTCGCGAGTCCTTGGTCCCATTATCCCGGATACGATGTACGATGTATCGGTTTTCTGAGCAGGCCCGTACCAACAACCGCTCCAGACAGAACGACCCCCACTCCAGCCCCGGCCAAGCAGGGCGGCGACGCCGGACTCCCCGATGGGTGCGCAGAATCAAGGAGGAGCGCGGCGCGATCACCGCGTTCGTCGCCGTGTCGCTCGTGGGGCTCATCGGTGCCGGCGGGCTCGCGGTGGACCTCGGGCGCGGCTATCTGCGTCAGATCCGCATCAGTCGCGCGGTGGACGCGGCGGCGATCGCCGCCGCGTCGGCCGTCCGACAGGGGCAGGCCGCGGCGGAGCAGCAGGGCAGGGCCGTCGCCACGCTGAACGGCATCACGGATGGCCTGGACGACGTCACCTTCTCGCTGAGCTTCGATCTCAACGCCGAGGGCGAGACCACGGTGGCTGCCCGGGCCACGCAGCCGTTGCCCACCACACTCATGCGGATCATGGGTTGGGAGGAGATGGACATCGGAGCTTCGGCCGTCGCCGCGGTGCCGCCGGTGGATCTCTCTCTCGTCCTGGATCAATCCGGCTCGCTCGCGCGTGAAGGTGCCTGGGATGACCTCCAGGGTGCGGTGATCGAGTTCCTCGGCAACTTCAGCGATGTAATCGACCAGTTCTCGCTCACGCACTTCCAGGTCAGGGCGGACACGCCGATCTCGATGACCGATTTCTTCACCACGCCGATGACGACCGAGATCCAGAACATGGTCTCGGCCGGGGACACGAACACGGGCGAGGGACTGCGCCTGGGCCTGGAGCAGATGCAGCTGCCGGTGCTCCGGCCGCGCTCTCGGAAGGTCGTCGTCTTCTTCACCGACGGACGTCCGACCGCGTTCCGTGACATCATCAACGGGCGCGACCGGGTGATGGCGGTCTCGGTCTACCAGACGGGGCGCGTGCGGGGGTACTTCAACAACCCGGACCAGCTGTCGATGGACCGCCTGGCCTCGGCCGACGGGTGCCGGAACGTCAGCGTCTGCTTCGGTTGGCGGGAGAACGCCGTTCGGAACGAAGCCCGCCGGAAGGGCATCGAGATGGCGGACGCGATCCGGAGCCAGGGCTTACTGCTCTACACGATCGGTCTCGGCGATCCCGATGCCAGCGACCCGATCGTGCAGCCCGATCTCGACTATCTCAGGCTGCTCGCCAACGAAGATGGAATCGCCAACCCGGCCCAGCCTCAGGGGCGCATGTACTTCGCGCCATCCCCGGACGTGCTCACCGAGGTCTTCAGGCAGCTGGCGCGTGACCTTCTGGTACGTCTGGCGCAATAGTCGGCGCTGTTCGGCCCCAATCCAGTCGGCGCGTCCAGCGGGCGATCACTTCCTGCAATCGTTCTGAAAAAAGTGACGATCGGCGGTGTACGGTCGCCGTTCGCACTGGGACGCCCATCCAGAGTCGGAACGGTCCTCTTGGATTCGAAAAGGGTCAGTCGCAGCTCAGGGTGTCGGAGCGCCTGACGAAGTTCACGGGCTTCCCGCTGAGCGGGGTCGAGATCGCGGACACAGGGGCCGTGAACGCTTGGGTCGTCAGACAGCCGGAGGCCGGGAGGGTTGCACTGACGCGCGCGTAGAGGCGCTCTCGGTCCTCGAACACCGACCCGATCCGGACGGCGAAGCCGCCCGTAGCGCGCCTGCCCATGGCCGCGATCAGAACCATCCTCCGGCTGAAATCCACCACCGGAGCATCCTCGGTGGGCTCGAGGCCCTCCGTTGCCGAAGCCCATAGATCTACCCATTCGGCGCGGGTTCTCACGACCATGCGTGCCTCGTCCCCCAGGTTGCTGTACTGCATCTGAACCAGTGACGCGAAGGGCACCGAAACCGCGGTGGGAGGAATCTCCGGATCCGGTGCCTCCTGACGAACTCCGCAGCCGGTCGTGATCAACAGCGCCGCCGACACGGCGCCGAGGGTGGAGCGGGATCGTCGTACGGGACCGCGGGAAAGCGAGGGAAAGTAGTGGGGATGCTCCTGACCGTCTTCAGATGAGGAAAGATGCCGAGCGATCTGACCGGTCGCGAGGGACGGACGGATCGCGGTTCGCTCGTTCATGTGCACCGAGCCACGAGGTTGAGTTTGAGACCTTCTACCTCACCCGCTCCGGCATGGAGATAGCATAGGGGTTGGAACATCTGCAAGCCCGTCCGACGCCGCTGGATTCCCGGGGAGGAATGCAGCACCGTCGTTGGCGAAGGAGCTGTTGGATGTTGAGTAAGCGGGCATTCCTGCTATCTGTCGGGGTCTTTGCCGGTTTCCTGACCGGTTGCTCGGGGGATGGCTCGCCCACGGGCCCGGAGGTTCCGCCGTCGACTGCGGTGGAGGGCCCGGATGCATCCAGTGTGTCGGGCGTCGGATCCGGCGAAGCCGCGGAGGCCGAGAGCGCTGCCGGCCGGGCGATCCCTCCCGGACAGGCTCGCAAGGACTCGGTGGTACCCGACCAGTACATCGTCATCCTCAAGCCTCACGCGAAAGTGTCGGCGGCGGCTCACCAGCTCGTCGGCGAGCACGGCCT
>CAMYMV010000112.1 GCA_947259585.1 uncultured Gemmatimonadales bacterium | reverse complement strand
GCCCGCGCGGCTCGCGCAGGTCGACCACGCGCGTCTTGTCCCGGTTCAGCCGCAGACCCATCCAGCCCTCCAGCACCTGATCCAGCCACGCCTGCACCGCCGCACTGTCCTGGCGCAGCAGCACCACGAAGTCGTCGGCATAGCGCACCAACTCGGCCGCCGCCCACTGTGCCGGGCCGTCCGCGCGATGAAAGCGCTTGTCGAACCAGTGCAGATAGACGTTGGCTAGGAGCGGCGAGATCACCCCGCCCTGTGGCACGCCCTGGCGCGGGCGACCCGGTGGGTCCCGGCCAGGCTCGACCACGGGCGTGCGCAGCCACAGCCGGATCAGTCGCATGACCGAGCGGTCGGCAATACGCATGGCAAGCGCCGCCTCGAGCTTGTCGTGGGGGATCGTATCGAAGTAGCTCTCAAGGTCCGCGTCTATGACCTTGTGCTTACCCGCCTCCAGGTGTCCGCGCAGGACCCTCAAGGCATCATGGGCCGAGCGTCCGGGGCGGAAACCGTAGGAACAGTCCTCGAAGTCCGCCTCGAAAATCGGCTCCAGGATCAGCAAGGCCGCCGTCTGCGCCACCCGGTCGCGCACCGTCGGGATGCCGAGCGGGCGGCGCTTGCCATTGGCCTTGGGGATGTAGACCCGGCGCACCGGCTGGGGCCGGTAGCGTTTGCTGCGCAGATCCTCCTGGAGGGCGCCCAGGAAGGCGGCGACGTCGCCCGCGGCGATCTCCGCCACGCTGACCCCGTCAACCCCGGGCGCCCCCTTGTTGGCTGCCACCAGACGCCAAGCCGTCTCCAGCACATCGCGCCGGTATATCCGGTCATAGAGCGCATAGAACCGGAACTTCGGCTCCTGCTTGGCCTTGCGGCCCAGCTTCCGTCTCAGTGAGGTGAGTTTTTCCGGCGCCCGAACGCCCCGGCCGAGATCTTCTCTGATCCCTGCCGCTGCGCTCCGCTCCGGCTGTCCCGTCGTGGACTTCTCAGTCAAGCGGCTCGCCTCCCATCTCGACACAAGCAATACTCCCGGCAAGGCCCCTTCCCTCCACCGGCATTACCCGGCTTCCACGGTGTCGGGTCGGAGGAGGCGCCCCGCGAGGCTGACCTCCGTCCGCCGCTCAAACGGCCCGTACGGTTTTCCCGTAAGCCGCTTTCACAGAGGTGTCGTGGCGAAGGGGCAAGGAAGGGATCAGTGCAATGAGGCTCACAAGCCCGTACTCGCCGTAGAGCTGGCGCTCGGACAGCCGTTTCCAGCCGGCGTTGCGCCAGCGCTTGAACCGATGCGACCAGATGCGACGCACGATCCAACCGTCGAGTTGGTGGAAGAACCTGCGCACGTGGGCCTTATGGTAGTAAAGGCCCCAACCTCGAATCACCGGGTTGATCTTCTCGATCAGCTCCCGTGTGCTCACGGGCGCCTTGCGTCGCGTACGCCGGCGGATCTGGTCCTTGAAGTGGCGGATGGATTTGTCCCGCGGGAAGGCATAAAGCGCCCCCTCGCGAGCCCCGCTCTTGATCTTGTCGGCCGTCAGCCTAAGCGGCCGGCTGCCGCGCTTGATCTTGTAGCCGAGAAACTCGAAGCCATGGCGAACATGGACGATTCGGGTCTTCCCGCTGTGCAGGGTCACCCCCAGCTTCTCCAGAATCCGCTTGGCCGTTGCCAATGCTCTTCGAGCTTCTTGGTGGCTCTTGCAGGTCACCAGCCAATCATCGGCGTAGCGGGTCAAACGATACCCTTTGCGACGCATCTCCCGATCAAACGGGGTCAGCAGGATGTTGCTCAGCAATGGTGAGATCACCCCGCCTTGCGGGGTGCCCTGCTCGGTTGGCAGCCATTTCTTTTCGGCCACACAGCCGGCCTTGAGGAACTGTTTGATCAGTCCCAAGACCCGACCATCCGAGACGCGCTGGTTGATTAGGGTGAGGAGCTTGTCGTGATCAACCGACCCAAAAAAGTCTTTGAGATCCGCATCAACCACCCACTCATTACCCTGTTCCAACTCGCGCCACACCTTCTTGAGCGCATCCTTGGCGGATCTTCCCGACCGATACCCGAAATTGGCATCATCGAATACCGGCTCGAAGATCGGTACCAGCCGGTTCAACATCGCCTGCTGACACACCCGATCGTAGATCGTCGGGATGCCCAGCGGACGGTGCTTGCCCGGTTGGCCCGCCTTGGGGATCAAGCGTTGTTGCACCGGTTGGGGCTGGTAGGTACCTTCCTTGAGTTCCCGATGCAGGCGTTCCAGGTTCGCTTCAAGCTGCGCCTCGAACGCCGCCAAGTCCTCGCCGTCGATGCCACCGGCCCCGCGGTTCTTCTTCACCTTTTCCCAGGCCACCTCCAAGTTCTTCCGCTTGTACACCTTGTCCACCAATGAGTGGACCTTCCTGTCACCCGTCGGGTTGAGCCAGTCCGCCAGTCTCCTCGGCCGATGTCGTTCGGGTCTTTCGCTCAAGGAACTTATCCGCGTCATCGGCCTTACTCGCTCGCTCGCCGTCTCTCACCGACCACCTCTGCCAGCCGGCTTCCCCGGCCCACTCGGCCGCCGCTTGCGCGGTCACCCGGCTTTCGCCGGGCTTGAAGTACTACTCGGCTGTCCGACGACTCGCCGCGCATCACTTCCCACTTCGTCTTTCGACTTATAGGGTCGCTTATCCCGGTGCCACCCGGAAACGCCACGAGCCCTCCTGGGGTCACGTCCAGATCTTCCGTACCGTGCCGCCCGCACACACCTTGGTACGACGGGTGGGTAAGAGCGCCTTCGCTGCCATACTGCCAGCTCGACCTTGCCCCGTCTTTGGCCGACCGGTTCATCATGGGGTCGCCCCCTCGATTACGGCCCGGTACTTCTCCGCATGCCCTTCGGATTCCACCTCACGGTGGACACCCTGCCCTCCGGTTGTCTCTCGACAGCATCCTAACTTAGGTCTCACCTTGTCCGTCTCCGCCGTTTCCAGCTTCGTGCCCG
>CAMYMV010000111.1 GCA_947259585.1 uncultured Gemmatimonadales bacterium | reverse complement strand
CTCCACTTCCGCGCTCGCGACGGGCGCTGGGGCCGCGGACGATGCGGATCAGGTCCCGGATCAATCGTCCTCTCAGAGCGCCGGCCCGACCGGCGCCTCAGCGGAGGGTCGCGGGCCCGAGGAGGAACGTCTTCGCGTCGGGAGCACGCCGGCACGTCTGCACCTGTCACCGGAAGGCGATACCGTCGGGGTGGTGCGGCCCGGAGCGGATCTCGCTGTCCTCGCTCGAGAGGGGGGGTGGGTCCGGGTGCGCCTCAATGGTTGGGTGCGGGCGGCTGATCTGCTCCCGGCGGACTCGGCGACGCAGCGCAGCACGCTGTCCGCCGCCGATCTGAAGTTGAACCCCGACGAGTACCAGGGCCTTCAGGTTCGCTGGAGCGTCCAGTTCGTCTCCCTGGAGAGGGCCGAAGCCGTTCGCACCGACTTCTATGAGGGAGAGCCTTTCATCCTGGCTCGGGCGCCCGATCCGTCCGACGGCTTCGTCTATCTGGCTGTCCCGCCCGAGCTCCTCTCCGTCGCCGAGGAGCTGCCGCCGCTGGAGACGATCGAGATCCTGGCCCGCGTTCGAACGGGGCGCTCGGCCATCATGGGATCTCCTGTACTGGATCTCCTGGCGTTCTATTGAGTTGCGGGACATGAGCTTGGGTGGAGTGGGCCTTCTCCGGCCCTCGTCTTGCGTAATGTGCAAAGGTTCGCGTTTCAGGTACTACGCAGCCGTCGGGGCGGATGACGACAGAACTCACCAAGGGGGCCATGGCCAAGCGGCGACTGCCTGAGCTTCTGCACAGCTTGTCCGCCTGGGTGGGGCCGTCTCAAGCGGAGGTGGGCACGGAGCTCCCGCCCGAGGGCCAGACGGAGGGGTCACTCCATCTCGTCGAGCGGCCCGTGGACAGGTCCGTCCTCTGGCTACCTGGCGGCTGGGGCGAGCAGAGGATCGGCCGACCCTATCCTTACGAGCTGTTTGTCGAGTCTGACGTTCTCCGGGACGTGGAGGACCACGCTCTGGAGGAGATCGAAGGCAGCTATGGGCTGCTCACCGGGCGGCTTCTGGCCTGCAAAGCGACGCGGGTGCCGTTCGTCAGCATCGAAGCCTCCCATCGCTCGGACAGCCCGATGCCCGTCGGTGAGGACCTGGCGAGCTTCCGGGAGCTCTTCTGGAAGGTCGGGGAGGTGGCCGCGAGGCGCGGGCGGATATTGGTGGGTTGGTACCACACGCATTCCCTTCTCGGCCTCCAGCTATCCGAGCGAGACCGTCAGGTGCACGTGGCCCACTTCCAGGATGAATGGCCTTGCGCCCTCGTGGTGGTCACTCGGCACGGCGCGTCGGAAGGAGGTTTCTTTCAGCGAGACCGAGGTGACATCCTCTTCCGCCGTTCGACGCGTCCCTTCCGTGAATTGATGAGCCAAGAGGTCAAGCCGGGTGGCGGGCCCTACGTGACGAGTCTCGCCTGGTCGAACTACTGGACTCACGAGCCCGTCCTCTATGCCCGAAAGCCCGGAGATCTCCCCTCGAAGGGCGGCAAGTGGTCTTGGCGCCAGCGGCCTCGCCTCGGGGCCCGCGGTGGCAAGACGCTCGCCGATCTCGTCGCTCGGATATCGGAAGAGTCAGCGGGCGACGACTCCGGCGCCGACCTCTCCGGCGCCGACGTCCAGCGGCCGACGGCCGCGGAGACCGGAGCCGGAGAGCGCCGAGAATCTGCCGAGCCTACGTATGAAAGGGCCATGGGCCGGCCGGTCCGCGAGGACGGTGTTACCGGTTCAGCGCGACCGATTCCTGCCGGCCCGCCGCCGAAGGAGGCCTGGGACGAGTGGAAGAAGGCGCTGGGGGTCCGCCGGGAGCGTGAGGACGAGATTCGGAAGGTGGAGGCCGAGCAGGCAGCTGTCGATGCCGCCAGAGTAGACGCCGAGGCCGAGGCTCGGGCCAAGGCGGCGTTGGCGGCGCGAACCGCTGCTGAGGCGGCGGCTCGGGCAGCCGCCGATGCCCTGGGGATCGGATCCGAAGGCGAAGCGATAGCCGCCGAGGCGGTGTCCAAGGCCGAAGTGGATGCCGAGGCCCTGGTCGCGGAGGAACAGGCTGCCAGGCTGGCCGCGAAAAAAGAGATGTCGAAGAAGGCGGCGCCGGCTGCGAAAAAAGGAAAAGCAAAGGCGAAGCAGCCGGAGGTAGAGGAGCCTGTCGACGTGCCGGTGGGTGCTCCCGAGAGCGATGGGGAGAAGGTGGTCGCCGAAAGCGACGAGGAGGAGGCGGCCGCAGCGAGCGACGAAGAGGCGGCCGCCGCCGTCATCGAATCGGAGAGCCCGTCGGAAGCCGAGCTCGCGGAAGTCGAGGTGCCGGCAGTCGTCGAGCCGGAAGTTGAGGAGCCGGAACCGGCGGTGGAGACCGGAAGCGAACCGGAGCCGTGGGCGAAGGTCGAGGAGGATACCTTCGTGCTGGAAGCCCCCGCCGGCGAGTCCGGGCCCGACTGGGCGGAGGAGACGGCTATGCCGGCGGCGGAATCTCGAGCGGAAGATGCCTCGAGCGAGCTCGCCGAGCAGGTAGGCGTGGCCGCGAGCTCTTCCCTGCAGGAAACGAAGGACGGGGAAATGGTCATGCCGCGGCTGGTGTTGCCGGATCCGCTACCTCGAGCGAAGCTTCGCCGATACGCGGCTTGGCTGGGGATCGGCCTGCCGCTCGCCGCGGCCCTGGCCTGGGTTTTCCTCGGCTAACGGCTTCGACGGTTTGCCGCTCCGACCCCTAGCCTCCGTAACTGATCCGGTACACGGCGCCCACCCGGTCGTCCGACACCAGTAACGAGCCGTCGGGCATCACGAGTAGGTCCGAGGGCCGGCCCCAGGCGTCCTCCCCCTGCAGCCATCCCTGGGCGAACGGCTCGTAGCTGATCGCCTCATCACCGTCCAACTCCACGAAAGTCACGCGATAGCCGATCTTCTCGCTCCGGTTCCAGGAGCCGTGCTCGGCGATGAAGATCCCGTTCCG
>CAMYMV010000110.1 GCA_947259585.1 uncultured Gemmatimonadales bacterium | reverse complement strand
CGTAGCCCCAGTCGCGGAAGGCGCCCTCGGTGAACTTCATGATGTTGCCCTTGTGCACGAAGGTCACCGTGGCGAACCCGCGGTCGACGGCGTGCTGGATTGCCGCCCGAATGAGACGCTTGGAGCCCTCCTCGGAGATCGGCTTGATCCCGATGGCGCTGGTCTCGGGGAAGCGGATCGATGTGGCGCCCATCTCCTCCTGGAGAAAGTCGATCAGCCGGCGGGCCTCCTCCGACTTCGCCCGGTACTCGATCCCCGCGTAGATATCCTCTGTGTTCTCCCGGAAGACGATCATGTCCATCTTCTCGGGCGTCCTCACCGGTGACGGCACACCCTGGAAGTACCTGACCGGCCGCACGCAGGCGAAGAGGTCGAGCCGCTGGCGCAGGGTCACGTTGAGGGAGCGGAAGCCGCCGCCCACCGGGGTCGTGAGCGGCCCCTTGATGGCCACCAGGTGGTGATCGATCGCCGTCAGCGTGTCGTCGGGCAGCCAGCTGCCGGTGGTGTTGTTGGCCTTCTCGCCCGCCAGCACCTCGAACCACACGACCCCGCGATCGTCACCGTAGGCGGTGCGGACGGCGCCGTCGAACACGTACTGGGCGGCGCTCCAGATGTCGGGCCCGATCCCATCGCCCTCGATGAAGGGGATCACCGGTTGGTCGGGGACGCGCAGCACTCCATCTTCCAGCGTGATCGTCTCGCCCTCGGAGGGCGGGGTCAGGAACTCGTATTCGGGAAGCATGGTTGTTTCGGCCATCTTATATCGCTCTCGTTTCTCGTTGTCCGGCCTCATGGCTGGGGGAGTCAGATTAGCGTGGTGCACGCCGGTTTACAATCGGCCGGCCCCGCCGTGAGCGGACGAGCGCCGGGATGAGATCCGACGCCGAGCTTTCGAGGGAGGTGGCCACCCTCATTCTCGAGGCTTTCGCCCGCTACCACCGCCACTTCAGGGCCGTTTCACGCCGGGCCAGGGGGCGCTTCGAGACGCGCGATTGGCGCGGGATGCAGCGCGACTCCTCGCGCCGGCTGATGCTCTACAACGTGCACTCAGCGCGGGCGGTAGAGGGAAGCCGGGTCCGACTCGGCGAGCGGGCCCTCGACGCCGAGCTCTGGGCCGGGATCCGCGAGGAGTATCGAATCCTCTCGGCCGACCGCCGGGACGCCGAGATCGCGCGCACGTTCTTCAACTCGGTGACCCGACGGACCTTCACGACCGTCGGCGTCCGGCCGGAGATCGAGTTTCTGGGCCCCGAGATGGACGAGCGCGGCGCCGCTCCGGTGGAGGGCCTATCCCTCCACACCTTCCAGACCCTGGACATCCCGCCTGCCCTGGTGGAGAAGATCCTTCGGGACGTGGGCTTCAAGGCGCCCTTCGCGGACCTCGAGCGGGAGGCGGATCTCGTCTCGGCCGCCGCGCGGAGGCAGCTCTTGCCTACCGCGCCCGAGGGCGGAGATTCCGGCGACTTCATCCCGCGGCTGGAGGTGATCCCGGAGCCGTTCTTCCGGAACAAGGGCGCGTATCTGGTCGGCCGCTGGAGGGTCGGCAAGGAGATCCGGCCGTTCGTGCTGGCGCTCCGACACGGGGAGGAGGGCATCACCGTCGACGCGCTTCTCACCGCCTCGAACGACGTGAGCGGCGTCTTCGGCTTCTCCCGCTCCTACTTCCACGCCAAGATCGGCTGGCCGCGCGGGGTGGTCGAGTTCATCGGCTCCATCGTGCCGCACAAGCGACGCGACGAGCTCTATACCTCGATCGGTTACAATCGCCACGGGAAGACGGAGCTCTACCGCACGCTCAGCGAGCACCTCAAGTGGCCCGGCGCGCGGTTCGAGCCCGCGGAGGGAGCCAAGGGGATGGTCATGATCGTCTTCGCCCTTTCATCCTTCGACGTCGTCTTCAAGATCATCCGCGACCGCATCTCGGCCCCCAAGCGCACGACGCGCCGGGCCGTGCGGGAGCGCTACCGGCTCGTCTTTCTCCGAGACCGGGTGGGGCGACTGGTCGACGCCCAGGAGTTCGAGGGGCTGGAGTTCCCGGCCGTCCGGTTTTCGGAGGAGGTCCTGCGCGAGCTCGAGGAGGAAGCGGGGCGAACCGTTCGCGAGACCGACGGCTCGGTCGCGATCGACCACCTGTACACCGAGCGGCTGATGACGCCGCTGGATGTCTACCTGCGGCGGGCCGATCCCGAGTCGGCACGGGATGCCGTACTCGACTACGGGCAGGCGATCAAGGACCTGGCGGCGGCCAACGTCTTCCCGGGCGACTTTCTGCTCAAGAACTTCGGCGTGACGCGGCACGGCCGCGTGATCTTCTACGATTACGACGAGCTCTGCCTCGTGACCGACTGCCACTTCCGGAAGATCCCGGAAGCCGCCCACCTGGATGACGAGCTCGCGGCCCAGGGCTGGTTCGGCGTAGGCGAGGACGACGTCTTCCCGGAGGAGTTCCCCCGCTTCCTGGGTCTCGGGCCCGAGCTCCTCTCGATCTTCCGGGCGGCGCACGGCGAGGTGTTCGAGGTCGAGTTCTGGGAGGACATGCAGAGGCGCCAGCATGCGGGGGAGATCATGGACTTCTTCCCGTACCCGTCGTCCCGGCGCCTCCGGCCGGAATCCGACGAGGGCGAAAGCTAGGAGCCGTCGCAATCCTGGTCGGAGGCCAGGTCGCGGCCTTCACGGTGCAGAAAAGGGCATGCGCAGGTACGCTCGGACCGGCGCGATGGACGCACCCGGGTTCTCCGCGAACATCTCGTGCCCGACTCCATCGATGACCACCAGGCTCGCCTCGGGGAAGAGCACCATCTGGTCGCGCTGGAACTCGGGGCCGAGAATCAGGTCGCAGGCACCGGCGATGAACAAAACCTCCTTCCCAACGTGCTCCGCGCGCTCCACCAAACCGGCCCGGGGCTCTCGATCGCTGAAGTACGATTTGCGCAGGGCAATCCAGGCTCGGCGACCCAGCCTCCAATGCGCCAGCCGCGGAGGTTCACGGTTGCAGA
>CAMYMV010000109.1 GCA_947259585.1 uncultured Gemmatimonadales bacterium | reverse complement strand
GCCTCCTCGGCCTGATCCTTGTTTCTGGGGGGATCGTGCTTTTGGCATTGCCTGAATGACCGCTCCCGCCGTGACATCATCTACCAACCACGTTTATCGACCGACGCGGACGATCGTCGTGCCCTGCTACAACGAGGCGGAACGGCTCGACTCGGAGCGATTCCGGAGTTTCGCAGATGGCGGACTGACGCGCTTCCTGTTTGTCGACGACGGCAGCAGCGATGCCACCGGATCCATCCTCACGGAACTCGTCGGCACGGCACCCGAGCGCCTCGGTCTGCTCACGCTGGAGCGTAACCGCGGAAAGGCCGAGGCTGTCCGACGCGGCCTGCTCGAAGCTTTGAGGGAATCCCCTGGAGCGGTGGGTTACTGGGACGCCGACCTCGCCACGCCCCTCAGCGCGATCCCGGCGCTCTGCGGCGTGCTGGATGAGCGTCCGGAGGTGCAGATGGTGCTCGGCTCGCGCGTCAAGCTGATGGGGCGAGAGATCGAGCGACACGCGCATCGGCACTATCTGGGCCGAGTGTTCGCTACCGCCGCCTCGCTCATCCTCCGCCTTCCCGTCTATGATACGCAGTGTGGTGCCAAGGTGCTGCGCACGACGGACCGACTCACACAGATCCTCCAGGAGCCGTTTCGAGCGAACTGGACTTTCGACGTCGAGCTCCTGGCGCGGTTTCTGTGGAGCGACCCGAAGGAGTCACTGCCCGACCCTCAGCGGACGATCTACGAGTACCCGCTGCCCGTCTGGCGTGACGCAGGCGGCTCCAAGCTTCACGTGTCGGACTATCCCAGAGCGGCGGCCGAGCTTCTGACGATCTACCTCGCCTATGCTAGGCCGGCGCGCCGTGAAGGGCGTTCCCGGCGCTAGACTCGTGCTGCTCCACTTCCATCTCTGGAGCCGACGGTCGCGATACCAGAAGCATCCAGTCCCAAATGAACACCGAGACCAGCCAGAGGAATAGTGGCTGAAAGCCTATGGACGCGCCGACGTGGTAGATCGGGTAGAAAAGAAAGCCCGTCGCGAGCAGCAACCGCCAGATGATCGACGGCGGTCGGCCACGACCCAACAGGTAGTCAATCGTGAGGAGCGTAGGAATCGCGAGGATCGCGACATCGTAGTGCTGAAGATGAGGACTCACCAACAACGTTCCGCAGATCAGTAGCCCGTACAGCACGGGAAACCGGTGATCCGTCGGCCCGATCCGGCGTGCCTGCCACACGCACAGAACCGCCACGCTGGCGATGCCGATCGCCGCCACCCAGGCGGCTAGCGGGCCCGGGAGCGAGTGGGTCGCGGTCGGCAGGATCGAGAAATGGTTCGCGATGATCTGCTGCTCAAGCGTGCGATGCAGTTGGAGGGCATCCATCATCCTCAAGGGCCAGTCCGCCCCCATGAAGATGGCACCCACGGCGTAGTGGGCGGCCGCCGTGGCCCCCGCTGCCATCAGAGACACCCACATTCCCCTCGCCAGGAAAACGGCGCCGAGCAACAGCCCGAATTGGGGCTTGTAGGATAGCAGGCCGAGCGCCACCCCAGCCAAGATCATCCGGTTGTCTCGCCATGCCGCGTACAGGCCCACGAGCAGGAGTATGGTGAACAAGGTATTCTGGCCGCCCGCCATTGATCGGAAGAGCGGGAGCCAGGACGCGGTCAGCGCGAGAGTCGTGAACCAGATCAGCCGATCGCGCGCCAGGTGCGCCAGCTTCGGTTTGAGGAGCGCCATCGAGCCGATGAAGGCCAGAAGGGTTAGCACCGCAAAGGACCAGTAGGCATATCGGTATGGCAGCGAAGCCAGCGGCGCGAGAGCCGCAGCGAGGAGAGGCGGATTGATATAGGGCTGCCACTTTCTGTTTGGCGGACCTGTCAGTTCCAGTTGATAATCCCGCTGCCTATCGAGGTCGTAGAGCTCTTGGCCCCATCCCTGGTTCACGAACATCGCACCCGTGTAGAAAGCCATGAAATCTCCGGCTGCGACGTTGCCGTCAGGCCCGAGCGGACCCTCCACGGTGCTGTGGTGCCGTACAGCGATCATCAGGCTCAGACTCAGGTTGAATACCGCGAGGAAGGTCAGCACCGGCGGGCGAGTAGCGCGGTCCAAAACGCGGAGCATGAGGGGCGGAATGCGTCCGGCACGAGAGGAGCCCTCTCTCGAACCGCTATCCCGGCCCTCCATGGACGATGGCAACGCCATCACATGACCTCTTGGACCTGGGGTTGCGGGGTCAACGTATCTCCGGGTGCGCAGCATAGGCCTACGAGGGCCCTCTGACGAGGACGGCGTCGGGCCCACGCCGTTGGCTCAACTTCCGTGCCTGGTCTTGTGGGAGAGGGCCTGGTAGCGCTTTGCTGTCGCTCCGCTGGGTCCTGGCGCGTTCTTCACACGAAAAGAACACCTCTCCGATCAGAAAGGAGCTTTCATGATCCTCATGAGCCGGCGCGCCCTGCCTTTGCTGGTGGTCGCCCTCACGTTCGCCGCGAGCCCAGCCCACGCGCAGGACCCTCCGACCTGCGATGGACCGGAGCACCGCCAGTTCGATTTCTGGATCGGTGATTGGACCGTCGAGACCGCCGACGGCGATGCGCCCTCCACGAGAACTGGGAGGGGGCCGGAGGGGGCCGGGGGTTCAGCTACAGCATCTACGACAGGCGTACGGATAGCTGGCACCAGACCTGGGTGGACGACGGGGGTAGGCTGCTGCAACTGGATGGCCGGCTGGATGACGGGAAGATGGTCCTCAAAGGGGAGAATCCCGGCCCGAATGGAGGTGTCATCCGCCACCGCGTGACGTGGGAGAAGATCGACGGCGGACGGGTCCGGCAGGTTTGGACCATCTCCCGGGACCAGGGAGGCTCCTGGAACACCGTCTTCGACGGTATCTACATCCCGGCGGAGTAACTCGAGGAGAGTAGCCCGGCAGGCCGCCGAGCCGACCGGACGCTCAATCGGGGAAGACGGACCGGATCGTCGCCTGGATCTCCTCGGCCGCCTGTCGAGGATCCGGAGCACCCCGAATCGGGCGACCGACGACGATGTGGTCGGCCCCGAGCCGGAACGCCTCCTCGACGCTCACGGTGCGCTTCTGATCGTCGATCACGTTCGCGACGGGTCGGATCCCCGGCGTCACGACGAGCAGCCGGTCGCCCAGCTCGCTTCGAATCGCGCTCGCCTCGAGACCGGATGAGATGACGCCGTCGCACCCCAGCTCGAGAGCTCGCCGGGCTCGCGAGAGGACGAGGGCGGATACGTCGGCCTGAAAGCCCAGATCCTCGATGTCCCCCTTGTCGAGGCTCGTCAGCGCGGTCACGGCGAGGATCTTCACGTCGCCCTTTTCGGCGCAGGCCGCCTCGATCATCCCGTCGTTCCCGTGTACCGTGACGAAGGTGATGCCGCGGCCGACGAGCTGCCGAACTGCCGATGCGACGGTGTTCGGGACGTCGAAGAGCTTCAGGTCGGCGAAGACGCGGACATCGCGCGCCACGAGCCATCGGACGAGCTCGAAGTACTCGCCGGTCATCAGCAGCTCGAGCCCCACCTTATAGAAGCAGCAGGCATCGCCCAGCGTTTCGACCAGCTTCTTGGCGTCGCGAGCGGTAGGCACATCCAGGGCGAGTATCAGACGCTCGCGCGGCGGGATCGCCTTGTGGCTCAACATCACTCGGCTGTCTGCCCGGAAATCCGTTCGAGCGCCATGTCGAGCGCGGCGGCCAGCAGCCGGCCCTCCGCGGAGCCCGCCCGCTGCTCCGCCTCGTCAAGCGCGCCTTCGACGGTGGAAGCCACCGCGTTGAAGAACTCGGCGACGGAGGCCGGGTCGTCGCGCTGCATCTGGAACGCGAAGGCGTGAGCGGCCCCGAGGTTCGCGATGAAGTCCGCAACGATCGCGAAGCGCGTGTCCGCGTCCGCCTGCAGGGCCGTGTCCTCGGGGGAGACGGCGGCGAACGGCAGGTTCGAGCCGCAGACGATGGCGCGAACGCCCTGATCCTCGATCTGATCGAGAGCCTCGGCGGTGAGCGTGCCGGACGCGGCGGCGGTGACGAAGATGTCGGCGGGAACCCGGCGGAACGCGGCCTGGCCCTCCCGGCCGACCTCGGCGGAACTGACAGGAAGCTCGGTTCGGGTGCGGCACGCCAGAAGCTCCCCTATGCCCGTCGCGTCCAGACCCTCCGGCACCACGAGCCCGTTCGCGACGTCCACGATCCCGACGATCCGGGCACCGGCCTCGGCCAGGTAGTGGGCCGCCCCACCACCGACGCACCCGAACCCTTCGATCAGGACGCGCGCCCCCTCGACGCTCCGCCCCTGAAGCTCCAGGAGGCGTTTCGCCGCCGAGGCCACGCCGTAGCCGGTCACGAGATCGGAGACGCTTCCGTTCCAGCCGGCAGGCGAGAAGGGAGAGCCCGCCTTCTGTTCGATTCCCTCGTTCATGGCCCGCAGCCGCCGCGCCAGTGCCTCACCGTCCAGCCCGTAGTGCCCTCGCAGAGCGCCCTCTTGAGGATGAGCGAGGCCGAGCCGCCCGCAGATCGGTAGCACTTCCCTGCTCTCGTCCACGTTGAGGTCGCCGGCGGTGCCGTACACGGATCTCAGATAGGGGTTGATCGCGGTGAACCAGCGGCCGAGCACCTCCTCCTTTCGCGGGTCGGCGGGATCGAAGGCGATGCCTGATTTGGCTCCACCGATCGGTGGGCCGGAGAAGGCGAACTTGAGCTCCATCACCTTCGCCAGGTAGACGACCTCATCCCGGACCAATCCGGACCTCATCCGCGTGCCGCCGCCTGCCGCCCCTCCGCGCAGGCTGTTGAGGGCGAGCCAGCCTCGCGCACCGCTCTCCGCGTCGTGCCACTCGATCGCCGTCTCGGGAGGCGCCGCCAGATACCGGGCGTACCGATGCCAAACGTCGCGCAGCCTCCGTTGCCTTCCGGCCGGGGGTGTGTCTCTCGTCTCCGTGGCGAGCACCCTTCCTATCGTCTCCTCAGGGTCACTGCTCCTCGTTCGATCCTCGGCGCCGAGGAACGCTGAAACTACGTCCCCGACCTCGACGTCTGTCAATCGGCGCGGTCGCGGTCGCCCGACCCCGTCTCGCCTCCTTCCCACTCCGTCCACTCGAGCAGCGGAAGCAGCTGGAAGCCGCCGTCGTGCCGCCAGTCCGCCGGCGGCCAGGCCATACTCCCGAGCGGCGACATCCGGCAGACGCCGAGATCGGCCGCGGCCTCGGCCAGCGACGGGAGTCGATCCTCGTCGCCCGCGTAGCCGATCGCCTGTATATGTCCATCGAGCGACCTCAGGGTCTCCCGCAAGTCGAGGATCGACTCGAAACCGCTCAGGCGGACGACGCGCGGAAGGGAATCGAACTCGAGCACGGATCGATCATCGATCAGAACTGTCCACGACAGGTCTTCCGGACTTCCGATCACACGGCTGCCGCCGTCATCGTAACCGCGGAATTCGATCTCGGCCCGAACGGCCCGGATTGCCACCGCCTCGTCGGCCCTTAGCGGGGGACGCGGGATCCTGTGCGTCTCCTCGTCCAGCGCGGCAGCGAGCGCGTGCGCGAACGGCTCCACGGAACCCTGAACGAGCACCAGGCGAGGCGAC
>CAMYMV010000108.1 GCA_947259585.1 uncultured Gemmatimonadales bacterium | reverse complement strand
TCACCGGCGTCCTCCACTACGCCTTCGGCTCCTACCGGGTGTTGGTCACCGAGCCGCTGCCGGAGACGAACTCCCGTTCCGACCCACCGAGCACGGCACCGCTCCTCGGCGGTCCCAGCGACCTGACCGTCGCCACCTTCAACGTCGAAAACCTCCATCCAAACGACGAGATGCTGCCGCGTCTCGCCTGGGTCATCCACAACGAGCTCGGGTCTCCGGCCGTCGTGGCTCTTCAGGAGGTCCAGGACGACAGCGGACCCGAGGACGACGGCACGGTGAGCGCCGGGGAGACCTTTGGAGCGCTCGTCGAAGCGATCTCCGCGGTCGACGGGCCGCGCTACGACTTCCACCAGATCGATCCGCTCGACGGCGCCGACGGTGGCCGACCCGGCGGAAACATCCGGGTGGGCTTCCTGTCCTTCCTCTTCCACGCGAACAAGATCTTCGTCGTCTGGCTGCTTCTGTCGGCGCTCGGCGCGCGGCCTTCTCCGCTGGAGACGACGCTCTCTCTCGTGGTGGCGGAGACGGCGGGTCTGTTGCCGATCACCCTGGGCGGCCTGGGCGTGATCGAAGGATCCTTCGCCTACGCCATGGCCCACTTCGGCGTCGCCGCAGAGATCGGCGTCGGGGTGATGCTTCTGATGAGGGTTCTGCTGCTGCCGACGATCCTGATCGGCGCCTACCTCTACTTCACCGGAGACCGGTCGGTCGAGGAGGAGGCCGCGTCAGCGCTCTCGTGAGCCCGATCCGACGACGGCGTTCATGAGAGGCTCGAACATCTCGCTCTCGTAGGGGCAATCCAGGAAGCAGTTCTCCGAATTCATGCCCCGCCCGCTCCGAACCGCTACCAGATCCAGGCTCGGAACGACGAGGAGCATCTGCCCCCCTCGTCCTATGCCGGCGTACGCGTCGCTCGGCAGCGAAGCCCACGCGCCCGAGGCGTTCGTCCACCAGCCGCCGGCCGGTACCGGATCGGCCTCATGTCCCTCATGAAACGGGGGGAGGCGTCGTGGCGAGAGCAAGCGCCGGAGCTGCTGGCCGGAGACGACCTCCTGTCCGTTCAGCCGGCCTTCATCCAGGAAGAGCTGCCCCACCCTCGCCAGAGCTCGGGCCGTGAAGCCGGCGCCGCTGCCTACCGCCCTCAGGGGGATCCCCTCGGCGTCATAGGACTCGCCGTAGCTCATCTCCCACGCTTCGTCGGGGATCCCCAGCGGTCTCATCAGCCGGTCTCGCAGCAAGGCCTCGAAGTCCCGCTCCGGAGCCGCCTCCAGCGCGCGGCCCAGGACATAGGCGAGAGCGTAGAACGCCACGCCGCTGTAGGCATAGCGAGATCCTGGGGTGAAGATGATCGGAACCTCCTCGACAGCCGACCGAAAGCGCGTCGCCGGCTGCTCGAAATAGGCTCCCTGCCAGCCTCCGAGCTCGCCCGCTTCCCCGGCCGTGAACTCGACGTTCTCGATGCCCGAGGAATGGGACAGGAGGTGCCGCACCAGGATCTTCGAGCGCACCGGATCCGACCTCCAGGAGGGCAGGTGCTCGGAACCAGGGTCGTCGAAGCCGACGTACCCGTCGCTGAGCGCCAGCCACACCAGGGGCGATGCCACCACGGCCTTCGCCTGGGCGGCCGTGTAGTGGCGCTGCTCGGCGTTCCAGCCCGGCGCATACCACTCGTGCACAAGGCGGCCGCCGCGAACGACGAGGAAGGTCTCGGCTCCACCCCGCTCCAGAATCCGGCTCACCTGCGCGAGGGTCTCCGGATCGAGGCCCTCCTGGCCGGGCAGCGCGCGCTCCCAACGGACGACCCGCTTGGACATCGCGCCCTTGATCCGCGGCGTGCGTAGCGCCGCGGAGGTGACCACGACCGCCAACATGAGGCCGACTGCTGCGAGGAGCAGCAGCAAACGGCGGCGAGCTCGCGGATGGGCGCCCATCACGAGACCACCCCGACGGCCCGCGTCACCGGCTCATCCCGACCCGTCGGCTCCGACCCTAGCGCGGTCTCGATCCCCTGGTGCACCGGCGTGTCGCCATCGAGTGCTTCGCTCACCTGGCCTCGCAGTTCGTCGACGGGGGTGTTCTCCACGTGGAGCCGATGCCAGAGCTCGGCGTTCACGAGAAGCCAGAGCCGGGTGCCGTGGTCGACCCGCCCGGCCAGATGCTCGGCAAGCAGCCGCTGGATCGGCTCGGGGGTGATGACGAGGCGGCGGCGCTTGGCCATGGGTCGGGGTCCTCTCAGATGGCGGGCCGGGGCAGGGTAGGGGGTCCCGGCAAACGCCCGGTGAGCGGGGCGCACGGTGCCCCGGCGGCGGTGTTTCGCGCGCGCAACCCGGCCGGGGGCAGGGGGGTCAGCCTCGTCGTCTCGGCCGGAGTGGCTCCGTCCGCGCCTGGGCTCGCGCAACCGCCGAGCACAACGGCGAGCGCGCAGCTGGCGAGGGCGAGTCGTTTAGTCACGGCCGTGATGATGCCAGGAGCAGTGATTAACGGGTTCGTTATGCCCGTTCTGCGAACAGCCGCAGCGCGATCGCCTCGGCAATTGTGCCGCGCCTGAGCTCGTCGAGGTCCTGGCTCTCATTGGGGCCGTGGGCAGCGCTCGTCGGGTCTCCGACGCCCGTGAGCAGTATGTCTGCGTCAGGGAACAGCTCGGAGAAGGCCGCAACGAATGGGATGGAGCCGCCCTGTCCGACATCGATGGCTTCCTTCTCCCACGCTATGGCGAACGCTTCGCGATAGGCGTCATAGGCCGGTCCCGTCGTGTCGAGGTCGAACGCCTCACCGCCGCTGCCCTCATGTACCGTTACCTGTGCGCCCCAGGGAGCGTTCGATTCGAGATGCGCCTTCAGTGCAGCCATCGCAGCCCCCGGTTCTTGGCCGGGCGCCAGCCGCAACGAAACCTTGGCGCTGGCAGCCGGAACTAGCGCATTGATCGCTTTCGCCACGGGCGGAGCATCGATGGCAAGAACGGCGATGGCAGGCTTGCGCCAGATGCGCTCGGTGAGCGAGCCGCTTCCTATGAGCTCCAGCCCGTCGACGGT
>CAMYMV010000107.1 GCA_947259585.1 uncultured Gemmatimonadales bacterium | reverse complement strand
ATCCTCGACTCGATGGCCTGGCTCGGACTGGACTTCGACGAGGGACCCCACCACCAGGCCGATGGCCTCGAGCGGCACCGGGCCGACGCCTTCCGTCTCCTCGAGAGCGGAGCCGCCTACCGATGCTTCTGCGCTCCGCCGGAACCGGGACGGCCGGCCGGAGGCGAGACGGAAGCCTGTGGATGCGGGCGGATTCCGCAGGAGGAGGCCGAGCGGCGCGCGGAGGTCGGGCAGGAGTATGCGCTCAGGTTTCGGGTGCCCGCCGGCGAGACGAGCTGGGAGGATGCCGTGCACGGCCGCCGCGCGGTCGAGAACGAGCATATCGCGGACTTCGTGCTGCTCCGGTCCGACGGAACGCCGGTCTACAACCTGGCCGTGGTCTCGGCCGACATTGCGATGGCGATCACCTACATCCTGCGTGGCGATGACCATCTCTCGAACACGCCCAAGCAGATCCTGCTCTACGGGGCCCTCGGAGCGCCGCTCCCGACCTTCGCTCACGTGCCGATGATCCTCGGACCGGACGGCAAGAGGCTCTCCAAGCGGCACGGGGCGAGCTCGGTGGAGGCGTACCGCGATCAGGGCATCCTGCCGGAGGCGCTCTTCAACTTCCTGGCGCTCCTCGGATGGTCGGCCGGCGACGACCGGGAGATCATGGACGCCCCGGAGCTGATGCAGGCGTTCAGCGTAGACCGGATCCTCAAGAAGAGTGCGGTCTTCGATCCTGAGAAGCTGACCTGGCTGAACCGGCAGCACATCGAGCGGATGCCGATCGACCGGCTCATGGAGATGGCCAGAGGGCCCCTCGAGGAAGCCGGCGTCCCGGCGGCCTTCATCGAGGCGTCGCCCGAACGGGTGAGGGAGGTCCTGGACCTGGTGCGCGAGAGGGGGAATACGGTGCAGGCGGTGGCGCTGCAGGCGGCCCCCTTCCTGATGGACGAGGTCTCCTACGAGCCCGACGCCGTCGTCCGGTTCTGGAAGCGGCCCGCCGAGGCCGCCGCGCTCCTCAGAGCGGTGGGCGACCGGCTCTCCGCTCTCGACGATTTCGAAGCAGGGTCGTTGGAGCCGGCTATTCGTCAAATCGCTGCTGAAAAAGAGGTTGGAGCTGGTAAGGTCATCCATCCTCTCAGGGTGGCCGTGATGGGTACGGGGGTGAGCCCCGAGATCTTCTCCGTGCTGTCGCTCATGGGCCGTGAGCGCACCCTGGAGCGTATCCAGCAGGCGCTCGGCTACCTGGACGCCATGGCGGCGACGAAGGAGTTGGGCGGAGAGGGCCGGTGAGCGACCGGGTCGCCGACGAGCTTTGGATGCGCCGCGCCTTGGATCTGGCCGAAGAGGCGGGGCGGTTGGACGAGGTGCCGGTGGGAGCGGTCCTCGTGTCGCCGGACGGCCGCACGTTCGAGGCTCACAACCGCACCCGTGAGCTCAGCGATCCGACGGCTCACGCCGAGATGCTGGCGCTGCGGCTGGCCGCGGAGGAGGAGGGGGACTGGCGCCTCCTCGGGCACGAGCTCTACGTCACCCTAGAGCCGTGCGCCATGTGCGCCGGGGCGATCGTCCTCGCCCGCCTGGATCGCCTCGTGTTCGGCGCGCCGGACCCGAAGGCCGGGATGTGCGGGTCGCTGGGCAACATCGTACAGGATTCCCGACTCAACCACCGGGTCGAGCTCACCGCCGGAGTGCTAGAGGAGGAGGCCGGAGAGATCCTCCGGCGCTTCTTCCGCGAGCGGCGTTAGGCAGGAAACAGCTGAAAAGGATAGAGAGGCGGCTCCCCCAGGGAACCGCCTCTCCTGTGTGCTTCTGGGCTGAGTGCCGTCGGTGATCGACCAGCGCCGATCAGGTCACGGGTTGCCCACAGCGGCTCCGGCGTTCACGCGGCCATGGCTGAAGAAGACGTCGGTCCCCTTCTTGCCGAGGTCATCCGCCGTGTTCTTGAGCGTCGTCTTCAGCTGTCCGGGGTTCATCGAGCCACCTGCCTGGCCGTCCACGAGCGCGGCGACGCCCGACACCATCGGCGCCGAGAAGCTCGTGCCGGCGCCAAGAAGGTAGCTGGCGGGACCGCAGATGAAGAAGATGCTGTGGTTCGAGCACGGCGATAGCACGAAACCCTGGATCGCCGTTGGCAGGAAGCAACCAGGCACCGGGTCTGTGGGGGGAAACTCGTCTCCGCCCCCGGCGCCCACCCAGGCACCGGTACGCCCGTAGTTCGAATAGCTCGCCAGTCCGCCATCCACATTCCCCGCCCATACGCCGATCCCCGCACCGGACTGCGAGGGCACGTGGATGAAGTTTCCGTCCTTGTCCAGGTTGATCCCGATACCTGTAATCGGATCGCCATTGCCGGCCGACGAGACCACAAGGACGCCCTTTGAGTTGGCGTAGTTCACGGCCTTGTTGACCGCCGCATTGAGCCCCTTGGCCGTGGGGTCGTTCTTCGCGAAGTACGCTCCCAAGCTCATGTTGATCACATGTACGTCGGGCAAGTTGGCGGCGTAGACAATCGCGGCGATCAGGTCGCCGAACGAGCCGGAACCCAGGCAGTTGTTGGTCTTGAGCGCTACTACCGTGGCGTCCGGCGCCACGCCGGCGACTCCGAGGCCGTTGCTCGTGATAATCCCAGCCACGAACGTGCCGTGGAATCGGAAGTCGAGGAGGCTGTTCACGTCGTCGGCGCCATTAGCCAGGCAGACGGGATTGTTCACGCTTACAAAAGTGCGGCTATTGGCGAGGTCGACCCTTCCGGCCATGTCGGGGTGCGTGGGATCGATTCCGCTGTCCAGCACGGCCACCTTCACGTTCGGGTCACCGAACTCACCCGCGGCCCACGCGGCCGGGCAGTTGGCCTGCGTCATGTTCCACTGGCAAGGGAAGAAGAAGGCCGTTATAGGGTCTATCGCAGGACCGGCTTCGACAACCTCCAGATCCGCATCGGATGGCGTCCACTGCACCATCAGGTCCCGCATGACGTCCTTAACGCTGGCCGCGCGCTTCAACCGAGACGCGCTCTTGTCGTCCAGATCGATCACGGTTGCCACGCCGATTTCCGGGCTGGCGTGTACCAGTGTTCCGCCGGCGTCGGCCACAGCGGCCTCAAGCTGAGCGACCGAGCCTCCGAACTCGACGACGTAAGCGTCGGCTTCAATCGCGTCGCCGAGGTTCATCTGGCTCTGCTTGGAGACCCGAGGCTGCGCTATGTCATCGGTAGCGGGGCTGGTGGGGGTGTCCGGCTGGCAGGCCGCAGCCACGAGGGCTACAGCGACGACCAGCAGAAGGGTTCGGGTTTGCTTCGACATCGTGACCTCCGTTGTGGCGAAAGGTAGGGTGACTGCAGTACGGCGAAGGTAGGCTGACCGCAGTAGAGGAATTATTTCATCCTGACGGCCCCGGCGCCGGCCGCCAGCAGCCGGACACGGTACCCCTCGCCGAAGTCGCCGACGACGGTGCGGAGCGCGTCGATCAGCGACCACCACAACACGACCGGGTCGTTGCAGGCCGGACCCAGCGACAGCCACGCCGGGAAGCCGTACGCCGTCGGGATGTTGCCGACGAAGATCCCGATGCCTCCCACCACCAGAGCGTACGGTAGCTGCGTGCGCACGTGGTCCACGTGGTCGCATGCCGAGGCTAGCGAGCTCATGACCGTCGTGTCGGAGATGGGGGAGCAATGGTCGCCGAAGATGGAGCCGGCGAGCACGGAGCTGATCGCGCCGAGCGTGAGCGTGTAGTGGCCCCCGCCCTCGAAGCCGATCCCTCCGCCGAGTGCCACCGATAGCGGCACGACGAGGGGGAAGAGGATCGCCATCGTGGCCCACGACGTTCCGGTCGCGAAGGCGATCAAAGCCGCCGCCACGAAGACCAGGGCGGGCAGAAGCGCCGGCATCAAGGTGTCGCTCAGGATCCCCGTCAGGTAGGTCGCCGTCCACAGCGCGGCCGTGACCTCTCCCAGTGACCACGCCAGGGTGAGGATGACGGCCGCGAGCACCAGGGTCCGCATTCCGCCGAGCCAGGCGTTGATCGCCTCCTCCAGTGAGAGGATGCGCTGCCCCACCGAGAGGCCGATCGCGACGAGGCATCCGGCCAATGAGCCCCAGAGCAGGGCCTTGAAGGGGTCGGCCGCCCCGAGAATTTCCCACAGAGAGCCGGAGCCGGCCGACGCCCGTCCGTCGAAGTAGAGGCCGAGGACGACGACGAGGATCACGGTCAGCACCGGAACGGCCGCGTTGTACCAGCGGTTGGGGACGCCCTCCTTCGGCTCCACCGCTCGGTCGGTCGTGTCCGCGAGCAGCTTCGCGCCGTCCCGATACAGTCCCTCTCCCCGCCGCGCCCTGCGCTCGGCCGAGAGCATCGGGCCGAAGTCCCGCTGGGACGCCACCAGCAGGCCGACCATGACGATCGCCAGGATCGGGTAGAAGAGGTACGGGATGGAGTGGAGAAAGACCGTGAAGGGGCTGGCGCTCATGAGATCCGCGGCCACCTGAGGCGCCACGCCCGGCTGCTCCGCGGCGATCGCCAGGGCGTCTCCGATCAGGGAGATCTCGTAGCCGACCCAGGTGGAGACGAAGACGATCGCCGCGACGGGTGCGGCGGTCGAGTCCACGATATAGGCCAGCTTCTCCCGGGAAACATGCACGCGGTCCGTGATCGGCCGGAAGGTGTTCCCGACCAGCAGGGTGTTGGCGTAGTCGTCGAAGAAGATCGCCAGGCCGGCCAGCCAGGTGGCGAGCTGGGCCCGCCTCGGGTTGGTGGAGAGCGGACGCAGCGTGTCGACGATGCCGCGGGT
>CAMYMV010000106.1 GCA_947259585.1 uncultured Gemmatimonadales bacterium | reverse complement strand
CGGCCCAAACGCCCCGCCGGCCGCGGCAACGGCGCGTCCCGCGAGCGCATCGACCTGCCGGACGGCCTGTACATCCCGGACCCGCTGTCGGGGTAGGCCTGCGGGATCGAGCGGGGCCGTCCCGGCAATCGCAGGGAAGTCCGGCGCGGTGAAGGACCGCTTTATCCGTGAAAGCGGACTATTTCCAACACATGGTTGAACGGGCGCTAAGTGCCAATAGCGGCTATGAACGTATACCAGTTCGGGGCTGTCGATCGGGAGCCAAGCCATATACTATATGCGCAAGGTGCGGAGCGGGAGGGACCGTTATGGCTGGCAAGGACGGTGCGGACCGGGTCTACGTCTTCGGATATAGTCCGGCTGCCGTAGGTATGATGGAAAACCGGTCGGCAGAGGGAAACGCCCGGTTCTTCCTCGACCACCTGAAGCCGGGCATGAGTGTCCTGGATATGGGTTGCGGACCGGGCTCGATCACCGTGGGCATTGCCGCGGCGGTTGCCCCGGGCGAGGTCGTGGGAATCGACATCGAGCCTTCACAGATCATGCTTGGCAGAGACCGGGCGGCATCTCTCGGACTACAGAACTGCCGGTTCGAGACTGGCAGCGTGTATGATCTACCCTTTGGCGATCGGACCGTTGATGCGGTTTTCGGCCACACGATACTCATGCAGTTCCGCGATCTGGATCCGGTTTTGGGTGAGATCAAACGCGTCCTGAAGCCCGGCGGTCTCATTGGCTTTCGTGAGATCGATATCGGCGCTAGCCTTTTTCATTCGGAAACGTCGGCCATCCGAGACGTCATGACAATTCTGCGGCGGTCCATTTTGCACAACGACGGAAATCCCGATATCGGCCGCGCTTTGCCCAGGCTGCTGGCCGACGCGGGATTCAATATTCGCAGCGCGGCTGCGGCCTATAACTGCGCTACAACACCAGAGGCCAAGGCGGGCATGTATGAAATGATGGCCCAACTATGGAAACAAAGTGAATTCGTGGCCCGGGCCGAGTCCGATGGTTGGATCAGTCCGAGTGCTCGCAGGGCAATGACAGATCGCCTGGAGCAGGAGGCCGGTGACCCAGGCAGCTTCAGCGGAACGACCTACGCGGAAGTCGTTGCGTACTCTCCGGCAACGGCTTAGCGGCGCTCTACCTGCGCCAGGCGGCACGGCTGCTGCACCTGTTCACCCGCCAGATGCAGGCGCTGGACAGGCGCCGCATCGCGGCCGAGGACCGGGCCGAAGAGAAGGCGCGGGCGGCGCATTTCCGCGAGAAGGAGGAGCGTGAGGAGGAGGAGCGGCTGTACTGCGTTGGCCTGGGGCCGAAGCCAAGGCGGCGGCCCAAACGCCCCCGGCGGCCCAAACGCCCCGCCGGCCGCGGCAACGGCGCGTCCCGCGAGCGCATCGACCTGCCGGACGGCCTGTACATCCCGGACCCGCTGTCGGGGTAGAGCCGCGGGCCGGGCTATACCGTCCCGGCAATCGCAGGGAAGTCGGGAGCGGTGAAGGACCGCTTTATCCGTGAAAGCGGACTATTTCCAGCGCATGGTTGAACTTCGTTTCATAGCCAAAACCGGTCATTCGGGTTGTCAGGGAGTATGTGATCAGCTTTCCTCAAGCCTTCGGTTTTTAAAGTGTTATCGACTCCCACGCAGTATTGGGGCGGTCAAAAGGGAGAACGAGGCTGCCTAACGTTTGGTCGCAATTGCGGCCGGAGCAGTTCGATATAAAAAAAGAGGACGATCCATTCGGCGTAACCTGCTAATAGAGATACATGGGTTTGCCTCGCACACTGCGAATGACCGGCCGATAGGCATCCGGATCGTAAAGTTCTGCGACATCCACGCGCCTTTCCCCCCGAATGAAGGCGTGCACCCCTACTCGATCGTTATGTGCTTGGGCGCGTGTGATCGACGATCTGACCGCCGAGGAGGAAGAAGAGCTGCTGAAGTATCTGGCGTTCCTTCGCTCCCGCGCTTCGTCATGAACCCGGCAACATCAGCAAGGAGCAACGGNNCAGTGGGAAGAACCGATCCGCGCCGAGCTCTTCGGCATCGAGCGCCTGGAGCAACACGCCGAGAGCCTGGCGGCGGCCGATCGCGTCACGGACAAGCCCATCCGAGGACGGGATCTTCTTCCGAGGGTCCGCTACAACGGGCGCATACTTCTCGACGCATATCACAGCGTCGTCGAGGCGGTCGCGGCGAAGCACGAGATCACGCTCGCCGAGGAGTGGTTCCTCGACAACTTCCACGTCGTCGACGAGCAGCTCCGGGAGATCCAAGACCACCTCCCGAGGAGCTACTACCGCCGGCTGCCGAAGATCGCGGCGGGCCACCTCGCAGGATACCCCCGCGTCTATGGCCTCGCCTGGGCCTACGTGGCCCACACCGACAGCCGATTCGATGTGGAGACACTCGGCCGTTTCATCCGTGCCTACCAGCGAATCCAGCCGCTCAGCATCGGCGAGCTCTGGGCCGTGCCCATCCATCTCCGCATGGCACTGATGGAGAATCTGCGGCGGCTGTCGGAGCAGGTGATCCGCGCCCGCCATGCGCGGGCCAAGGCCGACGAGATGGCGGACCGCCTTCTGGGCCTGAGCGGCCGGCCGGTTGAGAACACCGAGGACGTCCTGCGCCGTCTGGAAGACACTCCCCTGGCGGGCGCATTCGCGGTCCAGCTGGTCCAGCGGCTCCGCGACCAGGACGAATCGATCACGCCAGCCCTGGTCTGGCTCAACCGAAAGCTGAGTACCCAAGAGACGTCGCCCGGTGAGGTGGTTGCCCGGGAACACCATGCCCAGGGTGCGGCAAACGCGACCGTCCGGAACATCATCACCGGCATGCGATGGATGTCCTCGTTCGATTGGCTCGAGTTTTTCGAGAGCGTCAGCCTGGTGGATGAAGCGCTGCGCGCCGCTCCCGCGTTTCCAGCCATGGATTTCGCGACGCGGGACGAGTACCGGAAGCAGATCGAGTTCCTCTCTCGGGGTTCGGGCCGATCGGAGATCGAGGTGGCGCGGGAGGCCGTGCTGCTGGCCCGGAACGCAGCCCAGGGGAGACTGCGCTCACCTTCCCCCGCGGTGGAGAGCGATTCCTCGGGGAGCGAGCCGGGGCCTTCCGGTGTTCCCGAGCGCGCCGAGGAGGACCCGGGGTACTACCTCGTTTCCAAGGGCAGAAGGGAATTCGAGCGGCGGCTGGGCTTTCGCGTTGGTCTTCGCCTCCGGTTGCAACGCACCTACCGCGCCCACGCAACTGCGGGATACCTTGGAGGGATCGCTGCCCTCACCGCCCTCCAGCTCTGCAGCCTCTTGTTCATCTCCCGGTCCGCTGGGGCAGGGGCCTGGATCCTCGTCCTGCTGGCAGTCCTCGGCCTCGTCCCCGCCTCGGATGTCGCGGTGTCCCTCGTCAATCGCCTGGTTGCGGCTCTGCTTGCGCCCACGAGGCTCCCCAAGCTCGAGCTCGCCCAGGGCGTGCCTCCGGAGCTTCGGACTTTGGTCGCCGTGCCTACGCTGCTCACGAACCACGCCGACATCGAGGAGCAACTCGAGCGACTCGAGGTGCACTACCTTGCCAATCCGGAAGGCCATCTCCACTTTGCCCTCCTTACCGACTGGCTGGACGCGTCCTGCGAATGTATGCCCGGCGACGAGGAACTCGTTGCCGCGCTGGCCGACGGCATCGACCGTCTCAATACACGGTACGAGGGTCCGCCCGGAGGCGGGGAACGGTTCCTTCTGTTGCACCGTCGGCGTCTCTGGAACGAGCGGGAAGGTAAGTGGATCGGCTGGGAGAGGAAACGCGGGAAGCTCCACGAGCTGAACCGGCTTCTTCGTGGCGTCACGGACACCACGTTCATTCCGATCCGCGGACAGCCGCCTGCGGTGCCCGAGCGCGTCCGCTACGTCATCACCCTGGATGCCGACACCCGGCTTCCCAAGGGCACCGCCTACCGTCTGGTCGGGGCGATGGCGCACCCGTTGAACCGGCCGCGTTTCGACCCTCGGAAAGGACGCGTCGTCGAAGGTTACGCGGTCATGCAGCCCCGGATCACGCCGTCCTTGCCCACCGGCCCGGGCAGCACGACCTACCAGCGGATCGTCTCGGGCCGCGGCGGTGTGGACCCCTACGCGGCTGCGGTCTCCGATGTGTATCAGGATCTCTTTGGAGAAGGGTCCTACACAGGAAAAGGGATCTACGACGTCGATACCTTCGAGGCGGCGCTCGAGGGGAAGGTCCCGGAGAACGCGCTCCTCAGCCACGATCTCTTCGAGGGCTTGTTTGCGCGTGCCGGGCTGTTGACCGATGTGGATCTCTTCGAGGAGTTTCCCTCCAACTACGAGGTGGCCGCGCGTCGCCAGCATCGGTGGGTGCGGGGCGACTGGCAACTCCTCCCCTGGGTTCTGGGCCACGCGCGCGACGCCGCCGGCCGGATATCGAAGACTCGCATCCCCGCCCAGGGCCGATGGAAGATGGTCGACAATCTTCGCCGAAGCCTCGCCGCACCTTCGTCGTTTCTGCTGGTCGCGGCCGCCTGGACCCTGCCGAGCGTTCCTGCGCTCCTCTGGATCGGTCTCTTCGTCGGATCCGTCGCGGTGCCGGCCTTCATCCCGGTTCTCGACGACCTCATCCCCTGGCGACGAGGGATCTCCAAGCGCAGCCACCTGCGCGCGGTGGCCGACGACATCTTCGTGGCTCTGCCGCAGACGCTCCTGGCCATCACCATGCTGGCCTACCAAGCCTCGCTCATGGCGGACGCCGTGGTGCGCACGCTCGGGCGGGTCTACGTGACGAAGCGGAGCCTCCTCGAGTGGGTTACGGCGGCGCAGGCGGGGTACGGGGTCGATCTGAGGCTCCGAACTTCCTACCGGCACCTTCGCTGGGGCGTCGTCCTCGCCGTCGGAGCGGGCCTGCTCTTCGTCGCGCTCAAGCCGGGAGCCTGGCCCCTCGCCGCGCCACTCGTTCTCCTTTGGGCGCTGTCGCCCGTCATCGCCTGGCGGATGAGCCTCCCGCCAAAGCTCGTGAAGGCGCAGGTTCTCTCTCCCCAGGAGACGCGCTCCTTGCGGCTCCTCGCCCGGCGCACCTGGCGCTTCTTCGAGACGTTCGTGGACGAGCAGGAGAATGCCCTCCCGCCGGACAACTTCCAGCTAGACCCCGAGCCGACCATAGCCCACCGCACTTCGCCGACCAATATGGGTCTCTATCTGCTGAGCACGACAGTCGCCCACGACTTCGGCTGGATCGGGATCCTCGACATGGCGAAGCGCCTCGAGGATACGTTCGACACTATGAACCGCCTGCGTCGCTTCCGCGGGCACTTCTACAACTGGTACGACACCCGGGACCTCCGGCCGCTCGATCCCACTTACGTCTCCACCGTCGACAGCGGCAATCTGGCAGGGCATCTAATCGCCGTGGCGCAAGCTTGCCGCGAGTTCATGCATCGCCCCCTGTTCGGCCCGGAGATCCTGGAGGGAATGCGGGATGCGCTCCAGCTGCTTCTCGAGTCGGAGGAGCAGGCCGAGCATCCCCGGCGTACGCAGACGGTCACGGAGCCGCATCTCCTTGAGGCCGCGGAGGCGATGTGGGCCGCTCTCGAGGATCCTCCGAAATCCCTTCCCGATCGGGTGGGCCGGCTCCAGGAGCTGGAGGTCCACGCGGAGACCCTGCTGGACATCGCCCGCACGCTCGCGAACGACCTCGAGGAAAAGTCCCGATC
>CAMYMV010000105.1 GCA_947259585.1 uncultured Gemmatimonadales bacterium | reverse complement strand
CGGCTTCCGGCTACGGCCCTACCAGCGGATCATCTGGGGCCGACCCGATCGGGTTCGGCCGAGGCCGCTCCCGGACGAGATCCCGCTCGACGGCGGTCGCGTCCTCCGGCCACTGGCGGCACCCGGCCACTCGTCCGACATGACCTGCTTTCTGGAGGCCGACCGCGGCTGGCTGTTCGGCGGCGACCTCTACATCTCGAGCCGGACCCACTACCTGCGTCAGGACGAGAGCGTGGCAGCGACGATGGCTACATTGCGCTCGATCCTGGCGATCGACTTCGGCACCCTGTTCTGCTCCCACCGCGGTCCGATCGAAGACGGTAAGGGCGCCCTGCGCCGCAAGCTCGCGTTCTTCGAGGACTTGTGCGGCCGGATCCGTGAGCTTCGCGACCGCGGCGTGCCGGAGAGAGCGATCGCCGGCGAGCTCCTCGGCCGCGAGGGTTTCATGAGGTGGCTGACCCTGGGCCACTTCTCCAAGCGCAACCTGGTGCGCGGCTGCCTGGACGCCTTGATCTGAGGTGAGGGAATCGAACCCCCGGCCGACGCGGATCCTCTGGCCGCCCCCGAGGCCCGGTTTCGAGTCTCACTGTAGAGATACGATGGACGCCCGATGATCGGTCGGACACTGTCCCACTTCAAGATCACGGCCATGCTGGGCAAAGGCGGCATGGGGGAGGTCTATCGAGCCGAAGACACGACGCTCGATCGGGAGGTAGCGATCAAGGTCCTTCCAGAGGCCTTCACCGCCGACAAGGAACGGCTTGCCCGCTTCGAGCGCGAGGCGAAGGTCCTGGCGTCGCTCAACCACCCGAACATCGCCGGCATCCACGAGCTCGGGAGCGACGGCGGCCTCGACTTCCTCGCCATGGAGCTGGTCGAGGGCGAGGACCTGGCCAAGCGGCTCCGCAAGGGGCCGATTCCGGTGGGCGAGGCGCTGCGGCTGGCTACTCAGATCGCCACCGGACTAGAGGCCGCGCACAACAGCGGTGTCGTTCATCGCGACCTGAAGCCGGCCAACGTCCAGGTGACGCCGGAAGGCCAGGTCAAGATCCTCGATTTCGGCCTCGCCAAGAAGGCCGTCGGGGGCGCGGGCCCACCGCTCGATCTCTCGGATTCACCCACCCTGACGGCCCAGATGACCCGGGCAGGCACCATCCTCGGCACCGCCGCCTACATGAGCCCCGAGCAGGCGCGCGGACAGGAGGTCGACGCCCAGACGGACATCTGGGCGCTCGGCGTGGTGCTGTACGAGATGCTGACCGGCGAGCGGACGTTCGGCGCCGAGACCGCCACCGACACGATCGCCGCGATCATCGAGCGTCAGCCCGACTGGGAGGCTCTGCCGCCGGCGACGCCGCCCCTGGTGCGTAGCCTTCTGCGTCGCTGTCTGCAGAAGGACCGCAACAGGAGGCTACACGACGTCGCCGATGCGCGACTCGAACTGGAGGAAGTACTCTCAGAAGCGCCAGCTCCGGTGGTCGCTGCTGAGGCGATCACCCCCGCAGCGGAGTCCAAGCGACGGACCGCTGTCTGGAGCCTTGCGAGCGCGTTACTCGGCCTCGCGATCGGCCTCGCCTTGGCGACCTGGATGAGCCGGTCCGAAGGGGTCCCGACGACACTGCTGTCGAACGCGCATCTCTCGATCGAACTGGCCGAAGAGACGACTCTCTACATGACCACGAACCCGGCGATAGCGATCTCTCCCGATGGACGAAGACTCGTCTGGGCGGCGGTTCACCCGGATGGCAGCGTGCAACTCCACGCCCGAGGGCTGGACGAAGTCGTGGCTCGAGAGCTCGAGGGAACAGAGAATGCCCGCGACCCCATCTTCTCGCCCGATGGCCAGTGGATCGCCTACTTCGATCACGCGGAGACTCAGCTCGAGAAGGTACCGTTCGAGGGCGGCGTCCCCGCCAAGATCTGCGACACGCCGAGCAGCAGCAAGGGCGCCACCTGGGGTGCACGAGGCGAGATTGTCTTCAGCCGCGGGTTTGACGGAGGCCTGTCCCGGGTCGCTGCCGAAGGAGGGGTCCCCGAGGTGCTGACCGAGCCGGACCGCGACGCCGGGGTCAAGACGCACCGCTTTCCGCACTTCCTACCCGATGGCCGCGCCCTTCTCTTCATGGTCGCCGACCACGACATGGAGACCTACGACGAGGCACGCATCGAGGCGCTGGACCTGGAAACCGGAGAGCGTAAGCTACTCCTCGAGGGCGGCATGAGCCCCAAGTACGTGGAGTCGGGGCATCTCATCTTCGCGCGACAGGGCAGCCTGATGGCGGTCCCGTTCGATCCGCAGGCGCTCGCAATCGAGGGCCAGCCGAAGGAGGTTTTCACCAGCGTTGTGACCAACGGCGGGGATGCATTCGGCCAATTCGCGCTGACCTCGGCCGGCACCCTGGTCTACGCGCCCGGAGGCCCGGAGCATTACAATCAGCGTTTCGTGCGGGCGGACCGATCGGGTCACGTCGTGCCCCTCTCGGTTCCCGAGCGAGTCTACGATAGGCCGTCGTTCGCCCTCTCTCCCGACGGCAAGCGACTGGCGGTTACGGTGGCGGGAGCCAACTACTCCGTCTGGCTCTGGGACGTCGAGCGGGAGATCCTGAGTCGTCTGGCAGCCGGCGGGGAAAACCAGGCGCCGGTATGGACACCCGACGGCGAACGGCTGATCTTCCTGTCGTATGGTCGGGGTGCGGGCATGCACCTCATGTGGATCCCGGCCGACGGCAGCAGCCAGCCGAAATCCCTGTACGAGACGGACCGGATCCCCGCGCCGGCGTCGATCTCTCCGGACGGCCAGCATTTCAGCTTCTTCCAGCATGACCCCGAGACCGACGACGACATCTGGGTCTTGCCCCTCGACGACCAGATGCAGCCCGGGGCACCGCGTAAGGTCGTCGCAACGAAGGGTCGGGACGTGGAATCCGAGTTCTCGCCTGACGGCCGGTGGTTGGCGTATTCGTCCAACGAAACGGGCAGCTACGAGATCTACGTTCAATCGTTTCCGGGACCGGGGCCGAGAACGCAGGTTTCCTCGGAAGGTGGCCGCGAGCCGCATTGGAGCCCGCGCGGCGACGCAATCTACTACGTTCACAGCACCTCCGCCCAGCTCATGAGGGCGCCGGTGAGGACCGAGCCCGAACTCCGCGTCGGTGCCCCGGAACCGTTCATTCCGTTCGACTCCCCCGAGCGCTGGTACGACATCGAGCCCGACGGGGAGCACTTCATCTACATCCAGATGGGCTCGCAGGCCAAGCCGATCACCCAGCTGCGGATCGTCCTCAACTGGGCGAACGGGCTAGATCGCCTCTTTCGACCCATCCGCTAGTCGCTAGGGAGCCCAGGCGCACTCCGGGAGCGGCACGCCACGGGTGCTGTCCGAGCTGGCATGCGCCGCATCTGGTCGAAAGAGGGCGACAGGATACCTATCTCGCAAGAATCACTGGGACGATTGCGTCTCTATAGACGATGGCTCGCTGGCCCGCGTCGTGGCACCGGGTGAGCCACATCACGTCACCCAGAGGGGCGCGCGGAACCTAACGTGGTGGGCCGTGAGGGAATCGAACCCCCGACCATCAGATGAAAAGGCTGGTGAGCGGCTCAGGCTCGAGCTAGCCGCCTTCCGAGCCGGCCCTGCCCCGCAGCCAGAGGCCGGTCCACATGACGGCCGCGAAGACGATCGGTCGCAGCACCTCGGCACCCTCGCCGT
>CAMYMV010000104.1 GCA_947259585.1 uncultured Gemmatimonadales bacterium | reverse complement strand
GCCGGGTGCTGGAGGATTTCCCCGAGGATCGAGCAGCGTGGAGAAGCCTGGGACGGACGCTGTACCTGGACGGGCGGTTCGACGATGCGCTCGTCGCCTTGGATCGGGTGCTGAGGATCGATCCCGAGGATCGGGTCTCCCACTATCACCGCATGCTCTGCTACCGGGCGCTTGGCCGCGAGGCGGAGGCGGAAGCGGCGGAGGCGGCGTACGAGCGGTACCGCATCGACGAGTCGGCGCAGGCGATCACCCGGGCCTTTCGCCTCGCGAACCCGGGGGTGAACCTGATGGCACAACCGATCCACACCCACACGATGATCCCCACGGGATAGGCGTGGGCATCAGACACGCCATTCTGATCACGGCACTCGCCGGCGGCCTCGTCGGCTTTCTCGCCGGCTGTCGGGAGACGGAGCCGGTCGCCCGGGAGGTGCCCGACTACGCGCGGTCCGACTACGCGACCGTCGAGCCCCGAACCGCCTCGACGCACATGCGCTTCACGGACATCACCGAATCCGCCGGGATCGGCTTCGTGCACGAGACCGGCGCCTTCGGCCAGAAGTGGATGCCGGAGACGATGGGTAGCGGCGCAGCCTTCCTGGACTACGATGGCGATGACCTGCCCGACCTCCTGTTGGTCAACGGCTCCCGCTGGCCCGGCCATGAGAGCGATCGAGCCCGAGCCGTTTCACACCTCTACCGGAATTTGGGGAACGGCCGGTTTCAGGACGTGACGGCCGAGGCGGGGCTGGATTTCGGCCTCTACGGGATGGGGGTGGCGGCCGCGGACTACGATGCCGACGGAGACCCGGACGTCTACCTGACCGCCGTCGGCGACAACATATTGTTGAGGAACGATGGCGGGCGGTTCACCGATGTCTCCCTCGAGGCGAGGGTGGACGGTAACAGCGGGCTTCCGGGCGACCCGCCGGCCTGGTCCACGGGGGCGGCGTGGCTCGACGCGGACCGCGACGGCTTTTTGGATCTCTTCGTGTGCAACTACGTCAGGTGGACGCCGGAGACGGATCTGTTCACCACTCTCGACGGGATGACGAAGTCGTACGCTACCCCCGAGCAGTACGACGGCGAGACGTGCCGACTGTACCGGAACCTGGAGGGGCGGAGCTTCGAGGATGTCACCGCGGCGGCGGGCGTCCTCAATCCAGACGGTAAGTCGCTCGGCGTGGCCGTAGAAGACTTCAACGCAGATGGGTGGCCCGACATCGTAGTGGCCAACGACACCTACCAGAACTTCCTCTACCTGAACGACGGCGACGGTACGTTCACCGACGTTGCGGTAAGAGCCGGGGTCGCATTCGACGAGTTCGGCAGGGCCCGCGCGGGCATGGGTATCGACGTGGCCGACGTCACGAGCCGGGGCCCGCTGTCGATCGCCATCGGCAACTTCTCGAACGAGCCGCTCTCGCTGTACACGCAGATAGGCGATGATCTGTTTCAGGACCTGGCCGGATCGGCGCGTCTCACCAGGGCGACCCTCCAGCGGCTCACCTTCGGGCTGCTCTTTGCCGACTTGGACCTGGACGGCTTCGTGGACCTCTTGGCAGGCAACGGCCACATCGAGCCGGGGATCAACGCCGTGCAGAGCGACGTCACCTTCGCCCAACCTCTCCAGCTCTTCTGGAACAACCGGCGAGGGCAGTTCGTCGCCGTGAGTGGGCAGGTGGGAGCCGGCTTCGGGGAGGAGATCGTGGCGCGTGGCATCGCCACCGCGGACATCGATCGGGATGGGGACCTGGACGTTCTCGTCACGGTCAACGGCGGCTCGCCGAGGCTGCTGCGCAATGACCTTCCCACTGCGGAAGCCAACTGGCTACGCATCCGGCTGAGGGGCGCCTCCCCCAATCTCGATGCCGTGGGAGCGGTGGTGACCTTGTTCGCGGGCGATCTGGTCCAGCGCCGGATGGTCCGCACCGGCTCTTCCTACCTGTCGCAGTCTGAGATCAACCCGTTTCTAATAGGGCTGGGGGGCCGAACGCAGGCGGACAGCATCCTCGTTCGCTGGCCCGGCAGCGGAAACTCGGACCGGTTTGGGCCCGCCACGGCCGGTCAGACGCTCACCATCGATGAAGGCCGCTCCGATGGTACGTAGGGCGCCGCCGGTGACCGCCGGGCTGGGCCTTCTCATGCTCATCGCCTGCGGCGAGCGGGTGCCGGACGCGGAGACGCCTGCTGCCGAGATCCTGACCGCCCGCACGGCCGGGCTCACGTACCTGCAGCGGGACAGGTTGGACGAGGCGCGAAGGGAGTTCGTGCGACTGGTCGAGCTCGCCCCCGAGGAGGCGATCGGATACGCGAGCCTGGGCCTCGTCCACCTGAAGGGGGGCGACCTTGCCGAGGCGGAGACGGCCGTACGCCGAGCGCTGGAGATCGAGCCGGAAGACCCCGACGTCCGGCTCGTCCTGGCCAGGATCTACGAAGCGGATGGTCGAGTCGAGGAGGCGCGGGAAGAGCTGGAGGCGGTCGCGCGGCGGGACCCGGAGCACGTCCGTACGCTCTACGCGCTCGCCGAGCTGTCCGGCCGCTCCGCTACGCCCGAGCGACTCCGCCGGAGGGCCGATTACCTTCGTGAAGTGGTCGCGCTCCAGCCGGCCAACGTGACGGCCCGGCTGCAGCTCGCGGAGACGTTGCTCCGCGTGAACGAGGCGGATGCCGCTGCGGCGCAGCTGGAGGAGCTGAGGAGCCAGGCGCCGGCGTTCCCGGCCGGCGCGGCCACCGCGTTTCGGGAGGCGCTCACCCAGGCACGGGCGGCGCGGACGGAGGAAGCGCTCGCGTCGCTGGCGAGCTTCGCCCGGTATTTCGAGGTCACCTCCCCTTACCAGGCGGCCATGGAGGAACTGCGCGGTCCGCCGGGCACTTTGGTTGGGATTCCGAACTTCACCTTCAGCCACGAGTTCTCGCTGCGGGTGCAGGAGGAGGAGGCGGTGCTGGCCGCCTTACGCTTCACGGACGCCACGGTCGTGGCGGGACTCGATCTCATTCCGACGATCGAAGGGCCGGCAGGCGAGACCGGCGAGCGCCACACCGTGATTGCGCTCGCCGACTTCGATGGAGACGGCGACCAGGACCTTTACGCGGCGATCGATCGCGCCGCCGCGTCCGAGCGCTCCAGCTTCCTCCTGAGGAACGACCTGGGGAGGTTCATCGAGACGACGGCGGAGGCCGGCGTCGTGCACGCGGGCGCCGTCAGCTCAGCCATCTTCGCCGACTACGACGATGACCGTAGGCTCGACCTGTACGTCGTCGGGGTCGGGGCGAACCTCCTCTACCGGAACGTGGGGGACGGGAGGTTCGAGGACGTGACCCGGGCGGCCGGCGTCGCCGGGCCCGGGGGTGGCGCCAAGGCCGTTTTCGTCGACCTGGATCTCGACGGTGACCTGGACATCTACGAGGCTCGAGACGGGGCCAACCGCTTCTATCGGAACAACGGAGACGGGAGCTTCGAGGAACGTGCGGCCGCTGCCGGGATCGCCGGAGAGCAGGGGGCCGACAGCCGCGACATGGTGTTCGGCGACTTCGACGACGACCATGACGTGGACCTCTTCGTGGTCAACGCGAGCGGCGCCAACACGCTCTTCTCCAATGCCCGTCAGGGGCGCTTCGAGGACGTGACGGCGGAGAGCGGGCTCGCGGGCGGCGGGGGCTCGGGCGCGGCCGCCGTCGGCGACTACGACAACGACGGTTTCCTGGACCTCTTCGTTACTGCGCTGAGCGGCGGCGCTCACATGCTCTATCGCAACGAGGGCGACGGGACGTTCGAGGTCG
>CAMYMV010000103.1 GCA_947259585.1 uncultured Gemmatimonadales bacterium | reverse complement strand
ACGGGATCCGGAAGAAGATCGCATACAGCACCGGCACGACCAGCAGCGTCAGCACGGTCGCCACGGCCAGCCCGGCCATGATCGTGACCGCCATCGCGACGAAAAATGCATCCTGGAGCAATGGAATCATGCCGAGGATGGTGGTCGCAGCTGCCAGCATGACGGGCCGCATGCGGCTGACGCCGGAATCCACGATGGCCTCGAACCGGTTCATCCCGGTCCCGATCTGACGGTTGATCTCTTCGATCAGCACGATCGAGTTCTTGATCAGCATCCCCGCCAGGCTGAGGAAGCCGAGCAGTGCCATGAATCCGAACGGCTGCCCGGTGAGCAGCAGACCCCACGTGACGCCAATCAGCGCCAGCGGGACCGTGAGGAAGATGATGAGCGGCGTGCGAATCGCGTTGAACAGGAAGATCACGATCAGCACCATCATCCCGAAAAAGATCGGGATGGTCGTTGCGAGGGCCGCTTGCGCGCGCGCCGAATCCTCGGCCTCGCCGCCCCACGCGAGGAAGTATCCCGGCCGGTCAAGGAGCGGGAGCTGATCGAGCTCCCGTATCGGGATCGTGGTCGCGTTATGGCCCGCGAACATCTGCTCGACGGAGTCGTACCGGCGGCCGAAGTACGCCCCGACGTCCACCCCGAGCTCCTTCTCAATCCTCGGCTTGACCCGGGCGAGCAGCTCGCTGGGCAGCTCGCCAAGCGGATCGCAGTGCACACGGACGGTCGAGATGCGGTTGAACCGGAAGCGGACTCCGTCCTCGTGCTCTGTCCTGAAGCCGGTCAGCACCTGTCGCATGGGTATGTTCTGACCGGCCGCCGGACTCCAGATCTGCAGGTCCCGCAAGTTGTCGACGTTGAGCCGCTCGTACTCCGGCGCCCGCGCCACTATGGGCAGGAGCTCGTCGCGCTCCCGGTACACGCCGGTCTGCTTGCCGGCGAACGATGCCTGAAGCTGATCCGCCAGCATCGGCCGGGTAATCCCGAGCTGGCGCGCCTGCGCTTCGGCCAGGACCGGACGCACGACCTTCACCATCTCGCGCCACTCGTCACGGATCGCTTTCGCTCCCTCCTGCCGCATGATCTCGCGTGCCTGGGCGCTCAGGCGGCGGAGCTCGGCAGGGTCCGTCCCGCTGATGCGGAGCTGGATCTTCCCGCCCTCCCCGGGGCCGAGCAGGAACGTCCGCACGTTGACGATCGCCTCCGGAACGATCGCTTCCAGGTCCGCCTGCACCTCATCGATCATCCCGCCGATGAGCCGGCTGTCCGAGACATCCGCGAACAGGACACCGTACGACGAGCCGCCGGAGTTCGGCGTGTACGTGAGCAGGAAGCGAAGATCGCCGCCGCCGATCGCGGTGGACACGTGGGTGACTTCGGACCGGTCCTGCAGGTACTCTTCGGCCTCGGCGAGGGCCGCTTCGGTGTCACGGATGTGCGTGTCCTGCGGCATCCATACCTCGACGAAGAACTGCGGTCGGGTGGAGGCGGGGAAGAACATCTGGCTCACGTAGCCGAACCCCCACAGCGAGACCAGAAAGATGCCGAGCACGGTTCCCACGGTCACCCAGCGCTGCCGGATGCAGAGCGTCAGGAACCTCCGATAGCCCTGGTAGAACTTTCCAGCGTAGGGGTCATCGGATTTTCCTTCCTTCTTCGGCTTCACCTTGAGGAAGAGCTTTCCGAACAGGGGAGTGGTGGTGACGGCCGTCACCCAGCTCAGCATCAGCGAGATCAGGATCACTGTGAACAGCGAACGCGTGAACTCGCCGGTGGCGTCCTGGGAGGTCCCAATAGAGGCGAAGGCCAGCACCGCCACGACGGTGGCCCCGAGGAGTGGCATGGCGTTCTGCTGCACGACTTCGCCGGCCGCCTTGATGCGGTCCATGCCCGCCTCGATGCGCACCTGCATGCCGTCGATCACCACGATCGCGTTGTCCACCAGCATGCCGAGGGCGATGATCAAGGCTCCCAGGGAGATGCGCTCCAGCATCACCCCCGACGTGCTCATGAAGATGAAGGTGCCGAAGATGGTCACGAGGAGGATGCCACCGATGATGAGGCCGCTGCGCAGACCCATGAAGATCATCAGCACCACGAGCACGATCGCCACGGCCTGGAGCAGGCTGACGACGAACCCGTTGATCGCGGCGGTAACGGCATCGGACTGCCAGGAGATCGCGTGCAGCTCCATGCCCACCGGCGTCTGCGACTGCAGCTGCCGCAGCTTCTCCTGCAAAGCCTCGCCCATCGTGACGACGTTGCCGCCGGATATGGTCGAGACGCCGAGGGCGATGGCGTTGATCCCATCGTAGCGGAGGATCTCGGCCGGCGGGTCCTCGTATCCGCGCCGAATGGTGGCCACGTCCCGCAGGAAGACGAGCTCCCCGGAGCCGCCCCGACTGCTGATCAACAGCTCGCCGAACTGCCTCTCCGAGGTGAACTCGCCGGTCGGGTTGATGGCGATGTAGTCGGTGCCGAGCTCCAGGCGGCCCGCGTCCACTGGAATGTTCTTCGACTCGAGGGCGCCGTAGATGTCCTGCTGCGAAATGCCGAGGGCCGCCATGCGGGCCCGCGACATCTCGACGTAGATCGTCTCGGAGTGGTAGCCCCACAGGACCACCCGCTTCACGTCCTGGACCAGAAGGAGGTCGCGGCGCAGGAGCTTGGCGTACTCGTACAGCTCCGCCTTGGTATAGCCCTCGCCCGTGAGCGCCAGGTAGGAGCCGTACACGTCGCCGAAATCATCGTTGACGATGGACGGGCCGGCGCCCGGCGGCAGGCGGTTCTGAAAGTCAGTTACCTTCCGCCGTAGCTCGTCCCACACCTGCGGGAGCGTCGCCGCGTCGTACCGGTCCCTGATCGTGGCTTTGACGATGGACATGCCGCGGGTCGACGTAGACTGCACGCGTTTCAGCTGTCCCAGCTGCTGGGCGGCCCGCTCGATGACGTCGGAGACCTCTTCCTCCACCTCCGCCGCCGACGCCCCCGGATACGGGGTGATGATCAGGGCGTCCTTGATCGTGAACTCGGGATCTTCGAGCCGGGGCAGACTGCGGAACGACTGCAGGCCTACGACCAGGAGCAGGATCGTGAGCGTCCAGGTGATCACGCTCTTCTTGATTGCGAACTCGGCTATGTTCATCGACGTGGCGCGCTCGTTTGCGGGTAGAAGGACTCGGCGATGATCATGCGATCGGAATCAGGAATGCCCCTCAATCTCTAGCATCCATGAGCCGCACCTGCTGGCCCTCACGCAGGAAATTGACGCCCGCCGTCACGATGCGCTCGCCGGGCGCGAGGCCGTCGAGCACGACGATTCCCTCCGTGCCCGTGACCGGGCCCACTCGAACGGGACGTCGGTGGACCGTCGCCGTGCTTTCGTCGACGACCCAGAGGTTCGACCCGCCTTCCTCGTCCGAGAACACGGCCGAGGCCGGAATCGTGAGCGACGTGGTCCCGCCGGCATCACCGTCGACCGCGCCTGTGACCCCCACCGTTGCCGTCATCCCGGGGAGCACGTTGATGTCCCCCGGCTGCGGGAGGGTGACGGTCACAGCGAACGTCTGCGTCTCCGGGTCGGCCCGCACGGCGAATTCCTTGACACGTGCAGGGTACTGCCGCCCCGGCGCGACGTCGAAGCGCACTGCGATGTCTGGCTCCCGGTCCTCCCGAACAGACGCCATGACCGCCTCGGGGACATTGACCACGACCTCGATGTTCTCGATCTGGTGCAAGCTGAGGATCAGCTCGCCGGCCACCACTTCCTCGAAGTTCTCCACGTACCTTCGTC
>CAMYMV010000102.1 GCA_947259585.1 uncultured Gemmatimonadales bacterium | reverse complement strand
CCCAGATCGGCCGCATCTCGGTTGACGATGTCGAGGAGAGGATCGAGCCCCGGGAACAACCTGTCGGCTACGCTGCCACCGTAGTGCGCGTGAACGGGCTCCTTGCTGCCGTCCGCCGCGTCCGCGCTGCCCAGCGCGAACTGACGGTTCCAGCTACTGAACTGCGGAGCGATCTCGATCCATATTTCGCCGGAGCGCGGAATGCGCGCATCGCGATCCCGCACCTGTGCAAGGGCCGGGACGGGAAGCAAAAGCAGGACGAGGGCGGCGAGCGCCGTCCGTCGACCGGGATTCATCCCTGCCGACGGAGCTCGGCTCCGGGTCATAGCCCGACTCTCCGGTTGCTGGATTCGAAGGCGAATAACGGCCGCAGTATAGACGCCTTCCGCGCGCCGGCACAAGCGATCGACGACTCTGGCTTCGAGCCTGTCGAGCCGCTACTTTCCGCGCCGCCGGTACCCGGTGGTCCCGGTGACGGCGCCGTGGCCGAGTGGCTAGGCAGGGGCCTGCAAAGCCCCCTACTCCGGTTCGAATCCGGACGGCGCCTCTTATGCATCACAGCCCGCACGACTCCTCCTCGCAGCTTTCCGGAGCGCTGTCGTGACGGTGCGGCTGAGCGGTCAGAACATCCTCTATCTGCTGCTGATCTTCCTCCCGATCTCGCTCGTTCTGGAGTACGGCGTCCATGCGAGCGGGACCGCGATCTTCATCACCTCCGCGTTGGCCATCATCCCGCTGGCGGGGATTCTCGGGCTGGCCACCGAGAAGCTGGCCGAGCACTACGGAGCGGGAGTGAGCGGCCTGCTGAACGCGACGTTCGGGAACGCGGCCGAGCTCATCATCGCCCTCATCGCGTTGAACGCCGGGCTCTACGATCTCGTCAAGGCGTCGATCACCGGCTCGATCATCGGCAACACGCTCGTCGTCTTCGGGCTGAGCGCCCTGCTTGGCGGCCTCAAGTTCCACACCCAGACGTTCAACCGGACGGCCGCCAGCATGGGAGCCACGCTTCTGCTGCTGAGCGCCGTGGGGCTGGTGGTGCCGTCCATCTTCCACGGGATCGCCTCGGGCACCTCGGCCGGCGTCGAGCGCACGCTGAGCCTGGAGATCTCGATCGTCCTCATGGCGACCTACATCCTCAGCCTCATCTTCACGCTCAGGACGCACAGCCAGCTCTACACGGGGGTCGTGCCCTCGGAGGTAGACCCCGAGACCGCCGAGGCTGTCGAGGAGGTTGTGGGACCGCACTGGTCGAAGGGGAAGGCCTTCCTGGTGCTGGTCGGAGCCGCGGCGCTGGTGGCGTGGATGAGCGAGCTGCTCGTGGGGGGTGTGCACGATGCGGGGGAGGCGCTCGGCATGACGGAGGTCTTCCTCGGCGTCATCGTGATCGCGCTGGTCGGCAACGCGGCCGAGCACTCGACGGCCGTGCTGATGGCGCTCAAGAACAAGATGGACCTGGCCGTCCACATCGCGATCGGCTCCTCCATTCAGATCGCGCTCTTCGTGGCGCCGCTGCTCGTCTTCCTGAGCTACATGATCGGCCCGGCTCCCATGGACCTCCACTTCACGGCCCTGGAGGTGCTGGCCGTCGCCCTCTCGGTGCTGATCATCGGACAGGTCTCCGACGACGGCCAGACCCACTGGATGGAGGGCGTACAGCTCATCGCCGTCTACCTCATTCTGGCGCTCGCCTTCTACCACCTCCCCGCCTGATCTTCGGCCGCCGTCCGGCGGCCCTCTCTCCTCGTTGACGTCGGGTTGAAGGGTCGGTCGCACTCTTCTTCCAAGCTTTCGTTTCCTCGACAAGGAGTGAGAATCATGCACAATCCGAATCGCTCGCGGTTCTATGCGAGCGCCCTGTCCTTCCTGGCGGCGGCTGGCCTCTATCTGGCCGTCCCCGGCCAGCCGCAGGCGGCGGCGGCGACTTGTAGCGGCTCGAACACCGGCAAGGTGTGCTGGGAGAACGAGTCGTGTGTGGAGATGCTGTTCTACAATCAGTGCACGACCACGTACAAGTACTTCCCCGCCGGAGGTGGCGGAGGAGGTAACGACCCGTCGCTGAAAGAGCCCGGCGACAGTGGCTGCCAGTGGGGTCGGGACTACATCGGCTGGGAGCCCAGGCGCTGCAGCTGAGCGGCCGTCGCCTCACAGGAGCGCGTCTGCTGTTCTCGGCGGCCGCGCTCCTGACGGCCCTGTCCGCGGTCCGCCTCGGCGAGTATCGCGCCCTCTCGGCTCCCCATGCCGCCATCGATGGCGTCGAACGCCCGACGCTCGTGCTGCTGTTTCAGCCGGAGGACTGTCGCCGGTACAGAGGATTGGTGGAGAGTTGGAGCGACCTGGCCGAGCGAGGCCAGGTGGATGTCCTCGGGGTCGGGATCGGCTTCCCGTCCGCGTCCTCCGCTCGTGATTCGATTCTCGGGAAGCTCCGGCCGACGTTCCCCGTGCGCTTCGATCTCGGGCACGTCGCGGAGCGGCTGCTTGCCAGAGCGGGCCAGCGCCGTACGCCGACGAGCGTGCTGCTCGACCCGGCGGGCCGGCCACTCCTGGTCCTTCCGCCGGTGTCGGACGCGAGCGTGCAGCGGGAAGCCGGCCGACTCATCGAGGAGTACGCTCGACGAGTGGCAGGGGCGGGGGGATGAACGCGGCCGGAGTACCGATAAGGTGCGGGGTCGCTTTAGCAGCGCTGTGCCTGTGGAGCGGTTGCGGGCCCGATCGGGGAGGCGCTGATCGGGGCAGAGGCGCCGAGTCCGGAGGCCGTCGTTGGGCGGCGGTCTCGTGGGACACGGTGTTCGCAGTGGGCGGCCCCGGGGACACCCTTCTGCAGCTGCCAACCCGACTCGCCGCCGACGATGCCGGGGTGTCGGTTCTCGATCCCGAAGCGGGTCGGGTCCTCCGGTTCGACAGTTCCGGCCGTCTTCTCTGGACGTTCGGCCGCAAGGGCAGGGGACCGGACGAGTTCACTCACCCCCGCGACATCAAGTTGGATCGCCGGGGGAGAACATGGGTGCTGGATGTCGCGAACGGCCGCGTCGCCATCATCGGCGAGCACGGAGCCTCCCACGGCCGGATCCCGCTCTCGGCCATAGGACGGACCGCGGATGGTATCGTTCCCGAGGAGGGTGGCGCGGTGCTCGTCCTGGCGCTGGAGGCCGAGCGGCCGATCGTTCGGCTGTCGCCCGGCGGCGAGGTCCTCGAACGCGTTTCATTCCCATCTCCGGAACACGAGCGGCTGCATCCGCTGGCCTCCCAGCTGGTCGTCGGCACCGATCCGGCGGATGGGGGATGGGTGGGTGCCTACGGGCTCGGCGATGGCTTCTTCGCCTTTCGCTCCACCAGCTGGCTCGGATACCGGGGGCGGTACGTCGAACCGGTGGCGTTCCCCCGGGTCGCCCAGAGGGGTCGATTCCGCCTCGGCCGCCGGGAGCGCGCCTCCTGGCTCACCCAGGTGACATTCGCGGCCGAGACCGTCTCGCTCTCTCGCGGCCGCGCCTATGTCTTTTTCGGCGGCAAGTCGTCCGACCGCCATCAGGTCATGGACCTCTATTCCGTCGACGATGGCTCGTACCTGGAGAGCCTACGCCTGCCCATCCGGCCACGTCACGCCGTCTATGGAGGCGGGCTCGTCTACGCCCTACCTACATGAGCGGCCGTACCCGACGCTGGTCGCCTGGCGGCCCCGAAAGGAGCAAGACCCATGAGCTGGATCGATGCCGCAGGAATCTCCCTCTCCGTACTCGCGTTCGTGATTCTCGTCTGGATGATCGCGGACGCGCGACGGCTCTCTGGCGCTGGAAGCCCCGAGGCCGGACCGAGATCAGCCGCGCGCTGGGCGTGGCCGCTGATTCTCGTGTCGTCATTCCTCGGCGGCCTCTTCGGCGTGCCGATCGGCGGGAGCCCGGAGATCCCGGGCAAGGCCGATGAGTCCTCCTACCAACAACCCGTCGACACGCGCTGGTCTACGCTTCGGACACCCTTCTATCTTGCAGTGCGGAAAGAAGAACGATCCGCGAGAGGCGCCTGGCAGATCGAGGCTCGGGACGCCAGCCTGCAGCTGCCTTGGACCTTCCTCCTGGGCTGTCTTGCCTACTTGTTATTCCGGAGAGGTCGGACGCGCCCGCGGGACGGTTTCTCCAGGGCAACGCGAACCGGAGGGCGGCTGTCTACAGGGTGACCCGAGATGTGACCGGAGATGTGACCCCCGGATGACGGTGTGACTTCTGAGCCGGTACGGTAAGAGCGACACGCGATGAAACGCCGACATCTCGTAACGCTACTCGTCGTCGGGGTCCCACTGGTGCTCCTGGCGGGCGTGCTGTGGCGTCTCAACGAAGCGGGTGCCAGCGACGGAGCCGTCGATGATGCCGCGCCGCCCGATTCGCTGAGCGGGGCGCTCGGCGCTTCCGCCGTCGAGGCGTTTCCCACCGAGATCGCCTTGCCGGTGGAAGGCTCCCTGGTCCGACGAGATACCTTCGTCCTCTGGGTGGAGGCGCAGGGTCGCGCGGCGCCGCTGCGCTCGGCGCCCCTGCAGGCAGAGGTGTCAGGCCCCGTTATCTCCGTGCCCGTGCAGGAAGGCGCTCGGGTCTCGAAGGGGCAGATGCTGGTCCAGATCGACCCCGCGGAGTACGAGCTTAGGGTGCGGCGGGCCGAGGCCGACCTGGCGTACGCGCAGGCCGAGTTCGAGGGGCTGATCCTGGGGGACGACCGATTGGAGGACGCGCAGCTTCGCGCAAAGCGGGAACGCCTGGCCAGGCTCAGAAGCGGGATACCGGGAGCGGAGGCGGCGCTGGAGGAGGCCATGTACCAGCTCGAGCGAACGGAGATTCGCGCTCCCTTCGCTGGACGCGTCGCCGATCTCGTCGTGGATGAGGGTGCCCGCCTGCAGGTGGGCGATGCCGTCGTCGAAATCGTCGACCTTTCGACCATCGACGTCGAGGTCGAGGTTCTCGAGCGCGCCCTGCCGGCCGTCGAGCCGGGGCGAGTCGCGACGGTCCGTTTCGCCGCGCTACCCGAAGAACCGTTCGAGGGGTCGGTGGTGACCGTCAACCCGATGGTCAACCGGGAGACTGGAACCGCCCGGGTCGCGGTGCGTCTCAGAAACCCCGAGGCCAAGGTGCTTCCGGGGATGTTCGCCGAGGTCGAGATCGCCGGGCGTCGCTTCGCGGACCGCCTGTTCGTGGCGCGCGATGCGATCGTGGAGCGTGACAAGCGGGACGTGGTCTTCCTCCTGCACGCGGACGAGCCCGGCGGCGCCACGGGTTTCGCCAAGTGGGTGTACGTCAGCACCGGCCTCGAGAGCGATGACTTCGTGGAGGTCGCGCCCGAGCGGGATGGCGATGGCCTGGAACCCGGTTCGATCGTACTCGTGGACGGCCACACGACGCTGACCCATGACGCCAGGGTCCACCTGGAGAACCACAGAGCGCTCCTGGACCCGTGAGACCGGCCGGTGCGCCGTCCGGCGCGCGGCCCCAACCGACCCTCTCGTGAGCCTTCCGGATCTGAGCATTCGACGGCCGATCGCCACGGCGATGGTCTATCTCGGGATCGCCGTGTTGGGCGCCCTCTCGTTCGCCCGTCTCCCCATCGACCTCCTTCCGGACGTGGCGTTCCCCACGCTCTCGGTGTGGACTACCTATAGCGATGCGGCCCCTCCGGAGGTGGAGCGCTTCATCACGGAGCCGGTCGAGCAGGAGGTCAGCCAGGTCCCCGGGGTCCGGCGGGTGACGTCGCGCTCACGCGAAGGACAGTCACTCGTGACGCTCCAGTTCTACTGGGGCACGGACATGGAATTCGCCGCGTTGAACGTGCGGGAACGGCTCGATGATCTCCGGGATGTGCTTCCTCGCAGCGTGGATCGTCCCGTGATCCTCCGCTCGGACCCGGGCAGCGACCCGATCCTCACGCTCGCGGTGTCCGGGGCGAGCC
>CAMYMV010000101.1 GCA_947259585.1 uncultured Gemmatimonadales bacterium | reverse complement strand
GCTGGCCAGCTGCTGCTGCTCGTGAAGGAAGGCGACGGGTTGCGAGCCCTGCGGTACGGTTCCGAGGGTCCCCCCGAGGCTCTTGAACCAAGTTCTGAGGATCTACCTGAGCCGCTTGTCCCGGGACCCAAGGATCCCCCCGACCCTCTCGATCCGGGTTAGCATCCGACTCCTGCGGAGGGAGGTTCGCTCCGAGCGGGACGGCTCCACGGCGCGGTGCAATCACGCGGCGCGCTCGGCGCTTTCGCGCTCGGGCTGATCCCTGCCGGCGGCGTCCTTTCCTTCGCCGCCGAACGTGCCGGCCTCGTCCTCATCGCCGGCGACATGCATGGACCACCACTCGATGGCTCTCTCGCCAGTCCAGGGTCGCTCGAATCGGAGTCCGCGCAGCGCCGCTTCGAGCGCACGGATGCTCTGGAATCGGTCATCGGGGTTCTTTGCCAGGCACCTCAGGATGATCCGCTCAAGCGCCGGGTCGATGGGCAGCTCCGCGATCCGCGAGGGCGCGTCGGGCTCCGACTTGATGTGGTCCGCCAGTAGCTCGATCACCGAGTTCGCGTTGAAGGGCGGCTGGCCGGTCAGCATGAAGTACGCGGCGGCGCCGAGCCCGTAGATGTCGGCGCGGGCGTCCACGTTTTCCGGGTCCATGATGGACTCGGGCGCGATGTACAATGGGGTGCCGAAGACAAGGCCCGGCTGGGTGAGCGCGACGTCGGGCTCGGCTTCGACCTTCTTCGACATGCCGAAGTCCAGGACCTTCACGAAGTCGGACATGCCGCCTCGGTCGGTGAGGAAGATGTTCGCGGGCTTGATGTCGCGGTGCACGATGTTCTGCGAATGCGCCTCGGCGAGCGAGCCGCAGACCTGAGCCAGAATGTACGCGCAGCGCGCGGAGGGCATGGGCCCGAATCGGTCCACCGCCTGCTGGATATTCAGCCCCGCCAGATACTCCATCGCGTAATAGAAGGTGTTCTCGCGTCCCCGCCCGTGGTCCAGGATGTCGATCGTGTTCGGGTGGGTGAGGCCGGAGGCCAGCCGGATCTCCTGCTCGAAGCGGGCCAGGCCGCCCGAGTCGCGGCTGTCCGAAGACCGCAGCACCTTGATCGCGGCGGGCCGGCACATCCGGGCGTGCTGCGCGAGGAAGATGTCGGCAACGCCGCCCGAATCCAGACGCCGCAGGAGCCGGTAGTCGCCCAACCGGCGCCGTCCGCCCTTGAAGGGCAGGCCGAGTCCGAGCCAGTAGGCGACCACGGCTGCCGACGCCAGCGTGACGGCGATCGCGCCGACCAGGGTGAGCGCCGAGAGCAGCGCGCTCGGGCCTCGGTGCTGGGTCCAGCCCTCGACGAACTCGCGGATGAAGCTCGAGCCCAGCGCCGACTCGGCCAGCGGGGAGACCAGCGTGATCAGGGCGCTTGCCGCCGGACTGATCAGAAGGCCGAGCGCGAGGCCGATCAGGAGCAGGGGCCGCTGACGCTTGCACAGGCGGCGCTGACCCCGGGTCAGTCTCAGGCTGTGTCTTGGGCCGCTGTTCATGGCTGCGCGTTTCATCGTCGTCCCCCTAAAAGAGCGCGATCTTCTGCTCGTCCACCTTCTTCAGGACGTTGCGGATCCGGTCCCAGATGTGGCCGATCTCGTGCTTCGTGAGCCCGAGCTGCACGATCTCGTCGTTGCTCCGGACGCCTTTTCCGCGATCCAGCGGCTCCGTGGGCGTCATCGGAACGAGCCCGTCGCCGGCCCGCCGGAACTGCGCGACGACCGCGAGACGGCGATCCAGCTCCTCGCGCGTGAGGGCGCGCAGGCGATCGACCGTCTTCTGCGGCAGGCGATCGACCCTGAGTCGCTGCCAGCGGGTCCCACGGTCGCTGACCTCGCGGCGATTGAAGGCGACCCCGTTGTCGACGGCGAACACCCTCGGGTGCACCGTGACGCTCGAGATGAGGACGTTTCCCTTGTTCGAGTCGCTGTGGCGGATCAGGTAGGTGAACAGATTCAGGTTGGCGAAGTGCCGGGCATAGAGCGTGTCGCTCTTGAACCGGTCTTTGCTCCACACGTCATCAGCCGTGACGTTCCACAGCCAGTACTGGAGAACGACGAGCACGGAACTCGTGCCCGAGAACGTCGCTTCCGCCCAACTCTCGATCTCCCGCTGCCGATCCACCGGGACGCAGCGTGCGATGGTCGGGGGAACGACGTGCTCGGGATCGTCCAGGAAGAGCTTCTGAAGCTCGTAGGCCGCGATCTCGTAGCGCGGCCGATTGTTGAACGACCCGCGGCCGCCCGACGGGGCCTTCGCCCACTTCACCTTGATCCTGAGGTCGTCCTCGAACTCGAGGACCACTTGCTGCGTGCGGTCGCCCTCGAAGCGCGTGCCGGCCGAACCGACGATCCTCAGCTCCGGCGCGCGGAGCAGCGCCTCGATGGAGTCGGGCGCGAACATCATGTTGATGTCCTGAGCGGCCAACGGAGCGGCCGCGACCGCGAGTCCGACGGGAAGCGTGAGCGCAGCCGCGAGCGAAACCCGCAGGCTGTTCCGAGTGCTCGATCCGTTGCTCGCCATGGTCATCTTCTTCGCCATCGTCTCGCCTCGCGTCTTGCGGTGGGCCGCGGTCATCCCGATTGGGCGGTGCGGCGGTCACGGGTATACGATGGCGATGCGCCGTCCTCCTGCCGTCACCGTCAGGTGACGGGCCGGTAAGTGATTTTAGAATAGCGCCTTACGGACTGGATGCTGTCCCCGACGCGGGACAGGTCACGGCCGCATCAGAACAGGAAGGCCGGCAGAAGTGCGGAGGCGAGTCGGGCTTTTCTGGTCAGCGCGGAGGAGATGACGAGTTGAAAGTGCGCCCTTCCCGCGAGCTCAACGAGAAGGTGGTTCCACTTCGATGGACCCGGTCCGGCGGACGCCCTCGCGCGTAATCTCAAAGGCCCACGCAAGCACGAGCGCCACCGGAAGGCCCGCGATCGCCAGCCAGATGATGACGGTGATTACCTTGTCAGGAACGCCGAGGTAGGGCAAGGTATTCTGGACCGCCTCTACCAGCCCCAAGGCTGCGATCACGTAGATGATCGCCGTGTTGTAGACCTTGCGCCGCTTGAGCTCCTTCCAGAAAGGTGCCTTGGGTGCGGGCGCTGAACCCAGCTCTTTCACGGAGCTGCTCTGTGTAGTGTGCTCCAGCGCTTCCGAGAAGGCGTCGACCGACGGGTATCGGTCGTCCGGAGCCTGCGCCAGCGTCTTCGCGACGACAGCTTCCAGACCGGGCGGAAGTCCTACAACGCGGTTGGCCAGCGGACTCACTTCCCCGGCCAGCTTTCGTCGGAGTACCGTAGACCTCGTGGACCCGGTCACAGGAGGCTCGCCAGCCAGCATCTCATACAGCACGCACCCCAGGGAGTAGATGTCCGAACGTCCGTCCAGTTCCCGCACTCCGGTTGCCTGCTCAGGGCTCATATAGGTCGGCGAGCCGACGGCCATCCCGGTTTCGGTTATTCTTTCGTGACCAGCGGCCGTGATCGCCTTGGCGATTCCGAAGTCCGACACCAGGGGCTCCCCGGCCGTGAGCATGATGTTCGCCGGCTTAACATCCCGGTGGATGATTCCGTGCGCGTGTGCGTAGCTAAGCGCAGCGGCCACCTTCCGGGCGATTTGGAGCGCTTCGCCAACAGGCAGCGGTCCCTCGCGGTCTATTCGCTCCTCGAGGGAGTTTCCCTCCACGTAGGGCATCACGTAAAAAAGAAGGCCATCCGCCTCGTGGGAGCTGTACAGCGGCACGATGTGCGGATGCGTCAGGCTGGCGGCGATTTCGATCTCGCGGTGGAATCGCTCGCCACGGATGGTGGCCGCGAGCTCCGGATGCAGGACCTTGAGGGCGACGCGTCGATGGTGCTTGAGGTCACGTGCCACGTAGACCGTGGAGGTGGCGCTGTGCCCGAGCTCACGCTGGAGGGCGTACCGTCCGACGAGCGCCTGCTC
>CAMYMV010000100.1 GCA_947259585.1 uncultured Gemmatimonadales bacterium | reverse complement strand
GCCGGGATTGGTTTCCGCGCTTCAAGGACGCTCGACGGAGGCTCATAGCCGATTGTTTGTCAGGTAATTAGAGCGTTCCGTTGTCGTCTGCCCTCGGAGGTTCGAGGCGGGCGTCCGATCCGTCGCGTCCTGTCCGCGCCTGCAGTTGGCACGCGCCATGCCGTCCTCAGCACGGTTGGAGCACTGCGACTGCGCATTCGGCTACGAGGGAAGAGCGGTGACACAAGACGAGTCGGCGTTGGGGGCGCTGAGCGATAAGATCCTCGATCTCATCTCCGCCGTCGGCAAGCCCGGTGTGGACCTGGAGGACGCTCTCGCTCTCACCCACCAGGGGCTCGACGGCGCCTTCGGAGGGTGCCTGGCGCGCGTTCACCGCCCCAAATCGGCCTCGGACGATTGGTACGGAGCAGAGTCTCACGGCGGCAACCGAGTGCCCGAGCGTCTCGAGGGCAGGCTCGAGGTTCCTGTCGAGGCGCGGCTGGTTCGTGTTCGGGACATCGAAGACCCCGAAGCTGTTGCGGTCCTCAGGTCGGAGGGCTTCCACGCCCTGCTGAATCTGCCCGCGATCGCCGGCGGACGACTCGCGGCGGCCGTTCAGCTCTTCATCCGCACGCCGCTTTCCGACCAGACACCGGTTTTCAAGTTGATCGAAATCCTGTCGGCGCAGCTTGGTCACATCGCCGTGAGGCAGCGAATGGAGGCTGCCGTCAAGGCCGCTGCCGACTACACCCGGGAGATGACGGCTGCCAGGGATGAAGTGCCGCAGGACGACCGTTTCTACGATGCCCGCACCGGGCTTCCACAGACCATCATCCTCGCGGACCGGCTGCGGCAGGCGATACGCCGTCGTCAGCGGTCCGGACGGTCCGCCTTCGCCGTGCTCCTCGTTCAAGCCGACGGTCTGCACGGCGTCCGCACGGCGGGCGGCAGTAAGGCTGCCGAGGAGGTGCTGCATTCGACCGCGCGCCGGCTCCGAGGGCTGCTTCGTCCGGCCGACACCGTCTCCCGGGATGGCGAGCGGTTCGCGATCGTCCTCGAGGGCATCAGGGTCCCCGAAGACGCCATGGTCGTGGCAGGGCGCGTGCGAGAGGTCATCCGGCGGCCCTTCCCGGTCGGCTCGTCCGAGTTCCGGATCGACCCGGCGGTGGGCGTCGTCTTCGGCGGGCCTGCCTACGACTCGCCGGAGACCCTGCTTCGAGATGCCGGGGAAGCCGCGGAGCGTGCGAGTGGCGCCCAGCCCCGCGTGCAGCTCTTCGACCTCTCCTCGTCCGGCGATCGCGACCAGGAGCGGCAGCTGGAAAGCGAGCTCGCAAGCGCGATCAAACGCAACGATCTGTTCCTGGAGTATCAGCCGATCGTGCTGCTTCCGAGCGGTGGGATCGGCGGGCTCGAGGTGTTCGTCCGCTGGCGGCATCCGGAGATGGGGCTCGTTCCCCCGGACGTCTTCATCCCGGTGGCCGCGAGCTCTCCGCAGGTGTTCGAGCTCGGCTACTGGGTCATCAACGAGACCTGCGAACAGATTCGCGACTGGCGGGAGAGGCTCTCTCCCGAGACCCCACCGCCGGTAGCGATCCACATAGCGGGCCGCCAGCTGCTCCACCCCGAGTTCTCCGACCGAGTGCAGGAAGTCCTCGAGCGCAACGGCGTGGAAGGCCAGCAGTTGAGGTTCGACGTCAGCGAGACCGATCTGAGGGGCGACGTCTCGCACCTGTCCGGCATCCTCGACAGAGTCGTGGATCTGGGCATCCGGATCGCGATCGACGATTTCAGCACCGAGTTCTCGTCACTCAATCTGCTCCACGCACTCCCCGTGCACGCCCTCAAGATCGACGGCTCGCTGGTCTGCCAGTCGGAGCCTCAGTACCGGAAGTGGAACGTGGCCAGAACGATCGTGGAGTTGGCGACCGCCCTGGAGATCGAGGTGATCGCCGACGGGATCGAAAGTCGGGAGCAGATCCTCCATCTGCACCGTTCAGGCTACTCGCAGGCGCAGGGGCACCTGTTCTCCGGTCCGGTACTGCCGGTACACGTGGAGGATCTCATCAGGCAGGGCTACCCGCTGGACCTTCGAGCCTCACGACGGTCGACGTCACCGGGGTCGGGTCGCTTTTCACTGCTTCGCCGCTTCAATCGCGTAACCGCGTAATCGACGCACCGGCAGCCGCAACCGGCATGCGCTATGTTGCGTGACTTGGTGGCGGGTGTCGTGATCCCATGCGGCCGCGTCGCCCGACAGCCTCGTAACGCAAACACCGCAATAGACGGAACTGAATGAGATGAACGGTAGCAAGGAAGTGCGCCGGGAAGCCATTAGCGTCGTGTCGACGATCGGGCCGGGGCTGCGGGTGATCGGCGAGTGCATCAGCGATGGCATCATCCGGATCGACGGCCGCGTCGAAGGTGGCATCAAGGCCGCGGAGGTCGTCGTCGAGCAGGGCGGCAGCGTAAAGGGCGACATTCAGACCCGAGATCTGGTGGTTGCTGGCCAGGTGATCGGGAACATCGCCGCCGAAGCCCGTGCGGAGCTCCAGGCATCCTGCAAGGTGAAGGGCGACATCCTCAGTCCTCGGATCAAGATCGATGAGGGCGGCCAAATCCACGGTCGGCTCCGCATGGGCGCGCCCACGAAAGCCTCCACACCGGAAACGCCCTCCAGCGGGTGAATCGCCGCGACGCTCGGCGTGGAAGCGAAGACGCCGTGACGGCTGCCGACCTGGACGAGCTGTTCGCCCCTGAGGTCGTAGCCGATCCCTACAACTACTTCGCCCGTCTCCGCGAGATCGATCCCGTACACTGGAACGAGCGTTTCCAGCTCTGGGTGGTCACGGGGTATGAAGAGGTGGTGTGGCTGCTCCGTCACCACGAGCTGTTCTCATCAGCGATCATGAGGAACAGCGCCTCGCCACCCTATCCGCCGGTCGATCCGGAAGACCTTCCGCTGTTCGACGAGGTGCGCGAGTTCCGCGCCGATCAATTGGTGGAGCAGGATCGTCCGGAGCACCTGCACCAGCGGAGCGTGGTACACGAGTACTTCACACCGACGGCGATGGAATCGTGGCGGCCGTTCGTTCGAAACGCGGTGGCCGAGCTGCTCGACGAGCTGGAGCCTCTCGGCCGGATGGACGTCCTCACGGATCTTGCCGCTCCTCTTCCGGTTCGAGTGATCGCACAGATGATGGGTGTGCCCTGGGAGGACCGGGACCACCTGCGAGAGCTTGCCGACAGCATTCTGTACATGAACCGGGGAGAGCCCTATCGGTTGAGGCCGCTCACCGAGGGGATGCGCGGAATCGTGGAATACGCGGCCCCGCTGGTCGAGGAGAGGCTGGATCGGCCCGGGAACGACTTCATCTCGATTCTCGCCCAGGGCGAGAAGGCGGGGATCTTCACCCGGCACCAGGTCCTCGTGAATACGGGACTGCTGCTCTTCGCCGGACACGAGACCACGATGAACCTCATCTGCAACGGTCTTCTCGCGTTCATCAGACATCCGGACCAGTGGGATCTACTGGCCGCCGACCCGGGTGGCATGACCCGGCTGGCCACCGAGGAGTGTCTCCGTTACGACCCCCCGGTCAAGTCGACGCAACGGATCGCCGCTGAGGACGTTCGGCTCGGCGGCAAGGCGATCCACAAGGGAGATCGAATCCGCTGGATCATGGCGTCGGCGAACCGTGACCCATCGGTGTTCCCGGACCCCGATCGGTTCGACATCTGCCGGCAGCCGAACCCGCACATCTCCTTCGGCTCCGGGATCCACTACTGCCTGGGCGTGGCATTGGCGCGGATGGAGGGGCAGGAGGTCTTTCGAGCGTTGGCCGAGCGCTTCGGCCGGTTCGAGCTGGCGGCGGACGAGGTGGAGTACCAGCCGAGCGTTCAGTTCCGCTCGCTCAAAGCGTTGCCCGTGAGCTGGGATCGGAGGAGTCGATGACGCGTCGCCTGAACGTGCGGGTGGACCACGCCTGCTGCGTCGGCAACGCGATGTG
>CAMYMV010000099.1 GCA_947259585.1 uncultured Gemmatimonadales bacterium | reverse complement strand
ACGCAGCATCGCCCCAGAAGGCTCCGCGGATCGTGTCCCGGCTCTCCGCGATGGCGGCCCGCTGGCTGCGGATCGGACGGAGCGCTCAGACGAACTCGGGTGCGAGCCGGATTCGGTGCGCCGCCGGCGCTCGGCCCAGACGAAGAAGCGTAAGTGCTCGCCCCGGCCCGTCGTGGTGGCTGTGCCCCGCGCGGCCTGGCCGCGCGCGCAACGGGTAGGTCAGCTCTCGGCGAGCAGCGTGTGAGGGAGCGTAACCGTGCCGGGCGTCTGGATGGCGCGGCGCGTGGCCTCGCGCAGGTAGACCGAGGGCTCGATGCCGGCGAGCTTCGCGCTCTCGATCAGGCTGTAGAAGAGCGCCGCCACCTCGGTGCCGCGCCGGGAGCGCGACCCGTAGTGATTCTTGCGCCCGAGAGCGACCCCGCGGATCGCGCGCTCCGTGGCGTTGTTGTCCAGAGGGATCGCCGGATCGTCCAGGAACCGGCCGAGGCCTTGCCAGATGCCCGTGAGGTACTGGATCGCCTTGCCGAGCGAGGACTCCGGCAGTACCCGCTGCGCCATCGTCCAGTCGCGGATGCGGCGCACGATCGCGCGTGACCGCGTGTCCCTGAGCTCCGCACGCCGAGCCGCATCGTCCTCGCCCTCGGCCTCGATGGCGTAGAGCTCCCCGATCAGCGCGACCATCTCGCCGGCCTTGGGATAGTCGGGCTGGGCCTCGACGAACTTCCGCCGCACGTGGCTCCAACAGTGCGCGAGAACGAAGCGGCCGGGGCCGTCCCGCTCGCGGGCCAGCGCGCTGTAGGCCCGGTAGCCGTCGCACATCACCACGCCTTCGTAGGACGCGAGGAGCTCGCCGGCGACCTCCGCCGAGCGCGAGGGGGCGATCCGGTAGAACACGGCCTCCGGCGACGTCACCGACCACGCCCACCAGGTTTTCGACTTGCCCGGCTCGAGCAGCCGCCAGCGCGTCTCGTCGGCCCCGACGACGGGAGCTCCGAGCACGGTGTCGTGGAGTGCCTCGTAGCTCGGGTGGAGGTGGCGGGCCAGGGCCTCGAGCTGGTCCCACAAGGTCTGGGAGGTCACCTCGAGCCCCGCGCGTCGCATCTGGCGGACCTGGCGCGCCAGCGGGAGATGGTCCACGTACTTGCCGATCGCCACCTCGACGGCGAAGCCCACCGCGTAGCGGCCGCCGGGGATCAGCTTCGGCGGCCCGAGCGCCGTCTCGACGCAGCCCCCGCACGCGCAGCGGTACTTCTGGCGCTGGTGCCGCACGAGGCGGAACGAGCGCTCGACGACATCGATCTCCTCCGCCTCCTCGAACTGGCCGTCCATCTCGGCCAGGTCGCCGCCGCAGGAGGGGCAGACCCGGTCGGCGTCGTCGAGCTCGTGCACCTCGTCCACGTGGGGGAGCGAGGGTTGCTCCGTCGGGCCGTGGCCCGGCCGCGGCTCGCGTGCCTTCGCGTCGTCGCCCTTCGTCCGGGTCGTCTTCTCCGACGACGTCCCGAAGAGCCGCTCCTTCTGCTGCCGCAGCTGCTCCTGCAGCAGTTGGATCTCCAGCTGCAGGGTGGTGGCCTCCGCGCCCTGGGCGCGGGCCAGCTGCGCCACCAGCTCCTGCAGCCGGCGGTGCAGGCGATCGTTCTCCTTCTCGAGAACGAGGGCGACCTGACGCAGTCGTTCGATGTCGGTCTCGGTCGCGATGCGGATCACACCGCGGAAGAGATCAACTCAGAAGCGTTTCCGCAAGGGATCGAGGCACGAATTTCTTCGGCGAGAGCGGAATTCTTCCCACGAGATCGCTGCCCTCGAGAAACAACGCCAACTCGCTCATCGTGAGCTCGACCGACGCACCGCGCGAACGCTCCCACAGACTCGCGAAGCGCCCCGTCTCGAGGCGCTTCATGTAGATGCACAGCCCCGTCCCGTCCCAGACGAGCACCTTGCTCCGGGTGCGCTTGCGGTTCAGGAAGAGGAAGCAATCGCCCGACAGCGGATCGCGCCCGAGCTCCGACACCACGAGCGCCTGCAGCCCGTCGAAGCCCTTGCGGAGGTCGGCCGGCTCGGCGTACGCGAACACGCGCAAGCTCCGGGTGCTCCCGATCACGACAGGTGGCGGAGCACGCCCAGGGCCGCCTCCAGGCCGAGCCCCTCCAGCCGGTAGCCCGTCGGCGTCACCAGCGTGACGCCGGCTTCCGCCGGCGCTGCGCTGGCCGGCTCCGTGACGGTCACCGGCGCGAGCCGGCGTCGGGCCGGAGGCCTCGCCGCGGCCCAGCGCTGCAGCGCGGTGCTCGAGAGCCCCACCGTCGCCGCGATCCGCCGCCAGCTCGTTCCCCGCCGGCGCTCCCGCTCCGCGTACCAGAGCACCTTCTCGCGCACGGCCACCGGAACCCGCGACGTCGGGCCCCGTCGCCCCAGTCGCCGCACCGCCTCGCGCGCCTCTCGCCCTGCCTCGTCCATTGCCGTCCCCCCTGCTCGTACGAGGACAACCTCGCATGGCTACGCGGGGGCTCTCAAGACGGGTTGGGGCGAGCACTTACGATCCAGCGGGTGATGTCCGAGAATTGCTGGAAAAAGGAGGGGGATGCAACCTCGTTGGTGACCTGAACCAACAAACGCCGGTTGGCGCCGGCGACGAGGAGGCATCCCCTTGGGCCGAAGAGTACCGGCATCGCGCGAGACAAGCGAGCGGATCGAGGAGCTGGTGAGCGCACTCGAGGCGCACCGCGAGGGACCGTCGTTCCAGCAGCTGGGCCTGCGCAAGCTGATCGAGGAGCTGCTCGAGGCGGAGGTCTCGGAGCGGCTGGGCCGCGGCTACTACGAGCGCGGCGGCGAGGGCTCCGAAGGCCACCGCAACGGCTACCGCCGGGGTCGACTCGCCACGGCCGAGGGCGAGGTCGAGTACCGCGTGCCGCAGGTCCGAGGGCTGGCGGAGCCCTTCCGCTCGCGGCTTCGGCCCGAGCTCGGCAAGCGCACGGAGGCCCTCGAGGATCTGGCGGTCGAGATGTACGCGCGAGGGCTCTCCACCCGCGACATCGAAGCGGCGCTGTGCGACGACAAGGGGCGCTCGCTGCTGTCGCGCACGGCGGTCAGCCAGGTCACCGAGCGGCTGTGGCAGGAGTACGAGGCCTTCGCGAGCCGGGATCTCTCGGAGTTCGACGTCGCGTACCTGTTCGCGGACGGCATCGCCGAGCGGCTTCACGGGGGCCAGCGGCGCGAGGCGGTGCTGTGCGCCTGGGGCATCACCGTCGAGGGCCAGAAGGTGCTGCTGCACCTCTCGCCGGGGACGAAGGAGGACACGGAGAGCTGCCGGGCGTTCTTCCAGGACCTCAAGCGGCGGGAGCTGAGCGATCCCTTGCTGGTTGCGACGGACGGGGCTCCGGGCCTGATCCGGGCCGTCGAAGAGTGCTTCCCGCGTTCGGCCCGGAGCCGGTGCCTGGCCCATCGGATGCGCAATCTGCAGTCGAAGGTGCCGGAGGCAGAGTGGCCGGAGTTCCGGGAGAAGGCGAAGGCGGCCTACCAGGCGCCGTCGCGGGAGGTGGCCCGGATGCTTCGCGACGTCCTGGTCGAGGAGTACCAGGCGCGCCTTCCCTCCGCCGTGAAGTGCTTCCTCGATGACTTCGAGGCCTGCATCGCGCACCTGCGCTTCCCGATCGCCCATCGCCGCGTGATCCGCACGACGAACCTGCTGGAGCGGCTCTTCGGCGAGGAGCGGCGGCGGATGAAGATCGTGGCCAACGCCTTCGGCGAGCGCGCGGTGTTGAAGCTCATGTACGCGGCCCTGATCCGGGCCTCGGAGAGCTGGCGAGGGATCCAGGTCAAGCCGTTCGAGCGGAGGCAGCTACACGCGGTCGGCGAGGAGCTCGATGCCGAGCATCGGAGAGCTCACGAGACGCCAAGCCCGAAGATCGAGGCGGCGTCCCCCTCCCGAAAATCCAGCAAGAATCGGACTTGACCTCCTGTGGGCGGCCTTGCAAGCGGTTCCCGAGCAACCGAAGGCCTGAGGCATCAGG
>CAMYMV010000098.1 GCA_947259585.1 uncultured Gemmatimonadales bacterium | reverse complement strand
TTTCATGTTTCCCTCCACGTTGGGTGCCGATGAGTGCGGCCTCGGTGCCGCCTTCACTGGGATACGCGGAAATGGGAGGCAAAACGGCTAATCTCGAGGACGTGATCGTGACTGTTGGCCAGCGTGAGAGGTTGAATCGAAGCCTGTTACGCCCTCTATTGTTAGCCATCCGGGCTAGACTCGGTCTTGCCCGGCAGCCGCTTCCCCAAGGCGCGCCAATAAGTGACATCAGAATCCGGCTCGGACATCACACGCCTCCTAGGCAAGGCGACGGAGGGTGACCGCAAGGCGCTCGATGCGCTCATCCCGTTCCTCTACGGACATCTTCGCCGCCTGGCACACCATCGGCTCCACGCCGAGCGCTCCAATCACACGCTGAACACCACCGCCCTGGTCCACGAGGCGTACCTGGAGCTCGTCGACGTGGATCACGCCCGCTGGCAGGACCGGGCTCATTTTCTGGCCGCCGCCTCCCGGGTCATGCGCCACGTGCTGGTGGACTACGCGCGAGCGCGAAACGCCAAGAAACGGGGTGGCGGGTGGGTGCAGGCGGAGGGGGAGCCGGATGAGCTGCTGCTCTCCGAGGAGCACGCGGAGGCTGTGGAGGAACTGGATGGAGCGCTGGAGAGGCTGGCCGACTTTAGCCCTCGGAAGGCTCGCCTTCTGGAGCAGCGATACTTCGGAGGCCTCAAGCTCGAGGAGTGCGCCGAAGCGCTCGGCGTCTCGCTGGCTACCGTGAAGAACGACCTCAAGCTGGGTCGAGCGTGGCTGGCCCGAGAGCTCCGCCCACAGCTCGCCGGAAGGATCGCCTCGTGACCCCCGAACTGTGGGAGCGCGTCGAGGGGTTCTTCGTGGAGGTGGCGGACCTCGAGGAGCAGCAGCGAGCCGAGCGACTCGAGGCGATCTCGAAGACCGACCCGGAGCTCTACGCCGAGCTCAAGTCTCTCCTCGAAGCGCACGATGAGGCTGACGAGCTGCTGGGCGGCCTCGAGAATCTGGTCTCCGAGCCCGACTTCGAGGCCGCGCCGATGCCCGACGCGGGAGCTTCGCGGCCTGATCCTTACGGTCTTCTAGGAAGGACTGTCGGACGCTACGAGGTCATGGGCCTCCTCGGGGCCGGCGGGATGGGCGTCCTCTACAAGGCCTCGGACCGCCAGCTCGATCGCGACGTAGCGCTGAAGTTCCTGCCGCCCCAGTGGAGCGCGAACGAGAAGTTCAAGCAACGCTTCCTGAGGGAGGCCAGAGCCGCGGCGGCCCTGGATCACCCGAACATCTGCGCGATCTACGAGGTCGGCGAAACGCCGGAAGGCCAGCTCTTCATCGCGATGGCCCATTACGAGGGCGAGACGCTTCATCAGAAGATCTCGCGCGGCCCGGTGAGGGTGGATGAGGCGCTGAGTCTGACCACCCAGGCGGCAAGTGGTCTGGCCGCCGCCCACGCCCGCGGGATCGTTCACCGGGACATCAAGCCGGCCAACCTGATGGTCACCGAGGATGGGACGGTCAAGATCCTGGACTTCGGGCTGGCCAAGACGGCCGAGGCAGGCCTGACCGAATCAGGGATGCGGCTCGGGACACCCGCCTACATGTCTCCCGAGCAGACGCGGGGCGAGGAGATCGACGGGCGCTCCGACCTATGGTCGCTCGGCGTCGTGCTCTACGAGATGCTGACCGGCAAGCGGCCGTTCCGGGGTGAGCGGAACTCGACGATCATCCACGCCATCCGGCACGAAGAGCCGGAGCCGCCGCGCGTGCTGCGAGAAGACCTTCCTCCGGAGGTCGAGGGGCTCGTTCTCCGGCTGCTCGCCAAAGATCCGGAGGAGCGGTACGAGAGCGCTGCCGAGCTCGCGGAGACGCTGGCCGGTCCGGTCACTCCGGCCACCCCGTTCGAGAGCGGCAAGGGCCTGATAAAGGAGGTCCGCCGACACTCGCTCTGGCAGGTGTTGGTGAGCTATGGCGTAGGCTCCTGGGTCATCCTTCAGATCGCAGAGACCCTCACCTCTCTTCTCGGCCTTCCCCTCTGGTTCGGGAAGGCGCTGATCGTCGTGCTGGTGATCGGCCTGCCGATCCTCCTGCTGACCGCCGCCGCCCAGAGCGCGCGCGCGCCGAAGGCAGGCGCCTCCGGCCGCCGGAGACGATTCGGCGGACTCCTCACCTGGCGTCGCGCGATCCTGGGTGGGGTCGGCGCCCTCGCGCTGCTCGGCGCTGGAACTGCCGGCTACATGGCTATGCGCTCGCTGGGAATCGGGCCGCCGGCAACCCTGATCGCCCAGGGCACGCTGGAGAATCGGGGCAAGCTCCTCGTAGCCGAGTTCGAGAACCAGACCCGGGATTCGCTGCTTGCCCCGGCGATCACCGAGGCGATGATGATCGACCTCTCCCAGTCTCCCGCCATTCGCTTGGTGGAGCGGCGGGATCTCGCCGACGCTCTGGAGCGCATGGAGGAACGGCCGAACGCGAGAATCGACGTGCCGCTGGCCAGGGAGCTGGCGCTGCGTGAGGGGATCGGCGCGGTCGTCGCCGGGAGAGTCAGCCAGGTAGGCGCCGGCTATTCTCTGTCGGCACAGCTCCTGACGCCAAGGGGCGATGTGCTCACGTCGGCGCGCGAGACCGCCGCGGACTCCACCCAGGTCATCGCGGCGCTCGACCGACTCTCCAAACAGCTGCGGGAACGAATCGGCGAATCCCTTCGGTCCATCCGAAACAGCCGTCCGCTTCAGGAGGTCACGACGCCGAGTCTGGAAGCGCTGAAGAAGTACGCGATGGCCCGTGGGAGCGGCCGCTCGGATGTGACCATCCGGCTGCACGAAGAAGCTCTGGCGTTCGATAGCACCTTCGCCATGGCCTGGAGGAGCCTCGGCGCCGAGCTATCGACGATGGCCCAGGATCCGGCGCGGAAAGTAGATGCCTACTCCAAGGCGTTTCAGTACCGGGACCGGGTCCCGGCGCGGGAGCGATATCTGATCGAAGCGGACTACTACGCAAACGTAACCGGAGAGCTGGAGAAGTCGATCGCCGCATACGACAGCCTCATCGCGATGTTCGCCGACGATTATGAGAGCTGGTACCGCGGTGCGGCGGTGAACAACAAGGGCATCCGCTACATCGAACTTAGGCAGTTCGCCCGCGCGGAAGAGCTCTATCTGGACGAGCTGGAATGGGATCTTCGCGTCACCGGTAAGCCCGGCGCGGGCACGATACGGCGAAACCTTGTGATCGCACAGGCCAACCTCGGCAAGTACGATGAAGCGCTCGCGTCGCTCGACATGGGTGGGCAGTCGGGGCGGTTGGGTCCGTTCGTAGGCCGGCAGATGGGCAACATCGCCGCCGCGATGCGCGACTACGAGATGGCGGAGGCGCGCTTCCGCGCCCTAATGGACATTACCCGTGACATCCCCGCGAGACGCCACGAGGCCCTGGCGACGATCTCGGCCCTCGCGGCGCTCCGCGGGGAGCTTCGGGAGGCGGAGCGGCTGACTAGAGAGGGCATGGTGGCCCTGGAGGCTCGGGGCCGGATGGGCGAGGCGCTCGCCAGCGCGCTCGGCCTGGCCGAGCGGCAGATCTGGGTGCGAAGCGACACAGCCGGGGCCCTGAGGACGATCGAGACGGAGCTGGAGCGCTATCCGCTGGAGGAAATGCAGCCGTTCAACCGCCCCTATCTTCGCCTCGCGTCCCTTTACGCGATCGCGGGCCAGGTCGAGGGCGCACGGGAGATGCTGTCGGAGTACGATTCGGCCGTCGACCCGCGCCTGCGGGGCCCGCCAGGGCCGAGAAGCGACTACCATCGCGCCCGCGGCGAGATCGCTCTGGCGGCCGGAGACCACGAAGAAGCCACCTCGGAGTTCACGGAAGCCGATGTGGGAGGCTGCGTCCTCTGCGCGCTGCCGGGCCTGGCGCGCGCCTACGATCGAGCGGGCGAGGCGGATTCCGCGGTCGCCCTCTACGAGCGGTACGTGCGCACGCCCTACATCAGGCGGCTCTATTCGGTGGATCAGCTTTTCCTCGCCCGATCGTACGAGCGGCTGGGTCAGCTTTACGAGG
>CAMYMV010000097.1 GCA_947259585.1 uncultured Gemmatimonadales bacterium | reverse complement strand
GCTCGCGAATCCCCTCCACACATTCCCACGCCTCGTCGAAAGACCCGACACACAGCAGGCAATGAGCCCTGATGCGGAGCGCCGCGAGTTGGCGCACGAGGTTCGCTTCCAACGCCCCGGAGTTCGATACGTTCCGGGACCCGCCGCCGAGGGCGGAGGCGAATAGGCGCTCCGTTCGCTCGAGAGCGACCGGGAAGTCGCCCGTCAGGTACGCCACGGTCGCGAGGTGCTGGAGGCAGTCTTCCCACCGCCGGCGGTCGCCCAGTTCCTCTGAGATTCGGGCAGCATCCTGAAAGAAGCCGGTCGCCCGATCCCATTCACCCTTCCCGGCCTTGTAGACGCCGGTCGCCAGATAGACCCACGCGGTCCCCGAGGGATCCTCGACCGCTCGCGCCGTCTCGACCGCGCGTCGCGTGTACGATTCAGCCACGCCATGCAGCGGTACGAAGCCCATGATCGCTCCGAAGGACGCGTAGCCCCGCGCCAGCTCGACGGACGGCCCGACACTCTCGGCCAGATTGAGCGAGCGTACGGCGGCGTGCAGGCAGGGTACCGTGGAACCGGCGAGGTAGTGCGATTCCACCAGACCCTCGTAGGCCGGAACGAGCGGAAGCAGGCGGTCACGCTCCGTCGTCCTCCTCCCGACGAGCCGATCCGGCCAGACCCGGTGAAGCATTTGCAGGAGGAGCTGTCCGAACAGGTGAGCGCTCGCCGCGACGGGATGTCTCGGCGCCGCGTGACCGTGCCGGGAGATGCCCCCCTCGAGGTGGGGAAGAGCATCCTCGTATCGGGACCAGTTCACGTACGCACGCCCGAGATGCAGCTGCCAGGTGGCTCTGTGCTCCTCCGGCAGGCCGGCCTCTTCCGCTTCAGCGAGCGCCTCGTTCAGAAGGCGAGCCGCCTCGCGATTGGCGTGCTGACGGAGCGCGCGCTCACCGGCCTTCCCCAGGTAGTCGCTCGCCCTCTGGGACGCACCCGCGCGCTTCCAGTGATGGCCCAGAAGAGCCCAAAGGTGTGGGACGTCCCTACCCTGTTCCGATTCGTGCCATTCCGCGATGCCTCGGTGCAGCTCCCGGCGCTGGCCGAACGGCGTAGCGTTGTACGCGACGTCCCTCGTAATCGCGTGCTTGAAACTCCAAGCAGGCTCGGGTCCGGCAGCCTCGGGATGAACGAGATCGAGACGGGCCAGCTCCGCGAGGTGCTCTTCGACGTCGTCGCGCGCCGATTCGACGGGATGGACATCGCGCAGGAGAGCCACCGGGAAGCTCGGGCCAATCGCGCTGGCGGTGCGAAGCGTCAGCATCTCATCGGCACCCAGGCGGTCGAGCCGGTTCGTGATCGCGGCCTGAACGGTCGTGGGCGGCGTCCAGTCCCCGAGAGCCTCCTCCAGGTCCTCCGTAGCGGGTATCCGTGGGGCCTGGTCCGCTTCGGCCGTCGTGCCGAGCGCTCCCTGCTCGCGGAGAGCGTAGCCCAGCTCTTCGCTGAAAAAGGGATGCCCCGCGGCCTTTGAGTAGATCAAGTCGATGACCGAGGCTGGCGCCTCCGGCAGACCCAGTCGGTCCGCCAGGAGCTTTCCCACTTCCTCACGAGAGAACGGGCCGAGCACCAGGTGCCGGCCCTCCGCCATCCCGAGGAGCACGTCCATTCCCTCGGGCGGCTCTTCCACCGGCCGAATGCCCACGACCAGAAGGAGGCCGGGAAGTCGGCGACCCACCTCCTGAAGAAGATCCCATGAGGTCGAGTCGCCCAGATGGACATCCTCCAGAACGAACGCCAGCGGGCCTGCGCGCGCCGAAGCGCCGAACAGCGCAAGAAGGAGCCGCCGGGTGTTCTCGGCCCTGACCTCACCCTGCAGTCGCTCCGTCAGCGGCGTGGGGTCGAGATCGAGCGGCAGGACATCGTTGAGCAGAGGCAGGAAGTCGTGAAGGCTCTCGTCGTCCGGAAGGCGGCCGCGAATCTGCCGCTCCAGCGCTTCGCCGTCGAGCCGCTCGCCGTCCAGCTCGAGCAGACCCCGGACGATCGGACGCCAGAGCGCGTAGGGCGTGTCTCCCCCGGTTTCGTGGACATCACCGACCATGCAGGTCACGTCGGACTCCCCGGCCCGGCGGACGAAATCCTCGATCAACACTGACTTGCCGAGTCCCTCTTCTCCCTCCACCACCACGATGCCGCCCACACCTTCTTCGGCAAGCCTCCGGATCGCCTCCACGAGAGCCTCCCGCTCCGGCTCCCTTCCTATGACCTTTCGCAGACTCGCCTCGGCGCCAAGCTCTCTGGCGGGCTCGTGGGCCGGCACCTCGGCCGCCTCGCCTCTGAGCCGTAGAGAAGGAAGGGCTTCGAAGCGGAGGGCACGATGTCCCTCGACCGCGCGGACCACCGATTCGTCGCAGACGATGCCGTCTGCCTGCTGAGCGAGCCGGGAGGCGCGGTTCATCACCGGGCCCACCACCGCGTACTGCCGGCGGTCCCAGCCGCCGTACACGCCACAGTAGGCCTGGCCCGTGGCGATACCGACCCCGACGCTCACGTCGGCGGGAAGACGCTCTCGGACGGTCAACGCGGTCTCCACGCAGCGTGCTGCATCGTCGACGTGCGCGTTCGGCGGCAGGCCAAAGGCAGCGATGAGAGTCGTGCCTTTGTCATCCGTCAGGAACTGATAGATGCGCCCTTCCCGGCGGCCGACCTCTTCTTGGACCACGCCGACGACCTCGTGGAGACGGGAAAGGGCGTCGCCGTCCTCGAGGACGAGATCGCGGAGCCCCGCGAACATCACGCTGACGCCGCGAAAGTCACCGAGCCAGCGCTCCTGCTCTGCCGCGAGACGGTCGAGCGCGATCTCCGGGACGTAGGGCACCAAAGTGTCGTCGGAGGTAAGCTGGGGATCAGCTCGCTCGCCACGCGGTGAAAACGGGCGCGAAAGGGAGCCGAGCCGGACCTCGCCCGTCTCGATCGCCTCCCCGACGGCCCATTCGCCGATTTGCCCCCAAGCCTCGGGCGAGAGAAGAACGTCTCCGACTCCGGAATGTCGGTCGGCTCGGACGGCTTGGGCCACGGCATCGCCGGATACAAGGAACTGCCAGACCCCCTCGACTCCGCCGACCTCCGCGATCGAGACCGGCCCGGCACCGATCGAAACACGGAGACCGAGCGAGACGTCCGGGATCAGGCTGAACTCGCCGAACTCTCGCTGCACGACGGATCCTGCCTGTGCGGCGAGCGCCGTCGCGGTCTCGAGTCCGCCCGACGTGTGCTCGCTCCACAGGATCAGGGCGCCGTCTCCTGCATAGCTGATGACGTCTCCGCCCGTGCCGGTGGCGATGTCGGTGATGCGGCCGAAGTAGCCGCTCATAACCTGCGACACCTCCTCCACACCGATCGGGCCTTTCTCGGCCAGCGAGCTGGTGAGGGAGGTGAAGCCGGACACATCGACCCACAGAGCGGCCGCGGAGGTGGATTCAAGGGAAGGCTCCGTGGAGCCGGACCGGCGGGACGCGATCTTCGCGAGCTGCAGCCGGGAGACGTAACGCCTCAGGCGCGGATCACTCACGACGGACCCGTGGGTAACCGCGGCTCCGGGCGACCTTCAGAGTGGGCCCCTCGGCTACGGCTTGCGCGCAAGCGCCGCTTCCACGGCTTTGCAGACGTTGACCCGGCCACATCCCATCCGGTCGTTGCGACCATCTTCGTAGGGGATCGACCCAACCTTATCGGCCGTGTCGCGGATGACTCCTCTCACGTCGGACTCGGTCAGCCGGTCGTTGGCGCACAGGACGAGGGCGGCGGCGCCGGCGACGATCGGAGTCGAGGACGACGTGCCCCTGAAATCGGGGACGTAATCCTCGGGCGTGTAGCCCGCTTGCGCCAGGTTGTCGGTCGTGTAGTTGTCCACGCCCGGCGCCGCCACGTCGACCTCGGGCCCGAAGCTCGAGCCCCACCACCGCTCCCTGTCCTTGCTCTCCGTCGTCTTCGGCTCATCGTATTCGTTGCTGGCGGAGACGGTGAGCACTTCCGGGAGATTGCCGGGAAAATCCACGGGCCCGTTGGCGTTGCCCGCCGCCACGACGTCGACCTGCGCCTCTTCCACGGCCGAGGAGGCACAGTCGGCCGCGGCGGTGG
>CAMYMV010000096.1 GCA_947259585.1 uncultured Gemmatimonadales bacterium | reverse complement strand
TCGTAGGTCCGGGGAGCGTGAAAGGCTGCGTCCCGCGGCGCGCCGAGCACGACGGTCCATGACTCGGCGCCCATCTCGTACGTCAGGAACACGCTCCGGTGAGTGCCCGTGTAGGTCGCGCCACCGCTCTCCCACTCCAGGATCTCCTCGCTACCGCCGCCTTTCTCGGTCGACAGGCCACCGCCGATTTCCTGGCTCCCGCGGATGGACGCTACCTCATCCCCCGTGCAGTCAACCGGACGGAGGTTCGCATCGAAAGCACACAGGCCTGCTCCCTCCGGTAGTAGCTGCTCGGATAATCGATCGACGCCCAGGGCAGCCGGATCGACCTCGCCCCACAGCAGCGCCTCCGTCGGCTTCAACGTGTCCAGGCTGGCCGCGAGCATGACGCGGCTGCTTCCGCCGACCGGATCGGTGACCAGAAGGGGGCGTCCGCCGGCCAGATGACGCACCTGACGGCTATCCAGGGCTGGTAGCTCCCCCAACGTCCCAACGAGCTCATCGATGCCATCGGCATGCACGACTCCGAGGCCGCGGTAGCCCGAAGGCGTCGATATCACCCTTGGAGCACGCGACTCTCCCGCACCGCCACCCTCCTCAAGCGCACGAGCGAGCGCGCTGAACTCGCTCGAGATCGCAAACAGACGCTCCAGCAAGGCGTTCCGGCTGATCTCGGTCACCCGGCGCAGGTCGGCCTCTTTCTCCGCGGTCAGGTGATTCGTCAGTTCGCGACGGGAGAGGAAGCCCAACGCCACGACCGGAGCTACCGCACAGAGAACGAACACCCCCAGCAGCCGTCGCGCGACGCGTGTTCGAAGAAACGCTCCACTCAATCGAGGCAGGCGGTTCATGACGCGCTCAGTAGTGGGAGCCCAGGCCGACGAAGGCGCCATCGTTGCAGCGCACGATGTCGTCCTGGGCGTTCTGGTTGTTCAGGTTCTGGCTCGACAGACCATCCTTCCCCCTGCTGAACAGGTCGTAGGTGGTGTTCAGCGGCACCAGGAAACGGTCCCTGCGAGCGTTGGTCGGGATTCCGTCGATGAATGGGCGGTACCGGTAGTTGCGCCCCCACGGGTCCTTGGCTCTGTCTTTCCCGATATCCGCCAGAGTGGCGGGCCATTTACCAGCGGTCATGGCATAATCGTCGATCAACGCCTGCAGCTGGCCGATGTCGATGATCGCTTGCTGGACGTTCGCAAGGTCCCGCGCCTCGCTGGATTTGGAGAGAACGATCGTGGTCAGAATGCCGATGATCACGACCGCCGTCAGCATCTCCACGAGCGTGAAGCCGCTTCTCCGGCGCGCTCTTAGTCCTTGTCGCAAGTTGTTTTGCACGCGTCCTTTTCGGCGTCTTGGGGGCTTGGCTCCGCCCGAAGGAGAGCAAGCCGTATGCCGGTGAGCAGTCACGGGAGTGAAGATCGTTCTTGAGAAGATCGGAGGGGGCTATGACCTGGCGAGCTCGGGGCGTTACGCCGACCGCGGGCTCAGCTAGAAGGCGAACCCGTACCCGACGTAGACGGACACCTGCTCCTCGCTCGCGGCGACGGTGAGGCTCACCGTCTGGCCGCGGCCGAGAAAGCCCGTCCAGATCCCACCGCCGTACCCGACGTGGAAGCCACCCGGCGACTCGCCCTCGGACCACACGCGGCCCACGTCCACCAGGCCGAGGATCCCGAACGGGCCCGGGAGGAACTTCTTGATCTCGACGACCTTCACCCTCAGGTCCATACCTCCGTACAGCGACACGTCACCGGCGAAGCGCTGGCTCGCCCAGCCTCGCAGGCTCTGCGACCCCCCGATGTAGGCGGCCTGGAAGTAGGGGAATGGGCCCCAAACAACCCGGCTTCCGACCCGGAACGCGAAGGTCGGGCGCAGCGGGATTTCGGGCGTCACATAGTAGGACCCGAACATGTCGAGTGGCAGATAGGCGTCCACCGCGTCGAGCCAGGCGGGGTGCGCCGTCCCCCTCACCTGGATGCGCGCTCCCTTGGTCGGGTTTGAGACGATATCCCTCGTGTCCAGGTCAAAGTCCAGAAAGAAGCCGACCTGACCGAAGTCCTCGACGCCGTAAAGGTCGGGGAATAGCGAGATGAACCTCCCCTCGTTCTCGCCGGTGATGGAGAAGCTGAGCTGAACCCCGAACGCCGCGTCGATCTTCTCGCTCAGCGTCGGGAAGCGGGCGCCCGCCACCTCGCCGAAGAACAGCGCGCGGTCGACGTCGAAGAACCGCGAGTCCGCCTCCGGCGGGTTGAGGGTGGCGTTGCCGAACCCGTAGAAATGGTTCTGGGTGAGTTGGGAGACGCCCCCGCGCGAACGGATACGGGTGCGGGAGTTCTCGAATCGCATATCGTAGTCCGCCTCGAACTCGACCTTGCCGTCCGTGGAGATGCCGCCCACGAGCCCAAGGCGCGTCGAGTAGGGATGCTTGCGAAACGCGTACGTGAGGCGTTGGGCCCCGAGGCCGACGAACAGGCCGAAGTCGGACGAGATCAGGACCTTGCCGGCGGGAAACCAGCGGCTCCCCCACTGCCGGGGCGGGATCGGCACCTCTTCCGAATAGGCCCACTCCTCGTACGGCCTCGAGTTCACGCTCTTCCCACGCCCGGCTCCTCCGGTCACGCGAGTACGTCCCGACTCGGTACGGTTTCGAGTTCACCCTCTTCCCACGCCCTTCCTCGCCGGTCACGCGAGTACGTCCCGACTCGTCGTACAGATGCACCCGTTTCGCCGGTACGACGAAGCGGAACTCGTCATCGCCCGCTCCTCCAAGGATCCGGACCTTCAGCCGGAAGTCCGGATCGCCGCGAAGCAGGGCCACGTCATCGCCGCCGCGGAGGCGCACCCTGATCTCGTTGGTCTCGTGCGGGAGGAAGCGGCGCTGAAAATAGGCCGGAGCGCCCTCTACTCGCTCGGCGATGATGACCTCCACGGATCCATCCTCGAGGCCCGTGATCCACACCGTCTCCGCCGCGTCTGTGCCGTGTATCTCCGCCTCGCCGGCGAGGATCTCGTAGAACTCGGAGGCCGCAGTCTTCAGCTCCGCGCGCCGCCGCCTGAGGTCGCCGATCAGGCGAGCTCCCCCGATCTCGTACATCTCGGCCGGCTGCTGGCGCACCGCTCCCTCGATCAGCTCATCGGTGAGCATCGCCGTCACGTTCGAGGCGACCGAATCCCAGGTCGGACGCTCTAGCTCGGCCAGGAACTGCCGGTCCAGCTCCTGCCCGGCAAAGGTGAGCCCCGCGATGCTCGGATACCGGTCCTTGAAGCCGACCAGCGACGGCTTGACGAAGTGCATGGCGGAGGGGAGGAGGCCGTCCATTCGCACGAACGCCTCGTCCCGATCGTCCGCGATCGGAAGCCACTTTCCGTCCTCATCCTCCCGGATCCACAGCCACTGCGGCCGGTCGCGGTCCCAGTCGCCCACGAAGATGTCGAGCAGCCTCGCGGCGAGCAGCGCGCACGCATCGACCCGGTCCATCGGACTTTTTCGCACGCGAGCGAAGAGATCATCGCTGCCTATGACGTCCTCGGCCGTGACCGGCCCTATCACACCCAGCAGCTCCCCGAACTCCTCGCGGTACTCCCCGAGTACGGGAGTATCGGGCATCACGTACAGCCGGGGACTCGTGTGGAGCACCTCTATCCCGGACTCCAGCGAGTCCGCAATCAGCGGCGCGGCCGGATGGAGCGCGCTGTTGAGGTCCTCGAAGACGGTTCCGATCGGACTTCCCGCTACGACACCGGGGATGCTCGCTCCGAGCGACTTCACGATCGACCGGAAGGCGTACCGCCGTCCATCGGCGCCCTCGAAGAACAGCGTGCTAGTCTGACCCGGGCCTCCCTTCTCGACGGGCGTCAGGCCGCCGGCGAAGGTCCCCAGATCCAGCACCGGAACGCGGATCCGGGTGTTCCATTCCTTCCGGTAGTCGGTTCCCCAAAAGAACCGGAAGAACCCGCCCCGCTTGAACTGCGGACCGGGAACGAGAGTGACGAAGCTGTCCGCAGCCGCGCTTTCCGGCATCGTTTGGGAGGCGTTCGTGCCGGATGCCTGTGCGCCGGAGGTCTGGGCAAAGCCGATCGAGGGGAAAAGGAGGACCGAGGCCGCGAGAAGCGAGGCTGCGAGAAGCGAAGCCGCAGCCACCGAGCCGGCGCTTTTTCCAGGACCTGATGCACGACCGCCGTGGACCTGCCTGCTCAAGCGGAACCTTCCCCGGCTGGCTGGTAAGACCGCGATACCAACACGACCCGAATAACTAGATGACACTCAAGATTAATTGGACGACCGTGATTGGCCATATCCGACATCCACGACCGCATGACGGACGACGCCCGTTCCGCTCGTTGCCGCTCGGCGTCGCGGCCGCACTCGCCCTGACCGGCTGCGCCGCCAAGAGCTTCGATCCCATCCCCCCGCCACCCGACCGGCAAGCCGCTGACGCGCCCGACGCCGTGCTGTATCTGATCGGCGACGCCGGCGACCCGGAGTGGGGAGGGCCGATTCTGTCGCTCCTGCACGACGACGCGGCCGAGCGATCGCGGACCTCGGAGGTGGCGATCGCCTTCATGGGAGACAACATCTACGACAGCGGGCTTCACGAGCCCGGCCACCCGGAGCGGGAGCAAAACATACTGGCCATCGAGACCCAACTCGACGCGGTGCGAGGCACGGGAGCGCGGGGGCTATTTGTCTCGGGCAACCACGACTGGGGCCCCGGTGGCGAGCGCGGACTCGAGCAGATTCGCCGGCAGTCCGCCTACATCGACGACGCCGCGGGAGAGGATCTGAACGTCGCGTTCCTGCCCCCCGAAGGCGGCTGTCCGGGTCCCGTGGCGGAGACGCTGGGCAAGACCGCTCTCCTCGTGGCCGTCGACACGGAGTTTCTTCTGCGCTACGAGAAGGAGCCGCCCGCCGGCTCCGACTGCGAGCCATCGACCGCCGCAGAGGCGTACGCCAGGCTGCGGGCAATCCTGGCCGAGCCCGAGGCGACGGCCCGCCACGTCGTCGTGTTCGCCCACCACACGCTCAAGACGAACGGGCAGCACGGAGGCTACTTCGGCGTCAAGAACCAGCTCTTTCCGCTCACGAACATCTGGGGCCCTCTCTACATCCCGATCCCCTTCCTCTATCCGATCGGCAGGAACTCGGGGGTCTCGTCGCAGGACATGTCCAATCCGAAGAACCGGCGGATGGTGGACAGCCTCGCGGCCGCTGTTTCGAGCGCCCCGAGCCGTCCGGTAGCGTTCGCCTCCGGCCACGAGCACACCCTGCAGGTGTTACGCGGCGACGGCTTCGGCGCGGATTGGCTGTTGGTGAGCGGAGCCGGCAGCCGGCTGACGGCCGTCGAGAAGGCCGATGCTCTGTTCGCGGCCGGGCGCGGACATGGGGAGCGTGGCTACATGCGGGTGGAGTTCTTCCGCGACGGAGCGGTCCTGCTCACCGTCGTGACCGATGGATCCAGCGAGTGCCGCGGCGGAAACGGCGGTGGAGAGGCCTGCCAGCCGGAACCGACCGTGCGCTACTGGAGCTGGCTGAGAGCGGCGGGAAGCTAAGCACCGCCTCGAAGTCCCGCTTCCCCGGTTTCCCAACCACCCATCGTCGCAGCGGAGACTCCGAGACGGCGTTCTCCTCCGGCTTCAGCCGGCCGCCCGCACCTACCGCCGCGCGGCCTTCCTCTTCCTCAGGGCTTTTCCGATGTCCGGCTGGTGTACACGCGTGCTGCGTCCGGTAGCACCCACTGGTATGGACGAGGGACGCCCGCAAATGGTTGCACCGCCCAGCCCCTCTACATGTACAGGTGTACAGGTAGAGCGCCGAGTGATGGTGTTGATGTGGCGACCGTGACGTCTGGTCGGGCAAGGTCTTGTGATGCTACGATATGAGGCGTTGTTCCCACCCTCTCACAAGGAGGTAGGAACGCTGGCTATGCTCGCTGAGAACTGGTGGGCGTTCGTGTTGCGGGGGATCTTCGCGATCCTGTTCGGCATCGGCGCCATCTCGTTCCCCGGCCTGACCGTCCTCGTCCTCATCGTGCTCTTCGCCTTCTACTGCCTCGTGGACGGCTTCACGTCGCTCGCGATGGCCTTCGACGCCGAGAGCAAGGGGTGGTATGTGATCGGCGGCTTGGTGAGCCTGGCGGCGGGTGTGTTCACCTTTATGCGGCCGGGCGTAACCGCGGTCGCGCTGCTCGTCGTGATCGGCATCTGGGCGATCGTGCGCGGCGTCATCGAGATCGTGACCGCCATCCAGATCCGAAAGGTCGTCGAGGGCGAGTGGATGCTCGCGCTCAGCGGGCTGGTCTCCGCACTCTTCGGGTTTTATGTGATCGCCCGGCCGGGACAGGGCGCGCTGGCGATCATCTGGATCATCGCCTTCTTCGCCCTGATTATGGGCTTCTTGCAGCTCGGCGTCGGCTTCAAGCTACGCCGGCTCAAGAAGGCGGGAGAGGGCGCGGCTCCGGCCGCGACCGGCGGCGCGGCGTAGAGACGTTCCGAGCATCCGCCCGCCGGGCCAGGCTGGGCGGATGCTCTCCCCCTCACAGCTATCATCCCCCGGCTGAAGCCGCCTCGCGAAGCAGGTTGCGAGCGATCACCAAGCGCTGGATCTGGTTCGTGCCCTCGTAGATCTGCGTGATCTTGGCGTCACGCATGTACTTCTCGATCGGGTAGTCCTTGCAGTAGCCGTAGCCGCCGAACAGCTGCACGCAGTCGGTCGTCACCTTCATGGCGACGTCGGTGGCCATGAGCTTGGACATCGCAGACACCTTGGTGATGTTCTTCGCCCCCGAATCGATCGTGCGGGCGGCGGCGTGGACCAGTTGTCGCGCGCCCTCGATCTGCGTCGCCATGTCTGCAAACATCCACTGGACGCCCTGGAA
>CAMYMV010000095.1:4351-6073 GCA_947259585.1 uncultured Gemmatimonadales bacterium | reverse complement strand
GGCCAGGATGTCGGTTTCCCCGCCCTCGACGTTACGGGCCGTGTCGGTGTCCTCGAGTCGGAGGATGAACGCCCCGCCCGCGTGCCGCGCGAAGAGCCAGTTCAGAATGGCCGTGCGGGCGTTTCCCAGGTGGAGTGATCCGGTCGGGCTGGGGGCGAAACGCACCCTCGGTCCTGGGTTCTCGCTCAAGGTCCTCCTCGCTGCGTCACGGGATCCGCGGCTCGCCGATCCTCCTGTCCGGGACCGCCACCATCGAGAGCGCTCCTCGATTGGCGGGGCGACCTGAAGATCGGCGCCCGGCGTGCGTTGCGACACGGTTTCCGAGCCAAGCATCTTGCAGAGTCGGTTTCGCCGTCGCCAGCCACGGACAGCCCGTCGCCAGGCGAGCGAAGACCGACGCCAGCCGCGAAGGCCGACGCAGGGCGAGCGAAGGCCGACGCCAGCCGATGGAAGGAGCCGGGGAGCCATGGCCGACACAGCCACCTACATCGTGCAGGGCCTGCGGAGCCCGTTCGCGAGGATCGATCGGGAGCTCGAGGCGTTCGACGCCCTTCAGCTCTCGGTGCCCGTAGCGCAGCAGACCGTCGTCGGGGATCTCGGGGCCGGGCACGGCGGGGATCGGCGGGTCGACCTGGTCGTCTGGGGCTCCGTCATCCCGTCCCTGGCCGTGGCCAACTGGGGGCGCGAGGTGTGGCTGGACGCCGCCCTCGACCAGAGCGTGCCGGCCCTCACGATCGTGCAGCAGTGTGCCACCAGCCTGGCCGCGGCGACGCACGCGGCCGCGCAGGCGCGGGCGGGCAGGGTCGATCTCGCGCTCTGCGGCGGCGTGGAGTCCATGACCCACACGCAGGTGGGCCTCTCCAAGGAGCTGAGCAAGACGGTGCGCCGCGCGGCGTCCTCGCGCGGGCCGCGGGCCTTCATGGGGACCCTCGCCGGCGTCCGCGCCAGGGACCTGCGCATCGCCGTCCCGCAGGCCAAGGAGCGCACGACCGGGATGACCATGGGACAGCACACCGAGGAGATGGTCCGGCGCTGGAGCGTCCCCCGCGAGGAGCAGGACCGGTTCGCGCTGATGAGCCACCTCCGAGCGGTCGCCGCCACGGAGCGAGGCTTCTACCGGAAGCTCCTCGTCTCGCCCGGCACCTTCCCGATCAGCGACGACGCGATCCCGCGTAAGGACACCTCGCTAGACCGCCTGGCGGCGCTCCGCCCCGCGTTCGGGGCGAAGGGCTCGCTCTCGGCCGGCAACTCCTCACCCCTGACCGACGGGGCCGCGGCGTGCTGGGTGGCGAGCGAGGCCGGCCTGGCGCACCTGAGCGATCGGGCGGCGCGGGCACGTCTCGTCGACTGGGAGCAGGCCGGCGTCGACATCGCGCGTGACGGCCTCCTCATGGCGCCGGCGATCGCGATCCCCCGCCTTCTCGCCCGCCACGACCTGGGCTACGAGGAGATCGACCTGTGGGAGATCCACGAGGCGTTCGCCGGCCAGGTCCTCTCCACCATCGGGGCGCTGGAGGACGAGGAGTGGCTGCGCGATCGCGCCGGGATCGACCGGAGCCTCGGGAGCTTCCCGATGGACCGCGTCAATCCGAACGGAGGCAGCGTGGCGCTCGGCCACCCCTTCGCCGCGACGGGGGCTCGGCTCCTGTCGCAGACGGCGCTGGAGCTCACCGACATGCCGCCGGGCTCGAGAGCGATCGTGAGCGTCTGTGCGGCGGGCGG
>CAMYMV010000095.1:0-4330 GCA_947259585.1 uncultured Gemmatimonadales bacterium | reverse complement strand
CCAAACTGAAGAGGAGGAGAGCCGCCGGTATGGAGAGGATCATAGAGCCGTTCCGAATCAAGGCGGTCGAGCCGCTGCGCATGACCAGCCCCGAGGAGCGACGCCAGATCCTCGAGGCGGCCTCGTGGAACCTCTTCCGCATCGCGGCCGAGGACATCCTGATCGACCTGCTGACCGACTCCGGCACCGGGGCGATGTCGGCGGAGCAATGGGCCGGCATCATGCGGGGGGACGAGTCGTACGCGGGCGCCCGGTCCTGGTACCGCTTCCGCGATCGGGTGCGCGAGCTGACCGGCTTTCAGCACATCATCCCGACCCACCAGGGGCGGGCCGCGGAGCGGATCCTCTTCTCCTGCCTCGGCGTCCGGGATCGCATCGTGGTCAGCAACACGCACTTCGACACGACGCGGGCCAACGTGGAATTCCTCGGCGGCCGCCCGGTCGACATCCCGACCCCCGAAGCCCTGACACCGGACGAGGTATATCCGTTCAAGGGGAACATCGATCTCGGCGCCCTGAAGCGGATCCTCGCCGACTCACGGGATGAGGTAGCCTGCGTCATCCACACGATCACGAACAACTCGGGCGGCGGGCAGCCGGCCTCGATGGCGAACATCCGGTCGGCGAGCGAAATCTGCCGGGCGAGCGGCGTCCCCTTCTTCCTGGACGCCTGCCGGTTCGCCGAGAACTCCTACTTCATCAAGGTCCGTGAGGAGGGGTTCGAGGACCGCAGCGTGGAGTCGATCGCGCGGGAGACCTTCTCATTGGCGGATGGGGCGACCTTCAGCGCGAAGAAGGACGGCCTCACGAACATCGGCGGCTTCCTGGGCTCCAACGACGATCAGCTCGCCCAGCAGGAGGAGGCCCTCCTCATCCTCACCGAGGGGTTCCCCACCTACGGCGGGATGGCCGGGCGCGATCTGGAGGCGATCGCGGTCGGACTGTACGAGGTGGTGGAGGAGGACTACCTGCGGTACCGGACGGCCTCCGTGGCCTATCTGGGAGAAGGCCTGACCGAGGCCGGCTACCCGATCGTCCAGCCGCCGGGCGGACACGCGATCTACATCGACGCCGGGGCGTTCCTCCCCGAGATCGAGCCGCTGGAGTTCCCTGCCCACGCCCTGGCGTGCGAGCTCTACCTCGAGGGCGGGATCCGGAGCGTGGAGATCGGGACGCTCATGTTCGGCGGCGTCGATCCGGCGACCGGCGAGGAGCGGGTCGCCCCGCTGGAGCTGTTACGGCTGGCCGTGCCGCGGCGCGTCTACACGAAGAGCCACATCGATTACGTGCTCGAGGTGGCACAGGCCGTCGCCGAGCGGCGCCGGGAGGTGAAGGGGTACCGGATCGTCGAGGAGCCTCCGCAGCTCCGCCACTTCACCGCCCGCCTCGCGCCGCTCTAGGTCCCCGGCTCCCTGAAGGTCGCGTCGTGACCGGCCTCTGACACCTCCGGCCGCCGCCGACGCCGGTGCGTCTAGGAAGCTGCCTGCGGCCTCGAGACGAGCCAGGCCGCCACGACGATGACGGCCACCAGAGCCGCCCCAAAGGCCAGGTGGATGGCCTTCAGAATGCCGGGATAGAGGGTGATCGCCATGGCGGCGCCGACGCCGACCTGGCCCAGCGCGACCAGGACGCCGAGGGCGGACCAGGTGAGAGCCGCGCCATCCCCTGGCCTCCACCGGCGCACGAGCACGGGCAGCGAGAGCAGCAGCAGAAAGAGCAGATAGGCGGCGAGCCGGTGGGTCCAGTGCACGTGCACGAGGCCGCCCCCTCTCGGCATCCAGCTCCCGTTGCAGGCCGGAAAGCCCAGGCAGGCCGGGCCCGCATCCAGGTTGGCCACCAACGCGCCGAGCAGGCCGACCCCGAACGCGAAGGCGGCCAGCGCCATCAGCGATCGTGTCGCGCCATCCCGGCGGACGGCCGGACGCTCGACGCCCGCCAGCCCCACGCACGCCCCGACGGCCAGAACGACCAGCAGGGCCATCGCGGTAGCAAAGTGCAGGACCACGGTGGTCGGCGGCAGCTCGAGCCACACGGTCACCGCGCCGAGGAGCACCTGGACGACCAGCAGCAGGACGGCGAGGAGCGAGAGGCGGCGCAGCGGCCGCCGGACGGCTGCCCGTCTTGGCCACCAGGCCACCGTCGCCAGCGCGACGATCAGCAGGCTCACGGCGAGGGCAGCCAGCCGGTGGCCGTACTCGATCAGCGTGTCGAAGTCCATCGGCGGGATGAGCTGGCCGTTGCAGAGCGGCCAATCGTCGCCGCAGCCCATGCCGCTGCCGGTGATGCGGACGATCCCTCCGAAGACGATGAGGGCATAGGTGGCCACGGCGGCTACCGCGGCCAGCGTGCCCCAACCGCTCGTATCGTTGCGGGTCGGTTCGTTCATGAATCAATTGGCGTCAGTCGACGCGGATCCGTGCGTCACTGCGGTCGAAGTGGATACGGGCATCACGACAGGAGCGCGGGAAGATAGAGGCGAGTCAGAGGGGACGCCACGCCGGACGTGGGACGTCTCGCCCGAGAGATCGGACAGAGGATCGGACAGAGGGCCGGCCGAGAGCCCGCCTCTCCCTGTTCGCCCTGCGGAAGCTCTGGCCGCTGGTGCGGCCGCACCGCGGAAAGGTCGCTCTCGCGGGCGTCGCTCTCCTGTTCAGCACGGCGATCGGCCTCGCCTTCCCGCTCGTCGTCCGCTTTCTGCTGGACGCCGCGTTCGTCACCCGGAACCTGGCCAACCTCAACACGATCGCCATCGGCCTGCTGATCCTGTTCGCGATCAAGGGCGTGCTCAACTTCGCGGAGGTCTACCTGCTCGGAGTGACCGGGGAGCACGTGATCGTCCAGCTCAGGACCGGACTCTTCTCGCGGCTCCTCAATCTCTCGCCGGGCTTCTTCACGGAGCGGACATCCGGCGAGCTGACCAGCCGCCTCACCTCGGACTGCTCCACGCTCCAGGCCGTCCTGGGCCATCAGGTGGCCGAGCTCTTCCGCCAGATCCTCTACCTGGTGGGCGGACTGACGCTGCTCGCGGCGCTCCACCCCCAGCTGATGGTGACGACGGCCGCCGTGGCCCCGCTGGTCGTCGCGATCGCCATCTTCTTCGGGCGCTACGTCCGCCGGAAATCCACCGAGGTGCAGGACCGGCTCGCGGACGCCAACGCCGTCGCCGAGGAGGCTCTGGGACAGATCCCGATCGTTCAGAGCTTCGTTCGGGAGGGCTGGGAGGCCGATCGCTACGGCGCGCGGATCGACGAGTCGCTGCGGGCCGCCATCAGCCGCGCCTGGGCGCGGGGGCTGTTCTTCGGCGTCCTGGCCTTCGTCGCCTTCGGCGGGATCACCGCCGTGCTCTGGCAGGGAGGCCGGCTGGTCCTGGCGGGGCAGATCACGGCCGGAGAGCTCGTCTCCTTCCTGCTCTACGCGGTGCAGGTGGCGGCGGCGATCACCGCGCTCGCCTCGCTCTGGGGCTCGTACCAGCAGGCCCAGGGAGCCGCGATCCGGGTCTTCGATCTCATGGAGGAGAAGCCGGAGATCGCCGACCCGCCGGAGCCGGTACCGGTCCCGATGACGGCGATCCCGGAGATCGAGTTCGAGGATGTGTGGTTCCGCTACGGGCCCGAGGAGCCCTGGGCACTGCAGGCGGTGAGCGCGCGGCTCCGGCCGGGAGAGGTCGTGGCCCTCTATCCGGACCTGCGACCGGGCCAGCGATCGCGTATTCATCGCGAAGCCCGGCAGGCTCTCGAGCTGCCCGTGGGAATCCTGAGTCAGACGGACACGCAGATCGGCGACCGCCTCATCGTAGAAGCCATCGCCCGATCCGCGTGACCCGAGTCATGGAGCGTAACGATGTCCGATCGCGCACTCAAGCAAGTCACGCCCGCCGACCAGGGATTCGGCGAGGTGCCGCTCGCCCCGGCAGTTCCGCTCACGACGGAGGACACGGGCCTCACTCCAGGTCTCATCGCCGACCTGATCCTCAAGGCGCTGTATGCGCTTGGATCTCGAACCGGGGACGAGCTTCGCAAGTACGTCCGGCTTCCGTTCGGGATCCTTGACGAGCAGATCGTCGACCTGCAGCAGCGTCGCCTGCTGGAGGTGCGCGGCGCCGGTGGCCAGAGCCGCGTAACGTACACCTTCGACCTCACTTCGGAGGGACGCGCGCGGGCACGGGAGGCGATGGACGCAAGCGGGTATGTCGGTGCCGCCCCGGTCCCGCTGACGCAGTACGCGAGCTGGGTGCAGTCTCAGACGGTGCGTGGCGTCCGGGTCACGGAGGAGACGATTCGGGATGGGTTCAGCCATCTCGTGTTCGACGAGATGTTCCTGGACCAGCTCG
>CAMYMV010000094.1 GCA_947259585.1 uncultured Gemmatimonadales bacterium | reverse complement strand
GATCTTTGCCTTCCAGCCGGGCACACGCCTTGCTGCCATCGGCCATGTCGCGGCGTTGACCAGCATCTCGTGTGTGAGGAGGAGTCATGAACGTGCGCCGGTCCCGCTATTGGAACCTCTCGATCCTTCCGATGCTGGCGTTCGTCTGGGCATGTGGCCCGCTGGACGCCGAGGAGGGTGAATTCGCCGAGGTGCCGTCAGGGACGAGCCTCGAGATTCAGCTCGACGAGACGTTGAGCACACGCACGACGCGTGTCGGCTCACCGATCTCCGGATCGGTTCTGCGACCGGTGGTCTTCGACGGGGTCGTCGTGATACCGGAAGGCGCCCGAGTGGGAGGGGTCGTCACGTCGATCTCCCGAGAGCCGCCGGTCGTCAGCGCCGAGTTGAACGTGCTCCGTGTCGACGGTACGGTCTATTCGATTCGGGGAGTGGTGACGGAGGCGACGATGGTGCCTCGCTCGGAGATGAAGGACGAGGCGGCCAAGATAGGCGGCGGTGCCGCCGCGGGTGCCGTGCTCGGTGGCGCGATCGGGGGAGACGTGAAGAGCGCGGCCATCGGTGCGGCGGCTGGCGCGGCTGCGGGCACCGGAGTGGCGATGGCCACCAAGGAGAGATGGGCGATCCTGCCGGCCGGCTCACGCCTCGCCCTCCGCCTGGAGGAGCCGCTTCGTCTGGCTCTCGCCAAGGCGGAGAATTCGATGGCTGATTGAAGGACCGGGGCGTTCGGCGGAGCATCCGCCGGACGCCTCTCTAGCCAGATCCCCACCAGACGGGCTGGGCGTCTGGCGACCCGTTCCCGGTAGGAAATCTCACCACATCCCCTCGCAAGACCATCACCACAGCCCCGCGGGCTCCACTTCGTTAGCTTTCAGCGCTGCTTGTCGCTTCGAGTGGAATACGGGCGGCCGATAAGTGCGAGAAGAGCGGCAGACGAGTCAGATCAGGAGCAGGAAATGACGGATACGAACGGGATGATGCCGAGGGCCAGAATCCCTTACGGCACCTGGGGAAGCAGCTATTTCCCGGCCTGGCAGACCTCGGCCCTGGCGGAGGTCAACATCGGTCAGTTCGCCGGCGAGTCGATGAACCGGATCCTGGGGCTGAGGAAGGTCCCCAAGAGCGAGCTCGAGTACCTGGTCATCGGGTCGACGATCCCCTGGCACTGGAAGTTCTGGAACGCACCGCTGGTGGCGAGCTGCCTCGGGACCCGAATCCCCGGCTATCACCTCGAGCAGGCGTGTGCCACGGGTCTTCAGGCGGTCCTGCATGGAGGCGCCGATGTGCAGACCGGCCAGGCCGATGTCGTGGGAGTCCTGACGTTCGACCGCACGAGCGACTCGCCGGTCGGGGTCTTCCCGGAGCGTCGGGCGCACGAGCGAACGCTGCCGATCAGCGACGTATGGGACAACTTCGGCTTCGACCCAGCGACCGGAAACGCGATGATCGCCGCCGCGGGTCTCGCTGCCCGCAAGTACAAGGCGGAACGGGCCGAGACCGACGACCTGGCCCTCCACCGCTACCAGCAGTACTTCGAGGCGAAGGAGAGCGGCTTCCTCGACCGCGTGCTGGTTCCCCTCGAGGTGCTGAACGTCCAGGGCCGCCCGCTGGGCCGCGTTGACGACGACCTGGGCGTGCGCGCGGTGTCCCCGGGTGATCTTCGCGGCATGCGGGAGCTGGACACCTGCGTGACGTCGGGGACGCAGACCCATGCCTCGGACGGCATGGCCTGCCTGCTGGTGACGACCGAGGAGAAGGCGCGCGAGCTGAGCCCGCGGCCGGAGATCGACATACGGTTCGTCGCCAGGGCCGAGGTGAGGACCCACCCCAGCCTCATGCCGGAGGCGCCGGCGCTGGCCGTGAGCAAGCTCCTCGAGAAGACCGGCTCGACCATGGACGACATGGCGGTGGTCAAGAACCACAACCCGTTCGCGGTCAACGACGTGATCTTCTCGCGGATGCTGGACTACGACTGGCACGAGATGAACAAGACCGGCAGCTCGCTGGTCTGGGGCCATCCCCAGGGTCCGACCCTTACCCGGATCCTGATCGAGGCCCTCGAGGAAGCGGTCTCGCTGGGCGGCGGAAACGTGCTGGTCTTCGGGTGTGCGGCCGGCGACGTGGGGATCGCGGCCGAGTTCAGCGTCAACTGAGCGCGGTCGGAGCGGGATCCGGCAGCTGATAACGAGATGATCGCATACTGACGATCGCGTAGGGAGATAGACGGACGATGAGCACCACGACAGCGACTTCGACAATGACGACGACCACTTCGATGCGGGAGCCGACCCTCGAGACGATCGGCCTCGGAAGCGTCAGCGACATTTTCCGGGCCGGTCGACTGCCGGTCGACGCCGCCGACCTCGTGGACCGAGTCTTCGGCGGTCCGGAGGAGCGCGGATCCATGGTCATCTCCGGGGCCAACGGGATCGTCGGTGCCGGCAAGACGATGCAGCTCGGCTCCAGGCTGGTGGATTTCGACGTGCCGATCGTGGCGCTCGACTTCCCCTCGGCGCCGGATGGGATCGGGATGAAGTATCCGGGGCTGGTGGCGGCGTTCGGACGCCGGGGAGCCGACCGCATCATGCGCAACATCGTGCGGCTCAACTACGACGGCCTACACCTGCCATCGGAGCTGAAGGACTTCCGCCCGAGGTTTCTCCTCGAGGCGATCCCAGAGATTCTGGACGTCAAGAAAGAACATTATAAGATCTTTCGCAACGCGTTTCCGGACATAGCGATACGTTCCGTTACATCCGGGTTCCCCAGCTCCGAGCTGGGGGTCGGCGTGGCCCATCCGGCCTTCCCCCACGAGATCAACAAGATCTGGGAGATCGTCGAGTCGGAGCCCTCGGACATCACCCAGCTGTTCTGGGCTCTGGGACTGATCCCGGTTCCGGTGAGCGACCACTGGTCCTTCGTTCTCGATGTGCTGTTCTGCGGCTCGGTGCTCGCCGGACTCCGGTATCATCGGGCCAGCAACATGCCGTTCTGGAAGATCGACAAGCTCACGCGAAAGATGCTCGGGCCGAACCCGTTCCGGGCCAGCGATGCGATCGGAGCGCCGGGGGCGAACTTCCTGATCTGGTCGTGCCTCCACCACCTGAGCGGGACCTACGGCGACCTGTTCAAGCCGACTCCGGAGCTCGAGGAGCACAAGGAGACGGGAGCGACCTGGTACCCGCCCAACCACTTCCGCCCCCTCGTCGACTGGAAGCTGGACGCCGACGAACAGGAGGAGTTCCGGGTCTGGACCCTGGGCCCCCTGTTCCAGATGGCGAACCTGATGGTCCACGAGCAGAGGGCGCACCTCTCCCACATCAACGCCATTGGCGAGCTGTGCGCACAGTTCCGCCGCGGCATCCTCGCGGTGATCCGCGACGCCGGGCCCGAGTCGGCGATCGCCGTCGTCGAGGCGTACCACTCGAGGCACCCCGAGGCGGCCGAGCTCGGCTGGTTCCCGGACGCCTTCGAGGGGATGGACGCCCCGGAGTGGCAGCAGCTCTACGTCAACGCCGAGCACGATGGCCAGGTCGGCGTCGTGACCATCAGCCGGGAGAGCTACAACTGGGACGTGGATCACGAGCTGAACCGAGCCCTGGACTGGCTGCGGACCGAAGGGATCGGAAGCGTCATCCTCACGGGAGATTTCCACCTGTCGACGCAGATGGTAGGTGCCGATACGAGCGATTTCTTCCCCGCGCTGGAAAGCGAGGAAGAGGGACTACGGCTGTCGAGTGCCTGGTCCCGGACCGCCCGTCGCCTTCACGATGACTTCGAGGTCTCGGTCGGGTTCGTGAACGGCAAGCGTTGCCTGGGAGGCATGCTGGAACTCCTCCTCCACTGCCGTTACCTCGTGGCGGTGGGCGGAGCGTCTCTCGGATTCCCCGAGGTGACCTTGCCGGTCGTGCCGGGCATGGAGGGCTCTCACTGGCCGATCCGAAAGTCCGCTCCGGAGCACTGGCCCAGGATTCTGCACCTTCTGTTGAACGGGCGACCTGTCAGGGCGGAGGATGCCGTGGGTTGGCTGATCGACTATTCGGGTTCCATGGAGGATGCCTTGAAGACGGCCTGGCAGCTGGCCTCCGGAGGCGATCACGGGATAGCCGAGCGCCCCCTGGAGACCGGCGCCCTGGATGGAGTGCCGGCGGACGTGAGCGATCTTCCGCCGGCCGACTCGGGGGGCTCGGAGATCGCCAGGGGAGCGATCATGGCCTGCGCCCAGGACGCGTGTGGCTCCACGCTGGCCGACGCGCTGACGGTGCAGGCGAGGCACGCGGCCGACTTCCTCGCCGCGCCCGCCTGCCGTCGAGGCGCGATCGGCGCCGAGTACATGAAGGTCATGTCAGTCTGAGCTCCGTGGCGTCGCGGACGTCTAGCGACGCCTCGGGAACGAGTCCCAGCGAGGTGGGGCAGGGCGCCCCGCGACGAGCATCCAC
>CAMYMV010000093.1 GCA_947259585.1 uncultured Gemmatimonadales bacterium | reverse complement strand
CCCACGGTGCCCTTCTCGGAGTTCGAGACTCCCAGCCAGAAAATCGCTCCCGGAATCTCCTGCTGGAAGAACGAGAAGTCTTCACCGAAGTAGGGTATCGGAGCTCTCGAAACGACGACCCCGCCCTCGCCGACCCGAGCCCGGATCGTCGGGACAGTGGCGTCGAGCAGATCCTGATCGTTGATCGTGTCCGCCAGCCAGCGATCCAGGTATTCGACCTCGACCGACACGCCCTCGAGATCGATGGCGTCGAGCTTGGCCAGGATCTCCGATTTGGCCTGCCCGTACTGATCCTCTCCCGAGGCCTTCACGGATCCCTGAACCCGCCAGCTACCCTCTCCTGCCGGCTCGGCGCGGGTGGAATACGCGTTGATGAACTCGGGTACCCCGGCGATCGTGAGGTCCGGACCCGGCGGACCGACCGTGCTCACCTCGCCGAACACGTCGGCGTACGCCTCGGCTGCTGCCTCCAGATCACCGTCGCCCGAAAGGGTGATCCTTACCATGTCGATGCCCGGCAACGCCATGCCCTCGATCACACCTATCTGGCCGACCTCGAGAGGAGCGGTGTGGAGCGCCAGGATCGCGGCGGGACTCGGGTCATCCAGAACACCGTCCGCGATCATCCCGCGTGCGCCCTGGATATTCTCTTCGGCCGGCTGGAAGATGAGCTTCACCGTACCCGGCAGCTCGTCCCTGACCGCGGCCAGCGCCTCGGCGATGCCGAGTCCCACCGTCGTGTGGATGTCGTGGCCGCAGATATGGCGAACGCCGGGAGTCTCCGACCGGAACGGAACCGCGTCCGGTGCCGTCGACGGCACCGCATCCATGTCCGCGCGATACGCGACGACCGGGCCCTCACCGCCTCCGCGGATCACCCCGACCACCCCATGGCCGCCCACGCCCGTGCGGACCTCGAACCCCAATCCCGCCAGGTGGGCGGCGACGATGCCGGCGGTCCGCTCCTCCTGCCCCGACACCTCGGGGTGTCGGTGGATATCGCGCCGGATCGCGACGAGCTCGTCCGCGACGGCCGCCAGTCTCTGATCCATCCGCTCGATGATCGGATCCAGGCCGGCGTCGTTCGCATCCTGGGCCCTCAGAGACCCGCTGCCGTGCAGCATCAGGCCGGCGATCGCTCCCGCAGCCACCATCCACCGGGCGAAGCTCCGTTGCATACGATCCCTCCACTTGAGAAGGTCTTCATGTTCCCGCCTTCATCTTCCAAGACTACCCACCTCGCCTCGTGCGCGCGAAGAGCCCCCTGCGCCGTAGGGCGAGCCTCAGGTTAGCTGCTCTGTGCTGATGGACCATCTGGGCGCGAAGGGGAGCGCGCTGCCGACCTGGCTAGCGACATCGGCATGGATCGGGCCAAGTTCAAGACCCATGTCCGGAAGCTGAAGGGGGCCGGCCTGACCGAGAGCGGGGCCCGCAACGAGCGAACCCAGGCAGATGGAGATAAGCCGATGGATAACCTGCAAGCCCAGATAGCCGACCTGCTCCGCCAGACGGGCGAGGCCCACCACCAGGCGTTCATCGAGACCGACGGCGCGGACCCGGAGTGGGCGATCTGGTACGCCGACTACCTGCAAGACAGGCTCAGTCAACAGTTCGAGCGTGAGATCACCCAAAGCGAGTTGGTCTATCTCTTCGTGCTGGCCGACCGCGAGCACAGCACAGAGTCCGCTGATGAACCCTGGCCAACATTCTACGCTCGCACGCTTGTGAACGAGTTCCTGCGGTAGGACTTGCCGTTCGTGGCTTGAATCTGGACTGCCGGCGCGAGGACTCGCCGCCGGACCTTTCATGGAGGACACCTTGACCGCGCAGCTCAGCTTCCTCGACCAGGTGAATCGCAGCTTCGACAGGGCGGCGGCGCTTGCGGGCTACGACCCGCATCTCATGAACCAGATCAAGGAGTGCAATAGCGTATACCGGCTGACCTTCCCGTTGAAGCGGGATGACGGGTCGATGGAAGTCATCGAGGCGTGGAGGGCCGAGCACAGCCACCACAAGCTCCCGACGAAGGGCGGAATCCGCTACAGCCTGATGGCCAGCGAAGACGAAGTGATGGCCCTCGCGGCCCTCATGACCTTCAAGTGCGCCATCGTGGAGGTGCCGTTCGGCGGCGCCAAGGGCGGGATCCGCATCGACCGGCGCAGCTATTCCAGGGGCGAGCTCGAGCGGATTACGCGGCGCTACACCTTCGAGCTGGTCAAGAAGCTGTTCATCGGCCCCGGCGTGGACGTGCCGGCTCCCGACTACGGCACCGGCCCGACGGAGATGGCCTGGATCGTGGACACGTTCAAGTCTCTCAGCGGGGGCGAACTGAACGCCGAAGCGTGCGTGACCGGCAAGCCCATCGCCCAGGGAGGGATTCGCGGCCGGCTGGAGGCCACGGGCCGTGGCGTGTACTACGGCGTTCGCGAGGCGTGCGGAGTCGAGGAGGACATGAAGGCGCTCGGACTGTCGACGGGCATCGAGGGCAAGCGGGTCGTGCTTCAGGGGCTGGGCAACGTCGGTTACAACGCGGCGAGGTTTCTGGCGAACGACGGAGCCCTGCTGGTCGGCCTGGCCGAATACGAGGGCGCGATCGCCGATCCGGACGGACTCGACCTCGAGGCGGTGATCGAGCACCGGCGCGAGACCGGCTCCATACTCGGGTTCCCCGGTGCCACCGATCTACCGAGCTCCGCCGAGGCCCTGGAAATGGACTGCGACATCCTGGTGCCGGCGGCGCTCGAGAACCAGATCACCGAAGAAAACGCGGGTCGGATCCAGGCCCGCATGATCGCCGAGGCGGCGAACGGGCCCACGACCGCTGCGGCCGATGAGATCCTGCTGGAGAAGGGGGTCACCATCCTGCCGGACCTGTTCCTCAATGCCGGCGGGGTGACGGTCTCGTACTTCGAGTGGCTCAAGAACCTCTCTCATGTCCGGTTCGGGCGAATGGAGAAGCGGTTCGACGAGACCGCCCAGCGACAGCTCCTCTCCGCGGTGGAGCAGGCGACCGGTCAGACGTTCTCCGATCGGGATGTCTCCCATTTCGCCAGCGGCGCCGACGAGGAGGACCTGGTGAACTCGGGCCTCGAGGAGACGATGGTCAACGCCTTCCACCAGGTTCGGGAAGTGCAGAAGAATCACGGGAGCGACGTCGACCTGCGGACCGCCGCGTTCATCAACGCGATCGACAAAATCGTGGTGTGCTACGAGGAGCTGGGGATCTTCCCCTGAGCCCGGGACAGCCCGTGAGGCCGCGGATCATCGGACGGCTTGAAAGGCCAACCTCCTGAAGGCTCGAAAACCGAACAGGGCCCGTCCTATAGGGAAGCAAGCGCCAATCTCTGGGTCAAAGTTGGCGAGGAATGGTGGAGCGTCCGTGTGGAGAGAAAGCAGGAAGCATATGCCAACAATAGACGTCCGCCGAGGGGTGTCGATGTCAGGCTGCCCTCCAGCCTACCACTCGACGCCCCACTGGGCCCTCAGTCGCTCCATCACGGCTGTCCAGCGAGGATCCGATCGCAGCGGCTCGAAGCGCGGGTCCCGCTTTAACGGGACGTACCTGATGGCAGACGTCGGCCAGTAGACGTCCTCCAGATAGGCGAAGGCACTGTCGGGCTCGCCGAGCACCGCGTGTGCGACAGCGACCAATAGGGGGCTGGTCCCGAGAACCTTAGCCTCCTCGAGCGCCTGGATCGCCTCCGCCCGCCGCCCTACCTCGGCATAGTTCGCAGCAAGGTCGGCCAGCCCGTGCCCACGCGTGTCCGGGTAGAGATCGTTGTGGCGCTCCGTCTCTCGGATCGCCTCTTCGTAACGGCCAACACGGCTATACGCGTTCCACGGGGCCGGGGCTGCGAAAGTGCGGAACTCGGGATCGAGCTCCACCATTCGCTCGTATTCGACGATGGCCTCCTCGAACTCGCCGGCGTGGTAGAGCCACCTCGAGAGCCGTTGGTGTTGGGCAGGCGACAGCGGATCCAGTAGCGTGGCCAGTCGGGTTTCGCGGACCGCAGCCTCCACGTCACCAAACCCGATTCCTCGCACGAGCCCCAGTCCCGAGTGCGCTTCGGCAAAGCTGGGTCTGAGCTCGATGAGCCGGCGGTAGGTTTGCTCGGCCGCCCGCCAATCCCCGTCTATCCCCTGATAGACTCCGTTGATGAATTGCACCTCCGGTGCCGACGCATCCAGATCCAGCGCCCTGGCCAGCATGGCCCTCGCGCGCGGCTCCGTCTCCTCGATCGGCCCGAAGCGGAACCCCTGTAAGACCACGTAGACACGAACAAGCTCGGCGTACGCCTGGGCGAGGCCCGGGTCGCGGTCGATCGCACGCTGCAGGTATTCCGAGGCTATCTCGAGGCCCTCCCGGGTCAGCTGCTGCCGGTGGAAACGTCCGCGCATGTAGAGGCCGTAGGCCTCGAGGTCTTCGGTCGGCGGCCCAGCGACCTCGGGTCCCAGAGCGCTCGGTCCAGCGGCGTCCCCGACC
>CAMYMV010000092.1 GCA_947259585.1 uncultured Gemmatimonadales bacterium | reverse complement strand
AAGAGCCGGAGATCGGCGTCAGCTTCGCGCAGTACCTGGCGGAGACGATCCCGAGCGCCACGCTCATCGGCATGCGGCCCGAGCTGCCACCCAACTTGCTGATCGCCGCCATGCAGGCGGATGTCTCGAAGTATCTAGAGGTGCCGCTGGAACGCGAGGCGGTGCTCTCGACGCTCAGCCGGCTCAACCTGCAGCCGGGACCGGTCCCCGAGCGCGCGCCGGAGCCCCCACGACATCGCGGGCGGATCCTCCACCTGTTCAGCCCGAAAGGCGGATCTGGCGCCACGACGGTCACCGTCAACCTCGCGATCGCCCTCGCCGAGGAGAACGCCGGGCGCATCCTGGTCGTCGACCTGGATCCGGAGCTCGGGGACGCCGCGCTTCTCCTGGGAGTGGAACCGAGATTCGGGGTCGTCGACGTCGTCAACAGTCTCGGCCGGTTCGATGCCAGCCTGCTGGATTCGTTGGTGGCCAAGCACGAATCGGGCGTGCACGTGCTCTCGGCGCCCGAAGACCCGCAGGAGGTGGGACTGCTCAGCGGCCGGGAGATCAGCTCGGTCTTCGAGGCCGTCCGCGACCACTACGATTGGCTGCTCGTCGACACGCCGAAGTCGCTCGTCACGAGCACCATGGCGGCGCTCGACGTCGCGGACGAGGTCCTGCTCGTCACCCTGCTCGACATACTGTCGCTGAAGAAGGCGACGCGCAGCCAGGTACTGCTGCGCCGGCTTCTCGGGCTCGGCGGCGAGACCCGGCTCAAGCTCGTGGTCAACCGCTACAGCCCCGACGACCTCATCACGCTCGACGATGTCCGGGAGGCGCTCGGCCTCGATGTCTCCCAGACCCTGCGGAACGACTACGCCTCCGTCATTCAATCGATCAATACGGGGAAACCCGTGCGCGACGGGTCTCCCTTCGCTCGAGACGTGCGCAAGCTGGCCAAGAAGCTGATCGGCGCACAGGCGGCGGGCTCGGAGGTCGAGGCTGCCAGGGACGGAACGCTACTCCAACGAGCCGTGCGTGGCTCCCTGCGGACGGTGCTCAGCTCCTAACCCAAATCCACGCGCGGGCTCCAGCTGCGGGCTCCCGATGCGGCCGCGGGCGCGCGCGTGATCGGCCTTTCCGCTCGCGCTGCTAGCCGCTCAAACCGCGACGACCGGGGTAATAGAATATGCGGGCGTAGCACCGACGGTGCGGAGCCCCTCGAACGTCGCGCGGGTGTCGGTGCCCACGGTGCTACCGCGAACCAAGATACGTGGCAGCAAAGGGGTGAACCGATGAGTGAGCGACCCTGAAGAGCGGCAGCTGCTGGCCGTCGCCTACGAGAGATTCAAGCGTCACCTCACCGACTGGATCGCGATCGGCGTGATCCTCTCGGTAGGGCTGCACTACGCGTTGTTCACGCTGTTCCCGACGCTGCGCGCCGCCGACATCTCTTACGGCAGCCGGGCGATCACGGCCGTCTCACTTCCGCCGGTGGTCAAGGTACCGCCTCCGCCGCAACAGATCGCGCGGCCGGCGACCCCGCGGGTCGGCGCCGCGGACATCACCGAGGACGTGACGATCGCCCCGACTACGTTCGAGGCGAACCCCGTCGAGAGCCTGGCGCCGCCTCCGCGGCCGGCGCGTGCCAGCCCGGAGGAGGATCGACCCCGCTTCATCCCGTACGATACGCCACCGAAACTGCTGAATCCGGAGGAGATCCGAGCGCTCCTCCAGCGGGATTATCCCGCGGCACTCCGGGAAGCGCGGGTAGAGGGCAAGGTGGTCATCTGGGCGTACGTCGACATCGAGGGTAGGGTCGGGAAGGCTCATGTACAGGAGTCGAGCGGCTTCGCTGCGATGGACCGCGCCGGGCTCGCTGTCGCCCGGGAGATGAGGTTCTCGCCGGCCCTCAACCGGGACAAGAAGACGCCGGTCTGGGTCCAGCAGGCGATCGTCTTCCAAACCAAGTAGAGCTTGGTCCCACCTAGCCGAGATTGGATGCGAAGCGCTCCACGAACTCCTCGAAGCCGGCGGCCGGGCGCCCGAGGATCCACTCCAGGACATTCGGATTCCCTATGAGACCGTGACGCTCGTAATAAGCGAACATCGCGAGCAGCGTCTCGATCTCGTAGTCACCCAGTCCCGCCTCACGGGACCTCGCCGCCCACGTTTCTCGGGAGATAACCTCGGCTCGCACAGGACGACCGAGGGCACGGCCAAAGATCTCAGCGATCTCCGCCGGCGAGAGGATCTCGCGGCCGCACAGCTCATACGTCGCGCCCTCGTGCCCCGGCTCCGTGAGGACCTTGACCGCTACCCGGGCGACGTCCTCGAGGTCGACCATGCTCACACCGGCATCGGCCGCGTAGGGCACGGGATAGACCCCTTCTTCCGCGATGCGCGCCCGATGAGCCAGCGCGTTCTGCATGTAGACGGCGGGCCGAAGGATCGTGAAGGGAAGCCCGGATTCGAGCAGCCTCTCCTCCGCACGCAGCTTCTGCCAATGGTGGGGCATCGCCTCGGTCTGAGGGTGGAGCACGGAGTGGTAGACGAAGTGCTTCACGCCCGCCGCCAGCGCCGCTTCGATCGCCGTATCGACCATGGCGACTTCGTCCGAGGCCATGTTGGGAGTGATGTGGTAGACTGCCCGGGCGCCGCGCGCCGCTTCGGCCATGGCCTCAGCCGCCCGCATGTCTCCAACGACGACCTCGGAGGCGCCATGATCCTTGGCCTCCGCGGCCTGTTCCTCGCGATGCATCAGCGCCCTCACGGGCACGGACTCCGAGCTCAGGGCCCGGACGATGGCGCGCCCCGTCTTGCCGCCGGCGCCGGTCACCAGAATCACGTTCGAATCGCTCATGTGATTAGTTTAACTGAATGTCGCCGCACCGATTCTCCTGGATCATCCGACTGGCAGCGATCGTGGCGGCCATCCGCATCGCCGGAGTCTGGTTCTGGGTGCTCGTGGCGTCGCAGCGGTCGGACGTGTCTCAGGTGATCGGCTATCTCTGGGTACTCGCCTCTCTTCCCGAGTCGCTCCTGGTTCGGGCTCTGAGAGGCCGCCCGTTGCTCTGGGCCACCGCGCTGACCGCGCTGTTGGCGGCAGGCAGCCTGTTCTGGGTGTGGGTCCTGGCTCGCCTTCGCTACCGGTCGTCGGGACGCTGGCGACGAAGCCGCAGGTAGCGCGGGACGCGTGCACAGTAGCGCGCATACTGCTCGCCGAAGACGCTCCGCAGGTGTTCCTCCTCCGTGAGCACCATCATGTGACAGATGGCGAGGTAGAGGGCCGCCCACCCTGCAGTGTGCCATGACGGCCAGTACAAGGCGTACCCGACCACGGCCAGACCGGAAGCGACGATTTGGGGATTGCGGGTCACGCCGTAGAGACCGGACGCCTCCAGCACCTTGGAATCGAGGCCATGTATGCGACGGATCCCCAGCCGGGCCATCGCGAACAGCGTGATGCCCACCCCGCCGATGATCAGAACCCACGCGATCAGCCGGAGGATCGGGCCGACCCGTGATATCGACGGGGCAGATAACAAATCGAGGTACGCGAGGCTGCCCCAGAGAAAGAAGACCGCGTATTCGAGAAACACGGAAAGCGGCGTGAGCCGCCCTCTCTTCAGGTAGTCGCGCCGAACGAGGACACGAAAGGTCACGAACCCGAAGAGAAGAAGAAGGAAGGCCGAGATGAAGTACGGAGCGGGTGCCATCGTTCGCCCCTTTCCGCTAGCTCAACGAGTTGCCTCTCTCGAACCCGCACACACACTCCCTCAGCTTAGCCTAGCGCCAGGAGGCGCAGCGGCAAGTCGGGAAAACCTTCATTCTGCGCCGTGTCGAGACGGTCGGGCTGGATGCCCGCTGGCACCACAATTGCCGTCCTCACTCTAGATCGGTCCCTCGCAGCAAGCCGTACGGAGGCTGCCATGCGGCGCATCCGGACAATCCTCGCTTCCACCCTCGCCATTGCCGTTCTCACGCTTGGCTTTCTCCTCGCGTCCGGCCTGTTGCGCCTCGAGGACTGGTTCCGGTGGGCAGCGGGTGCCGGACTCTTCGCCATCGGGGGCTCGCTGGCGGGCGACATCTGGTGGCGGGAGCTCCAGGAGCTCAGGGCGTCGCGGCAGGAGGGACCCCGGACGCACCCTCTGAGCGGAATCAGATTCAGGAGACTGGCGGTCAGGGCGCGGAGAAGGATCCGTGCTGCCCGGAGGAGGATGCACGTATCGAAGAAGATGTTTGACGGACTGCTTTTCCTGGGCGTGCTCGTGGTGCTGCTGACCGCCCTCCTCGCGTACGTCAACGAGGATTATCTTGACATTCTTCGATCGATGTTCGTTGCACCGGGGCCCTAGGCTCGGATTCCGGCCGAGGGGTTCCCAGAGTTCTTGGAGGCATGGCGTGAGTTCTTCGGCTCCTGAGTCCAGCGACCACGTACAAGACGTCAGTTTCTCTGAAGGCAGGCTTACCGTCCACCTCGTGGACGGACGGACGATCGCCGTCCCTCTCCGCTGGTACCCTCGCCTGGCTTCAGCCACCGAGGCCCAGCGGGAGAACTGGAGACTGGCGGGGGGTGGGTGCGGAATCCACTGGCCGGACCTCATCCTCGACGCGCGCGAGGTCCTGATCGAGCCCGGCGCCTGGCGCGTCCTGCTGCGCACGCTCAAGAACGGCCGGCTCGAGATCGTGCCGACCGAGTTCGCCATGCCGATGTGGGCGCCGGCGCTCAACCCGGAGCCCATTCCGGTCCGCGTCAAGGTAATCCTGCTCGGCGACGCCGGCATCTACTACATCCTCGACCAGCACGACCCGGACTTCGGCAACCTCTTCAAGGTGCTCGCCGACTTCGATCCCGAGATCGCCCGCGAGCCGGAGGGGGAGGGTCTGCGTGAACCGCTGGAAGCTCGGCTCCGCGTCGAACGACCACACCTCGACGGCTGCAGCTTCCGGATCAACTATCCAGTAGGCCTCGACGCCCTGCCGCTCGTAGAGCTTTCGCTTCACTTCCCGATCGCGCCGCGCCGTGGCCGGCGAGAGGATCTCGATCACGAGGTCGGGCGCACCGCGGACCCACGGGTCGGCCAGGATGCCCGAGCGCGCGCGGGAGATGACGAGGACGTCGGGCTGGACACCCTCGCCGGTAGCCGGGAACTCCACCCCGACCGGAGCGTGCAACACCTCGCCGAGCCCCGGGTCCTCGACCAGAGAGTACAGGGCCCGCTCCAGTCGCTTGCTGATCCGCTGATGCCGCAACGAGGGAGCCGGCGTCACGCACAGCTCTCCCTCGATCGCCTCGTAGCGATTGCCGTCGTCCGGGAGCTGCTGGACGTCCTGCCAGGTGATCTGAGACAGAGCCATGCGTCCCACATTATACCTCCGGGCCGAATCGAGTGGCACCCGGAGAATGCGGTGGCGCCTCAAGAGGGGATCAACGTC
>CAMYMV010000091.1 GCA_947259585.1 uncultured Gemmatimonadales bacterium | reverse complement strand
TACGTCGCCGCCTCCTGCAGCGCCGCGCGCCGGCCACCGTGTCTTTGAATCGGAGCCCCCATGGGTCGAGATCCGGCAAACGTCTGCCGTACAGCTATGCCCTGCCGTCAGTTTATGCCCTCAGGCCCGACCTCGACATGCGCCTCAGTTGCCCGGTACCGGCAGCGAGAGGCTGTCGGCGGCCGGGACATGCATCGCGACGAACTCGTTGAACGTGGAGACGTTCTCGGGGGAGAACTGCCTCTCGAGATGGCCCGCGGCGCCGTCCACTCTAACGATCGTCTCGCTTGCTGTTGCGAGTCGGCGGAGAAGGTCGACCGTGACCGGATACCAGTAGGACTCCCTGAACACGCAGCCACCCTGTGCGGCGACGCCGAACTTCCTCTGAACCGAACTCTGCTCGGGGCAAACGCCCCCGAATTCCGTCGTCGTGGACTCCGACGAGCTCCAGGCCTCGCCATCGACCGTCACGGTCAGCTTCGCAGGCCGCACCCAGAACATTCCATTTATCCCTACCACCAGCCCGTATTCGGGCGGAGTGGTTCCCTCGATTCGCGCGGCGTCCAGCGTCAGCTCGTGCTCGCACAGGGACTTGTTCACGGATATGACGTTCTTGGACGTTCGGACCACCCGTTGATCCAGAGCTTCCTCGTGCTCCACCGTCGCGGAGTTGGAGCACGCTGAAAGGACGGAGCCCCCTCCGAGCTGGAGGGAGAGGACGCAGAGAAGCCCAAGCCGCTGCGATCTCAGCGCCGATCCCATTGATGCACCTCCCTTCACGATCTGCCGAAGGATGCTAGCTGCCTGCCTGGATAACGGTAGCGGGCAAACGCCGATTCTACGTGTGGGGAAACGCCCGGTCTGGCCGACGCACGAAGCGTGACCGACTATTCGACCATGGGCGAGATCGAAGAATCCTATGCGGAGATCAGGGCCCAGATCGACGAGCTTCGTGGCCTTGTTCCGCGGAGAGACGTGGCCTCGGCTGACATCTCCGGATGGTCGGTGGGCATGCACATTCACCACTGCGGCCTGGCGATGATCGGGATCGCGCGGAGTCTGATCGAGTGCGATGGTCCGGTCCCATCCGGTGAACCCGGCCCCAACACCTCGATGATCCTGAAAACGGGCTCGATCCCGCGAGGCGTCGCTCAAGCACCCGAAGTCGCGATTCCGACTCTCGACGTCACCGACCGGGTCCTCGAGAAGACTCTGGGTGAGTCCGAGGCCCAGCTGGCCCAGCTACCGCCGGTCGGCGATCGCTGCTGGTTCCGCCACTTCGCCCTGGGGGTGTTGGTCAAGCGTGATGCGCTGCGCTTCATGAGCGTGCACAACGCTCATCACCTCGACATCGTGGCCGATATCCTGGGCTGACCATCTTGCGGGACGTCGCCCGGCGGCTGACCGTGGTGGGACGCTCTCTGCACACAGAGCTCTGCGACCATCAGGCTCTGGAGACAACCAGACCGTCAGGAAGCGCGGGCAACATCCCGCGCACAACGCGAGGAGTGGGCTATGGTTCCGGTGATGTCGCTGTGGATCCCGATTCTGATCGCCGCGGTGTTCGTCTTCGTGGCCAGCTCGATCATCCACATGGTGCTCCGCTACCACAACAGCGATTTCGGCAAGGTCCCCTCCGAGGACGCGGTCATGGACGCGCTCCGCGGGTTCGACATCCGACCCGGCGACTACGTCATCCCGTGCCCGGGCACCTCCAAGGAGATGAGCTCGCCCGAATTCATCGAGAAGATGAAGAAGGGCCCGGTCGCCTTCATGACCGTGATGGAGAGCGGCCCGCCATCGATGGGGAAGAGCCTGACGCTCTGGTTTCTCTACTCGATCGTCGTCGGGATCTTCGCCGCCTACATTTCGGGCCGGGCGCTCGGTCCCGGAGCCCATTACCTGGCCGTGTTCCGCTTCGTGGGCTCGTCGGCGTTCCTGGGCTACGCCCTGGCGCTGCTGCAGAGCTCGATCTGGTACCATCGCGCCTGGAGCTCGACGATCAAATCGGTGGTCGATGGGTTCGTGTACGCGCTCCTGACGGCGGGGGTGTTCGGCTGGCTGTGGCCGGCCTAGCTCTGCGGCGCGGGGCGGCACACACATGCGCTGGCTCTCGCCGTCGGGATGCCCGCCTCAGTGCCTCCAGCTCTTGAGGTCCGAGCCGGGTGGTGCGGCCTTTTCGATCCGCTCCAGGATCCTGGGGACGTACATCGTGTTGTAGCGGAGCCGGGAGATGTGGTTGCCGTTCTCATGGTCCCCGTTCCAGCAGTGCTCGAACCGATCGCCGTAGTCCACCACTCCCCCGTAGTAGGGATCACTCGTGCCCTCCAGGAACTCCTCCATGAGATAGACCGCGTTGTTCAGGTACCAGTTGTCCATGTCGCCGACGTAGATGTGGATCTTCCCCTCCAGCTTCGGCCCCAACGTCTCCCAGTCCCGCTCGAGGATGTGGCGCAGATCGTAGTTCTCCCGCCAATACTCCGCGATCTCGCGGTCGATCTCCCCGGTGCGCTTGTCCCAGAGCCTCTTCGGGTAGCCGTCGTCCCCCTGCGGCGAGTAGACGGCTTCCCAGATGTCGAACTGGTCCCCCGAACGGTTCTTCGTTCCGAGCACCAGCTCGAGGTGGTTGTATTCCGCCAGCGTCTGATCGATCTCGCCCAGCCAGTTCCGGTGCACCGGCCGCTCGACGCGCTTGAAGGGTCCGTCCACGTAGTAGGCGTTCGGTTCATCGTAGATGTCGAGGAGGGTGTAGGCGCGGAAGTCGATGGGATCCGGGCAGGCGGCAAACGTGCCGTTGTATTCATCCGGGTAAAAGACCTGAACGGCCAGCGCCTCCCATCCACCCGTGGAGCCCCCGTAGAGAAAGCGGGCCCATCCTTCTCCGATGCCGCGGAAGCGCTCCTCGATGTAGGGGATGAGCTCGTAGGTGATCGCGTCGCCATAGGGCCCGAGGTTGGCCGAGTTCACCGCGTACGAGTCGTCGTAGTAGGGGTTGGCGTGCTGGACTTCGATGATGATGAATCGAGGGAACTCCTCCGAGATCCAGGTGCGGTAGAAGTCGTAGGCCTCCTCCTGGACGATCCGGTTGTAGCACTCGACGTCGAAGCGCTCGGAGTGCTCGCACTCCAGATCGGGGTCCGGCGGCTCGGTCCTGAAGCCTCCGAAGTCCGAGGGGAAGTGTCCGTGGAAGACGATGAGAGGGTAGCGGGCTTCCGGGTTCTCGTCGAAACCTTCGGGAAGGAGCACGTGGGCACCGAGGTACATCGGGCGCCCCCAGAATTCGGTGAGCAGGTCGCTCTGAATGCGGACGTGCTTGATGTATTCGGTGTCCTCGGGCTCCTCTATCGGCGGTATCAGCTGGTCGAGCGAGATCTCGATCGGCCCGGCGTCGGCGGGGTCGACGCTGATTCGCCGAGGCGTGCTGAACAGGTTGCCCGGCGCCCGGTTCCAGCGCTGTCCTTCGCCGCGGTCCATGGGAAGCTTCACGGTATGACCGGTGGCCAGATCGAACGACTGGTACTCGTGGAGGACGGCCTGGACCGAGTATTCGCCCGGCGGTACCTCGGCCAGGCTCTCCTTTGGGAAGCCGAAGACGCCCGCATCGATCACCGCGGCCTCGCCCGGCGTGAGCCCTTCGACATCGATCCCGAAGACCTGGGGCGCACCGAGGCCGGCGCCCACTTGATACCGGGGCTCGATTTCGTCGTCCGCGGCCAGAATCAGGATCACCCGCCCGTCGATGGGGCCGGGTGCAACCGACTCCGGGTAGGAGATCGAGAAGGCCAGCGGCACGTCAGCAGATCTCTGCCCTCCGCCGTCAGGTGAGGTGCAGCCTGCCATGCCAAGAAGCATCACAAACAGGGGCAAAGTGGTGACTGCGGAGGCGTAGGTGTTCAGCGCATTCCGACTCATTTCGGCGATCTCCTCTGACCCGGGAAGGGGCGGCCCGACCGCCCCGATTCAGCCATCAAGCTACGCGCCGCAGATGGCGCCGCGGAAGGCGCCTTTCGCATGTGAGCGAAAACCGCTCAGGCGCTTACGGGATTCTCCTACAGGCTTCGATCAACTTCTCCCGACAGACAGCAGCCTCGGGCGGAGCGCATCTTTCTGCTCCGGGCCGCACTCACCAGTGGGCACTCGGACCCGGGCTCGGGCCCGTCGAATCAATGAAACCTTTTCTCTCCGAATCAGCGGACAGTTCCAAGAAACCAGATGCACCCATGAGCAAGGCAAGAAACGGTGTGATCAAGAAGATCTGCGGAAGGTACGGCGATGATAGCACCCGCTTACTGGATGTCCTCCTCGCCGTGCAGCGTGAGCTCGGCTGCATCGAGCCCTGGGCGGTGGACGAGATCGCCCGCCAGCTCTCCATGCCGAGGGTGGACGTGGCCGGCGTGGTCTCCTTCTACGCCTTTCTCGACGAGGAACCGAAGGGCGAGATCGTCATCCGGCTGTGCGGCGACGTGCCGGACCGAATGGCGGGCGCCGATCGGGTGGCGGAAGGCCTGGAGGAGGAGCTGGGAATCCGGTTCGGCGAGACCACTCCGGACCGTCGCTTCACCCTGGAGTGGGCATCCTGCATCGGCATGTCCGACCAAGCCCCTGCCGCGCTGGTCAACGACCTGGTGATCCCGCACATCGCCCCGGGCGCGGCGCGGCGGACCGTGCGCATGCTCAAAGAGCGCGAGGAGATCGGTAGCCTGCGCCGCTTGCTCATCCGGGAGTACGGAGACGGCAACAACTCGCACGACCTGGTCAGAGCGGCCGTCAAAAACAACCTGAGGCTTCCCGGCGAGGTGATCTTCAGCAGCATGGAGCGGGGGGCCGGCCTCGGAAAGGCGTTGGCCATGAGTCCGGCCGAGGTGATCCAGGAGGTGAAGACGGCTCGCCTCCGCGGCCGCGGCGGCGCCGGCTTTCCCACCGGCATGAAGTGGGGATTCACGCGGGCCGGCAACGGAGGGCAGGCCTACCTGATCTGCAACGCGGACGAGGGGGAGCCGGGAACCTTCAAGGATCGCGTGATCCTTACCGAACGTCCCGACCTCGTGTTCGAGGGGATGACGGTCGGGGGCTACGCGATCGGAGCGAACCAG
>CAMYMV010000090.1 GCA_947259585.1 uncultured Gemmatimonadales bacterium | reverse complement strand
CACCAGCCGCATGGAGACTTTGGCCTTCGCTTCCCCCGGAAGAACGGTTTTGGCGCCCTCGCCGGTAAACCCGCTGATCATGCCGTTGACGTCGAGTGTCGGCCGATACCACAGCCGCTCCAGCGTACCGTAGCCGGCTTCGCCCGCCATCGTCTCCACTCCCAGATCGCGGCGGAAGTCGGACTCATCGAACGGGATCGCCCGCAGCGAAGCACGCTCCTCTCCCGTCATCTCGTTCACGCGGTCGTAGAAGCCCGGAACGGCCACGCGACCGTACTGGTCCTCCAACCCGGCGATGATCGAGGCGAGGGCGTTCGCCGGGTTCCGAACCGCACCGCCGTAACTCCCGGAGTGGAGATCGCGGTTCGGACCTCTAACGGTGATCTCCATGTACGCGAGGCCGCGAAGGCCGGCGGTGATAGCCGGCAGGTCGGGCTCGAGCATCGTCGTGTCGCTGATCATCACGGCGTCGCAGGAGAGGCGCTTGCGATGGTTCTGGAGGAATCCCTCGAGGTGTTCGCTTCCGATCTCCTCCTCGCCCTCTATCACGAGCTTGACGTTCACGGGGAGGCCGGCGCCGGAGCGCAGTTTCGCCTCCAGCGCCTTTATGTGCATGTGGACCTGTCCCTTGTCGTCCTCGGAGCCCCGGGCATAGACACGTCCGTCGCGCACATCGGGCTCGAACGCCGGTGTCGTCCACAGCTCCTCGGGATCCGCCGGCTGCACGTCGTAGTGCCCGCAGATGAGGACGGTGGGATGCTCCACGTGCGTCTCATGCTCGGCGTAGACGACCGGGTGGCCGTCGGTCTGTATCACCTCCACCGTCTCCAGGCCGGCGTTCGACAGATGGCCGGCGAGCCACTCCGCGCATCGGCGCACGTCCGCGGCGAAGCGGCTCTCCGTGCTTACGCTCGGTATCCGGAGCAGCTCCATCAGCTCCTCCTCGAATCGATCACGATTCTCGCTCAGATAGACATCGATCTCGGTCACTCGGGGGTCTCCGTTCGTTGTCGGGTGCCGGCGTTCGAGACAAGTGGACCTGTCGTCGGCAAAAGGTATCGACGATCAGCGAAGATCGGAACGGAGTTCTCGCATGTGGACACCGTTGCGGCGCGGCTCGGAATGCGTCGAGTATGTACGCGGCGCGGAAGTGGGCTCCCAGTACCCTGGAGGACTCGATGATCGATAGGAATGAGAGCGTAGCACTCGGATCAACGGCGATCGCTCGATCGCTCCTGGCGCTACTGGTCACCGCCTCGCTGTGGACTGCACTGCCGGGGATGGCGACGGCACAGGACCAGACGGCCGCGGACGAGCCGGCTGAGGCTTCGAACGCACTCTCCATATCGACGATTCTGGACTGGGAGAACGTGGGAGATGCGCAGATCTCTCCGGACGGGTCGCAGATCGTGTACACGCGAAGCTGGGTCGACCAAGTCGAGGACGACTGGCAATCCGCCCTCTGGATCATGAACGCAGATGGCTCCCGGCTGCGATTCCTCACGAAAGGATCCAGCCCGCGCTGGTCGCCTGACGGGACGAGGATCGCCTACCTGGCGGAAGTGGAGGAGAGTGGCGCCCAGATCTTCGTGCGCTGGATGGACGCTGAAGGTGCCGTCTCCCAGGTGACGCGCACGCAGGAGTCCCCCTCGAGCCTGCGCTGGTCACCCGACGGGACGAGGATCGCCTTCACGATGTTCGTGCCGGACGAGAGCAAGTGGCAGATCGACATGCCGGCGGCGCCAGAAGGTGCCACATGGACCTCGCCACCGAGGGAGGTCGACCGCGTGCATTTCCGCAGGGACCGGCGAGGCTTCTTGGATACGGGCGCCACCCACCTTTTCGTCGTGCCGGCGACCGGGGGCACGGCGAGGCAGCTCACCGATGGCGAGGGTACGGTCGGACAGCTGTTCGCGGGCGTCGCGGCGGGCGCGAGCCTGAGCTGGACGCTGGACGGGTCGGAGATCGTCTTCGAGGGCCTTCTCGAAGAGGATTGGGAGGAGCTTTACCGGGAGTCCCACATCTACGCCGTCGACGTGGAGAGCAGCGCCACACGGCAGATCACCCAGGAGAAGGGGCCGTGGTCGGGACCGAGTCTCTCTCCCGATGGCGGGATGGTCGCGTTCACCGGGTATCCGTGGTCACGTCAGACCTACCGAGCCGCGGACCTCTACGTGATGGGTCTGGACGGGTCGAACATGCGGAAGATCTCGGAAGACCTGGATCGGTCGCCGCAGAGCCTCCACTGGGCGCGGGACGGAAGCGGCGTCTTCTTCACGGCGCAGGATAGAGGCAGCAGCAACGTGCACTTCGCCTCGCTGGACGGCTCCGTGCAGTCGATTACCGAGGGCACCCACATGCTCTCGCTCAACTCGCTCTCACCTGGCGGACGGGCGGCCGGTGTCCTCCGGTCGGCAGCCGAGCCGGGCGACGTCGTCGCCTACTCGCTGTCGAACTTCGCCGGCTTCGAGAAGCTCACGGCCGTCAACGACGATGTGCTGACCGGCCGCGAGCTCGGTGACGTCGAGGAGGTCTGGTACACATCGTCCGGGAACACCCGCGTCCAGGGGTGGGTCGTCAAGCCGCCGAACTTCGATCCGGATCGTCGGTATCCCCTCATCCTTCACATTCATGGCGGACCGCACGCCATGTACAACGTCGGCTTCAACCTCTTCTTCCAGACGCTCGCCGCGAACGACTACGTCGTGCTCTACACCAACCCGCGCGGGAGCACGGGATACGGCACCGACTTCGGCAACGCGATCGACAACGGGTACCCGAGCGTGGACTACGACGATCTCATGGCCGGCGTGGACGCGGTTATCGATCTGGGCTACGCCGACAGCGAGAACATGTTCGTGACCGGATGCAGCGGCGGCGGAGTCCTGTCGAGCTGGGTCATCGGGAAGACCGACCGCTTTGCCGCAGCAGGCGTCCGGTGCCCGGTGGTGAACTGGATGAGCTTCGCGGGCACGGCCGACATCGTCCGCTGGGGATACGAGCGCTACGACGGCTACCCGTGGACGAACCCCGACAAGTACCTGGCGCATTCACCCCTGATGCTGGCGGGGAACGTGACCACTCCGACGGTCGTGATGACGGGCGAGCTGGACCTGCGGACCCCGATGTCTCAGTCCGAGGAATACTACCAGGCCCTCAGGGCGGAAGGGGTCCCGACCGTGCTTCTGAGGTTCAACGAGGAGTACCACGGAACCACCAGCAAGCCCTCGAACTTCATGCGAACGGCGCTCTATCTGATGAGCTGGTTCGAGAAATGGGGGACTTTCGACGACGACGAGGAGAAGGTGGCAGGCACGGATCGTTGAGCGAACCGGAGGCGGTGGTCGGGCCGGAGAGCCGCGGTGGCTGGTTCGCACGCGGCCTGCTGTTCGAGAACTGCAGCTGCCAGATCGTCTGTCCCGGTCACGTCCATTTCGACCAGCTCTGCACGCACGAACGCTGCGAGGCGTGGTGGGCGATACGTATCGACGAGGGCGAGTTGGATGGCGTGCGGCTGGGCGGGGTGAAGGCGGTGATCGCCGCCGACAGCCCCCAGCGGATGATCGACGGCGGCTGGGTCCAGACGATCGTCATCGATGACGAGGCCACGCCCGAGCAGCGACGTTGTGCGGAGCGGATCCTGCGCGGTGAAGTCGGAGGGCCGTGGAAGGTGCTGGGTCGCTTCGTCGGAGAACACCTCGAGACCCGCATCGCCCCGATTAAGATCGAAGACGAGCCGATGGCCAAGCGTATCTCCGTGGCAGGGCTGCTGCGGGGGGTCGTGACGGCGATTCGAGGCCAGGACCGGAACCGGCCCGTCAGCTTCGAGAACATCTTCAACCAGATCCACGCGCCCGCGCAGGTGATCGCCAGCGGCGACAGCGAGTACGACGACGGAGTGATCAGCTTCCGCAACGAGGGCACGCACGGGCTCTGGTCCGACTTTCACTGGTCGGTGGAGGGCGGGTGACCGTCCGACCCACGAGTGCGGCCGCCTCGAGCTGGCCGGAGCGCGCACACCAAGCGATCCTGCTGGGCGGCCTCCTCCTGACGGGGGCTCTCTGGTCGGCGATGTGGCTCACACATTCGGGCCACGGCGTGGGACCGGATCTCTCGGCGGCCGCGTCGCCCTCCCTCGCCACGGCCGGTGCCGCGGCGCTGCTCTGGACGGTGATGATGGCGGCCATGATGACGCCGGCGGCCCTTCCCTGGCTCAGCGTCGCCGCCGTGATGCCGAGCGCGGGCGCTCAGCCGTCTGGCGCGGCGGGACGCGGCGCCGTTGTGGGCGCCGGAGGTTCGGAGGGACCCTACCTGCGCGCGGGCTCTCTCTTGCTCGGGTACCTGACCGTCTGGGCTCTGTTCAGCGTGCTCGCGGCAGCCGCACAGCTTCTCTTGCTGCAACTCACGCTCCTGGAGCCCCATTCGCTGCGCTTGACCGGGAGAGCTGCCGGAGGAGTCATTCTGCTGGCCGGGTTGTGGGAGCTCTCACCGATCAAGGAAGCATGTCTACGTTACTGCCGATCCCCGTTCGGAGCTCTGCTCGCCGGCTGGACTCCGGGGCGTGCGCCCGGGTACCGGATCGGCCTCCGCCACGGACTCACCTGCGTCGGGTGCTGCTGGGGACTGATGGCGCTCGCCTTCGTCGTGGGAGTGGTGAGCCTTGGATGGATGGCCGTGCTGACGGCGATCGTGTGCGCTGAGAAGGTCATGCCTGGAGGCCATCTGCTCCCGCGCCTCCTCGGCGTCGCGCTTGCGGGTGCCGGGGTCGCGTTGTTGGCATCGCCCGGCTGATAGTTGCCGTCGCTCCGCTGGGTCCTGGCGCGTTCTTCACACGAAAAGAGCACCTCTCGGATCAGAAAGGAGCTTTCATGATCCTCATGAGCCGGCGCGCCCTGCCTTTGCTGGTGGTCGCCCTCACGTTCGCCACGAGCCCAGCCCACGCGCAGGACCCTCCGACCTGCGATGGACCGGAGCACCGCCAGTTCGATTTCTGGATCGGGGATTGGACCGTCGAGACTGCCGACGGCGAGCAGGCGGGCACCAACCGGATCGAGCTCGTTCTGAAGGACTGCGCCCTCCACGAGAACTGGGAGGGGGCCGGAGGGGGCCGGGGGTTCAGCTACAGCATCTACGACAGGCGTACGGATAGCTGGCACCAGACCTGGGTG
>CAMYMV010000089.1 GCA_947259585.1 uncultured Gemmatimonadales bacterium | reverse complement strand
CGGGTCTTCAGTGAACGCTTGTCCCAGTACTCGAGCGCCCATTCGTTGGCCGCCCGCAATTCCGGAGTCTTCGACTTCTCGACGGTCTCCTCTTCCTTCATCCATTCCACGTTCCATTCGGGATACGGGTAAACCCCGTTGACGGTACCCGTGATGGAGCCGACGAAGAGGTTGTCATCGATGTAGAGCTTCTTGCGTTCCACCGTGGCTTCCATCAACTTGGCGCGCCGGATGATCGGATCGAGGCCGGCAGTCTCCTCGTACACATCACGCATGATGATGTGCCGCTCGTAATCGACCTCCTGCGGGGTGCTTCTAAGCTGCTCTTTGAGAGCATCGATCCGTGCGTCGTCGGGGTTGACCTTTGCAGTTGAGGTAGTTGCCGGTTCGGCGACTGTCATCTTCTTATCTCCTTTTCTTTGGTTGTCTCTGATCTCGTCCTACGGTCCGCTGTCATGTCCCGACCGCTACTTGCCTCGTCGATCTTCGGGAAGGAGCACCTGCTCCGGTTCGACCGCGTAGGTCCACGGCGCACCGGAGTTCTTCCAGCCGTTGCGCATTCGCTTGCCGTGGTGAGGACTCTCGGGGTCGTCGATCAGGTCCCCTTCGACTCCATCGACGATGTTCCAGACGTTGCTGAAGCCCTCCTTCGCCAGCAGGTTCGCCGCGACGGCGCTGCGCCCGCCGGACCTGCAGACCGCGAGGATCTCGTCCCCGGGCTCGAAGAGCTGCCGGACCAGGGCGACGAAGTCGGGATTCAGCTCGAGGTCGAAGTACCCCTTAACCGGATCCCACCGGTAGGTCTGGAACCCGAGAGGCACGTTCACGGCCATCGGGGGATGCCCGACGAAGATGTACTCCTCGGGCGTCCTCACGTCCAGGACCTTGACGGTGGCGGGCGCCGCCCGCCACCTCTCATAGGCCTCGTGCGCCGTGACGTACAGCCCCAAGGCGGTCTGCTTCGCTTTCGGAAGGTCTGAAGGCACCATGGTGTCGCTCCTCCCAACGGAACGCTGCTGTATAGAGGAATCTTGTCCGGGACCTCCCGTTCAAGAGAAGACGGCAGAGCGTTCAATTGGGGGCGGCGAGCGTTAAATCTCGCCGCGGGCCGATCCACCGCGCCTCACCAGACGTACTGGAACTGGATGCGGGTCTGGCCGAAGTCGTCTCCGGGAATACCGAGCTGGTTGGAGTTCCAGGTGTGCGAGAGCTGGAGCTTGTAGATGAAGCGCCGGACGACATAGAGATTGACGACCACCGTCGCCTGGTCGAAGGCGTCCACGAAGCCGTCCGCGTCGAGTCGCACGAGAGCGCCGCCGAGCTCGACGATCGAGCCGGGTATCCGATAGCCCCCCTCCAGTGCCGAGACCTCCAGCCGGGTGTCGCCGTCGGTGTAGAGCCCACCGGTGAAGTCGGGCACGACGGTCTCGCCCCAGATGCGGTTGTACTGCCAGTCCAAGGTGATGCCCCGGCCGCGCAGACCGCCGCTCAACTCGATGCCGGTGGCTGAATCGAGGTCGGCCATCTCCGGGTCGAGGCTGACGCCCCCCTCGCTGAACGGATTGTTGTCGCCGTTGTTGTCCCAGCGGTAGCCGGCCAGGCTCCACGTGTACTTGAGCTCGGGTGTGTGGGCATCGCCATCGGCGTAGGTCATGGCGCCGCGGGGATGGAGATCGACCCGGGCGGCCAACAGGAGGCCCGTGTTGAGATCGCCGCTGCCGTTGATCACGGACTCGAACTTGAGGTCTCCAGCATCGGGGTCGTGACCCAGTAGCCCGGCGCTCCCCCAATAGGCGACCTTGCCCGCGCGCGCCTCGCTGCGGAAGTGCAGTCCCAGCACTCGGTCCGGCACCCCGGCCCGGTGGTTGCCGACGAGGCTCCTCTCGACCAACAGCAGGTGCGTCGAAGACGTCAGCGCGTCTCGCGAGTAGGGAGCTCTCTGGTTGCCCAGAGTCAGTCGCCGGTGGCGCGCATCGAATCCCTGGTACCGCACGTAGACGTCGCGGAGGAAGAGCTGGTGGAGGTCGGTGCCCCCCGCTTCGATCCGGCTGCTGACCTCGCCCTCGAGCTTCCACGTCCAGCTCTCGCCGATGTGGCCGAAGAAGAACGGCCGGAGTCGACGCAAGAAGAGATCGTCTTCGAGCGACGGATCGTCGGCGTCGAGGTACTGGATCTGGATCTTGCCGTGGGTCTCGACACCGAAACCGGGCCGGTCGATCAGGACGATCCCCTGAGCAGCCTGTCGAGAATCGCGTCGTGCAAGGCGTCGGGCGCGTGGTCGGCCCGCTCGTGTTCGGCAGGCTCCTCCGCAGACTGCTCCTCCTCGTCCGACTCCTGCTCGCCCTCGTCGGGCGTCGGCTCCTCAGGGCTGTCCGACTGCGCCCGGGTGTTCTCAGCAGACCTGTCCTCGGCAAGCACCGGAAGCAGCGGTGTCAGGGCACTTCCGACAACGAGGATCGTCGCGATCACCTGAACGGACATCGACAAAGTCGTTCCTCAGCCCGCGCGCGCCAGGCGGGCCATCTGCGCGGTGTCCTCGCAGAGCTGCAGCGTTGGAAGAGTGCCGTACCCGGCTACCGCCCTGCTGAAGGGTCGGTCGAGACGCTCGGCGAGTTCGCGGGCCTCGCTCGCTCCACGAACGCTCTCATAACAACACGGTAGGTCTTGTCCAGCAGCTTTGGTTCAGCCATATTGCCTCCCTCTGTCAGTTCGCGGTCGCTAAGCGCGGCCTTTGCGTTCCGGGTGCCAGATCCACAGCACCGCAGCCATCAGGAAGATGAACGGAACGTCCGACCACATGTGGGCGTGCTCGTTGGGGTAGAGAAAGGACTGAGGCACCATCACGAGACCGTGCAACACGCTGGACAGGATGCCGAAATCGAACAGGGCAACGTTGCGACGAGGGTCCCTTGCGCCCCGGATCAACAGGATGCCGAAGGCGACATACAGCGCCCCCAGCATGTAGAGGTAAGGATGCAGGCCGTCGTAAGGCGAAGGCGGGTGAGCCGGTCCGATGCTCGGAAAGCCCTCCGATGGGGCGCCCCACATGAATCCCGGGGGATAGATGAACACCATCGGCACGAGGCCGACTACCAACAGCCAGCCCAGGATGCGCATCAGGATGGCTGATCGGCGAAGGTGTTCTTCCTCTGTCACGGCGTGTACCAGATCGGCGAGGTATAGGCCCGGTCCTGGACGGTCATCGTGACCTCCTCGGGCATCTCGACTCCGAAGCGCTTGGCGTCATAGGCCGTCCAGCGCGGGGTGGGGATCTCGATGACGCGCATGTAGTAGAAGGCGCGGTGTTTCGGATCGAAATCGGGGTCCTGCCAGTGGGCCATCAGCAGGGCGTCCCCGATGGAGTTGGTGTAGCTCGCGTCGGCGACGTCCACGGTGCTGCCGACTTCGCGTTCACAGCGACGATCGACGATCGCGCGCCCGTCGGAACAGGCGACGTCGTAGATGCGCTCGTGGGTCTCCCTGCCGTCGAACCAGCCCTTGATGACCTGTACCCGGTCGAGATTGGCACCGTCGGGATCCCGGAGCGACCGGATCATGAAGGTCGGCGCCGCACCCGCAGGCGCATTCTCGAGATCCCCTCCCATCGGCACCCCACGGGCGTAGCCCTGGGCGGCGAAATCGGGTCGCAGGACTTCGTCGGGCTGGAAATCCCAGCCGCCGAAGACCCGCACGGTCAGGCGGGTGCCGCTGGTGCCGTAGACCTCCTTGCGGGCCAAGGCGTCGAAGATCGCTTCGCGGGTGTTTTCTCTCGCCCAGATCGCGGCCAGCCCGGAGGCGCCCAACTGCCAGGCGCTGACGATGACGTCGCCGGTCTTCTTGTCGCGCAGGAATACCTCTGCGTACCGTTTGGCCGAGGGCTCCTCATTCGGAAGCTTGCCGAAGTAGTTTTCCTCGCGGGTGGTGGGCAGGCTGACGTGGCTATCGCTTGTCCTCCAGCCGGATCCCATTCTTGAGTGTCGAACGGGCGTATTCGTACTGCAGCATCCAGTCTTCCTTGGGGTTCCCAAAGGAATCGCCAAAGTCCCAGGTCTCGAAGTCCGCGAACTCGTCTTCCGGCGAAAGGAGAGGATGCGCCTCGCCGTCGCCCTTCTCCTGGGTGACTTCCATCAGGGGTTCCCAGCGAGCGCGGCGCTCGGCGTAGTCCTTGGTCATGGCCTCGCCCTTGATGGCCTCCGCGTACATTTGGCCGTTGCTGATGTTGCCGTTGTGGGGGATCGCCAAGACCCGGCCGCCGGTCTTCTCCTCGTATGAGGCCAGGAACTCCCAGAGCTTTTCGGGATCCCCGCTATCGAAGGCGCTGAAAGGCAGGATCTGCTTGACCCGCTCGGGCCCGTCGCGAAAGATCACGCACCGGTGCAGGTTGGCGCCTGCCGGGCCCGAGCCGTCTTTCCCGGAGCTGATCGTCGACCATTCGTACCCGTTGAGAGCCGTGAAGGTGCCGGGCTGGTTGTATTTCGAGGCGATGTCAACGACGTCGTCCCAGACGGAACGTTTGACCTGGGGGTTGTCGAATTTCGGTTCGCCGGAAACGAAGTCTTGCTGCATGTCTACGACTGCCGCCCAGGCATCCTCCTGGCTCCCCTGCATTTGCGCGTACCACTGCTTGCCGATGTCGGTTGCCAGCAAGGTGGGGTCTGCCTCGTTGAGAAGCTTGGCGATACCGAGATACTCCGCGTGGTCCGTGACTACGAGGAAATCCAGCGGCCGGACCAGCTGTACCCGCTGGCCGGTGTTGGAGACGACCTCCTCACCCCGGGCCAACCGGAAGCTCACCTCCGGGCCGTTCGTGTTCCCGATCAAGCCGCTGTCCACGGACAACGAAGTATGGTGGTGCATATCGCCGAAGAGCACCCGTTGCGGGAAGTGTTGATCCACGTACGGGGAATAGGGCTTCGGCTGTTCGACCACCTGGTCCTTGTCCAGCGTTCCGGCATCTTGCGCCGGCGCCACAACCGGCACGCTCAGGGCGACGACGGCCACGACGATACACATCAGCACATCAGTCTTCGTTTTCATCTTCTACCTCCGTTGAGACTAGGGTCGAGTGTCACACATCCATCCAGAAGACCACCTGCTTTCTCCCTCGTTCGGCATCGACCTCTTCTACCAGGCGAAGGTGAAGCCGACGATCGGGCCGCTCAGGGAGATGTCGCTCTCGACCTTGGCTTGGCGGTCCTCGTCGCCGAGCTCGATTTGCAGATGGCGGTAGCCGAAGCGGATCCCATACCGATCATCGGACCCGAAATGGTAGCCGGCCACCAGGGCGCCGCCCCAGGAGCCGTCGCTGCCACCGGCGGAAAAGTCGATCCAGCCGGCGAACGACCAGCCCGACGCGGAGATCTCGCCGATGTACCGGCCTCCGATCAGCCCGTCGAACTCGGTTCTGGCGATCTCGAAGATGCGGCGATTGGCAGGGAGTCCACCAAAGCCCCGGACATCCACCTCGTTGTCGACGTCGATGAGACGGACACCGTAGTGGACGCCGAACCCGGAGTCGCCGTTGACGTACCAGACGCCACCCACGTCGAAGATCGTCAGCTCGAGATCCGCCTCGGCCGTGATCGGGATGGCGCCGATGTCGAACATACGGGCGTCGTCGCCGAGGTCCGCGAGGAAGAGGTCGGCGAAAATGCCGAAGCTGGTGCCTTCGCGCCGGCCCTCGAGATGGGCCATGAAGGCAAAGTCGGCGTCGTCGATCAGGTCCGAGAACTCCACCTGGCGGTCGAAGACCTCCCGGTCGTTGATCTGGACGTCGACGGTGATGTCCGCCAGCCAGAAGTAGGGCGTCAGATTCCAGCTCCAGTCGCCGGCGGCCGCCGAGGCGGGGATCGCCAGCAGGGCGAGAGCGAGAAGGAGGGGTCGATGTGAGGTGCGTGCGGTCATGGCGTGTTCCTCCAGTTTTCAGGGCCGGGCCGGCGAGGCATGAACGACATAACGCTTCGGCGCCTTGCCGACGAAATAGAACGGGTAGCAGGTCACGAGCGTGACCGTCGGCTCCGGTCTCGGGTCGAGGACCTCGACCTCGCCCGGCGGAACGATCTTGATCTCGCTCACGCGATAGAGCTCCGTACGCTCGAGCGTCTCGAGCTCGAGAGGGTCGCCGACCGCGACGTCCTTGAGGCCGCGGAAGAAGCCGTCCCGATGACCGGCGAGGCCGAGGTTCCCCCCCTCGCCGGGACGAGCGGAACCGGGAATGCGCCCCAGGCCTCGATTCAGCGTGATCTCATCCGTACCTTCGAACACCGGCACCTCGAGCCCGATCTTCGGGATCCGCAGAATCGCCACGATGCGGCCGACGTCCGCCTCGAGGCTCTTCTCGTAGCCCTCGATGCGCCCCTTGGACCAGAGCGAGGTGTCCACTTCGCCACCTCGAGTCGGCCCGCTCGCCGCAGCGAACTCTCCCAGGGCGAGGCGTCGGTGGACGTGGCCATCGACCCGGGCCACCACATAGGCCAGCAACAGCAGCCCTCCGACGAGGAGGGCTCCTGCCTCCAAGGCGCGAAGCGCTCTTTGTGCCGACACGTCAGGCGCTCGACCCTCGGCGGCCCGGACCGAGCAGGAGGCCACCTCTCGATCCGGGCCGCGCGAGGAAAAGAAGCCCTACGCCCGCTTCCGAGCGACTCGCACAGCCAGACCGGCGGTCAGGCTCAGCAGGCCCACAAGGAGAATCCAGGGCAGCGGGCTGGCCGTCGATGGCAGCGCTTCGGGCTTCGGCTCGGGCTCGGGAGCCGGTGCAGGAGCGGCCGCGGGCTTCGGGGCCGGCGGGGGCGCCGGCGGCTCCGCGGCCTTGATCTCTTCCACTTCGCTCATCGTGATCGTGACCGGCGCCGGCCGGGTCTCGCGCCGGTAGGCCGAGACCGTGTCGCCCGGGCTCAGATCGAACACCTCGACGACGTTGCCGAGGCGATCCTTGAAGGTGATGCCGTCGGTCGACTTGATGTTGATCTTGCGGATGCCGGGGCCCCGCGGCCCCTCCTTGACGTCGACGATGAGCGTCTCGCCGGAACGGTGCAGCACCCTGCCCGTCCCGATGTGGACATTCTCGGTCACTGTCTGGGCCGCGGCGATCTCGGCGAGACCCAGGGTTCCGACCACGAGCGCCACGCAGGCGGCGATCACGGTCCATTTCATCTTGCTCGTCATCCTTCTCTCCTTTCCCTCGTGTGGATCTTCTGGCGGCGGGCACCGTGCCGACCGCCCGCGGCCGATCCCATCGTCCGTGCACTAGAGCCTTGGGCTCTGCCCCACAATCGAGGGCGCGGGGCAGAGCCCGGAGGTGTCACGCTAGAACCGATAGCCGATGTTGATCGCGAAGCCGTCCATGTCCAGGTCGACCCTGTCAGGCGCAAGGGGAACGACAATCGGCGAAACCTGAATGCTCTCGATGCTGACGTCGAGGAAGCGGTAGAGGACCTCGAACATGAAACCGTTCGCATGCCGCCAACCGAGCTTGCCGTAGGCCCCGAACTCGTCGTCGGCCTCACCAAAATCGGGAATGTCCACCCCGGCGATCTCGAGGCCGCCGATGTCCATGAAGGCGTAGGTCAGACCGGCGCCCGCGTTGAAGCCGCCCTCCTCACCATTCTGATTCCAGGTGATGCCGAAATCGAGCGGAATGGTGCCGACCTCGACCTGGAAGCTACCCGGGATGGCGTTCTTGAAGTCCTCGTAGTACTGCACGGTGACGTCGAACTCCAAGGTCTCGTTGAACGGGAAGCTGGCGCGGACACCGAGTCCCAGAGCATCCTTGAGTTGTGAGGTGTCGTACCAAGACGCGAAGACGGTCCAGTCCGCGGCGCGCGCGGTGCTCGGCATGGCCGCGGTCGCCAACAGGGCCAGGGCCACCACGGCAAGAGGCAGCGTTCTGTTTCGAGTGTTGCGCATTGTCACTTTCTCCTTGGTTGTGGGTCGTTCACTATCTGTGGTCCGCGGACTCTCGCTCGAGCCGCAAACCGATGTAGGGCGACGCCCCCGTCACCCGATCTCCTTCTTCACCGCGCGCGTCAGGAGTCATCCTCCCTGTCTCCTCGAGGTTCCTGCTTGCGGCGCCCGGTCATCGCGGTCAGGACTCTGTCGACGAAGTCCCAGAGCTCCGCTGTCGTGCCGAACCTCGTCGCCTCTCCCGACTTGAGATGCTCGACCCGTCCTGCGCGGCAGGTCTCGGGACCGCCTTGGCTCTCCTGCAGTTGGAGCACGAAGGCGTGGTCGGTGCGTAGTGGAGTGACCGGCTCGGGCATGACGAGGCTCCCGCTGGGGTCGCAACGGAGATCTTCTAGATAGGGAATCCTGTCCGGGATCTCCCGCTAAATAGAAGACGGGCGAGCGTTAAATCCAGGGTGGCGAACGTTAAATGTCGCCGCGGGCGCCCGACTCAGCCGGCGCGCTAGCCTGCACTTCTCACCGGCTTTCGTTTCGAGCCGTCGTAGGAGCCTGAAGATGCAGGGCTTTGCGACCGAGGGCACCACAGGCGTACTCGAAGTACGTTGAGGATGCCTGACCGAGCAAAGTCCTGCAGATTCGGGTGCCTACGACGGCGCAGTAGGAAGCCGGTGAGAAGTGCAGGCTAGAGCTCGGCCATCTGCTCGCTGGCCGCACGGAGATCGGCGGTGTCGTGGCCTTCGGTGAAGGTCTCCAGCACTCCGCCGAGCAGCCGCCGGGCCTCGTCGCGCCGGCTCCGGCTCCAGAGGCAGCTCAGGCTGAGAGCCGCGCGCAGCTCGAGGGACCTGGCCTGCTGCCGGCGCGCGACCTCGAGGGCGCTTCGGAAGCAGGCCTCGGCTCGGTCGCCGTGGTCGCCATCACGGCCCCCGACTTCGGCTCCCGCCAGCAGGACCTCGCCTTGCAGCCGATGGAGCTCTGCCTCCCACCAGCGCTCGTCGGTCTTTTCGACCCGAGCGCGGGCTTCGGCCAACCGCTTTGCGGCCGAGTCGATGCGGCCGGCGCGAAGGCACGTCTCGGAGAGGAGGCCCAGAAAGTACGGCTCTCCGATGCGGGCACCGGGGCCCCGCCAGGCCTCCAGACCCCGTTCCATCAACGCGATGCCGTCGGCTTCGTTGGCTCGTGCTCCCGCCACCCAACCCTCGAAGAAAGTGGCCCAGGCGATCCAGAGAGCGAAACCATGCTCGGCGCTGATGCGATGCAAATCGCTGATCTGCCGCTCCAGTTGGTCGGTCTCCCCGCGGAACTGGAGCGTTCCG
>CAMYMV010000088.1 GCA_947259585.1 uncultured Gemmatimonadales bacterium | reverse complement strand
CTACAGCAACCGCGAGATCGCCGGAGCCTTCGATCTGGCCGAGGGAACGGTCAAGAACCACATCTCGAGCGTTCTGTCGAAGCTCGGCGTCCGGGACCGGACGCGCGCGGTGCTCAAGGCGGTCGAGCTGGGACTGATCAGCTAGCCGGAGCCTTCGCTCGAATCCAGCTAACGAAGAGCTCGAGGACTTTGGGTCGAATGGTCTGAGTGTCCGGGAGGAAGAGGCCGTGTCCGCTGTCCGGAAAGACCTCGACCCTCAGGTTGACCGACGGTTGGAGCTCCTCGAGCAAGGCGACGCTGCGTTTCACGGGAACGTTGTCGCGCTCGTCCTCGGCACCGTAGACGACGAGCGCGGGGACCTCGAGCGACCTCCAGTAGGGCAGAGGATCGTAGGTCTCGTTCTTCTCCCACCAGACGGGGTTGCGTCGCTTTGCCACCGCCGCGGCGAAAGGCCCGAAGGCGTCCGCCAGCCAGCCGGGCATCCCTTTCTGACGAAGCGTCTGACGGGATTCGTGGAGGAGCGACTCATCGACCGGCAGGACACCACCCGAGACGTTCACGACGAAAGCGATCGTGTCCTGTCCGTCCGCCGCGAGTGGCGCGATCCGGCCTCCCTGGCTGATGCCGAACAGACCGATCCGGTCAGGATCGATCCCGGGGATTCCGCGGATCGCTGCCACCGAGGCTCGGGTGTCGCGCGCGAAGTCCTCCATGCTCGACGTCCGCCAATTACCTCCGGACCTGCCACACCCCCGCTTGTCCGGCAAGAGCACCGCGATGCCGTTTCGGGCGAGGTGATCGGCGATCGCGAGGTACCAGAGGTTGTCCCGGTCACTGTCGCCGGAGCCGTGGATCAGCGCTGCGGCCGGAACGGGCTCGTCTGCCTTCGGGAGCAGCAGAGTGCCCGAGAGGTGAACCTGTTGGTTCCGATACTCGAGCTCGCGGAGCCCGTAGGGCTGCGGATTCAGGCGAGGAGCGAAGCCGGAGTCCCCATCCTCGGTGGCCCAGTCGAAGCTCGCGACCCCGTCGACCTCGGCTCTCGAGAACCTCACTGATCTCGTTTCTTCCGTCCCGTCTTTGCTGTGCCGCCACAAGAAGGAACCGTCGGACTGCAACCGAAACGAGTGTGAGAAGTAGGGCTCGCTCGGCGCTGCGAGCCGCAGGTCTCCTTCCGCCGCCCAGCTGAGCAGGACTTCCCGGCCCTCGCCGAGCCGGTACCACCCGGCAAGGTGTCGCCACTCATTGCGCGGTGCGGCCGAAGGTGCCGCCGCGAGCACGGCGATTCCAAATGCGATCACTGCGCTGCTGAGAGCCAGCGCCGCCCGGAGCCGCATCACGTCGGCGTCGCCTTCTCGCCTCTCTCCCAGGCATCGAGACCATTCAAGAAACCGGGGCAGAAGTGCTCGCGGGTGTCCCGACCGGTGAGAACCGTCCACAGGTGCGGAAACGCGCGCATCTCGCAGCCTGGTGTCCCGATCGCGGCCGCCAGAACGAACGACAGGCCCAGGTGCCCGAACGTGTAGAGGCAGAAGAGCCAGGCGAAGCGACCGATCTCCGCGCTCCACGCGTCGCCAGTGAGGAGCATGTTCGCCGCCACCCAGACAACGAGAACGCCGGCTGCGGCGTACCGCGGCCAGGCTCTCCAGTTCGTGCCCCAGCCGATGTTGACCACCGGGGGAATCAACCAAAGGGCGAAGGCGATTCCGACCAGCGCTTCCCATCGCGGAGCCGAATCCCGGACGAAGGCCGCGGGGTAGCTCAGGTAGGACCAGCAAACCGCGAGGAGCCAGATTCCTAGCAACAGTCGGACGATCCGTCCAACGGGCCCCGGCTTGGAGAGCGTTCCCTGCTGATCGAAACGGGTCTCGAGTGACGAAGTGCTCATAGGGACCTCCAGGTGGCTGGAGACACTCTACGAGGAAGCGAGCCTTGGGGCATCTGCCAAAGGTCACGGTCCGCTCACGTGACTTTCGGCCTATGGCGTGCGCGCCAGCTAGGAAGCTGCTGCCGTTCTCCTTGACGTGCTCGGGTGAGTCCTCCACAATCGGCCGATGTTGCGCGCGCGCCACCGATGGACTGCGATCGCCTGTTTCGGGGCCTGGGCCCTCGGGCCTGCCATCGGTATCGGCCTTGCCGCCCACGAGCTCGAGCACCATCGCGCGGAGCCACAAAACCACTCGCACGCGGCTCAGGCCGCGGAGGCGTTCCTGCACGGCCATGTCCACGGGGACGATGCGGACGACCACGTCCATGACCTAGTGCCGCCCTCGTTCACGCCATCGCGCCTTAGCCAGCAGGTTCAATCCGCTCAGGCAGCAGTAGCGCCGGCTGGCGTCCTGGCGCGGCCTGCTGGCCTCTTCCGCGCGGACGGGCCTCCGCCCGAGCCCAACGCGCTCGCGCCACCCGATTCCTACCGCCTCTGCGTTCTGCGCCTCTGATCCGGGTCTCGTAGCCGCCGCGCGACTGCCCGAGCCTGCCTATGCGGGACGGGTCGGCGGTCCACATCCGAGACTCGAGACCCCCGTTCTGACACTGCGGGGAGTCCCAGATTGGAGGCCCCATGCGACGAACGTCGCTGTTGATTCTGTTTTTCTTGACGGTCGCGCCCGGCGAAGCGCTTGCGCGTGCCAGCGCCAGCCGCCTCGACGCCGAGGAACCGGCGTCCGAACAGGCCGGACGAAAGCCGGTGACCGAGAACCTCTTCCTGGCCACCGTCGATGCAGCTCATCCCGCCTCGCGGGCGCTCGCCGGCGACCTCGGTGCTGCGGAGGCACGCCGCCTTCAGGCCTCCCTCCTGGAGGACCCGCGACTCGAGTTCACTCGCGAGGCCCCGGAGGATGTTGCGCGGGAGACGACCTGGGGTCTTGCCTGGACTCCGCCGATCGACGGCCGCCGGCCGAAAGCGATTCGCGCCGCCGACGCGGATGTCCAGGTGGAGACCCATCGACTCGAGGCGCGGCTCTCTGGGCTGCGCTTTGAAGTCCGCGAGGCCTATGCGGCCTGGGCCATCGGCGAGGCCCGATCGTCGCTTCTGGCCGAGCACAGCGGCCGGCTCGAGAACCTGGCCCGGCGCATGCGGAATCGGGCCGAGGCGGGAGAGGAGTCGCTGCTCGCGGCGCAGCGCATGGAGGTCGCCTTCCGGAGCTCGAGTATCTCGCTGTCGGAAGCGAGGGCGGGGGAGGCTCGTTCGCGTGAGCGGGCCGCGGCGTGGCTTCTCGACGGCGGTTGGGACCTCGCCTCGACGAGACCAGCGCTGCCGGCGCTTCCGAAAGCGCCCGCGGATCTCGATGACCATCTTCTAGAGGTCGCGGACTCCCGGCCCGAAGTTCTCGCGGCACGCTCGGAAGTGGAGAAGGCCGTGTCTCTCGGGGAGCTGAGCCGCCGGGTTCTCGAGGCCCCAGAGCTTCTCTTCGGCTGGAAGTCGATCGGAAACGATCTCCCCGGTGGAGGGGGCGACTTCGAGGGGCCAGTGTTCGCGATCGGCTGGAGGGTCCCGGTTTTGGATCGCCGCCGGGCCGATCGCCTGGAAGCGGAATCCGCTCTTGCCGCGGCGGCGGCCGGTGAAGAGTGGGCGGCGCAGCGAGCGCGAGGCGAGCTGGCCGCGGCCTTCGCCGCCTATCGAGAGCTCAGACAGTCGGCTTTCGCCGCCCGGGCCGAGCTCGAGAACCTCGATGGCATGGCGCAGGCGGCAACGGCCAGCTTCGAGGCGGGCGAAAGCTCGGTTACCGATCTTCTGGACACCTTACGCGCTCTGCTCGACGCTCGCCTTGCCGGGCTCGACCTGTACGCCGCTGCCCTCGAGGCGCACCGGCAGCTCGAAGTCGCCGCCAGCCGTTCACTCACCTCTGGAGACCCGTCATGAAGAAGAAGCACCTGTCAGCCGTTGCCTTGCTTGCCGCGGGTCTCGCCGCCTGGACGATCGGTTGTGCCCCGGATCACGATCACGCCGAAGAGGCAGAAGAGGAGAGCTGGGCGGTCACCGCTTGGGGCGAGGAGTTCGAGATCTTCGCCGAGACCGACCTGCTGGCCGTGGGCACGACCTCTGTCGCGTTCACCCATGTCACCGTGCTCGACGACTTCTCGCCGCTCACCGAGGGAACGGTCTCGGTGGTGCTGTGCGGCGAGTCCGGGGCCGAGCGGGTCTTCTCGGTCGACGAGATGACCCGCCCCGGGATCTTCTCGGTGCCCGTTACGCCTGAGGCCGCGGGCGAGTTCGATCTGGCCTTCCGGGTCGAAACGGTCGGTCGGAGCGAGGAGATTCCCGCCGGGAGGGTAAGGGTGGGGAGGGCCGGGGCCGGCGAAGGTCTCGTCGATCCTTCGCCGGTTTCGGCTGAGGCCGAGGCGGCCGCGACGTCCGGCGTGGGGGCGGAGATCTCGTTCTTGAAAGAGCAGCAGTGGCGGACGGAGTTCGCCACCGGATGGCTCGCCGAGGGGGCCCTGCGCGAATCCGTTCGCGGACCCGGGAGAGTCGAGCCGGCCGCGGGCGGCGAAGTCGTCCTGACGTCGCCTCTGGACGGCGTTGTCTCGGGCAACCCGTGGCCCTATCCGGGACACGGCGTGGCCCGGGGTGGGGCCGTGCTGCGGATGACCCCCCGGGTGGCCTCCGAGCGAAGCCTGGCCGAGCTCGAGGCGGACGTCGCGGGCCTCGAAGCGGAGGCCGGTGCTGCGCGCCAGCGGCTCGGGCGGCTCGAAGGGCTTCTCGATCTGGGAGCGACGAGTCGTCGCGAGGTCGAGGAGGCGCGGGCTCGCGACACGACGCTCACGAGCCGGCTCGACGCTGCCAGGAAGGACCTGGCGACGGCCCGCTCAGGGCGCCGAGGCGACAGCGCCTCGGCCGAGTCGGTCGCGATCCGAGCGCCGTTTGCCGGCCGGGTCGCACGGGTCGACGTGACGCCCGGCCAGGCTGTCTCCGCCGAGGCGCCTCTGGGCCTCCTGGTCCGCGAAAGCCCGCTCTGGGTAGCGGTCGCCCTGCGACCCGAAACGGCAACACGCGCGAGGTCCGCCGCCGCTCTCGACGTGCGGCTGCCAAATGGCCACGAGCCGCTGACGTTTCGCGGCGGCGAGCTCCGGCTCGTCTCGGTCTCGCCGGCGGTCGATCCGCAGACCGGGACGGTGACGGCGCTCTTCGAGGTTGCCGCGGAGGCCGGAACTCTGCCGATCGGCACGCCGGTGGAGGCGGAGATCCTGCTGGCCGGCGAACGGGCCGGCATCGTGGTTCCGGAGACGACGCTGGTCGACGACGGCGGCGTGCCGGTCGTCTATCTCCAGAGCGGTGGCGAGAGCTTCGTCCGCGCCGAGGTGAAAGTCCTGGCGCGGCAGAGCGGCATGGCCCTGGTCGAAGGGCTCGAGTTGGGGTCTCGGGTCGTCGAGCGCGGCGGCAACGCGATCCGCCGGGCGACGCTGGTCAGCCAGGACGTCGGCGAAGGCCACGTTCATTAGGAGCTCATGATGCTGAACCGACTCATCCGTTTCTCGCTTCGCCACCGCACGCTGGTCCTGGCCACGGCCGGCGCGATCCTCGTCTTCGGATCGATCTGGATT
>CAMYMV010000087.1 GCA_947259585.1 uncultured Gemmatimonadales bacterium | reverse complement strand
GAGGAACGCCTGAACGAAAAACGCCCCGCCGACCGGTCGTCGTGCGGGGCGCAGAATACAGCAAGATCCGTTCTGTCCCGGCACTTTAGACCTTTTGGCTCGCGGCAGGTCCTTCCGTGCCGCGCGGCGGTGGCAAGCGGCCACAAATCCGTCCGCCGTCCTACACGATGTCGCCGAAAAATTGCCTCCGGACGCCCCCTCGGGTCAAGCGGCTCCATCTCCGGTCAGTGAAAGACGACGGTCGGCGGAGGTGCCTTCTGGCGGTCTTCGGACGCAAGATTCAGATTCGGGTGCATCGCTCCTCCCTCATTTGGACCCGAACAGGAAGCTGGTCGCATGCGACGGACCCAGATACCCTCCCGACCCTCTCTCAGCCTGCTTGCCGTGATCATCTCTGTAGGTGCCGTCGGTCCGGTCCAGCCGTTGAGAGCGCAGGACGCCGGCAGGAACGTCGTTTACGACTCTACTCTCTTCGACGCCTTGAGCTACCGCATGGTGGGCCCTTTCCGGGGCGGGCGCTCGACGGCGGTGACGGGGGTCCCGGGCGAGCTCCACACCTTCCTGATGGGGACGACGGGAGGTGGGGTGTGGAAGACGGATGACGCCGGGATGCACTGGAGGAACATCTCGGACGGCCACTTCGGCGGCTCGATAGGCTCGGTGGCGGTCGCGCCCTCCGACGCCAACGTCATCTACGTGGGCACCGGAAGCGACGACATCCGGGGAAACACCTCGACCGGCCGCGGCGCGTGGCGATCCACGGACGGCGGCAAGAGCTGGAGCTTTATCGGGCTGGCCGAGACGGGTCAGATCGGGCGCATCCAGGTGCACCCGACCGATCCCGACCTCGTGTACGTCGCGGCCCTCGGCCACCCGTTCGGGAAGAATCCCGAGCGGGGGATCTTCCGCTCCCGGGACGGCGGGGCGACGTGGGAGCACGTGCTGGCGCTTAACGACAGCACCGGCGCGTCGGACCTCTCGATGAACCCGCGCAACCCGCGGGAGCTGTACGCGGGCATGTGGCGGGGCGAGCGTAAGCCGTGGGCCATGATCAGCGGCGGCGCCGAGGGCGGCGTCTACAAGTCCTCGGACAGCGGCGACACGTGGGAGAAGCTGGAGGGCGGGCTCCCCACCGGCGTCGTCGGCAAGGTGGGGGTCGCCGTCTCGCCCGCCAATCCGGAGCGAGTGTGGGCGATCATCCAGCACGAGCCCGACGGCGGCGTTTGGCGGTCCGACGACGCAGGGGAGACGTGGGCTCGGGTGAACGGCGACAATTCGCTTAGGCAGCGCGCCTTCTACTACACGCAGGTGGTGGCCGATCCCAGCGACAAGAACACCGTTTGGGGCCTGAACGTGCGGCTGCATCGCTCCGTCGACGGCGGAGTGAAGTTCGAGGAGGTGGCGGTCCCCCACGGGGACATCCACGACCTGTGGATCAACCCGGATGACAGCGGGATCATGGTCGTGGGTGACGATGGGGGAGGGCAGGTGACCCTGAACGGCGCCGAGTCGTGGTCCACCTACCTGAACCAGCCCACCGCCGAGTTCTACGACGTGATCGTGGACAACGACTTCCCCTATCGTCTCTACGCCGGCCAGCAGGACAACTCGACGATCAGCGTGCCCGCCTGGCAGACGAGAAACGCGCTGAGCGCACGCGAGGGCTGGGAGAACATCGGTGGCTGCGAGACCGGCCCTATCGGCCTCCATCCCGACCACCCGGAGGTCGTCTACGGGGGGTGCTACAGCGGGATCATCGACCGGTGGGACCGCACGACGCAGCAGCGACGCTGGATCCAGAACTACACGCAGGAGCAGTCGGGCGAGGCGGGCTACAACCTCAAGTACCGGTTCCAGTGGGTCTCGCCGATCGTGGTCTCGCCCCACGATCCCGACGTCGTCTACCACGCCTCCCAGTACGTGCATCGAACGACCGACGGCGGGATGAGCTGGGAGACGATAAGCCCGGATCTGACCACCAATGACCGCGCGCTTCAGGAATACGCCGGCGGTCCGATCGATCATGACATCACGGGCGTGGAGGTCTTCAATACCGTGTTCTCGCTCGCGATCTCTCCGCACTCGGAGGACGTGATCTGGGCCGGGACGGATGACGGCCGGCTGCACCTCACCCGTGACGGTGGGGCCAACTGGTCGGAGATCACTCCCCCCGGCATGCCGGCGCGCGGGACCGTCGACGAGATCGACCTCTCCGTCCACCAGCCCGGTCGCGCTCTCGTGGCCGCGCAGCGATACCGGGAGGATGACTGGCGCCCGTATATCTTCCGCACGAACGATTTCGGCGCCAGTTGGGAGTCGCTCGCGCCCGGGACGAACGGGATCCCTGCCGACTATCCGGTGCGCACCGTTCGGGAGGATCCCGTGCGCCGAGGCCTGATCTACGCCGGCACCGAGTTCGGCGTCTTCGTCTCCTTCGACGATGGGAGCAACTGGCAGTCCCTACAGCTCGACCTTCCGATTACGCCGGTCACCGGGATGCGGGTGGCGCACGACGACCTGATCCTCTCGACCCAGGGCCGCTCCTTCTGGATTCTGGATGACGTGACGCCGCTGAGGCAGCTGGATCCGGCGGTGGCGGGATCGGCCGTGCACTTGTACTCGCCGCGCACCACCTACCGGAGCAACGCGCACACGGGCGAGGAGGAGGACGTGACGCCCGCCGGCCTGCCGGGGAAAGCGCTGATCCACTTCTATCTCGCCGAAGAGCCGGAGGGTGAGGTTCAGATCCGAATCCACGACACGGCCGACCGGCTCGTGCGGGAGTTCACGAGCGATTCGGCCACGGCGGAAAAGGAGAGAATCGGCCGGATGAAGGTGAAGGCCGGAATGAACCGACTGGCCTGGGATCTCACCTATGCCGGCCCCATCACCCTGAAAGATGCGGTGATCTCGGGTTATGACGGGGGCGTCAAGGCACCGCCGGGGACGTACCGGGTGAGCCTCGAGGCGGCCGGGGAGAGTCGGACGAGCCCGCTGTTGGTGGCGGCGGATCCCAGGCAGCCGCAGGTGGCGATGGAGGACTACGGGGAGCAGTACCGGCTGGCAGTCGCGATTCGGGACACGGCGACGCGAGTCTATGACGGTCTGCGGCAGATAGGGTCGGTACGCGAGCAGGTGAAGTCGATCGGCGAGCGCATCGCGAAGGAGGGCTACGCGGCCGAGCTAGGAAAGCATGCGGACACGCTGGGGGCGAAGCTGGGGGCCGTGGAGGATGCCCTGCGGCAGACGAAGAACGAGAGCAACCAGGATGCGCTGCGCTATCCGCCGCGGCTGGATACCCAGTACCTGAACCTCTACGCCTACGTGACGGGAGAGGACAACTACAGCTTCGGCGGGCCAGACGGACGGCCGAGCGCCGGCGCCTACGAGCGGTTCGAGGACCTGAACGCGGAGTGGGCCATCCTCCGGCAGCGGCTGCGCACGGTTCTGGAGACCGAGGTGCCCGCCTTCAACGAGGCTCTGCTTCGCAACGGTGTACAGGCCGTCATCGTGCCGCGAGTCGGCAGCCAACCGCTCGTGCCGTGAGCGTCGGTTTGCCCGACCAGGTTCCCGAGCCGAGCTTCCGGACGGCTGCCATCACCCGCATGACAGGAGGAACCGTGCGCGCCCTCAGTCGACTCTCTCGCGTCTCCCCGCTCGTCATCACGTGTGCGGCACTCCTTCTCGTCATCACGGCGCGGCCGTCCGAGGCTCAGCAGACGGCCAAGCCGCCGCTTCACGGCGCCCACTGGGTGGCCATCACGGGCAAGCCGCTGGGGGCGACTGCCGGGGCGATGGTTTTTCAGAAGGGCGGCAACGCCGTGGACGCCGCCTGCGCCATGCTGGCGGCCACCGCCACGATGTGGGACGTCCTCGGCTGGGGAGGAGAGACCCAGGCACTGATCTTCGATCCGAAGGCCGGCGAGGTCGTGGGCATCAACGCGTTGGGCGTCGCGCCCAGCGGAGCGACGCCCGAGTTCTTCAAGCACCTGGGCCACGACTATCCACCCGATCTGGGACCGCTGTCGGCGGTCACACCGGGGACTCCGGGCGGGCTGATGGTGATGCTCGCCGAGTACGGCACGCTGAGCCTCGCCGAGGTTCTCGAGCCCGCTATCCAGATGGCCGACGGATATCCGATCGAGGCCCAGGCGATCAGGCGCATCAAGAGCAGCCGCGAGGACATCGAGGGTTGGCCGTACTCCCGGGCTGTCTTCCTGCCCAACGACGGGGAGCCGCCGGTGGCGGGCCAGCTCTTCAAGCAGGCGGACCTGGCGGCCACGCTCAGGAAGCTCACGGAGACGGAGGCCGAGGCGCTGGCGGCGGGCAAGAGCCGAGAAGAGGCGATCTACGCGGCCTACGACCGCTTCTACCGGGGCGACATCGCCGAGGAGTTCGTGCGCGGTCTCCAGGAGCAGGGCGGTCTGGTCACGATGGAGGACCTGGACCGGTGGCAGGTCTACATCGAGGAGCCGGTCAAGACCGACTACAAGGGGGTCGAGGTCTTCAAGCTGACCTCGTGGGTGCAGGGCCCCGTGATGCTCCAGGCCCTGAACATCCTCGAGAACATCGACCTCGAGTCCATGGGCTACAACAGCACCCGCTACATCCATGCGCTCTACCAGGCGATGAATCTCGCCTTCGCCGACCGGGACTTCTACTACGGGGACCCGTACTTCCCGCCGGACGAGCCGATGGAGGGCTTGTTGTCGAAGGAGTACGCCAGGGACCGGGCCGACGAGATCGATTGGGAGCGCAACGACCCGGACGTCGGACCCGGCGATCCCTACCCGTACCAGGGGGAGACGAATCCCTTCCTCGAGCTCTTGGAGCGACAGGAAGCCGAGGAACCGGTCACGACGTTCGAGGAGTTGCATGAGACCTTCAACCTGGGGACGACATCGATCCAGGCGGCCGACGCCGAGGGCTGGGTCGTGTCGATCACTCCGAGCGGCGCCTGGATCCCCGCCGTTATCGCCGGACGAACGGGCGTGGGTGTCAGCCAGCGGGCCCAGAGCTTCGTGCTGCACAAAGAGGAGAACCCGTTCAACGTGATCGAGCCCGGCAAGAGGCCGCGGGCGACCCTGACTCCGGGGATGGCGCTCAAGGACGGCTCGCCCTTCCTCTCCTTCGCGGTGCAGGGCGGAGATACCCAGGACCAGAATCTACTCCAGTTTCTCCTGAACATGGTCGAGTGGGAGATGAACGTTCAGGAGGCGGCCGAGGCCCCGAACATCAACAGCTACCAGATGAAGGGCTCCTTCCGGGACCACCCCTCCGAACCGGGCCGGCTCCTGCTCCAGAACGACGTTCCACCTTGGGTGCGGGCCGAGCTCAGAGAGATGGGTTACGACCTGGAGTTCAGGGCGAGGACGTCCGGTCCGATCAACGCGATCTACTTCGACCGCGAGCACGGCACGATGTGGGGCGGCTCCAGCCACCACGGGGAGGACTACGGGATCGCCTGGTAGTCCGCCAGCAGCAGCTGTGAGTAGTCCGCCGGCTTAACGTGTGCGGGCGGCACCGCCGGCATCACCTGACGAGCTACTCCGCCAGCATCGGTCCCAGGGGCAGGCCTCCGAGCAGGTGCACGTGAAGGTGCGGC
>CAMYMV010000086.1 GCA_947259585.1 uncultured Gemmatimonadales bacterium | reverse complement strand
CCGGGCTCAAGGGAGGACGCGGGAGCACGGCGTACAGCTCCTCCAAGTTCGCCCTGAGGGGAATGACGGAGTGTTGGCGGGATGAGCTTCGGCGCCACGACGTGCGAGTCATGCTCGTGAACCCGAGCGAAGTCGTCACGGAATTCTCCTCCAAGGCCGGTTACGAGCAGCAGGTCTCGCCCAAGAAGCTTCGCCCGGAAGAGATCGCCGACGCGATCATCGGAGCCCTGAAGGTCGACGCCCGCGGCTTCATTCCCGAGTTCTCGGTCTTCGCCACCAATCCGTTCTAGCGGTCTCCCACGGATGAGGTCGGGATACAGAGCGCTCGCGGGCCTCGTCTTCGTCGCTCACGCCGGCTTCGTTCTTTTTGTCGTGGCCGGCATCCTGGCGGTGCTCTGGAGGCCCTGGCTCGCCTGGCTGCATATGCCCTGCGTCATTTGGGGTGCGGGCATCGAGTGCATCGGCGGGACGTGCCCGCTCACGCGACTGGAGAACCGCTTCCGGCGAGCGGCCGGAGAGCCGGAGGCCACTACATCGGTGGCGCCGTGGATCCAGCCAAGTGGGCGCGAATCGAGCCGTGGCTTGGAGCGTCGCTCCTGGTCGGCAACGTCGCCATCTACGGTTATCTCCTGAGCCGGATTGGCGGGGGGTGATCAGCAGGAGGTTGAGCAGCGCCCACCCTCAGGCGGGGCTCACACAGCCTCAGGCGGGCCCGCCACCAATCCGCAGCTGCTCGTCAGGCGTGAAGAAGAGCCGGCGATTCCAGAGGACGACGATCACCGCCGACACGGCGACGGCGCTCGCCAGCATGAACATCACGACGATCTGGTAGCGGATGGCCAGCAGCGGCGAGACGCCGGCCAGGATCTGCCCGGTCATCATCCCCGGGAGCGCGACCAGGCCGACCACCATCAGGCTGTTGACCGTAGGGATGAGAGCAGCGCGCAGCGCGCTCCGGGTCGGCCCCCTCGAGGCGCGGGCCGCCGTGGCACCGAGCGCCAGGTAGGCCTCCACCTCCCCTCGTCTCGACTTCAGCTCGGCGGCAAGCCGTTCGTGCGCCAGCGCCGCGGCGTTCATCGCATTCCCGACGATCATCCCGAACAGCGGGATGAGGTAGCGCGGGTTGTACCAGGGCTCGATCCGGACGATCACCAGGCTAACGTAGAAGAGGGTGAAACCGGAGCCCACGAGCAAGGCCAGTCCGGTCATGCCGTACAGCCGGAGGGAGCGTTCCTCCTGCCGCCGCACCGCCTCACGCGCGGCGACCGCGAGCATGATGGCGAGCGCCCCAAGCACCAGCCACCACTGGTCGATCTCGAAGATGTAGACGAGGACGTACCCCACCAGGGCGAGCTGCACGACGGATCTGACCGCACCCACGATCAGGCTCCCGGCGAGCCCAATCCGCTGCCAGCGCGCGATCCCTACGGCGAGGAGCACGAGGCCGGACGCGGCAACCAGGTCGAGCCACGAGAGACCCAGGATCGGGGATTGGAGGATCTCGGGCTCGAGGCCGCCCGCGGCCTGCCCGAGGCGCTGCTGCAACGACGCCAAGAGCGGGTCCTTCGTCGCGATCAAGCCCGTCACCTCAGGCCAGGACATCCGAGGCCTCCCCGGACTCCTCCACGGCGCCCCCGGATAGACGCACCGCCTCATCGGCAACGGCAAGAGCTTCGTGAAGGCGATGCGTCGACAGGATGACCGTGATGCCCCGCTCCGCGCGGAGCCTCTGAATCGAATCCAGCAGGAACTCCGACGACTCCGGATCGAGCGCCGATGTCGGCTCATCCAGGAGAAGCACCTCCGGGGCGCCGATCAGCGTCCGTGCCAGCGTCGCGCGCTGCTGCTCGCCCACCGAGAGCTCGTGGGAAGGCCGGTCCTCGAGCGCTGGATCCAGCCCGGCCAGCTTCAGCGCCTCACGCACTCGTTTTGGGAGCTCCTCGCCCTCCAGTCCCGCGATCTCCGCCGCCTCGTGGAGGTTGTCGCGCACCGAGCCCGCAAACATGACGGGCGTTTGGAAGACGAAGCCCACCCGCCGCCGAAGCTCCGTCACCGAATACTCATCGAGCGACCGCCCCAGGTAGGAGATCACGCCGGCCGCCGGGTCATCCAATCGATTCAACAGCCGGAGCAGAGAGGTCTTTCCAGCTCCCGATGAGCCGAGGAGCACGGTGATTCGCCCGCGTGGAAGGACGAGATCGATGTCCCTGAGCAGCACCCGGCCGGACTTTTCCTGGCGGACGTCTCGGAGCCGAAACGCGGTATCCGAAACGGCGCTCATGCTTCCATCACCACCGGCCGTAATCAGGTCGGCGCTCATGCGGCTCGCGCCCGCCACGAGTCGGAAGGCATCCGAAGCGCGACGACGAGGCCGGACGCGACGGTGAGCGCGGCGATGGCCGAGATGGCCGGCTTCCCTCCGAGCGCGTCAGCTATGAGGCCCACTACCAGGGCGCCGACGGCGTAGCCTCCGTCTCGCCACAGCCGGTACACCCCGATCGCCGAGGCCCGCCAGGACGGCTTGGACGCATCGCCGACGGCGGCGAGCAGCGTCGGATAGACCAGGGCCGTGCCCAGGCCGAGCACGATCGACGCCCCCAGCCAGCCCGTGAAGCTGGAAAGCCTCGCGACCGCGAAGAGGGCGAGGCCCTGCAGCACCATGCCGGCCACGATCAGCGGCTTTCGTCCCCAGTGGTCGCTGAGTGCGCCCGTGCCCAGCTGCAGAACGCCCCAAGCCAGCGGGTACGCGGCTGCCAGTATAGCTATCTGGTCCAGGGCCAACCCGGCGCTCGCGAAGAAGAGCGGAAAGAGCCCCCAGGCCAGGCCATCGTTCAGGTTGTTGACCAGGCCGGCCTGGCTGCAGCTGGAGAGGCTTCTGTCCTTCCAGCTCGTGCGCACGAAGATCTCCTGCCCTGTGAGCGGCGGGCCGGCCTCGCCTATCTCGTGCTCGCCGGACTCGACTCGGACGTGGTCCACCGTATCGCGCACGAAGAGGACCGAGAGCCCGAGACCCAAGGCCACGAAGGCGATCCCCAGGTAGAACGGCTCGGGCCGCAGCCCGAAGCGGCTCGCGATCATCCCGCTGGCCAGCGCCGCCGCGCCCACGGCCACGTAACCGGCGAACTCGTTCAGCCCCATGGCGAGCCCCCGCCGCCTGGGACCCACGAGGTCGATCTTCATGATCACGGTCGTGGACCAGCAGAGGCCCTGGTTGATCCCCAGAAGCACGTTGGCCGCCACGATCCACGACCAGGCCGGGGCCCACATCACCATGAAGGGGACCGGCACGCCGACCAACCAGCCGGCGATCAGGACTCGCTTGCGGCCTACGCGGTCGGAGAGACGGCCGGCGAAGAGATTGGAGGCCGCCTTGACCAGCCCGAACGTGCCGATGAAGGAGAGGATGGCGGCTCGGGACACGATCCCGAACTCCTGCTCGGCGATCAGCGGGACGACCGCACGCTCCAGGCCCACCATGGCGCCCACGAAGGCGTTCACGACGACCAGGAGGGTGAACTGCTGCCAATTGGCGCCGAGGCCGAGCCTCGTCTCGCTTCTCATCGCTCGGTCAGATCACGCCGGTGGCGGCGCCGGTGGTACCGGTGGTCCGGCCGGTGGCTCGGTCGGCGGCCGCGCCCGGCGTCGGGGCAGCCAGCGCCCGACTTCGCGGCAGTATGCTTCGTACTCCTCTCCGAACGTCCCCCGCAGCGTCGGCTCCTCGTAGAGCCGGATGAACAGATGGACGACGATCAGGAAGAGCACCGTGTATCCGGCGAGCGCCGGGGACTCGAAATAGAGCGAGACGCCGGCCAGTACGAGGGCCGCTCCGATGTACATCGGGTTCCTCGAGAACCGGTAGGGACCTCGGACGACGAGACGGCGAGGAGGGTCGAAGGGTGCCGGTGTCCCCTTGCCTGCAAACGCGAAGGTGAGCACGCACCAGAGAACGAGGACGCCCCCGGCTGCGCCGGCGACGATCGCGAATATCTGGACCGCGCCGACCTCCGGCCGCACCACGCCCGTCCGTTCGAGGACGCGAGCCGGCACGAACACGAGCAGGAGCCCGATGAACACGGACGCGTAGGTCAGAGCGCGAATGAGTGCGGCCATGAGCGGGGTGATTAGAGCACGGCCCGATGCCTTCCGGCAAGTGCTCGACTCCGATTGCCGTCGGTCAACCTGGCGTGTTATCGTATATCCGCTTATACGAGTATAACAGACACCAGGCGGTCATCATGCGGCAAATGTCACGGTGGTTCAAGGCGCTCTCCGAGGAGCCGAGACTCGACATTCTCCTCCTGCTCTTCAGATATGGGGAGCTGTGTGGCTGCGAGGTCGAGCGCTTCCTCGAGATGTCGCAGTCCAAGGCGTCGCGGCACCTCCGTTATCTCCGAAACGCGGGTCTCGTCGAAGATCGGCGAGAAGGCCTGTGGATCTACTATCGCGTCGCGGAGCCCACGGAGAATGCACATGAGCGGCTGATCGACCTGCTTCGCGACCTTCTGGCTCGAGCGCCCTTCCCCGACATCTCCGATGAGCTCACGGCCATGCGCGCGGAGCGCTGCGGCGATGCCCCACAGCACGCTCAGTCGGGGCACAGCGCCGTGGGGGCTTCGGAGGCTGTGGAGGCGGGACGATGACCGCCAAGCGGCTCTCGTTCCTCGACCGGTATCTGACGCTCTGGATCTTCGGAGCGATGGCGCTCGGCGTCGCGCTGGGCTACACGTGGCCCGAGTCGATTCAGGCGCTGAGCTCCGCGACGCAGATCGGCACGACGTCGATTCCGATCGCCCTCGGGCTCATCCTGATGATGTACCCGCCGCTCGCGAAGGTGCGCTACGAGAAGTTCTGGGTCGTCTTCCAGCACAAGCGGATCCTGGGCCTGTCGCTCGTCCAGAACTGGATCGTCGGTCCGTTGGTCATGTTCGTTCTCGCCATCCTCTTTCTGTCCGATCTCCCCGGCTACGCGGTGGGCCTCATCCTCGTCGGCCTCGCCCGCTGCATCGCCATGGTCCTCGTGTGGAACGACCTGGCGGAGGGCGATCACGACCTCGCCGCCGGCCTCGTCGCCGCGAATGCCGTCTTTCAGGTGCTGTTCTACGGCTTCTACGCGTGGGTCTTCATCACCTTCCTGCCGCCGCTCGTGGGCATGGAAGGCACGGCCGTTCAGGTGGGCATCGGTGAGATCGCTCGGACCGTCGCCATCTACCTCGGAATCCCGTTCGTGGCTGGCGTGATCACCCGCTTCACCCTTCTCCGGGCCAAGGGAAACGACTGGTACGAACAGGTGTTCGTGCCCCGAATCAGTCCGATCACCCTGGCCGCCCTCCTTTTCACCGTGGTGGTCATGTTTTCGCTGCAGGGCGAGGCGATCGTACGGCTGCCCTACGACGTGCTGCGCATCGCCGTCCCGCTCGCCCTGTACTTCCTCATCATGTTCGCCCTGACCTTCGTCGGCGCGCGGATGCTGCGGGGCGAGTACCCGCAGACCACGACGGTCGCGCTGACCGCCGCCAGCAACGACTTCGAGCTCGCGATAGCGGTAGCCGTCGCTGTGTTCGGCATCCAGTCGCAAGCCGCGTTTGCCACGGTGATCGGACCTCTGGTCGAGGTGCCGGTAATGATCGGCCTCGTTCACGCCTCCCTGTGGGCAAAGCGGAGGTTCTTCGCCAAGCCGGTGCCGGTTCCCGGGTAGCCGGGGGGGACATGGGACTCGGCCCAGGTCGCCTCCAGGAGGCACAGCGGTCGTCGACAAACAACGGAGAGGCTAAGGTGTAGTGAGTTTGGAGGCATGAAGATGCGGCACTTCGATCGACGGGAGTTCGTGCGCCTGTCCGCCCTTGCCGCAGGCGGGGTGGCACTAGGCGCCTGCGGGGACGGGAGTGTTACACCGACTGGTCCATCCGGTCCCGGCCAGCCGCCGCCTCCTCCTGCACCACCACCCTGGAATCCCCCCGGACCGTCCGATCCGATCCCTCGCGTGTCGGCCGCGCGCGGCACCGATCTCGTCAGCATGACCCGGCAAGCTCTCGACCGGCTCGGCGGCCTCGCGGAGACCGTTCACGAGGACGAGACGGTCTTCATCAAGCCCAACATGGTGACGCTGCCCTGGGCCGACTCCGGCAACCCCTTCGGCGGCGGCGAGTGCACCAAGCCCGAGATCGTCGCCGCCGTGGCCGAGGAGTGTCTCAGGGCCGGCGCG
>CAMYMV010000085.1:1466-7175 GCA_947259585.1 uncultured Gemmatimonadales bacterium | reverse complement strand
CGCAACTCGATCGGCTCGCCGCGGGCGGGATGAGGTTCGATGCGGCTTTCTGCACCAATTCGATCTGCACGCCGAGTCGAGCTGCTGTGCTCACCGGCACCTACAACCACGTCAACGGCGTCACCACGCTCGATACGCCGATGGACAACACGCTGCAGACGTATCCCAAGCTCATGCAGGCGGCCGGGTACCAAACGGCCGTCTTCGGCAAGTGGCACCTGGGCCACGGCCCGGCCCACGATCCCACCGGCTTCGACGATTGGGCAGTGCTCCCCCACCAGGGCGAGTATCACGACCCGGAATTCCTCTCCGCCGATGGCAGCTGCGTTATCGCAGGCTACGCCACCGACATCATCACCGACATGTCCCTCGACTGGCTCGAAGCCCGCGATCGCAGCCGCCCATTCGCCCTGATGGTCCATCACAAAGCCCCCCACCGTCATTGGGAACCCGATGCCAAGCACGCCCACATGTACGAGAACGAGACGATCCCGGAGCCGCATACCCTGTGGGACGACCACGCAACTAGGTCGGCGGCGGCGGAGGCGGCTCGCTGCCACATGATGGACCTGGACGAAGCCGACCTGGCCGTGCGGATCCAGGGGGATGAGCTGGCCGATCTGATCGCGGTAGCCGAGTCGGCCAAGGCTCGGCTCGTAGGATTGCCGCAGCTCCGGGATGTCCGCGTGGGCATGCAGCTGGGCCAACCCGAGCTGGAGATCGAAGTCGACCGGGACCGGGCGGCCCGATACGGCCTCAGCGTCTACGATGTGGCGAGCACGATCGAATCCTATCTGCGAGGGCTGCCCACCTCAGAGCCGTTCACGGAGTTCTCCGAAAAACTCGAGATCAGGGTCCAGCTGCCGGAAGAGGCGAGACAGCGGCTTCCCGACGTTCTGTCCTTGCGGCTGAGCGACGTGCCCCTGAGCGAGGTCGTCCGGGTTCGTCAGGGATATGGTCCCGTCGAGATCCTCCGCGAGGACCAGAGCCGAACGGTGCAGGTGCTCGCCGAGGTGGCGGGTGCCGGACTGACGGAGGCGGTCGGCCAGGCCGAGGGGCGGCTCGATGGGATGCCTCGGCCGCCGCGTACCACCCTGGCAGTCGGCGGAGAGAACGAGGAGATGCGCGCCAGTTTCCGTTCTCTCTTCTTCGCCTTCGGGCTCGCCCTCTTCCTGGTCTATCTCATCCTCGCCGCTCAGTTCGAGTCTCTTCTGCAGCCGGTCGTCGTCCTGGTTGCGGTCCCGCTCGCGGCCGTGGGCGCCGTACCCGCCCTCTGGCTCACGGGAAGCGGCATCAACCTGATGAGCGGCATCGGGCTGGTTATCCTGATCGGGATCGTGGTGAACGACGCGATCGTCAAAGTCGACTTCATCAATCAGCTACGACGAGGTGGATTCGCTTTGAGGGAGGCGATCGGCGAGGCCGGACGGCTGCGGCTGAGACCCATCGTGATGACGACCGCGACGACGGTGCTCGGTCTCATCCCGCTCGCCCTCGGCTGGGGCGCCGGCGGGGATCTCCGCTCTCCTCTCGCGGTCGTCGTCATCGGTGGCCTCATCTCCGCGACCTTTCTCACGCTGATCGTGGTGCCGGTGGTCTACTCGCTCGTCGCCGGCGGCGGTGAAGAGCTGGGTGCCCCGGAACTCGGCGTCGCGCCCGATGGAGGTTTCAGGGCAGGAGCCACCACGGTCGCATGATCGGAATGGCGATCCGGCGCCCGGTCGCGACGGCGGCGATCTACCTCGCGCTGCTGCTCCTGGGTCTGTACGCGTTTCGCCTGATCCCGCTGGAGCTCCTTCCGGACGTCTCCTATCCGAGGCTGAGGGTCCGGGCAGAGTGGCCGGGCGCCTCCCCCGAGGCGCTGGAGTCGCTGGTGACGGCCCGGATCGAGGCGGAGGCGAGGCGGGTTCGCGGCGTGAGGTCCGTGGAGTCGGTCTCGCGAATCGACCTGTTCGGCACCGGCTCGACGGCCGAGGTGGACGTCGAGTTCGGCCGAGAGACCCGCATGGAGTTTGCCCGCCTGGAGCTAAGTGAGCGAGTGTCGGCGCTCCGCGACGAGTTACCGGAAAGCGCCACCACCGTCGTCGAGCCGTACGTGCCCGATGAGTTCGCCGACGAGGGCCGCCCGTTTCTCTCCTACCGCCTGACGGGCCCCTACGATGAAGGGTTCCTGACGAGGGTCGCGAACGAGGAGGTCAGGCCTCGCCTCCTGGGGATGGAGGGCGTCGACGCCGTCTGGCTGTACGGCGGTGAGGAGCGGGAGGTGTCGATCGAGCTGGACCAACAGCGCATGAGCGCGTTGGGGCTCACGCTGGGCGAGGTCCAGAGGCTCGTCGCCCAGTCCTCCGAGCTCCGGGCACCAGGCTCCGTCGAGCTGGACGGCATGCGCGTCGCTCTGGCCATCCGCTCCCGGCCGACGGACGTGAGGGAGCTGGGCCGGCTCATCGTGGCAACGCGCCCGGAGGGACCGGTGCGGCTTTCGGATCTCGGACGGGTGCGGGATGGGCATGCCGATCCCTACGAGTACACCCGCATCGACGGTCGGCCGGCGATCTGGCTCGTCATCACCCGGGCCCCGCGCACCAACGCCGTCGACGTGGCGGAGCGGGTGAAGGCGGAGATCGGGAAGATCGAAGAGGCTTTGCCGCCGGGCCTCACGCTCGATCTCGATTCGGACCAGAGCGAGGAGATCCGGGCGCAGCTGACGGACCTGCGGCTGCGTGCCATGGCGGCCGCTCTTGTCATCTTCCTCGTTCTCATGGGGTTCCTGCGCTCGACGGGGGCGGTGGCGATCGTGTTCGCGACCATCGGCTTCAGCGTGTTGATCGCCGTGAACCTCCTCTACATGGGCGGCTTCTCTCTCAACGTGCTGACCCTGGCGGGCCTGGCGTGGGGCTTTGGCCTCGTCGTGGACAACGGAATCGTGGTGCTCGAGAACGTCGAGCGTCACATGGGGCAGGGGAAGGGTCGGGCAGCCGCCTCGCGCGAAGGGGCGCGGCAGGTGGTCCTTCCCGTTCTGGCGGCGACGGGAACCACGGGGATCGTGCTGGCGCCGTTTCTGCTCCTGCAGGGAAACCTGAGGATCTACTATCTGCCCCTCGCCTACGCTGTCGGTTTCTCCATCCTAGCCAGCCTCTTCGTCGCCTTCTCGTTCGTGCCGGCCATGACCGCCGGGCGGCCGCTCGGCCGGCAGTCGGCGGCGCTCGCGGCGAGGGCCGCCCCGCACGCACCAGTCGCAGACCGGCCGGGGCCGGAGCCGGCCTATGTGCGGGCCTACCGGGCTCTGCTCTCGCGGGCGCTCGATCACCCCGTGCTCGTGGGTCTCATCAGCGTCGCCTGCCTGGCCGGGAGCTTCTGGCTCTTCGACCGGCATGTGGACCGCGGCCTTCTCTGGTCCTCCGCCTTCGGTCAGGATACCTACATCGTCGTCAACATCCGCTTTCCGCGTGGGGCCGAGCTGGAGCGAACCGATGAGCTGGCGCGTTCGTTCGAGGGCCGTCTCGCCACGCTGCCAGAGGTGAAGCGGTACGAGGCGCTGGTTCGTCCGGGCTATGCCAGAATCCGCGTCACCTTCCCGCCGGAGCTCGAGCGAACGGGCGTGCCGGTCGCCGTCAAGGATCAGCTGGCAGCCTACAGCTTCGGATTCTCTGGTGCCGAAGTACAGGTTCTCGGCTTCGGGCCGAGCTTCTACGGCGGCGGTGGCTCGGCTCCTACGTACGCGCTTCAGGTGTTTGGCTTCAACTATCTGACCGTGAAAGCGATAGCGGAAGACATCGCTGCCCGGATCGGCCGCTTTCCCAGGGTCCGCGACCCGAATCCAAATGCCAGCGGAGGCTGGTTCGAGCGCGATCGAGAGACGGAGCTGGTCGTCGTACCGGACCGGGCCGCCCTGGCCTCGTTCGACCTGACCGTGGAGGAGCTTCTCGGTTACGTTGCGGCGAGCGCCCGCGGGGTGCTCTCGGCGGATCGGCTACGCCTCGAGGGAGAGGAGGTGAGGTACGCCATCAAGCTGGCGGGATACCGGGAGCTGGACATCCGTGACCTGGAGAACCTCAGGGTGCCGACTCGGAGCGGCGGAGAGGTGCGGCTCGCGGACGTGGCCGCCGTCGGGGCGCGGAGCGTCATGGCGAACATCCGACGAAAGGACCAGCAGTACGAGCGGACCGTGACGTGGGAGTATAGGGGCCCGCCGAAGCTCGGCGACCTGATCCAGGACCGGGTGGTCGAATCGACAGCGCTGCCGCCCGGATACCGGTTCGAGATTCGAGATGAGTGGAGATGGCCCGAGGAGGAGCGCCAACAGGTCTACCTTGCGCTCATTCTGGCTGTTCTACTCGTCTACATGCTGACGGCCGGGCTGTTCGAGTCGCTCGCGGCGCCACTCGTGGTCCTGCTGACGTTGCCGTTGGCTCTGATCGGTGTTTTCCTGATCTTCTTCTACACGAACGCGACCTTCACGCGAACCGCCTACATCGGAACGATCATGATGTCCGGGATCGTCGTAAACAACGCGATCCTGGTCGTCTATCATATCGGCGAGCTGAGAAAGTGGATGGGGACTAGAGCGGCGATTCTGCAGGGGACGCTGGAACGCGTGCGGCCGATACTCATGACGACGTTCACAACGGTGTTCGGACTCCTTCCCCTGGTGCTCTTCTCCGGCTCGCAGGACGCCAACATCTGGAACGCCCTGGCGCTGGCGACGATGGGAGGCCTTCTCTCCTCGACGCTGTTCGTGTTAGTCGCGATCCCCGTCGCCTACAGGTACCTGGTCGCGAGGAGCGGGTGATGGAAACGAGGCACCACGCTCACTTCGTGGGTAGAAGATGGGCGTTCTGCGTGACACTCATGAACACGGACAGGACCGGTGGCAGGGCGGCGGGCTAGCGAGGTGTCGATCTTCTCGAGGCAGGTGGGTCGCGGTAGCGGCGGGCCGTTGGCGGGCGTGTCGGTTGCTTCCATCGTCTTCCTCACCCTCCTCTCCGTCCCTTCCGAGGCCCGAGCCCAGGCCCAGGCGTCTGAGGCGGACACGATTCCCGACGGGCCTCCCGTCGCCCGCTCCGACACGATCAGGGAGGGGACCACCGGCGACTCGGCCGGCTTGCAGTCGTGCCGGCGGACCGAGGGCGCGGGCTGCGTGAGCAAGGCGATGCAGGCCTACCGGATCCCGCCCGAGGCGTCGATCAAGGTCGACGGCCGGCTGGACGACGAGGTGTGGGGCTCGGCCACCTTCAGCTCAGACTTCGTGCAGCGAGAGCCGGTCGAGGGCGCTCCCCCCACGGAGCGGACGGAGGTGGCGTTCGCCTACGACGGCAAGAACCTCTACGTGGGCGCCCGGATGTACAGCGAGGACCCGGAGGCCATCCGGGCCGTGATGACGCGCCGCGATAGCGATGGGAACTCGGAGCGCCTGATCATCTCGCTCGATGGCTACCAGGATCGGCGGACGGCGTACAGCTTCGCCGTGACGGCCGCCGGGGTTCGCCTGGACTGGTATCATCCCAGCGATCGCGCCTTCTCGCGCGACCGCTCCTTCGACCCCGTCTGGACGGCCGAGACCGAGATCGACGAGGAGGGTTGGACGGCGGAGATGCGGATCCCCTTCTCGCAGCTCCGGTTCCGGTCGGGTGAGGGGCAGAACTGGGGGATCAACGTCAACCGCTACATACCCACGAAGAACGAGGACATCTTCTGGGTGGCCATCCCGAG
>CAMYMV010000085.1:0-1413 GCA_947259585.1 uncultured Gemmatimonadales bacterium | reverse complement strand
TGCCCTACGTTTCTACCGACGCGACGTTTACGAGCGAGGAGCTGCTCGACGAGGCCAATCCGTTCGAGGAAGGGACGAAGATCGAGCCCCGATTCGGCCTCGATCTCAAGGCCGGGCTCGGTCCCAACCTGACGCTGGATGCCACGGTAAACCCGGATTTCGGGCAGGTGGAGGCCGATCCGGCCGTTGTGAACCTCACCCAGTTCGAGGTCTTTTTCCCGGAACGCCGCCCCTTCTTCATCGAGGGCGACCGGCTGCTGCGGGGCAGGGGACCGCGCTACTACTTCTCGCGCCGCATAGGAGCCCCGCCCGGCGGTGAGGCCGAGGGCGACTTCGTGGACGCGGCAGACCTGACGACCATCCTCGGGGCGGCCAAGCTCACGGGGCGCCTGAACTCCGGGCTCTCGATCGGCGCCCTCGGGGCGCTGACGGCGAACGAGTATGCGACGGTCTTTGACTCGGCGTCGGCTTCCACCGAGGATTTCCGCGTCGAGCCTCTTGCCGGGTGGGGGGTCGTAAGACTGCAGCAGGAGATCGGAGCCTCGGTGTCCACCGTGGGCCTCACCTTCACGGGGATCGGGCGGGACGTGGGTTCTTCTACCGAAGATCCGCTCGGAGAGATCCTGACCCGCAACGCGTTCAGCGGAGGCGCCGACTGGAACATCCGCCTCGCCGGCGGTGAGTACGAGCTGGGTGGCTACGCCGGGTTCGGCTACGTGAGCGGCGACACCGCCGCGATCCTGGATGTGCAGGAGTCCAGCGCCCGCTACTATCAGCGACCCGACGCGGACTATGTCACGCTCGACCCCACCCGAACCTCGCTCGCGGGCTTCACGGGCGCGCTCGACTTCGAGCGCGAGAACGGCGAGCACTGGCTCTGGGAGGTGGAGGGCAGCTTCCAGACGCCGGGCTTCGAGATCAACGACGTCGGGCGCCTCAACAAGGCGGACCGGATCGAAGCGTTCGGACGCCTCCAGTACCGGGAGAACACGCCCGGATCCCTGTTCCACGAGTACTCCTTGAACGCATTCAGCGGGGCTGCCTGGAACTTCGGCGGAGACCGCCAGTTCACCTTCTTCGAGCTCTTCGGTGAGGCCACCTTGAAGAGCTTCTGGGGCGGCTTCCTTCGTGGAGAGGTGCTCACCCGAGCCCAGGACGACAACCTCACCCGCGGCGGTCCCTCGATGGGGAAGGGGTACGGGTGGAACACCTGAGCCGGGTTCTTCAGCGACCGCCGGAAGCGGACACGGTTCAGCGCGTCCACCTTCTACTCTAACGACGAGCTCGGCGGCTGGAGGCTGCACCTGAACGCCGGCATCTCGCTACAACCGACCGAAGCCTTTCAGCTGTCCCTCGAGCCGCGGTGGCGCCGCTTCATCAACACGCGGCAATACGTTGACACGTTCGACAACG
>CAMYMV010000084.1 GCA_947259585.1 uncultured Gemmatimonadales bacterium | reverse complement strand
GGCGCCGGTGCCGCCTGGAGGATCTAGAATCCAACTCCTCGCGGCCGTTGCCTTCGCTCCCGGGCGACACACCCTCCCGCCGCGGTCCCGTCGAACGCAGATTCAACTTCAACCGATCCGTCAATCTTGCACCTGGAAAGCCGCCGGAGGTCGGGATCGATGATCCAGGCTCGCACCATCGCTAAGCGGGTTCTTCTACATCTCTTGATCGCCGCCCTCGCTCCGGTCGCCCTCGGGCTCGTGACGGCCGGAGACGCTCGCGGCCAGACAGCCGAAACGACCGGCACTCTCGTCGTGGTCAACAAGAGGGCCAGCACCGCGACGATCGTCGACCTCGGGTCCGGAGAGACCCTCGCGACGCTGCCTACCGGCAACGGGCCGCACGAGGTGGCGATCACGAAGGACGGGAGCCGGGCCGTCGTCACCGACTACGGCGGCCAGACCGGCGGCAACAGCCTCACCGTCATCGATGTCCCCGGCCTCCGCGTGGAGAAGACGATCGACCTCGGCGTTTACAGCCGGCCCCACGGCATCGCGTTTCTGCCCGGCGACAGCCTGGTGGCCGTCACCTCGGAGGACGCCCGCAGCGTCGTGGTGGTCCGTCTCGCCGACGGTGAGATCGTCCGTGCGGTGACCACGGACGCGGGCGGGTCCCACATGCTCGCCCTCGTCGCGAGCGGGGATCGGGTCTACACCGGCAACATCAGCGACGAGAGTGTCTCCGAGCTCTCCCTCGCCGATGGCAAGCACACGCGAACGTTCGGGGCTCCGACTCAACCGGAGGCGATCGGCGTAACGCCGGACGGCAGCGAGGTCTGGGTGGGCAGCAACGACAAGGGCACGGTGAGCGTGATCGACGTGGCGACGGGGACACTAGAGGAAGCGCTGGACGGGTTCGGCTGGCCCTATCGGATCCTTCCAACCCCGTATTTGCGACTCGTCCTCATCCCGGATCTCCGACGGGACGAGCTGCGAATCGTCGATCGCTCATCAAGGCAGACGCTCGCCACCGTCTCGCTGCCCGGCGGCGGGCCACAGGGGATCACGCTGTCCGAGGATGGCAGAACGGCCTTTCAGTCCCTGAGCCAGCTGGGACAGGTCGCGATCATCGACCTGGAGGGCATGGAAGTCCTCGGGCGCGTGGACGTCGGTGACCGGCCGGACGGCGTGGCGTACACCTCGAAGACCTTCGGCCCCCAATAGACGCGGGCGAGGGCTTTCGATCGCGATACCGTGGTAGACCGAGGTCCCTTCGGATGGCAATACTACGGCCAGGCGCGGTCGCCCTTCGCGCACCTGCCAGCCCCCGGATGCGAGTCCGTGTGGGACTACCCGCGCCCTCCGAAGCTCGAACCCGACGCGCGCGAGGTGGTGGTTCGCGCCGATGGCGTAACGGTGGGGACCTCTCGGCAGGCAGTTCGCGTGCTCGAGACCGCGAGCCCACCAACGTTCTATCTCCCTCCGGACGACGTGAGACGCGATCTTCTCATCGAGAGGCCGGGCAGCTCCGCCTGCGAGTGGAAGGGTGTCGCGCGGTACTGGTCCGTGTGCGTAGGAGACCTCGTGCTCGAGGATGTGGCCTGGGACNNNTGGGACTATCCCGACCCGCGTCCCGGGGTCGAGCCTATGCGTGACTGGATTTCCTTCTACCCGGGACGGAACGAGTGCACGGTGAACGGTGAGAGGGTCCGCCCGCAGCCGGGAGGATTCTACGGCGGCTGGGTAACCTCCGAGATCGTAGGGCCGGTGAAGGGCGACCCGGGGACGGCCGGGTGGTAGCGGATGGCCCGAGAGCACAGACCGGCCGAACGCCGCAACCTATAGGTAGAGAATCGTAAAGCGATGAAGAGCGGAAAGTGCCCCAAGTGCGGCTCCGCCAACGTCCGCTGCAAGCCGGGCGCGGGCAAGATCGGCCATCACGGCCGCATTCCCAGCGGCGGCGGCTTCGACGTCGGCATGCCGGTAAACCGATATGTGTGCGCGGAGTGCGGGTTCGTGGAAACCTACGTGGACGATGAGAAGGCGAGGTCGCAGGTCGCCAAGAAGTGGCCGCTGGCACTTCGAGCGCCGCGGGAAGGCTGAGTCTGTAAGTGCAGGCGGCGACGCTACGAGGGGGACTCGCTACGCGACGACCCGCGGTTTACCGAGCTGCTGCGGCGGCTGGACCTGCCGGTTGCTCGGATGGCTGAGGCGGCGGCCGGGGGGCCCGATTAGCTGCGGCGACAAGGACTATATTGTAGTAGAGTCACCAGAGGGCCGCGGCACAGCTGGGAGAGCACCGAAGCGCCCGGCAGTAGACGGCCCTGAAACCCGGAGCAGAGTTCATGAGTGAGGTGATTCCTACGCGTCCACGGCGTGGGGCCGTGCTGGCCTTGGTGATGGTCTTTGGGCTCGGACTGGCCGCCTGCGGCGGCGCGGGGAGCGATGCGCCTGCGACTGAAGAAACCGCTGCGCAGACGTCGCCGGAGGCGGCCTCCGAAGCGCCGCCGGCAGCCCAGGTCGACCTTCCCGATGGCATCACGACCGAGATGGTCTCGCAGGGTAAGCAAGTCTTTGGCGGAGCAGGGATCTGTTTCACCTGCCATGGCCAGGGCGGAGAGGGAATGCCCAACCTCGGAGCGAACCTGACGGACAGTCAGTGGCTCCATTCGGACGGCTCCTACGAGGGAATCATCGCGACGATCACTGCCGGCGTACCCGCCGACAAGTCCACGTCGGGAAGCCCAATGGTCGCGCGAGGTGGAACGAACCTCCCCGACGAACAGATAGCGGCCGTCGCCGCGTACGTCTGGACGCTAAGCAGGTAGGTTCGTTCAGCGCGTACTAGGTTGCGCCGCAGGCTCCAGGCCAGGCATGAGCGGCGCCTCGTTCCACCGGGCCATGCAGGAGGCGATCGCTCCCGGTCGCCCCCTGCGACGGCTGGTCGTTCGCCGATGGCCGGGGTAGTGGCCACATGAGCCGCCGGCTCGCCGCCTGGTCCGTGACCGTGGCCCTCGCCGGCTTTCTGTTTGGCTTCGATACAGCCGTCATTTCGGGCGCCGACCAACCTCTGCAGGCGCTGTGGCAAACGAGCGACCTGTTCCATGGCCTCTTCATCATGTCCGCGGCCCTGTGGGGTACGGTAATCGGCGCTCTGACCGGCAACTGGCCCTGCGAGCGTTACGGTCGCAAGGCCGTCCTGATCGGCATCGGCGTTCTCTACCTGGCCTCGGCACTCGGCTCGGCGCTCGCTCCGGACCCGTACAGCTTTTCCATATGGCGCTTCATCGGCGGCCTCGGCGTCGGCGTGTCCTCCGTTGCGGTACCCGCCTACATCAGCGAGATCGCACCCGCCGCGGTGCGGGGCCGCCTCGTCGCCCTGTACCAGTTCCAGATCGTATTGGGGATCCTGATCGCGTTCGTCTCCAACTTCGTCCTCTCGAGTCTTCTCGGCCTCGACTGGCGTTGGATGCTCGGGATCGAGAGCGTCCCCGCGGTCATCTACCTGGTGATGGTGACGGGCGTGCCGGAGAGCCCACGCTGGCTCCTGTTGCACAAGAAGGACGAGGCCGCAAGCCGCCGCATCCTCGAGATCGTCGACCCCGCGTCGGTGGAGCGGACGATCTCGGAGATCCGGCACGCGCAGCGGGAGTTCACCGAGGACGCCCTGTTCCGGCGCGCCTATCTGTATCCGATCCTGCTCGCGTTTCTCGTCGCGGCGTTCAACCAGCTTTCCGGGATCAACTTCATCATCTACTTCGCCCCCCGCATCTTCGGGCTGGCGGGTCTCGACAGCAGTGCAGCGTTGCTTTCCACGGCCGGGATCGGGCTCGTCAACCTCGTGTTCACGATGCTCGCCCTCTATCTCATTGACCGGGCCGGGCGCAAGACCCTCCTGCTGGCCGGATCGATCGGCTACATCCTCTCGCTCGCGGCCGTGACCTGGGCCTTTCACGCAAACGCGCGTGGGCTTTTGGTCGTCTTGTTCGTGTTCCTGTTCATCGCCTCGCATGCAGTCGGTCAGGGGGCGGTGATCTGGGTGTTCATCGCCGAGATCTTCCCCAACAACGTCCGGACAAAGGGTCAGTCTCTGGGTGCCGGAACACATTGGGTGTTCGCGGCGCTGATCACGCTGCTGATGCCCTACCTGCTGGGCCGGTTCGACGGACAGACGATCTTCGGGTTCTTCACGGTAATGATGTGCCTGCAGCTCGCGTTCGTGCTCTTCCTCATGCCAGAGACGAAGGGAAAGAGCCTCGAGTTCCTCGCCGAGCATCTGTCCACCCATGAGCACGCGAGCTTCGAGGAGGCTGGGGGGGCTTGAGAAGGGGATGGAGAACCCGCCCCGGTGGTGCGGGTAGTCACGAAGGCCGGTTGCCACCCCACCGGCGATGTATAGTTAGATCTTCAGCGCGGGGCCGTAGCTCAGCTGGGAGAGCACCTGCTTTGCAAGCGAGCCAGAGATCCGCCCATTTCCGGCTATAACCCGTAGTTTAGCGGCTTATTACGGATCAGCCCCGTCAGCCGAAACAGGGTTTTCGGGGCTTTTCCGTATCCCAACAGCCCCAGCAACAGCCCCAGGCTGGGACGGCGGTCATCGGCCGACCGGCACGTTGCGCAGCGTCAGATGGTTCTTCCCCGAGGCCTCCCCCAGCCGGGGACGTTGCGTGAATCCGCCTTTCGTCCTTCAGGAGTGAAGAACTGGCGCACCAGACAGCCGCTTTCTCCTACTGCCACCCGGCAGCGGCACCTACCGGCACGCGAGCCATTCCCGCGGCTCCCCGGTGCTTGGATCGATCGGCAGCACCGCGCGATCACGGGGGAAGCGCTCTGGATCCTCCGAGGCCGCGTAGGCTAGCATTGCCACCAGCGTCGCGTTTTCCTTGAGGTCGTCGAACACGATCTTGTCATAGGTGTCGCGGTTGGTGTGGTGGATGTACTGCCAGTACTCGTCCACGGGCGACCGGAAACGGGAACTCATTGAAAGCCGGCCCAAGTCGAAGGCTGGAGCGCCGACGCAAACGAAGGGCATGTGGTCGCTGCCCCCGGGCTGTGTACCCGGAGACACGAGACTGACGTGCTCGCTGATCTGTCGAGGTACCAGCGAGAGCCAGCGAGCAAAATGCTGTCCAGCATACAGAAAGCCTTGCCCCTCGATCCGCTCGATGCGCCACGTGTCTTCGTCCACGTTGAACAGCACTTGCAGGCCCTCTACCACCTCCGGGTGGTCATCCCGAAAAGTGCGAGAGCCCCTGAAGCCTACCTCCTCACCTCCCCAGTGGCCCACCAGGACGGTGCGTCGGGGCTTGGGGTACGTCTCGCTGAGGATGCGCATGGCCTCAAGCGTCACGATCGTGCCGGTCCCGTCGTCGCTGGCGCCCGTCGCACTGTGCCAGGAATCGAGGTGGGCCGAGAGGACGACGTACTCCTCCGGGAGTTCGCTCCCTCTGAGCTCCGCGATCACATTGAACTGCGGCACCTCTCCCCCCCGCTCGGCATCGGCCTCGATCCTGAGCTTCGGGTGCTGGTTGTTCTTCGCCAGCCGGTACACCAGGCCATAGTCCTCGCAGGAGAGGCCGACGTAAGGGATCCCAAGATCATCTCCTGTGTCCCAGACCCTGAACGTCCCCCAGCCCCCCGACCAAAAGGACCCGATAATTCCCAGGGCGCCGGCCTCATCGAGTATTTGTTCCATCTCCTCGGTGCCACCCACCTCGTCCCGCCAAATTCGGTTCTCCTCCCTGAGTGCCTTCAGGCGCTCCACCGTCTCGGGTCTGGCTAGCTTCTCGAGATCCTGGTCAGGCCGACACGTCGGCTCAGGCGGAAAAATCAGCACCCATTTGCCTTCGAGCAGCGGGAGCCACTGCGCCGGGTCAACACCCAGGGGGGCAACCATGGGGAGGGCGACCACGTCGCCCTCTACCGGTCCACCGGTGCTCGGACTGAAGGCCCACATCTTGGCCTCGAGACTCTGTACTCGCGGGGCGATCAGGTCCACGTGTAGGATCCCTTGCTCCCAGCCGAGATATGTTCCGTACTGCTCTTTGCGTGCCGAAACGCCCCAGCTCGCGTAGACCTGGAGCAGCCAATCCTGAGCGCTGGCGAGATTCGGAGTGCCCGCCCATCTGGGGCCGATCGAGTCCATCAGCACCTGGGCCAAGGCCTCGGTCCGGGAGTTCTCCATACCGACCTCCCACATCCGATGGATCAGGGGATCGTCCGTGGGAAAACTCTGGGCTTGTAGGGCGAAAGGACCTGCGAAGCCTAGCACGCTAGGAACGGCGGCTCGAGTGATCAAGCGCAGAATGGATTTGCTCCACGATCGCCCATTAGGATAGCAATCCATGGATCTCTCCTTATGGGGCGTGCCATCGGCGTTGCACGTCACGGCTGAGACTGCTTGCACTTGCTCGCAGGTCGGCGATGCGGCCAGCCAGGCGTCCTACATCGGCGTCTGCTCGGCGCAGTCAGGTCGCTGCGAGGAGAAGGAGGATGAGTCGCTTGAGTGACGCTGCCAGTCGAGACACACTACGTGCGGTCATGACTACCTCGCAGACGAGTGAGGTTGTGATGCCAGACTAGCAGCCGGACGGGCCGCCGCAAGTCGGAAGAACCTCTATTCTGCGGCGTATGGTCGGAGGACGAGATCAGGAGCGTGGAGGGGAGGGGTGTTGTTTGGGGTGCGGGCGGCTTTCGGCTTATATTCGGTTGTCCTAAGGGATCCTATTCCAATTGGCTCTAACACTATCGGGTGGGGCTGTTCGAGGACGGAAGAGCTACCGGTTGCGCTTCGAACCGGGAGGTATGCGGGCACTGCAGACGCCAGAACTACCGGGAGCTTCCGGGCAATGTACCCGGGCCCGGGCGCGAGCCGACCGACGGGTCGTTCGTGCGACGTGCCGGGGACGGAGAAAAACATGTGGCGAGGGGCCGTCTGTTGCACCGTCGCTTCCGACCGCCTGCTCTACAGGCAGGTAATGGCGCCCCAGCCCCAGTAACAGCCCCAGCCATCTCCGTCCGACAGTTACAGACCGACCTGCAACCTGAAAGGCGGCGAGGGGTTACAACCGCTCACGGGGCCGTAGCTCAGCTGGGAGAGCACCTGCTTTGCAAGCAGGAGGTCACCGGTTCGATCCCGGTCGGCTCCATAGCTGTAACCTGTTGCAAGCTAGTCAGACTGCCGCCTACGTCGGCAGACGCAGATCACCTCTCCATGTTCGCTCTCCAGGTTTCCGCAGCAGCTCTCGAGCGAGAGGGGCAGCAGTCACACAGCGTAAGGAAGATCCCCTCCTCAGGTGTATAGCTCCGCGAACCGTCGGCGCTGGTCGGCGCTCCCGAGCGCCAGGAG
>CAMYMV010000083.1 GCA_947259585.1 uncultured Gemmatimonadales bacterium | reverse complement strand
CCGTCCCCCAGTCGAAGTCGAACTCCGCCTCGCCGCCCGTGTCGATGCCAAGCGTGCCGAATCTGTCATGGATGATGACAAGGCTGAGCTCGCTGCCGCCCTCGCCATCCGAGCCGCTGTAGAGAAACAGTTGGCTGACATCCTTGATCTCGAGCCCCGTGTTGGAGCTGGCTCCCTGTGGGTCGCCGTAGCTGATGAAGTCCCCGACGACGGTCGTCCCGTCTCCCAGCGGGTTGAGGCCGAACACGTTGACAGGCCCCGGCCCCTCCCCCGGATCCTGGACGGCGATCGCCTCGAACGCTGCGTTGGCAGTGAAGATGATCTCGCCGAAGACGACCCCCTCGAAGGGGCCGCGCGTGCCGCAGCCCGCCGGTAGGGATCCCGGAATGGAGGCGTTGCAGTCGACGCGTGTTCCGGTTTCGTCCTCCGGCCCCCCCAGCACGGTCTCTCCAGGTCCGACCATGCCCTTGGCTATCGCGGTCATCTCGTAGACATCGTCCTCGTCCGGAAGGGTCCATTCGACACGCGCCTCGCCGTTGGAGTCGGTTTCGACCCTGTACTCGGTCCCGGCGCTCGTTTCCTCGCAGATGCCCGTGGAGGCGTCATCGTCGAAGCACGCCAACGTCCCGTTCCCCTCCTCGACCGAGAACCGGACGAAGGCGCCTGCCACGAGCCCCTCGGTGAAATCTACTCCGCCAACGCTCGCGTCGACGACCTTCACGACGGGGTCGGGCACCAGCTTGCCGCCGCTCAGCGCATCGATCGTCTCCGGCTGGCCACCTTCATCGGTTGCGAAGTCGTCGCCGGCCTCCGTGGCGGAGGGAAGCGCTGCGGCGAAGGAGCTGCGGAAACCTCCCGTCTGGCCGCCGCCTCCCGTGTGGAGCACCATCGCGTTGGCGTTCAGAACCTCGGGGCTCAGCCAGCCGGTCACGCGCGTCTTTACGGCCTGGGCCAGGCGGCCGAGCGCGGTCGCGGAGGAGCTGATCTCTTCGGGACCGTCGCACCGTTCCTCCGCATGGACCAGCGCCTCCGCGAAGGTGATCTGCTCGGGGTTGCTATCAGCCACATCGAACTGGTGAATCGTGACCAGGTCTTCTTGGTCACCCAGCCCCGTGAGCCCATCTAGGCCGCACACCGAGACCGTGGCCAGGTTGCTCAGCGTAAGGTCCGGCGGATCTGTATTGGCCGTGAAGCACTCGCCCAGCAGGAGGAGATCCACCGGGAAGGCATCGCACGCGTTTCTCTCCAGCGTGAACACCACGTTGTCGACCGGACCCCCGTTCGAGAAGGTCGTGCCGGCGGGGATCAGCACCGTAAAGTCGGGGCCTTCATCGCCATCCGTGGTCTCCAGCGGGATCAGGATATCTGACGGCGAGCCCGACGGGACCAGGGCCACGCACACGTCGTTGTTGACGTCGCAGTTCGGCAGCCCCTCCTCGATCATCACCTTGAGCGCCGCATTCGAGCCGGGCTTCACCGCGGCGTTGCCGTCCGCAGCCGACCCCTTCTTGACGAGCTCGATGTCAATGAATCCGACGATGTTGATGCCCACCTTCACGAGCGCCCGGAAGACGTCGCCCTCGCTGTTCTTGGGGGTCTTCCAGTTGAACTGGTAGTGGGCTTTGCCAGCCGGGATCTCGGCGTCCCCCTCGGCTTCCGGAGTGGCGCCCAGCGAGAGGCAAGGCATGGGACCGCCATCTGTGCACTCGAAGATCTCGACCGTCACATCGAGCGTGGGATCGAAGTTCTCAGGCTCGTAATCCGGGTTGCCGGCCGGGTTGGGCACCAGCGGTGGGAGGAACCAGACGTAGTCGGAGCCGCCCGTGCTGCCGTCCGATTGATCGAAGGATGGGTCGGGAATCTCGATTCCGGGGCCGTCATTTGCCGCCGTGGGCAGGGCCGAATCGCCCCCACAGGCGGCTACGCCGGCCGCAAGCACGGCAAGCAGGGTGAAACCGGTGAGGCGCGCTAGGCGCCCGTTCAGAGCCACGGAAGCCATTGGAGTCACTCCTTCGTCCTTGGTTACCTCAAGCGCCTGCCACGCGCCCGGTGCCCGGGTTGCGCGGTAGAGCCAACGAGACGACCATCTCGCAGAGCGCAAGCGAAAACGCGAGGAGATTTACGCACTACGTGGTGACGTGGCAAGCTATTACCGTGTAACAGAATGGAAACCTGCTGCAGCACTGCGATGCCCGCAAGGGCCGGCGCGCGATCGGGCCAGCTCGTTTCTTATGACTCCAGCAGCCAGAAGATCGCTTCGTAGTTGAAGAGCGTGAACGCGATCCTGTCCCCCTGCGGGGAGTAGGCGGGGTGCGCCTTGTCGGTGGGATCGAACGTGAGCTGCTCAGGCTCGCCGCCGCTCATCGGAACCCGCCACAGCTGGAAGTGGCCCCCGTCGGCCGGCGCGATGTAGGCCACCCACTCGAAATCGGGCGAGACGCCGATCCCCGAGAAGCTCTGCTCGCTCTCGAACTCGTGGATCTTTCGGGGGACGCCGCCGCCCCGCGAGACCACGTAGATCGCCTTAGTGCCGCTGCCGTCATCGCCCTCGAACACCAGCTGCTGGCCATCCGGTGACCATTCGGCGATCGAGATCTCGCCGACCAGATCCGCGAGCGGGATCTCCTCGCTGGAGACCGTCACCTCGCCCGACTCCTGATCCACGCCGATGAGATAGAGGCCGCTGCGTCTCGCGCCGTCGTCCTCGTCGAAGCTGGGATAGACGATCCACCGGCCATCGGGCGACCAACGAGGCCATCCGGTCTCGTGTCCGTCGTCCGAGATCCGCCGCGCCTCGCCCGGTCCGTCGGCCGGCATCAGCCAGATGTCGTCGGAACCGTCCGCGTGGGAATGGAAGACTATCCACTTGCCGTTGGGAGACCAGTGCATCCCCTGGTCCTCCGACTCCGACGAGCGGAGGGTGCGGCTCGGCCGGTCCTCGGGGAGCGTACCGTCGAAGGTCACGTATCCGATATGCTGCTCGATATCCGGGTAGCGGAGGTCGTCGACGGCGCGTCGCCAACCCCCGAAGGTGAAGCCGATTCGCGACCCGCTCCAGGCCCAGGACGGCGTTTCCGACTGGAAGGTGGTGACCAGGCGGGTCGGCCCGCCCTCCGCGGCCACGTAGGCGATGTTGGCGCGGTAGTCCTGGGTCTTGAAGAGGACCTTGCCGTCCCGCGACACGGACGGCGCGTAGGTGTCGCGCGAGAACCGGGTAAGCTGGTCCTGACGCGGGTTTGCGCCGGTCCCCGGCACGCCGCGCACCCAGAGGTCCAGCGTACCCAGCTCGTTGGGAGCGGCGTAGTAAAGACGACGTCCGTCCGCCGAGAAACGGAAGGGGCCGTACGCGACGGGCGAGAATCCGCCGGTCACCGATCCGGCGCAGCTGAACTCCAGCTGCGGGTGGATATCGCGGCCCGACATCGAGAGACAGGCGACGTCCGCGTTGTTCGGATGCCAGACGGGGTTCGTGAGACGGCGGTCTATGTCCCGTGCCTGAGCGTTGCCGCCGTCCGTGTCGAAGAGCCAGACCTGGGTTCTCTTTCCGTTACGCTTGATGCCGGCCATCCGCCGTCCGCTCGGCGACCAGGACAGCTGATCGAGCTCCTCCGCCTTCACGTTATAGCGTCGCTCGATGATGGAGAGTTGATTCTGTCCGCCGGCTCCCTGGACGATCGTGCTCGCCCGGGGCGTCCGGATCTCGAAGTCGTCCGGGAACAGGGGCTCCCTCTCGCCCACCCGGCGGCTGGTCGGATCCCACGTGAGCCACGTGAAACGCCCGTCGGCTCTGGCCAGGTCGAGGACGGGCCCGCCGGTGACCCGCTGGATCGCCAGCCGCCGCCCAGAGGTGAAGGCCAGCCACTCGCCGTCCGGCGAGATCGCGCCAAGGGGGTCCCGGTAGGCCACTGGCCCGAGCTGCCGGACGCTCGTCACGTAACTGAGACGGGCCCGAAGCTCCGCTGGCGGGCGTCCTCGCGTCTGGGCGTCGAGCTCCGATGGGCTCACGGGGAGAGCGAAAACGACGGCCGCCAAAGCGACGGCGAGCTGGACCGAATTCCCTGGATCGAATCGCATGGCTACCTGTTAGGCTTGCGAGGCCGGCTGGGTTCCCGTCAAGGTCTCTGCTGAACCTGGATCCCCGCCGATCCCCGCCGCGGACTCTTTTCACGCATTCGCCGGTCCGGCGTTATAGGGGTGACTCGAGCGGGACGGGCAAGCGGGGCCCCGCAAAGCGAAGCCCGGCTCGTCGAGCGCTGAACGTGCGAACGCGGAGGCGATGATGTCAGTGACGATGAGGAATACGCTGAGTTTGATCAGGGGAGTCGCGTTCCTGAGCGCCGTGTGCATCGGCGTGCCGGTCGTGCTGCTCGCGTATCTGGGAGCGGTGTTGACGGGAACGGGGTCCCCGGCTGCATGACGCCGGTCTCTGCTCACGTCGATGAGACCGGTCGGGCCGGAGACGCCGGGCCCGTGGCGCCGGACCGCCTCGAGGGGTGGATCGAGGGCTACAGTCAGGAGCTTCGGCGCCACCTGGTGCGGATGCTTCCGAGCGAAGCGGACGCCGATGACCTGCTCCAGGAGGTCTGGGTGCGGGCGATGAGGAGGCCACCGGATCGTGGGCCTGGATCGAACGTGCGGGCCTGGCTCTACCGCGTGGCGACGAACGTGGCTCTCGATCGTCTGGCCACGGAAGGCCGGAGGTGCTGCGCCCTCGTCGGGCGTCGTCTGGAGTTGGCTCCAGAGCCTGTCTCTGCGCCCGATGAGGTCCTCGGCTCCTTGAGCCCGGCGGCGCGCTTTCGGGTGCGTGAGAAGGTGGCGACCCTTCCGCCGAAGCAGCGTGAGGCCGTGTGGCTTCGCTGGGTGGAAGGACGGGATTACGAGGCGATCGCGGCGCGGCTCGACTGCTCGAAGGCGAGCGCGAGGGCCAACGTCTACAACGGGATGAAGCGGCTTCGAGTGGAGCTCTTGGACGTTTGGAACGAGGAGAATGGACGATGACGGGCGACGGATGCACGTACTGCGAGGATGACGTTCTCGCCTACGTGGCCGGCGAGCTCGCGGCCGAGGCGGACCTCGAGATGTCGGTGCACCTGGGGGAATGCCCGGAGTGCAGGGAGAGCGCGGCGGATTTCAAAGCGCTGGAGCCGCTGATCTCCGAGTGCTGTCGGGACGAGGCGATGCGCTGGCACACGTTTGCGAGCCCGTTCGGCCGGATGTACGCGGCTGCCACGAGCTGCGGCGTGGCCCGGCTCACATGGCGGGATCTCTCCGAAGACGGGTTTCTGGAATGGATCGCCGAACAGCACCCCGGGCGTCCGCTGATCCGCGACCCGGAGGCGCTGGCGGAAGTGGAGCGGGAGGTCACGGAGTACTTTCGCGGCGAGCGGTCCGAGTTCGACATGGATGTGGACCTGGGCGTGCTGAGTGATTTCGAGCGTGGCGTGCTCGAGGAGCTGACGGAAGCGATCCGCTTCGGACAGGTCATTCCGTATTCGGAGCTGGCGAGGCGGATCGGGAAACCGAAGGCAGCCCGCGCCGTCGGCAACGCGGTCGGGGCCAATCCGGTGCCGATCATCGTTCCCTGCCACAGGGTGGTGCGGCTGGATGGGTCGCTGGGAGGCTACGGTGGCGGTATCGAGTACAAGGAGCGGCTGCTCGAGATCGAGGGTCGGGAAGACCTTCTCAAAGTGGGTTGAGGAGGCGCCTGAGACCGGCGCCGAAAACTCCAATGAAACCCTTTGGCCGGTTTGTACGTCAAACTACGTAGAACAAGGTGTGGGGCGGACGGGGAAAGAGAGGGAACGGGATGATGAAGAGGAAGAGGAGCAAGAAGGTGGATCGGATCATAGATACACGAAGCCAGGGTTACGCGGAGCCGAACTGGACGGCTGATGCGAGGGCGTACATGGTCACGAGCGTGGTCGTGGCGTTCCTCCTGACCGTCTTCGCCTTGCTCCTGCCGGCGGCGGCCTAGCAGCGTCAGGTCACCGCCGGGTCAGCGGCCCGGCGACAAGAACTCCTTCCGGAGGCCGCGCCGATCGGCGATTCGAGCGAAGCTCGAGCCGGCGGACGCGGCTCTTCTGCATCTGGCGCTCAATCTGGCGCTCACATCTCGTGACCGCGACGGGCGTGCGATGTAGGTTCGTCGCGTGAGAGACACCGAACCGACGCCGGGCTCCGAGACGGGCCGCTCCGGTGGAGCGCGTCCCCGCCCGTTCTTTCTCGATCTCGCCCCCGAATATCGTGACCCCGAGCGGGCCGCCGCCTGCATCCTGCCTGTCCCGTACGATGCGACGAGCAGCTGGATGAAGGGTGCCGGTCGCGGGCCCGCGGCCCTCATCTCCGCCTCCAACTACGTGGAGGTGTGGGACATCGAAACGGCGACGGAGCCGTATCGTCACGGGATCGCGACGCTTCCGCCGCTGGAGGTAGACGGGCCGCCCGAGGCGCTGGCCGAGGCCGTGGAGCAGCGAGTCGGAGAGGTCCTTGATCGTCGCCAGCTGCCGGTCATGTTGGGCGGCGAGCACTCCGTGACCGTGGGGGCGGTGAGGGCCGCGGCGGCCCGGGTGCCAGGACTATCCGTCCTCCAGATCGACGCCCACGCGGACACGCGAGAGACGTACGGCAGCTCCGCCTACAACCATGCCTGTGTGATGGCTCGCGTGCGGGAGCGCTGCCCGATCGTGCAGGTCGGCATCCGAAGCCTCGACACCTCGGAGCTGGAGGGCCTCGATGTGGAACGCGTCTTCTTCGCACACGAGATCGCCGCCGAGCGGGCGGGAGCGGAGGATTCCTCCGGGGCTCGGCCCTGGATGGAGCGTGCGGCCGGACTCCTGAGCGAAGACGTGTACGTGACGATCGACCTGGATGCGTTCGATCCGAGCGTGATGCCGGCAACCGGCACGCCGGAGCCCGGAGGGCTCTACTGGTACGAGGTGAACGCACTGCTTCGACTCGTCGCCGCCTCGCGCAGGATCGTCGCGAGCGCCTTCACCGCCGCCAAGCTCGTGCACCGCTTCCTGGCCGAGATATTCGCGGCTCGCCCGCGCTAGTCGGCGAAGCGGTCGGTAAGCGGCCGGCGAGCCATCCGCGAATAAGGGTGTAGAACCTGTCCTAGCGGAAGGGTTGCCAGCCCGGATCGCCGAGCATGGTTCGCGCGATCAACGGCACCGGCGGAGCTCCGGCTGCCATGAACTCGTCGTGGAAGCTGCGCAGGTCCAGCTCTTCCCCTCGCGCCTCGAAGAGATCCTCCCGCAGCTGCATAACCATCAGCTTGCCCAGCGTATAGTTCAGGTACTGCGGGTCGTAGGTCCCGCGGAGTGCCTGTTGACGCGCATTCACGGGGTCCTGGTAGGCGAGAACACGGAACATCCGCTCCGACTCCTCCACGGTCATCCCGCGCGTGTGAAGGCCGATGGAGGAGAGATAGCGGACGGCCCGCAGCAGGGCGTCCTGCACGACGGCGAGGCCCAGGCGGGGGTCCGAGTCGGCCAGCCCCTGGCGCCAGGCCATCTCCTCCGTGTAGTGCGCCCACCCTTCCACCGTCACGTAGGAGGTCAGCAGCCGCTGCGTCTTGGTCGGCGCGCGGTTGATGTGGGTGAAGTGATGGTAGTGGCCCGGGTACGCCTCGTGAGCAGAGGTGTTGAGGATCGTCCACCGGTTGTTGCGTCGCAGGAAGTCTCGCGCCGCCTCCTCCGACCAGGACGCATCGACGGGATGGATGTAGTAGAAGCCGGTGTTGGCCGGCTCGAAGGGGCCGGGGATCATGATGTAGGCGAAGTTCGTGCGCCGGAACGGCGGGATCTCCTTCACCTCGACCGTCCCCGGCAGAAGTGTCCCGATCTCTTCACCCTCCACGAAGCTCGCGAGTCCGTCGATGTCGCCCGCGGCGGTCTCGACGATGGCGCCGGCGACAGGACTGTCTTCTCCCAACGCTCTGAAAGCAGCCTCGATCCCTTCTCCGGGCACGATCTGCTCGGCCAGAGAGGCTCCCAGCGCACGCAGGCGATCGATCTCCGCTCGACCGATCTCCTCCAAGCGGTCGATCGGGAGGTCCACCCCGGCGAGCAGCGCGTTCATCCTGCGGTATAGCTCGGGACCGAGGGCATACTGGTCGTGCGCTTCGGGCAGAACCTCGTCGGCGAGGTAGGAGGCGTAGTCCTGGATGGCTGCGGCCGCCGCGTCACGGGCCGCCACGAATCTGGCTTGCAGCTCGGGATCCTCGACCGAAGCGAAGACCTCCGCGAGGTCGCCGCGCAGAAAGGCGGGCAGGCCGCGATAGCTGACCAACGCCGTCACCACGAACGGGCGGGGCGGATCCTCCACGTTGGCCCATGCCGCCTCCAGCAGCGCCGGGACCGCCTCCAGCCGGGTCACGATCGAGCCCATCCGCTCCTCGAGGGGCGCGTGCTGCGAGAGTAGGAGGAGGGAGAGATCCATCTGCGAGGCGTAGAAGCGGGGGTCCTTTCGCCACGTTCCGACCTCGTCGAGCCAGAAGAGGTCGAACCGTACCTGGCGGAGGATCAGCTCGCGGTCCAGGCCGGCCTCGGACGCGAGCGAAGCGCCACCGGCCGCCTCGAGCCGGCTTTCCAGCTCCCGGAGACGGCCGAGGTAGGTGCGGATCGTGTCTGCATCGCGGCGGCCCGTGAGGCCGTCGTAGTCGTGCAGGCCCGCCTCGGCGGCTTCCGTCGGGTGGAAGTCGAAGTAGGCGTCGAAGAAATCCTCGATGATCGCGTCGAAATCCGGCGAGTCCATGTCAACCGTTTCGCGGTCCTGGGCGCGGCAGCCCAACCTGCGGGTATATCGGCCGCCTGCCCAACGGGGCATCAACGGAGAAACGCTGCAGGGGGAGCGCGGAGCGAACTTGGCCGGCCGTCGCACGGCGAGCAACCTCCAGGAGCCGAGCGTCGCACGTGGACGAAGCCCGAAGCCGTCAGCCGGCCTCCGCCTGCCGACGGCCGCCTGCAACCCGTACCTTGTCGTCGTCGAGACTCCCTCGGGCGTCGCGGAAGGACCTGCTGGAGAGACCCATGAGTAGACCGAGCGCACGAAGCGAAACCCGGCCCCCGTCATCGCGGTCGCCATGTCGCCTGCCCGCCCTCGGGCTCGCGGCATCGCTCCGTCTCGCCCTCCTTTTGGGCCTTGCTGGCCTCGCCGCCGCCGTCGGCGGCTCCGCGGCAGCACCGCCGCTGATGGCGCAGCACGCAGCACAAACCGCTCCCCAGAGCCCGATTCCAGACCCGGCCACGGTGACGCCTGAGGCCTGGCAGGAGGACCTCGCGTTCCTGGCGGCTCGCATCTCGGAGCAGCACCCGAATCCCTGGCATCACGTGACACGCCAGGAGTTCGAGGCCGCCGTGCGCCGGCTGCAGGCCCGGATTCCGGAGCTCGGCTATCCTCGAATCCTGGTGGGCCTCATGCAGATCGTGGCCCTGCTGGGGCCGGGGGATGGGCACAGCCGCGTGCGTCTGGAGCCTCCGTTCATCGGCGCCCTCTATCCCCTCCGTCTCCAGTGGTTCAGCGACGGCCTGTACGTCCGGTCGGCATCGCCCGAGTTCGTGAACCTGGTCGGCAAGCGAGTCCTCTGGGTCGGCGGTTCCAAGGTGGACGAGGCAGTCGAGCGGCTCCGCCCCGTTGCCGCCGGTGACAACGCGTTCCATCAGCGGCTCGGCATTCCGGCGTTGATGCTCATGCCGGAGGTCATGTGGGGAGCCGGCATCGCCGACGAACCTGACCGGCTGAAGATCGTCGTCGAGGATGCGCAGGGCGCCCAGAGCTCGGCGGTGCTCACTCCCTCGGCGCTTCCCGAAGGTGCCCACCAGCTGCCGAACCTCGGCCACGACCCGCTCCGGCTGGGGGCGCCGGACGACTGGCCGACGATGTGGGCGCCGGCCGAGGCGACGCCGCTCTATATGAGCGATCCGGAGAACTGGTACTGGGACCGGTATCTGCCTGAGGCCGGCACCCAGTACGTCCAGTTCAACGTGGTCGGCGACAAGGAGGACGGAGAGTCGGTAGATGCGTTCATCGAGCGTGTCCTGGCGGCGGCCGAGCGGAACGGGGCAGAGCGGCTAGTCCTCGACATCCGGTTCAACGGGGGAGGGAACAACTTTCTCGCACGTCCGATCTGGCATCGGCTCGTGGGGAGCGACCGGTGGAACGAGCCGGGACGGCTGTTCGTGATCACCGGCCGCCACACCTTCTCGGCCGCCCAGAACCTGGCCACGATCCTGGACGAGCACACTTCCGCGGTGTTCGTCGGAGAGCCGACGGGAGGCTCCCCCAACCACTACGGCGATGCTCGCGCCTTCCGGCTGCCCAACAGCCAGCTGCGGGTCTCCGTCTCGACGCTTTACTGGCAGGACGGAATGCCGTGGGATGACCGCCCCTGGGTGCCGCCAGACCTGGCGGCCGAGCTGAGCGCCGAGGACCTCCACCAGAACCGGGATCCGGCGCTCGACGCCATCCTCGCCCTCGAGCCAGGCGTCGCCATCCCATCGCTGATCGAGCTTCTGCAGGGGGCTTATCAGGGCGGGGGCATCGAGGCGGCGGTCGAGTCGTATCGGGCTTACAAGTCGGATCCGGCCCACCGGTTCGTGAACACCGAAAGGCCCATGAACGAGGCCGGCTACTTCCTGCTCGGCGAAGGCCTCGTCACGGAGGCGATCCAGATCTTCAGGCTCAACGTCGAGGCCTACCCGGAATCGGGGAACGTGTACGACAGCCTCGGCGAGGCCTACATGGAGGCGGGCGAGAGGGAGCAGGCGATCGAAAATTACGAGAAATCGCTGGAGATCACCCCGGATAACACTAATGCGGTAAGGATGTTAAAGAGACTCACGAATTCGGAATAGAAGGGCCGGTCCGCACTTGGACGGGCCAGCCGGCACGGCCGACCATACCTGCAGCTTCTGAATCCCTTTTCTCACGTCGCGCACCACCATTCGAGAGTTGCATGTGTCGTTCCGGCGACAGCCGTTCGAGCGGCCCGGCAAGAGAGCTTAGCCTCCATCCCTCGACGAAGCTTGGCTTTCGCATCAGATAAGAGAAAGCAGGAGTGAAACTTGCGTAACTCACGGCTTTCTCTTCGGCGCTGTCCGGGCCAGCCGGCGACGATTCCTGCTCCCGTCTTCGAGGTGGAGGCGGCCGGATCGTTGTTGGTTGCCGCGAGCTCGAAGAGCCGGAAGCTCCACCAAGCGAACCGAGGACCCAAGCAGTGAGGTAGGAAAGATGTATCGATCGTCCCGCCCATCGTCGACATTTCTTGCCACCGCACTACTCCTCATTTTGACGGCCTTCTCCGCAGCCTGCGGAGACTCACCGCCGCCGGTCGCCCCCGAGACGCCGGCCGACATCTCGTTCGACGCGGTGGCGGCGAACGCCGGACCGCCGGGTTCGGACGACTGGATCGTCGTCTTCAAGCCGGGGGTCGCCGATCCTCCGGGCCTGGCTCGAGGCCTGGTGAATAGTGCCGGCGGCACGCTCCGGTTCACGTATACGGAGGCGCTCCAGGGCTTCGCGGCCAGCCTTCCGGCTCAAGCGCTCAACGGCATCCGCAACAACCCGAACGTCGAGCTGGTGGAGCAGGACGTCGAGATCAGCGCCGACGTCGTCCAGAGCGATCCTCCGTCCTGGGGACTCGACCGCATCGACCAACGCGACCTGCCGCTCGACGACAGCTACACCCACGATTTCGATGGCACGGGCGTAACCGCCTACATCCTGGATACCGGCATTCGGCCCACCCACAACGATTTCGGCGGTAGAGCCTCCGTCGGTGCCGACTTCATCGGCGACGGCCAGAACGGGATCGACTGCGCCGGGCACGGAACCCACGTCGCGGGCACCGTCGGAGGAAGCAGCTACGGGGTCGCCAAGAACGTCAATCTCGTGGCGGTTCGGGTGCTCAACTGCTCCGGATCGGGGAGCGTCTCCGGGCTGATCGCGGGGATCGACTGGATCACCGCCGACCACGGCACCGGTGAGCTCGCCGTGGCCAACGTGAGCATCCGTGCTCCCACTAGCACCTCCCTCGACAACGCGGTGGCCAACTCCGTCGCGGACGGCGTCACCTACGCGGTCTCCGCCGGGAACGACAACACGAACGCCTGCAACCAGTCGCCCGCCCGCGAGCCGACGGCGCTCACGGTCGCGTCGACGACCTCTTCCGACTCCCGGTCAGGCTTCTCGAACTACGGGACCTGCGTGGACCTCTTCGCGCCCGGCTCGTCGATCATCTCCGCCTGGTACACGGGCGACAACGCCTCGGCGAGCCTGAGCGGAACATCGATGGCGTCGCCGCACGTGGCGGGCGCGGCCGCCCTGTACCTGGATGAGACGAACGGAGCGACGCCGGGGCAGGTGGCGAGCACGATCCTGGGCGCCGCGACGTCGGGAGCCGTGTCCAATCCTGGCTCCGGATCTCCGAACCTGCTGCTCTACTCGCTGTTCGGGGGGAGCCCGCCGCCGCCTCCACCTCCACCGCCCCCGCCACCTCCGGCGGAGACGGATGTGGCCGTCGCGAGCGTGTCCGACGTTCAGACCTCAGGCAAGCGCCACCTGAACGGCTCGGTCACCGTGGCGATCGGGCTCGGGGTCGACGGCGATGAAGGGCCGGCGTCCGGCATCGGCGTCACCGGGAAATGGTACAAGAACGGCAACATGAGCTCACCCGTGAAGACGACCTCTGGCACGACGAACAGCTCCGGCGAGGTGTCGATGTCCTCGGGCGCGATCAAGCAGGCGAGCTCGCTCGACTTCTGCGTGACCGAAGTGTCCGGTGACAACGTCCAGAACCACACGGTTCTTCCGGCTTGCAGCCCGTACGGCGGCGGCTCTCCTCCGCCTC
>CAMYMV010000082.1 GCA_947259585.1 uncultured Gemmatimonadales bacterium | reverse complement strand
ATCGGCCGAGCGGCGCGAACCTGCAGCCCTGGCATTTTGCCGTGGTCAGCGGCCCGCAAACCAAGAAGAAAATACGTGAGGCGGCCGAGATCGAGGAACAGCCGGTCGTCGGCTGCATCGGCTGCCACCCATCACCGCCTCGTACGATCTCGGAGGGCGGCTTCGTCATCGATCACCCGGGGTACGTGGAGGATCTGACCAACTGCACCTCCTGCCACGCGGAGGTGATCTCCGGCTCCGGGAACGCCGATCCGTCACGCTGCGTCAGCTGTCACAGCGAGGAGGAACGACTGGCGGAGTTCGAGAACACGGAGCTCCTGCACAGGGTGCACATCGCCGGACGCAAGGTCGAGTGCACGCAGTGCCACACCCTGATCTCGCACCGGATCGCACCCTTTTCGACCGTCTCCCAGGAGCTGGACTGCTTCACGTGCCACAAGGGAGCGCACGAGGCACAGAAGCAGCTGTACGCCGGTATCGCCGGCCACGCCACCGACGCCCAGCCTAGCGCCATGTTCGAGGCCCAGGTCGCCTGCACGGGGTGCCACGAGCTGATGGCGGAGATCCCGGGACACGGCGACGTGCAGGCGGCCGGCGAGGCCACCTGTCTCTCCTGCCATGGCGTCCGCTACGCGAACATCCTCCCCAACTGGCAGCGCGAGATCGACAGGCGTCAGGCGGTGGTTGACCGGTTGGTCAGCGACGCGGAGGCGACGCTGAACACCGCACCGGTCCGGGCCCGCGGGCAGGCGGACAGCCTGCTCCGGATGGCCCGGGAGAACGTGGACATCGTTCGAATCGGCCGAGCGGCTCACAACGTGGGGCATGCGGACCAGCTCCTGCGGGCCGCGGTGGAGTTCGTGAGGGAGGCCGTGGCGGTGGGCAACCTCTCTTACAGCGTGCCGCAGCTGGATCTGGGACCGGCGATGAGCGAGAACGCCTGCATGGCCTGCCACGTCGGCGTGGAGCGCGAAGCGGTACCGTTCCGCAGCACCACGTTCGGCCACGAACGGCACGTCCTCTACGCCGGGCTCGAGTGCTCGGATTGCCACACGCCTCTGGAGGAGCACGGAGGCACGACGCTGGCCTCGGAGGCCTCCTGTGATGCCTGCCATCACCCGGCGATCGGGGGCGGCAACTGTGCCGCCTGCCACGAGGGGCCGGGCGGCGCTCCGCCCGAGACGATGTCTCTGTCAGCGGGAGGTTTCTCCCACCCGTATCATGTGGAGGAGATGGGCTTCGAGTGCGGCGACTGTCACTCGTCGACGCGGATGAGCACCGTGGAGACGAGCTGCGAAAGCTGTCACGAGGAGCACCACCAGCCCGAGACGCGATGCATCTCCTGCCACCGCGACGGCGCCCAGGAAAACCACGAGCTGGAGGATCACGCGCTGTGCTTCGACTGCCACGACGAGCCGGCGGACCAGATCGACCGCTGGACCCGGCAGGTCTGCCTCGCGTGCCACGCCGACATGGTCGACCACAACGCTCCGGACGAGTGCGCCGACTGCCATCAGATGCCGCCGATGCAGTAGGAACCACAAGGGAAGGAGTCTTCGGCTTGGTGGTACGCAGGCTGGCGTTTGCCGTTCTTCTGCTGCCGCTCCTTGGGTCGACCGCCTACGGCCAGGAGATTCCCGGCAACCAACAGGTTCTTCCGGGGGAGCCCCCGTTCGACTGCGCTAAGTGCCATTCCCGGCCCGAGTTCCTGGCCGGGAAGACCGACACTCCGGAGGGCGACGCCGCGCTCCTCGTCCCGGACTCGATCATCCTCAGCTCGCGACACGACACGCTGGCCTGCGCCAGCTGCCATCCCGACCAGTCCAGCGTGTATCCGCACGAGGCGGCAGCGGGCACCGCTCGCGCCGTCCCCTGCGAGAGCTGCCACGAGGCGCAGGGCACAGCCTGGCATGCCTCCAGCCACGCGGGGAACGTGAGCGTGGAGGGGGATGCCCCGACCTGCCTCCGATGTCACGGGGAGCACGCCGTCCACGGCGCCGAGGATCGACGCTCTCCGACCCACGCGTTCAACATCGCCGAGCTCTGCGGCGGCTGTCACGCGGATCCGGCGATCGTCGGCACCTACTTCGCGCAGCCCGAGCGCGTGGAGGCGAAGGCCCCCGTCGTGCAGTACTTCCAGACCGTCCACGGCGCCGCCCTCACGCGGGGAGGCCTCGTCATCTCGGCGACGTGTAACGACTGCCACGACTCGCACCGGGTCCTGGCGGCGGACTCCGCCGCGTCAAGGACCAACCCCGAGAACATCGTCGAGACCTGCGGGCGCTGCCACGTGGGGATCGTGGAGACGTACGAGGTGTCCGCGCATGGCGTCGCCCGAGCCGAGGGCCGCCGCTCGGTGACCGACCGGCCCGCGCCTGTGTGCTCCGACTGCCACTCATCCCACGGTATCGTACGGGCGGACGCGCAGGACTGGTTCGTGGGCGTGGTGGAGGAATGCGGCGATTGCCACGCGGAGCTGTACGACACCTACTCGGACACCTACCACGGCAAGGTCACCAAGCTTGGCTACGGGCTTACGGCGAAGTGCAGCGACTGCCACACGCCGCACGCGATGTATCCCCCGGACGACCCGCGATCATCGGTCAATCCAGCCAACTTGGTCGAAACGTGCCGCCGGTGTCATGAGGGGGCGAACGAGAACTTCGCCCAGTATTACTCGCACGGGGATCCGACCCAGCGCGACAAGTACCCCCGGTTGTACGGAGCCCGTTTGCTCATGACCCTGCTGCTGATGGGCGTCTTCGGGTTCTTCGGGCTTCATACGGCGCTTTGGGGAGCGCGCATCGTGATCGAGCGATTCCGCGGCGAGGAGGATTCGGGCGGTGCGGCCGAGGCGACGGAAGACGCGGGTCGATAGGGAGGCGAGGCTCCAGATGAGGGAACCGCTAAGCGCATCGGAACGAGGCGAAGGACCGCTCTACTGGAGGTTCTCGACGCTGGAGCGAGTCCTCCACGTTCTGGTCGTAATCTCGTTCCTGGGGTTGGTGCTTACCGGAATCCCGCTTCACTTCTCCTACGCTCCCTGGGCTCGGGGCCTCGTCCGTTTCCTCGGCGGCTTTCAGGTCGCGGCGTTCTTCCATCGGGTCTTCGCGATCGTGATCTTCGGCTACTTCATCACGCACATCGCCTACGTCGCCATCCTGCTCATCCGCCAGCCGTCGCTCGCCGAGGCGAAGGCGATCCTCTTCGGCCCCAACTCCATGGTTCCAAGGCGCAAGGACCTCGAAGACGTCGTTCAGCAGTTCAAATGGTTCCTCGGCCTGGGAGAGCGACCGCGGTTCGACCGCTTCAGCTACATGGAGAAGTTCGACTACTGGGCCGTCTTCTGGGGGGTCGCGATCATCGGAGGGTCCGGCCTCCTTCTCTGGGCCCCGGAGTTCTTCGCCCGCTTCCTTCCGGGTTGGGTGTTCAACATCGCCACGATCGTCCACGGCGAGGAGGCCCTGCTCGCGCTCGGGTTCATCTTCACCATCCACTTCTTCAACGTGCATCTGCGCCCGGAGAAGTTCCCGATCGATGCGGTGATCTTCACCGGCCGGGCCACGGCGGATTACATGAAGGAGGAGCATCCCCTCGAGTACGAGCGACTCGAGAGAGAGGGGAAGCTGAAGGATCTCGAGGCTCCGCCGGTCTCCCGCTCGCTCTACCTGTGGTCGATCGTCTTCGGCTTCGCGGCCCTGGCGCTCGGCCTTTCCGTCATCGTGCTTCTAATCTGGACACTGATCCTTGAACACTAAGCTCGCACCACGCGTGGCGATCCTGGCGGCGCTGGCCGCCCTCGTTGCCCCAACCGCTCTTCACGGCCAGGAACAGACCGCCAGAGTCCAGCCGCAGGAGGACCTGGGTGAGCTGCAGGGTCCCGTCACCTGCGAGAAGTGCCACAACGACTTCTCCTTCCTCTCCGGGAAGACGGAGTCGGCGGCGGGGGACTCGGCGCTCCTGGTCACGGACGCGATGCTGGAGGAATCCGTCCACGGGCAGGCGGTCTACTGCGTGGAGTGCCACCCGGACTACGAGGGCTACCCTCATCCGGAGGGGCTGCAGCCCGTCGACTGCAGGGAGTGCCATGACGACGTGGAAGAGGAGTACGGGCAGAGCCTGCACGGCTACGCGCTGGCCCGGGGAGACGAGAAGGCCCCGACCTGCGAGTACTGCCACGGACACCCCCACGAGATCCTCGAGAGCCTCGACCCGCAGGCGCCGACCTTCCACGCCAAGGTGCCCGAGCTCTGCGCCTCATGTCACGGGGAGGCAGGCCTCATCACCGATCGGCTCGTCCGGCTCCCCCAGACGTTCACGGCCTATACCGGATCCGTGCACGGCCTGACGTGCGACGAAGGGGGCGCTTGCTGCACGGACTGTCACGGCGTGCACGAGCTTCGCGGGCCGATGGACCCAGAGTCGAAGATCAGCCATCTGAACGTGGCCGAGACCTGCGGGGCCTGCCACGAGGAGATCTCGGAGGAGTTCCAGAACTCGATCCACGGACGGGCCCTCGCCGCCGGCCTGAGCGACAGCCCGACCTGTAACGACTGTCACGGCGAGCACCACATCCTATCGCCTCACGACCCGGACGCGGCCACCTACTCGGCGCGTCTCGCCGTCGAGACCTGCGGCACCTGCCACAACGACCCCGAGATCATCGTGAAGTACAGCCTCGAGGGCGGCGTCGTCGGCTCGTACGTGGACAGCTACCACGGCTGGACGACGCGGCGGGGCTACGAGCGCGCCGCCACCTGCGTGAGCTGCCACTCCGCGCACGCGGTGCTTCCGAAGACCGATCCGGCCTCGACCGTCCACGAGGCGAACGTGCTCGAAACCTGCCAGGTGTGCCATCCGGAGGCGGACGCGGGCTTCGCGTCGGCCTACGATCATGTGGCCGCGTCGATCACCCGGAATCCGGTGAACCGGATCATCCGGGCGATTTACATGGTCCTCATTGGAGTGGTGATCGGCGGGATGCTGCTCCACAACTTCCTGATCTTCAACTACTATCTGATCCTCTCCCGCCGCGAGAGCCTCCGGCGTCGCGCCGTGGTGCGCTTCGACCGTTTCCAGGTGATCCACCACATGGTGCTGGCCGTCTCCTTCATCGTGCTCGTGATCACCGGCTTCGCCCTCCGTTATCCGGACGCGGCCTGGGTGCAGCTCACCGCCAACCTGGGCCTCACCGAGCCGATGAGGTCCACCGTGCACCGGGCCGCGGGGGTGCTCCTCGTCCTGTTCGGGATCTGGCACGTGATCTGGGTCCTAACCAGCCGGACCGGCCGGCGAGAGATGAAGGCGATGCTCCCGAGATTGAAGGACTTCAGAGATCTCGTCGACAACCTCAAGTATCACACCTTCCGGAGTAAGCGCGAGGCGTGGATCGGCCGCTTCGGCTACCCGGAGAAGGTCGAGTACTGGTCGCTGGTGTGGGGGATCGTCCTTATGACCCTAACCGGGATCGTGCTCTGGTTCCCCGAGGCGACGGTGAGGCTCTTCCCCTCCTGGACGATCGCCGCGTCACAAACGATCCACTTCTACGAGGCATGGCTGGCAGCGCTGGCGATCGTCGTGTGGCACTTCTTCTTCGTCATTTTCCATCCCGACGTCTACCCGATGAACTGGGCCTGGCTGACGGGACGGTTCACCGAGGAGCACGTGAAGCACCACCATCCGGCCTGGTACGAAGAGATGGCCGCCGGGCGGACGGACGACACGATCACGGGAGGGGAGAGCGCCGAAGGGGAGGAGAGCCCAGCGTAAACCGTCGGGCGCGCGGCTCGGAATCCCAGTCGTAATTCAGCAGTTTACAGGACGAAGGGCCGGGGTTGTGGCTCCGGCCCTTCGGTTCGAGTCATGACGACGGGCGGCCGGAGCCGCGTCCGCTCTTCAGGCTCGGGCTACCGGACGCCGGCCTCCCCGAGCACCCGCTCCAGCTCCGCC
>CAMYMV010000081.1 GCA_947259585.1 uncultured Gemmatimonadales bacterium | reverse complement strand
CGATGAAGGTGTTCGCGTCGGCCGCGTACAGGGTCGGAGTAGACAACCGGTCGACTCCGCGCTGCTGGTCGGACTGACCGAGCTGGTAGGCCGCGAGCGTGGCCACGACAACGATCAGAGCTACGGAAGCCACCTTCAGGGTGCGCATCGACTCTCCTCCTTGGGTCACCAGGTCATCACATCATCAGGTCATCAGCTCATCAGTTCATCAGATCTTGCTTGCACGGATCCCGCGACTGCTAGCTTGGTGCAGAAGCGTAGATTAACCTCTCTGTACGGTACCGTCTAGTGAGGCCCCCATGAGTCAAGTCAAGAAGAAGGTCAGCCAGTCTGACTGGATCGAAGCCGCCCTTCCAGTGCTCCAAAAGGAGGGTGCGGAGTCGGTTCGCATCGACGATCTGGCGCGTCGGCTGGGAGTCTCTAAGAGCGGCTTCTACTGGCACTTCGAGAACCGGCGCGACTTCCTGATGCACCTCCTCGATTACTGGACGCACGAGTATACCGAGGTCATCTCCGGCAATCCGGAGGTGCAGAGACTCGAGCCTGTGGAACGGCTGCTGAGGATCATGGAGATGGTTCTGGAGAACGACCTCACGGAGTACGACCTATCCATGCGGGCCTGGGCAGCGCGGGACCCAGAGGTCGCCCGGCGGGTCGCCCGCGTCTACCGAGTACGCCTCGACTTCCTGCGGCAGGCCTTCGCGGAGCTGGGTTTCGAGGGCGAGGAGCTGGAGATGCGGACAAGAACGTTCGTCTGCTACCTGTCATGGGAGCGGACCATGTTTCCGCGCGATTCCAAGAAGGAGCTCCGGGCGCTCATCCCGGCTCGGCTGGCTCTGTTGACCAGAACATGCTCCTAGCCGTCCGGTCGGCCAGCCCGCGACCAAGGAGCGACTCGTGACCTTTCGACGGTTTTTTGGCCTCTTCTCCCTGTTTCTGCTTCTGTGGACCCCCTCGGCCTTCGGACAGCAGGAGCCCGAAGAGCCCGAAGAGCCGGAAGAGCCCGAGAGCGAGGTCAGCCCGCAGATCTGGCTCGACTACAACCCCTCGGTGATGCTGAACCCGAAGCTCAACCTGTACGGGGACGTGGGCTTCCGGACCGAGACGAAGTCCAGTGGATGGTGGCGACTCACCATCCGTGCCAACACCATGTACTCGTTGAGCAACAGCCTCCGGGTGGGCGGTGGGCTTGGCAACTTCCTCACCTTCAATGACTCCATCGCCAATCGTTGGGAGCTGCGGCCCTGGCAGGGCGCCGATCTGGTGTGGCCGCGTTGGCGCGTTCCGCTCGATCACTTGCTTAGGCTCGAGGAGCGGTTCGACTTCAACACCGAGACCTGGGAGTCGGCGATCTCGCTCCGGCTTCGCTACCGTCTTCGGGCCAGCTTCCGATGGGACGCCATACAGGAAGATCGCTACTGGCGCGCCTTCGCGGCCACCGAAGTCTTCTTTACGCTCGCCGGCGAGCAGGGGCAGTTCAGGGAGCAGGCGCGATTCGACGCCGCCATCGAGCGAAGCCTCAATGCCTTGGTGAGGGTGCGTCTCGAGGTGGCGTGGCAGAAGGAGGGTCAGGCGTTCTTCATTGGGCAAGGTGCCGTGAGCGACCTCTGGTTCCGCATCCGCTTCTATCAGAGCTGGGGCCAGTAGGTTCGAATCGCGACTAGGCGCCCCTTCTCTCACTCCTGCGCCTGGAGCGCTTGCTCCAGAAACGCCTTCCGGCGGGCAATCCCTCGGAGTACGAGTCTCGCAGGCAGCAGAGGGACCTAATCATCGAACGGATTCACGATCGTCACGTCTCCGAACCGCCGGCCGTGCTGGAAGTCTTCCGACAGCAGCCGTTCAGCGCCGGCATGCTGGGCGGCCTGCACGATGAGGGCATCCCAAAAGGAGAGCCTGTAGGCACCCTCCAGGTCCAAAGCCCTCAAGATGGAATCGCCATCGTTGGTGACGAGCGTCCAACTCAGGTAGTCCTTCAGCGCGCGCCTGGCCTCGCTTGGCGAGACGGGCTTCGCCGCCTTTCGCCGCACATTGATGTAGAATTCCTGGAGAACCTGCGTGCTCAGCACTCCCGAACGGTTGCTCCACAGCTCGATGATCGCCTCTCGCGCTCGCTCCTGCTTGGCGCCGCCTCCGCGATCGTGAGCATAGACCAGGATGTTGGTGTCGACGAAGGCCCTACCGCTCATGGAGTTCCCGACGATCCTTAACGGGTGCCCAGCGTAGGTCCCACCCTCCCTCGAGCCGGCGAACGGCGCGCCTCCGAGCGGCGTCGTACGCCTTCTCATCGCGGACCATCTCCTCGAGCTGCTTGGCCAGCATCGCGCTCACCGACGTTCCCCTTCTCGCCGCCAAAACCTTCGCCTCCCGAATCAGGTCGGATTCGACTCTGAGGGTGATGTTGTTCTTCATTCTTCTCTCAACCGCCGATGATGCGACTGAACACTCTTTCGCGTGCTGCACAGTATTACGTGGAGGCTACGTTCAGGTTCCCGAGACCTTCTGTGTTTCCGCACGCACTCCTGGGAGACCGGCTCAAGCGGGAGGTCGTGGCTCTCTCGTAGCTACGTCCCGTTGCCTCGAACCTGCACGCCGGCTGCGAGACTACGAGAGGGGTCGCACGCGATCGAACGCTCCGCTACGCCTCTCGCGCCAGCGCCGCCGCCTGCCGCATCGCCTTCTTCCGCCCGGTCGGGCTGAGCTGTCGCTTGCGGAGGCGGATCGCGTCGGGTGTAACCTCGATGAGCTCGTCGTCGTTGATGAACTCGAGCGCGAGCTCCAGCGTGATCTCGCGGGGCGGCTCCAGGCGGATGCTCTCGTCCGCGGCGGCCGCCCGGATGTTGGTGAGCTTCTTCTCTTTGCAGATGTTGATCTCCATGTCACCCGGGCGGGCGCTCTCGCCGACGATCATCCCCGAGTAGACGGCCTCCCCCGGCTCCACGAACATCACGCCGCGCGCCTGGAGGTTGAAGATCGCGAACGCCACGGCCGCGCCCTCGCGATCGGCCACCAGGGCGCCTCGCGACCGGTTCTGCAGCGTGCCCGCCCGGGGACCGTACTCGAGGAACCCGTGGTGCAGTTGACCTTCTCCCCGGGTGTCCGTGAGGAACTCCGATCGATACCCGAACAGGCCGCGAGCCGGAATCCGGAAGTCCAGGCGGACCGGGCCGGCACCCGTCGGCCGCATGTCCAGAACCTCGGCCCGGCGGCTTCCCATCTTCTCCATCACGACGCCGACCATCTCCTGCGGAACCTCGATGACGGCCTTCTCATACGGCTCCAACACCTCTCCGTCCGGTCCCTCCTTGAGGATCACGCGAGGCCGTGAGACGGTGAACTCGTAGCCCTCGCGCCGCATCGTCTCCATGAGGATCGTCAGGTGAAGCTCTCCCCGCCCTGACACGGCAAGGGTGTCGGGCTGCTCCGTGTCCTCGACGCCGAGCGAGACGTTGCTCTGGATCTCCCGGTACAGGCGCTCCCGCAGCTGACGGGTCGTCACGTACTTGCCGGCCACCCCGGCGAACGGGCCGTCATTGACCCTGAAGTCGACCGACAGGGTGGGCTCCTCGACCGCGATGCCGAGCAGCCGCTCTCGGTGGCCGGGATCGGTGATAGTCTGCCCGATCTCCACCCCTTCCAGCCCTGCCAGGGCGACGATGTCCCCGGCGCTCGCCTCCTCGATCTCGACCCGGGCTAGACCGTCGAAGCCGTACAGCTTCGTGACGCGGCTCTCGACCCCCTCACCGCCCGGACCGTCCTCCACCAGACCCGGCTCGCCGAGAGGGAGCAGGGCCACCCCCTGCCCTTCCCTGACGCGACCCCGCTCGATCCGGCCGATCGCGATGCGCCCCACGTAGTTCGAGTAGTCGAGCGTGGAGGCCAGCATCTGGAACGGGCCCTCGGGGTCGGCCGTGGGCGGCGGCACGGAGGAGAGGATCGTCTCGAACAGCGGCCCGAGATCGCCGGCCGCTCTTTCGGGCTCCAGGCTCGCCCAGCCGTCCCGGCCGCTGGCGTAGAGGAACGCCGCATCGAGCTGGTCGTCCGTCGCCTCGAGCTCGATGAACAGGTCGAGGACCTCGTCGTGTACCTCCAGGGGCCGGGCGTCGGGACGGTCCACCTTGTTGATCACCACGACCGGCACGAGGCCGAGCTCGAGCGCCTTCCGCGTCACGAACCGGGTCTGGGGCATCGGACCCTCGGCGGCGTCCACCAGGATGAGCACGCCGTCCACCATCCGAAGGATTCGCTCGACTTCGCCGCCGAAGTCACGGTGCCCGGGCGTGTCCACGATGTTGATCTTGGCATCGCCCCAACGGACAGCGGTGTTCTTGGAGAGGATCGTGATGCCCCGCTCGCGCTCGAGCGGGTTCGAGTCCATCACGCGGTCCCGCACGACCTCGCCGACCCGGAAAACCCCGGCCTGACGGAGCATCTGGTCGACCAGCGTGGTCTTCCCGTGATCGACGTGGGCGATGATGGCGACGTTGCGCAGCTTCATGAGACTCGTGATTCGAGAGACGGGCAGCCCACTCGACGGCTTCGGGCCGTCTGGGCTGGCGGGGCTACTTCAGACCCGCCTAGTAGGCCCGAGTGGGCCGCCGGGTTCCTGCTCTCGAGGCTGAGGCCCACCGAGGCTGAGGCGATAGCCAGGCCTCTAGGCTGCGCTGGTGCCCTCGAACGGATTGACAATCTGCAGCCCGTCGATACGCCGCGTGTGCTGGAGATCTTCGCTGTAGAGGACGCGGCAGTCTGCTCGTCTGGCGGCCTGGATGATCAGCGCATCCCAGAAGCCGATCCCGTGCAGTCGGTGAAGGTCGGTCGCCGCCAATATCTCGGGAAGGCCGAGGATGACCAGGCCGAGTCGGCTGATGATCTCCACCTTCCGGCGGGCAATCCCGGTCGGAACACCGAGCTTGCGCGTCGCGACCACGAAGTACTCCTGCAGCACCTGTGTCGATACGGCGCCCGATCCATCCAGGCGGGCTCGCTCCCAGAGTTCCAGCGCGCGCGCCTGCTTCTCCGGAGCGTCATGGTCATCCGTATAGACCAGTACGTTGGTGTCGAAGAAGCTACGGACGCTCATGCAGCTCATCTCGATCGAAGCGCCAGCCCCGCGAGCGGCCCCGCCCCTCTTCCGAGAGACGTTGTAGCTCGTCGATATCTGCTTGAGGCTGATCACGCCCCGTCAGATGCTCGAGGTACTCGCGCACGACCTGGTTCAGACTCTTTCCCATCGCCTGAGCAGCCTCGCGGGCGTCTCTCAAGAGCTCGTCATCCACGGCGAGAGTGAGATTCACGGGCTACCTCGCTTAGCACATGATCCGTGTCCACGTAATCCGTGTAATCCTGAGCAAAGAACGCCTTTCTGGCAAGCGCCAGGCGGCCGGCCGGACTCCAGACCCCGTCATCCGTATGGTTGTGGGACTCTACTCGTACACCTGTACAGGTAGAGTGTAGAGTGACCACGCCGCCTCCCGGAACGTCGGTTTAAGGGCGCGGCGCCGCATCATCGCGCAACCCTGCATCCGAGGTTTCTGCCCGGAGCCACCTCCCGTAGCTTGGCTGTGGGACACAGAACGGAATGCCCGCCGTGGAGCCACGAGAACACCCTGACATCCGGGAATAAGAATGAGACGTTCAGCAGGAGCCCTGCACAGATCTAAACCCCGCCGCATAGGTATCGCCGCTGCAGCGCTCGCTCTCACCGGAGCGGCCGCCGGCGTCGCCATCGCCCTCACCCAGGAGGAAGAGGGTGGCTGGCCGCGAGAGATCTCGGTTCCCGAAGCCGAGATCGTCGTCTACCAGCCGCAGCCCGACTCGATGGCCGGCGACCGTGTGCGAGCCCGGGCAGCCGTCGCCGTGACGCCGGCCGGCAGCGAGGAGGCGGCGTTCGGCACGGTGTGGTTCGGCTCGCGGCTCGCGACCGATCGGGACACCCGCACGGCCGAGATCGCGGAGTTGAAGGTCCTTAGGGTCGGGTTCCCGAGCGCCTCGGAGGAAAACAAGGCGAAGCTCTCC
>CAMYMV010000080.1 GCA_947259585.1 uncultured Gemmatimonadales bacterium | reverse complement strand
CAGAACCTCTCGCTGGGCGACCGCCTGATCGTTCGAGGCGCCGGCGCCCGTGCGCAATTCGGCGTGCGCGGGGTCATGATCATCGCCGACGGCATCCCGCTCACGATGCCCGACGGGCAGGCCGCCCTCGGCAACCTGGATCTCCTGGCGGCGGGCAGGGCCGAGGTCATTCGGGGCCCGGCTTCGTCACTGTACGGAAACGCGGCCGGCGGCGTCATCAGCTTCCGCACGGAGGACTTCGCGCCGGCACCTCTCCACGCCCAGGCCCAGGCCGCCTTCGGCAACTACGGGTTCGCGACCGGACGGCTGAAGCTCTCCGGCACGGCCGGCTCGACCGGATACCTGGCCGACTTCGAGGCGAACAACTGGACCGGGTTCCGAGAGTACAACCACGCGGACTTCACCCGTTTCTACCTCACCACGCGCACGTCGCTCGGCGAGCGATCCGAGCTCCGGGCGACCGGGAGCTACTTCTCCATGCCGTTCGCCGAGAACCCGAGCTCGCTGAACGAGGAGGACGCGCGGCTCCGGCCCACCTTCGTCCGCCCGTTCGTCATTGGGCAGGGCGCCGGCAAGTCGGTCAAGCAGGGCCAGTTCGGACTCGCCTACTCGGGCGGCCTGGCGGAGACCGGCAAGCTCGAGCTTTCCGGCTGGGGCCTGCTGCGCGACGTCTGGAACCCGATCCCGGGCCTCGACGACGGAATCGACCTGGGCGACGACCGAGAGGAGTTCGAGAACCTCGGCGTGGATGAAGAGGGGGATCGGGCCCAGGAGGGCGAGCTGCTGGTGGATCAGCGGGAGACCGTCGGGGCGCTGGGGCCGTTCGTCACGCTGACCCTGGCGCCCAGCCCCGCCGTGAGGGTCACGGCGGGCGGCAGGTTCGATCTGTACGACTTCCAGGCCGATGACCGCCTGCTGGAGGACGGCGACGATTCCGGCGAGCGGTCGTTCACGCACTTCAGTCCGATGGTCGGCGTCGACGTGGCGGCCAACGATTGGCTCAACATCTACGCCAACGTGGCGACCGCCTTCCAGACGCCCACGACCAGCGAGCTATCGAACCAGCCGAGCGGCCAAGGCGGCTTCAACCCCCTGCTGGATCCGGAGACGACCGTGAGCTTCTCGGTCGGCGCCAAGGGGATCGCGGCGGCGCCGCGGCTCAGCTACGACTTCTCCGTCTACGTGGCGCAGGTGAGGGACGCCATCCTGCCCTTCCAGGGCCCGGGTGAGGAGGTCTTCTTCCGTAACGCGGGCGAGGTGACGCGCCGCGGGATCGAGGTCCAGACCGTCTGGACGGCCCTGACGGGTCTGGACGCGCGGCTATCCTACACCTATCAGGACTTCACCTTCGGCGAGTTCGAGACGACCGAGGGCAGCTTCCAGGGCAACCGGGAGCCCGGCATTCCGATCCATCAGCTGGACCTGGGGCTCTCCTACGAGCGTTCCGTCTGGCTGGCGGAGGGACGGTTTCGCTGGGTGGACGCGTATCCCGTCAACGACGCGAACACGGCGTTCAACTGGTCGTACGGGGTGTTCGACCTGAGGCTATCGGCGAGGGCGCCGATCGGAGGCTGGGAGCTGCTGCCGTACTTGGGCGTCGACAACCTCTTCTCGGCCCGCTACAACGGCTCGGTGGTGCCGAACGCCTTCGGGGAGCGCTACTACGAGCCGACCTCGGACGCCTCACTGTACTTCGGGGTCTCCGTGGGATTCCCCTCGCCGATCCAGACTTCGGCGTCGGCCAACAGCGTCTCCTGAGACTGCGGTCCGAGGTACTGCTTGCGGATCACCCCGTCGCGGTCGATGAGCAGCGTGAACGGAAAACCGATCGCCCGGAAGTGCCTGACAACCTCATCAGTCCCCGAGACCCAGATCGGATAGTCGATCCCGAACTCGGAGGCGAAGCTCCGGATGCTCTCCTCGGCCCCGGAGTCGACCGCTATGCTCACCACCGTCGCGTCCTGCTTCTCCAGCTCCGCCTGGAGCTCGACGAGCTCCGGGATCTCGCGCCGGCAGGGCGGGCACCAGGTCCCCCACAGATTGAGGATCACGACCTGACCGCGGTGATCCGTTAGCGACGCCGTCCCCCCGTCGAGCGTCGCGAATTCGGCCTCGGACGCCGGCATGGAGAGCCACCGCGCATCGGCGGAGCCACCTTCGGCGCCCGCCGAGCCCATGTAACCGGCCGAGAATGCGACGACGAGCGCCGCGATGCCGGCCAACACGAGGCCCGCCCACAAGGCACCCCTTGTCCTTCCAGCTGCGCTCTCAGACACGCTTTTTCACTCTCATCTCGAGACCAGCTTGCTGAGGGTTTTCCACGTTTGGCCGACCGTACCCGGCCCGGCACCGAAAGTGCAAAGCTACCGGTGACGATGGCGGCCTCACGAGACACTCGCAAGCCGCCTGAAGCACGTAAGTAACATTTGGACAAGGCGCTACAGTTCCCGGTTCCGCGACCTGAATGGACGTCTCGTGGAATGCCGGAACCGTGGCCGAACGACTTGGAACGGGCATGGCGCCCCTCATTCGGATTCGGACATGGACAGCTTGGACAGACAGCCCCCGGGTCTGACCGCAGAGCGGACGGGCTCGGACGTCGATGTGACCGGAAGCCCGAGACTGGATACAACTCCTTTGCAGATCGACCATCTGCCGGCTCGAGTGCCCCCGAAGGCGCTGGCGCTCAGCGCCCTGGCGCTCGGAGCGGCGGTCGCCGGCAGCCTCGTCTGGCCCGAGTCGGTCGCTGAGTACCAGGCACTCGTCTGGCTTCTGGCCATCGTACCCGCCTTTCTGTTCGCCTACTACAAGGGTTGGCCGGGCGCGACCGCCGTTCTGATCTCGGCGATGATCCTCGTCGCCATCCTCGAAGTGGGTTTCTCTCTGCTGACCACGGGAGACGTCGCGTGGTGGATCGTCGGCGCGGTGATCGTGGTCCTCATCGGCGTCAGCCTGGGCGCGGGTCTCATCTCGGATGCGCATCGGCGGCAGACGTCCGAAGCCCTCAAGCTGGCCTACGCGGACCCGCTGACCGGAATGCCCAACCGGCGCGTGCTCCAGATGTTTCTCAGCCGCGAGTTCGCGGCGACGTCTCGCGGCCGGCCGTGCTCGATTGTGCTCCTCGACATCGACCTCTTCAAGAACATCAACGACACCGAGGGACACCCGGCCGGCGACGACGTCCTGCGCGCCGTCGCCCTAGCCCTGGAGGAGAACACGCGCGCCTCGGATCTGAGCGGGCGCTTCGGCGGCGACGAGTTCCTGACCCTGCTCCCCGGCACGAACGTCAGCGGAGCGCTCGCCTTCGCCGCGCGGGTCAGAGAGTCAACCGCGGCCCGATTTGCCGAACTCGGCCTGCCCGTCACGATCAGCGTCGGCGTGGCCGTGTCGAACTCCTCCACCAAGAACGAAGACGATCTTCTGCAGGCCGCCGATATCGCGCTCTACTCGGCGAAGCGCAAGGGAGGCGACCGGGCCGTAGTCGCCGGCCCCTGGCCGATGGAGGAGGCCGGACGTCATGGCGCGGCCGAAGCCGAGGACACCCTAGCCAGCTGAAGCCCGGCGGCCGTTCCCGGCCGAGGCCTCCCTTTGCCCCGCCTCGCCGGCTCGGCGAGATTCGGGCATGCGCCTTCCACGACAAACAGCTGTCTCGGCATCTGTCCGACCTGTCCGGACGCCGATCACCCGAGCTCTGACCGCCGCGCTGGCCATGGCCTTTCTGGCGTGCGCTCCCGAGAGTCGAAGGGACTCCGAGCCACTCGCCGAGACCGACTACCTGGGCTCCGCGCTCTCGGACCTCCGCCAGCTCCCATCGCCCGCCGTGGCGGGGGGCGTCACTCCGTACCTGTCAGCAGGAGGCGATGGCACCGTCCTGCTGAGCTGGCAGGAGCCGGACGGCTCGGGAGATGCCGTGCGCCTGGCACGTCTGGACGGCTCCGCCTGGTCCGAGCCCCGGACGATCGCGACCGGCGACGACTTCTTCGTTAACTGGGCGGACTTTCCGTCGGTCATCGAGATGCCCGACGGATCCCTCGCCGCGCACTGGCTGCAGCGCGAGGGGCCCGACACCTACGCGTACGGCGTCCGGATCTCGCGTTCCAGCGACGGAGGGGAGAGCTGGTCCTCGCCCCTGACGCCCCATCTGGACGGCACGCTGACCGAGCACGGGTTCGTCTCGCTCTTCCCTACGCCCGACGGATCGCTGGCGGCTGTCTGGCTGGACGGCCGCGACTTCGCGCGGGCGGCAGCAGGCGAAGCGAACGCTGCAGAAGCGCCCGGCGTCGAGGATGCCGCGACGCACGGCGAGGGTGAGTCCGAGCCCCACGACGCGAACATGTCGCTCCGCTACGCCGAGATCGACGAGGCCGGCGAGGTCCGCGCGGAAGCACTGCTCGACGCCCGCACCTGTGACTGCTGCCAGACCTCGGCCGCCCTCACCTCCGCCGGTCCGATCATCGTCTACCGCGACCGGTCCGAGGCCGAGATCCGGGATATCTCGGTGGTCAGGAGGCTCGACGGGCGCTGGAGCGCGCCGGCGGTTCTGCACGCGGACGGCTGGCACATCCCCGCCTGTCCCGTCAACGGCCCGGCCGTGTCTGCGGGCGGCGACCGGCTGGCCGTGGCCTGGTACACGGCCGCCGGCGATGAGCCGAAAGTCCTCGTCGCGTTCTCGGAGGATGCCGGAGCCAGCTTCGGGGAAGCGCTCCGGGTGGACGACGGCGAGCCGCTCGGACGCGTGGACATCGCCCTGCTGCCCGACGGATCCGCGCTCGTCCTCTGGCTGGAGACCGCCGAGGAGGGGGCGCGCGTGACGGCGCGCCGGATCCGGGCGGACGGCGCGAAGAGCCCGGCCGAAACGGTGGCGATCACCGACGTCAGCCGGTCCAGCGGCTTCCCACGGATGGTCCTCCGGGGGGCCGAGGTCGTTCTGGCGTGGACCGACACGGCGGGAGAGGGCGCCCTCCGCACCGCGATCGCCACGCTGCCCACCGAATAGCCGCTCTAGGTCGCCCTCGCGAGCTTCGGCGCCATCGCCAGCCTTGTCGCCAGGAGCGCGGCCAGCAGCACCCCGGTTACCAGCACCGCGTGGCCCGTGAGCGGCGTCAGCAGCACCAGGAGAGCGACCGCCGGGACCGCGAACCTGGTTGCCGGGCGCTCTTTGCCCGCGCCCGTGTGAAGCGCCCAGACTCCGAGGAGGTAGCCCGCGACGGGCACGGCGACCGTTGCACCGGCGCCGAGCGCACCGATCTCCGCGTGACCGGTCGCGAAGTCCACGGCCACCGCCAATCCGGCGCCCACCGCCGCGGCCGACGCGAAGATCAGATAGTGGCCGTAGCCCCAGATGAACGCCGTGCCCTGCGAAGCGAGCCGGTCGTCCACGGGTCGCTCGAAGTACAGCCACCACATCGAGAAGACGATCAGCAGCCCGCCGACGATGATCGTCCCGACAGTGGACGTGAAGTCACCCGCGTCGGCCGCCGACTGGATCGCCAGCGAAGCGGCCAGGATCGACTCGCCGAGAACGATGATCGTGAACAGCCCGTAGCGCTCAGCGATGTGACCGGGATGCCAGGGGGTGAGGGCCGCTCGCTCGGCCCACACGGGCACGAGCAACTCCGCGACCACGAGGGCGACAAAGCCAGGTAGCCCCCATTCGGACGGGATGAACAGCCATGCCACCCAACCGATCTGACATAGCGTGACGCCGATCGCGTATCGGTGGGCGGAAGCGCGCCGCGCCGGGTCGGAACGGCCCGCGCGCAACCACAGCGAGACGAGGGCCAGGCGCATCACGACGTACCCGGCGGCCATCAGTGCGAAGTCAGCCTGATCGAAGGCACGCGGAACGCCGGCCGCCAGCATCAGCGCTCCCGTGAGCTGAACGAATACGGCCAATCGGTACGCGACGTCGTCGGTGTCGTACGCCGACGCGAACCACGTGAAGTTCATCCACGCCCACCAGATGGCGAAGAAGACCATGAAATAGCTGAGGACCGCCTCGCTCACATGGGCCGCCGCCAGGCCGTGGTGGAGCCGCCCCGCCGCCTGGGCGATGGCCACCACGAAGACGAGGTCGAAGAAAAGCTCGAGCGGGGTGGCTGCCCGATGCTCCGTGCCCGCCGGCCGCTCGTTCACAGCTTCTTCATCTCCGGAATCCTCCGTCCGATCCTGTTCCCGTCGCAAAGAAGCACAACAGTACGACTCCCCAGCGCGCCGACGGAACCCGCGCGCAAAACCCCCGGTCACGAAGGGGGCCGCCCAACGACCACCGGATAGCCGCCGCGGCATCCAGGAGCCGGTGGATTCCCGGAGCGCGCATGTATTCGCGCCCCGATGATTGGTGCTCTGAAGGCTACTGCGAATTGGGCGCGCGCGGAGTGAACCACCGGCTCCCCCCGCCGCGGCGCCTTGCCAGGGGCGCGAAGGGGAGGCTACGCCGTGGCCTCTACGCCGTGACCAGCTCCGGCTCCGGCCTGGCTTCCGGTTCCGCCGCGCCCCCGACAACCTCATCGGCGTTGGTGAGCTCCGCCTGCTGTCGCCGCAGGTGACGCCGCAGGAAGGCAGCCAGGTCATCGGTGAGCGAGTGCATCACCGGCACCATCACGAGGGTCAGGAAGGTGGCGAAGGTGAGCCCGGCGATCACCGCGATCGCCATCGGTCCCCACCATGCCGCCTGCTCGCCGCCCCAGAAGATGTTGGGGCTCAGACGGGTGAAGAGGCCCTTGAAGTTGAAGTTGAGACCGATGGCCAGCGGCGTCAGGCCCATGACGGTCGTGATCGCGGTCAGCATCACAGGCCG
>CAMYMV010000079.1:6504-12696 GCA_947259585.1 uncultured Gemmatimonadales bacterium | reverse complement strand
GCCAGCGCTAGATCGGCCCCGACCAGGCCCCCGATCGCTCCGGCTCCAAGGACGCAGATCTTCATGACAGGCTTCTTATAACGGGCCTTCGTTTTGTTTTATCGGGTTACCCGGAGCACCGGCTGGTCGCCATACGGCACCTCGCGAGAATAGAGGCGGCCCAGGATCTTCGTGATCTTGACCTCCCCCACTATCCTATCGGCCCCGGTCTTCTCGACGGTTCTCATTGAGGGCCGGTTCGCCGGCGACACGGCCCGCCACCCCAGCCGGAAGCCGAGCGCTTTCGCAGCGGCCAAACGAGCACTGGTCAGCGCCGAGCCGATGCCTCGTCCCCGCTCGCTTCGAGTCACGAACAGAGCCCACAGATACGCGGCATCGCCGGGCAGTGCCAGCGGAAGTAACTCGATCTCCGGATCGACACGATCCGAGATCCAGGTGTAGCCGAGCGGCCGTCCTCCACGGTGCGCGAAGAGACAGGTCCGTCCGGCGGCGATGCGCGCGTCGAACGACTCTCGATTGTGGGAGGTGAGGATCGGATCGAGTCGGCGCCGCTCCCCGTCGGACTGCTCGATCACCACACCCTCAGGCGGGCGAAGGCGCCGAACGGCGCTCAGATCCTGCTCGATAACCAGGTAGTGCAACTTGAGAAAGGCGCGATGGAGGGTCCGAGCCGTGAACTGCGTCTTGACGCCAGCCAGGCCCGCGGTCTGCCAGCCGGTGAGGAGGTCGGCAGGCAGCGTTCTGATGTCTCTCACGTAGGAAGAGATCATCCGCTCGCGCCCTCACCACGGGGCCTCGATCCATCAAGCCCACCATCTCTCTGGGGAAACAACTCGATCCCATCCTTCGCCACGCAGAACAGCGGCTGCTCGCTGAACAGCGCGGCGAGACTCGCACATTCCGGATCGACGTAGAGCGCGTTGGTGAAGGCGAGCGGGTTCGGGGCGGGTGCAAGACCGAGCTTGGCCTTGTAGCGCGCCAAGCCGTCGTTGGGGAAGGGCCAGGTTGTCCCTACGTCGAGTCGGCGGTAGCCCTGCTGCCGCGCCCAGTCGAAGGTCAGCAGGTAGACGGCGCTCAATGCACCCTCGCGAACCCATCGCTCGTCGCCGTTCTTGGTGCCGACGAGGGAGAGCCACAGACAACTCGGGGTAGACACGACACAGCCTCCGGCCACGCGCATGTCGTCGCGGTTGACGAACAACAAACGACCGCGCTTTCTCAGGTGTCGCAGCATGCGCCGGTCTGGGAACCACACTTCCTCGCCGAACCGTGCATGGGCGTAGGGAAGGGCCATCTGCTCCAGGAACTCCGCCCACTCGGCGTCCCCCGCTGATTCTTCCCGCCGGTAGCCGTACCGGTCCACTTTACGCATGTCGCTTCGCAGCGTCTCGGCCGGCCGCGGTGGAGGAAGGCGCTCGACATCACCTTGCCAGCGTACGCTTTCCGGGACCAGCCTCCAGCCTTCGCGGCGGTAAGGAGCCGCGAGCCAGGGGTGTAGGTCGACAATCAAGAGGCTGGCTCCGAGCGCCCGGAGCCTCCGGGGGCGCCAAGCCCAACGCGGCTTCGCGTCCCCGATCCGCTCGACCGTTCCGTCCGGCTCGACGCCGTCGAACAAGCCGGTCAGCAAGTCTCGGAAACGCTTGTACCGCCCGACGCACACCACAGGGATCGCGGTCCCCTGCACTGTCGCTCGGAAGTGGTGGACCTGCCTCCATAGCGACAGGGGCAAGGTCAGCGCTTGATAGGCCAAGACCCAAAGGCGCGCTCGAGACGACATCCGGCTGCCGACGTAGAAAGGTGCCTGGGCCGTCACCAGAAGTCGCTCTTGCCAACCCACGAAACCGCGCCGGGGCTCCTCCAAGACGCCGTCCTTTAATGGGGGCCCGGTTGCCAAAGTCGCCCGTCGTGCGAACTTGCCGGTCATGTCGACAGCTAGCACCTCCACGCGACTTCGTCAAATAGCGCTGTACGGCGCCTCGCGCGGATCCACGGAAGGCCTGCTGGCGGCGCGCGGTCTCGTGCTTGCCGCGGTGCTCGGTCCAGCCGCGTTCGGCGCGTGGACGTTGTTTCGTCTTGCCGGCCGCTACCTGGGCCTGGCTGAGCTCGGGATTCGAAGCGGCTTGGAGTTCGAGGTCGCGAAGGCCGGGGACGATGCCCGCGAGCACGATGATAATGATGCCCGCGAGCACGATGATAATACGGCGAGGTCTGACGCGGCGGTGACCCGGGCCACGGACGCGGCCCGGAAGCCGGAGGCGGTCAGCTTCGGCCGCGCTACCGTCGGCTTCCTGGGTCTCGTGTTCGGGCCGATCGGCATTCTGGCGCTCGTGGCCTCTTTCCTCGTGGCGGACCCGTTAACCACTCTTGCGCTCCGGGCGCTCGCCCTCACGGTGTTCGCGGAGCGGCTGTGGCTGTACGGGATGACCTACATGCGGTCGATGGGCAGCCTGCGGAGCTTCGCCATCCTGGAGACGACGAGCGCTGCGCTGCACCTGGCGCTCACCACCCTGCTGGCGCTTCGCTGGGGGCTGGCGGGGGCGCTCGCCGGCTTCGCGCTGGCGATCATCCTTTCGCTCCTGCTGCTCCGCCGCCGGGTGCCTCTCCAGCCGTCCCTCTCCTCGGAGACCACGCGACGCATGCTCCGGGTCGGCATCCCGTTCGGCCTCACGGTCGGGATGTCCATGGCCCTGGTGACGGTCGACCGGCTCGTCGTGGCCGCCTACGGCGGCACGGTGCTCCTCGGTTACTACGGCTTCGCGGTCGCCATCTCGGGAATGGCAGCGTCGGGCGCGTGGGTGGTCCGGACGGTCGTGTTTCCGGACGTCTACAGGACCGTCGGAGAGTCGGGGGGCGTCACGGCCGTGTCGGAACTTCTCAAGGAGACGATGGCGCCGTTCGTAATTCTCTACCCGGTTCTCCTCGGGCTGGCCGCCCTGTTCATCGCCCCCGCCATCATGCTCGTTCTGCCGCAGTACGGCGAGGCGGTGGCACCGGCGCGTCTCCTCATCTTCGGGGGAGCGACGGCCGGCATCTCCAGCCTCGGCTCCATCGGACTCGTGGCGGTCTCGAAGCAGCGCGTGCTCCCGCTTGTGGCCGGCCTGGCCTTCCTCTTCAATCTGGGATTCTCGGCCTGGCTCCTGAGCATGGGTCTCGGCATCACCGCCGTCGCCGGCGTGGCGCTCCTGAGCCGCGTCGGGTACGGAGGAGCTGTGCTCTCGATCACCGCGGCGTCCAGCGGCGTCGACGCGGCCAAGCGGCTCACGGTGAAGTCGCTGATCCCGCTCGTGTACTGCGTGGGGTCGGTGGCGCTGCTGGGAGCCCTCCTTCCCGCACGCGACTGGGGCACGGCGTTGATCTCAGCCGGCTTCTATCTCCTGCTGGTCGCTCCGCTGCTGTTCGTCGCGCGCCGGGAGGCTCGAAAGGTCTCCTGGTAGTGCCGTCTGGGAGTCGGCGTGGAATCACTCCGGGTAGAGCCGGCGCGGAAGCCCCGCTGAGCAGGGCTCTTCAGTAAGACTCGCAGCCCGAAACGCATCCCTCTGATGTCGGGCATTTTCCAGAGGGAGGCTGCTCATGCTGCTCGCCATGATAGCCGGTGTGGTCCTGGGGGCCTTGGGTGTGCCCGTTGTACTCGCGCTTGCCGCGGTCTTCTTTCTCCTTATCCTCAGGGCAGCGATCGACGTCTACGGTGGAGGCAACCCGACGTCCACCGCCTCGTACCGAGGCTACGTCCAGAGGCAGTACCAAACGGGTTCCGAAGTGCCGGGCTCGCGGCACGCACTGGCCTTCGCGATCGTGCAGATCGGCGGCGGCTTCCTCATCGGGGCGACCGGCTACTGGATCGGCTGGCTGATCGAACCCGCGGTGGACACTCTGGTTCGGACGATCGGCGTGGCCTAGTCGCGGTGTGAATCGTCATCCTTCTTCTCCACCAGCTGTTGATACACGTCCATGTAGCACGCGGCGACGCGGTCCCATGAGAGCTGCGTTAGCGCTTTTTCGCGGTTACGAGATCCCATATCCAATCTGCGCTGCGGATCCGACGCGAGTGTCTGGAGCGCGCCAGCCAGTCGCTGCGGATCGCCAGAAGGCACGAGAAGCCCGTTGACGCCGTCCTCGATGAACTCCGGGATGCCGCCCACTTTGGTGCCGACGATCGGCAACCCCGAAGCCAGGGCTTCGGCGAACGCGTTTCCGAAGGCTTCGCTACTGGGAGCGAGAACGAATATGTCGGCACGGCGGAGGCGCTCAGCGACCGACTCCCGGTCGAGGCTGCCCAAGAACGTCACTCGCTCAGCGATGCCCAGACTCGACGTCAGCTTTCGCAGGTCGCCCTCTTGTGTTCCGCTGCCGACGATCTCCAGCCTCATCGCCCCCAACCTCAGGGCAGGCTCTTGCATGGCTCGCAGGAGATCGGGAAGTCCCTTACGATCGACGAACCTGGCGACGGAAATGCATGTGAGATTCTGGGGTGGGGACGATCGTTCCGATGGTCTGAACAGCTGTGTATCGACTCCGTTGTGGATGACACTGTAGCGTAGGTTCGGGTCCGTCGCTCGTGCGAGCCGACCGAGGCTGTCCGAGAGAGCGACTACGTGGCCCGCATGTCGCCATATCCACCGGGTGACCGGCAACATGGCTTTGTGAATGCGCTGAAGCTGAGGGTTGGATGTGTCGTATCCGGGAACGTCAGAGCCTCGAAGCGAGACGACCGAAGGAGTACCAACCCTCCTGACCTGAGACAGCAGCAAGCCAGTCGGGAGCGAGAAGAAGAGATGAACCGCATCATACCGTTGGCGGCGCAGGAGGTGGTGCAAGCGTGGGCTCGCGAACAAGACGTACGTCAGCGCAGCAATGATCCCTGCCTCGTGAATACCGCGGCGTAGGCTCGGCACTCGCATGATCCTGAGCCGGCCTCCGCATTCGGCGGGCACTTCGGCAGTGACCTCGCCCTGGCCGGCGACGCCGCGGCGTCTCCACCCGCCTGCGCGTGCCGTCAAGACGTCTACGGCGATGCCTGCCTCGGTGAGGGCCTGGGCAATCGCAGCGGTCGCCACCCCGGCTCCACCGCCCAGCGGTGGATACTCGTAGTTGAGGAGCAGGACGCGTTTGAGATCTATGGCGCTGTGCTCGTTTAGTGGTCAACGACGTGTCCGACGGCGGAATCTAGCCGCAAACCGGCGGGATGCGTAACCGAGTGAATCCCGAGAACCAGCCGAAGGGTTCGATCCGAGCGCTGCGGGCTCGCCGGATCCTCTGGTTGCGCGCTTGCAGACGTGGCGAGTCCTTGGGCCTGTTTGGCCCGCTCCGGCCCCGAGCTTGTCGATGAGGTCTCGACTAGCCGTACAGCTCGCGGTCCGGGCGATGCCGACGTTCGCCGCGTCGCATCTCTCGGGCGACGCGGTGCAGAGCCTGGCCCTTCGCAGGCTGCGCCGCACTATCGTGTCGGCGATGCGAACACCGTTCAACCGGGGCCGGATCCTGAGCTCCGGGATCGACGAAGGCAGCCTCAGGGACTCAGCCAGCACGCTGGAGGCTCTGCGGGCGCTAGAGCCTGTTACAAAGGCAGATTATCGGGCCGCCGGCGACGGGGTGTTCCTCGATGGCCGTGCGCGATCCGATTGGTACTCATCCGCCTCATCCGGCTCCACAGGAGAGCCGTTTCACACCTACTACGACGCTCGGGCCTGGGCTCTCTTGCGGTACCTGATCAAGCTGCGCTCGAAGTTCGCCTGTGGGATGCGAGTGACCGATCGCGCCGCGGTCGTAGATACGTTCAGTCCGGACGAGGCGACGCCGACCACGTCGGCACCTGGGGGACGACTCGTCAAGCTGGATCTGCGGACTCCGATGGAGATCCTTATCGGCCAGCTGGCCTCATTTCGACCGGATGTCCTGTTAGGCCTTCCATCGGCACTGCTGGAGGTGGGGATGTTACTGGACCGAGCGGCTGCCGAGCAGGTCAGGCTGGTCTTCACAACGGGCGAACTGCTACTCCCGCATACCCTGCAAACGCTCCAGCGCGCCTACGGCCGCTGTCGGGTATTCGACGTGTACGGCTGCTCCGAGACGAAGGAGATCGCGTGGGAGTGTCTGGAGGGCGGCCTGCACGTGAACGCCGACGTCGTTCTGGTGGAGATCCTCGACCCGGCAGGCCGGAGCCTTCCCGAGGGACAGGAGGGAGACATCGTGGTC
>CAMYMV010000079.1:0-6413 GCA_947259585.1 uncultured Gemmatimonadales bacterium | reverse complement strand
GAACGAGTAAGTGCGTTTGCGGAAGAGAGACGCCATTGCTTGACGTGCTCTCTGGCCGTGAGTCCGAGACACTGGTGCTGGCCGGGGGTCGTCGGCTTTCGCCGCTCGTGATCACCACCGAGATGAAAGCGATATCGGGGATCCTACGCTACCAGGTAGTGCAGCTGAACAAGACGCGGCTCCGGGCACGGCTCATCGTCGAGGGGGACGCGGCCCGGGACGAGATCGAGGTGTGGGTGCGCGATGCCCTGCAGCGAGTGCTGCTTACTCCGGTCAGCATCGAGGTTGAGTTCGTGGATCGCTTCGAGCGAGACCGCCATGGAAAGTTCCACGTCGTGGTACCACTCAGGGACTGACAGGCGGATTGCGTCCGGAACGGCCGATCGACGAGCATCGAGGCGGACATCGGGCGGGCGGGCGGTGAGACTCCAGGAAGCTCCCGAGCCTACACCGGTTGAGAGGAAACGGCTTCGCGTACCGCCGCGACGATTCGCTCCAGGTGGTGAGGCTCGACCTCCTGATGGATGGGCAGGATGATCGCGTGCCTCTTGAGATGCGAGGCGTCGGGAAAGTCCGCCCACGGAACCGCCGGATGGAGATCGTCCCACCACGCCGCCGACGAGATTCCGCGGACGCTCAGCCGCGCGATCACCACGGTCGTATCCTCGACCAGAAGCGGGAACCACAGGGGACAGACTTCGGCCGGAAGATGCGTCAGCAGGCATTGGACACGCGGGTGATCGCCGAGCGCCTTCAGCAGATGCTCGAAGTTCCTCCGGCGCACCGCGCGAATCGCACCGGGGTCGGTGTTTATGAAGGTCTTCCGCGCTGAAGACGATATCCACCAGCTGAGGACCTTCCCGTCATAATCGAACTCCTGATCGTCGGGATCACACCAGATGAGAGGCCCTCCTATCGATCGCTCCTTGAGCAGGCTCTTGGCGATGAACGCCGGCGCCAGGGCAAGCAAGACGAGCCGGGAAAGCAGCCAACCCGGCCTCGACCCGGCCCTCAGCAGCCGCTTTTTCAGGATCTCCAGTTCCTTCAGCCGCAACGCGATCCGATTCGCCGGCTGGAGATCGAGTCCGCGGATGTCGGAAGTGCGTCGCAGGACGAGCGCCCCACCGTCCGTTAGGCCATGCGTCTTGCGCATGCTGTAGACGACCGCGTCGCCAAAACCGCCCATCGAGGATTTGTCGGTCTCGAGCGCGACCAGAGAATGGGCGCAATCTTCAATGAGCTGGAGATCGTTCTCATCGCAGAGCCGGCGAACCGGTCCCAGGTCTTGGGGGAAGCCGAAGTAGTGGGTGACCAGCACGCCCCTGACCGAAGGGTCGATCTTGCTCCGAAAGTCTTCCAGGTCGATATGCAGCTGCCGATCTACCTTGTAGAAGCGTAAGCTCGCGCCGTTTCTGAGCAGCGGCTCGAGCTCGTGCCCGCAGTTGTAGGCAGGGCAGAGAACCGTCGCTCCCGCTCCCAGCTCGAGAGCCCGCGCCGCTTGGAAGATGGCCGCAGATCCTGAGAAGGTGAGGAAAACACGATCGCTTCGGGACCACGAGGCTACGCGGTTCGTCTCTCGTGGCCGCGGGGGCTCAGGCCTGTGCAGGCGGGCGGCACTTCCGGTCGGGAAGAGAAGGACGGGATCTCGCTGAAAGAACCAGGCCAGGCTCATTCGGCCTCGCTGACTCGCGTACCGGCCCCCAGCCGCGAGGCCCCGGTCTCCACGGACGATGAACCGGTTGCGTCGCAGCAGCGATCTGACGCCTGGGTTCCAGCGGTTGACCGAAAGCCGAAGATCAGGCTTCATGGCACTGCCCTCTTCGATGCGAGTACCCCACTTCAGCTTGTACTTGAGCACTCCATCATCGAAGTTCGGGCGGCTCGATCCGAAGTTGACTCGGGAGAAGCCCTGGTCGAAGGCATATCGTACGGAAAAGAAGTCGAGAACGTCGGTCAGGCCCTTCAGGCCTTCCGCGTGCGCGCGCCGGCTCATACCGAAGCGGAATATGGTCAGCTCCTGACCAGCCGGCCGCAGAATCACCCCCGCAACGATCTCACCCCTCCAATGGGCTTGGAGGACGTAGCAGCTACGCGTCTGACGAAGAAAGCGCGCTTCGGTGTCGATGATCGATGCGTCACCAAAACGCTCCAGGATATGGAAACGGTATAGATGGCGGTAGAAGCTCCGTCGAGCCTCGGGTGAGCTGACGAGGGTGACCCGATATCCGTTCGACCGCAGCCGGCTCCGCACCTTGCTTGGCAGCCGTTCTCGCAAGTTTCTCTGAACTCCCTCCCAACTGGTCTCGAGCTCGAGGATCTGCTTGATCCAGCGTGGGAGGCGGAGGTAGTGAGCGGGCACCGACAGCCGGTCGAACGGAAGGACTGTATCGATCAGAATCAGGTCGTGCGCGTCCTGGCGTTGCCTTATCAGCCGGCTCAGGCCAAGCGGTGACCCCTTATAACTCAGTTCGTTGCACTCCGCAGAGGAGAATGCGACGGAACGAAAGTAGGCAAGGGTGGAGCCGTTGCCGACGTACAGAAGATTCAGCGGCGACCCTGAGCCGCGCTCGGCTCCGCATAAAGCGACGGCCCGGCACGTCAAGCCGTTGACGTAGCTCTTGGCTCCCCAGCCCACGTCACTGGCGACCCGCCGTGCCCCTGTGACGAGATCGCTCATGCGCAGACGCGAGCGTCGCTTTGGAGCGTGAACGTGCAGACCAGCGCCTGGCCTCATCGGCGTCCAGCTCGGCCAGCCCACGTTGGCACAATCCCGCTATGAGGGTTGTATGTGGAGGTAACTGCTGCTCGTCTTCATATGGACACCCCGGAAAGGTCGAACGGAATGATCACGCACCTCCTGCTTGGAGCCGTCATCGGAGCGGTGATCGGCTGGTTTCTCGGCAGCATCGGAACAGGTGCGATCGCCGGTGCGGCGATCGCAGCGGCGATACACTTCATGCGCGGCCGCGGCGGGTCGGACGACTGACAACCATCCGGATGCGCGTCGAGGGCCTCGTTCTCGATGAGTCTGCATGCTCCGATCCGTCTGACTGCATCGCCTAGATCTCCAATGCGTGCTGGCCGCGGTTACGGGTCGAAGCCTGAAAACTCTTAGACCAGGAACAGGCAGACAAGAACTGACTCTTCCTGCCGGTTGGCCCATCCGTGGCTATCATACGCCGCGTGAACTGTCGATCCTCTTGCTGCAGATGTCGGTACTCGCGACCACCGGTTTTTCACAGGAGTCGGAGCCCTCCACGGGCTACCCGACGCCGAAGGCCGCAACGCTCGAGGCCGTGACTCCCGCTGACTCGACGGCGCCCGAATCCACCCTGGAGGTCTCCCTCATCACGGTCGGCGCCGGGCGGCAGGTGTGGGAGCGTTTCGGGCACAACGCGATCTGGGTGAGGGACACGGTGCGCGGCATCGACCGGGCCTACAACTACGGCATGTTCTCCTTCGACGACCCCGGCTTTCTGAGTCGCTTCGTGCGGGGAGAGATGGACTACTGGATGGAGGGGTTCGAGACCGAGCGTATGCTGCGCGCCTACGCGGCGGCAGATAGGTCGATCTGGGTCCAGGAGCTCGACCTGACGGCGGAGCAGAGGCAGGCGCTGTACGAGTTCGAGCAGTGGAACGAGCGGCCGGAGAACCGCGTCTACCGATACGACTACTACCGGGACAACTGCTCCACGCGGGTCCGTGACGCGCTCGACCAGGCGCTGGGAGGAAGGCTCCGGGAGACCTTCGAGGGTGTCGAGACGGAAACGACGTACCGCTCCCACTTCCGCCGGCTGATGTCCCCGGATCCTCCGATATACACGGGCGGGAGCTTCGCCATCGGCCCGGCAACGGATCGTCCGATCTCTGCCTGGGAGGAGATGTTCCTGCCGGTCCGGATGATGGAGTACCTGCGTGAGATGACCGTGACGGACGGCCAGGGCGGCGAGAGGCCGCTGGTGAAACGGGAGCTCACGCTCTACGAGAGCACGCTGGGGCCGGAACCCGTGGCGCCGCCGGACTGGAGGCTCCGTTTCCTGGCGGTGGGGGTCTCGCTTGCCGGACTCCTCGTCCTCCTCGGCTGGTTGGGATCAACGCGGCGGAGCGCCCGCTTCCTGGCCGCGCTCGCGTCAACGGCCTGGGCTCTCGTGCTGGGAATCGGCGGGGTGTTCATGCTGGGGATCTGGTTCCTGACCGCGCATTGGGCCGGCTTCCGGAACGAGAACCTCTTCTTCCTCAATCCGGTCGCTCTGGCGCTGGCCGCTCTCATCCCCTTCGCCGCGATGGGGAAGCCCGGGGCCGTGCGGTGGGCGCGGAGGTTGACGATCTTCATCGCAGCGGTGGCGATCCTCGGCCTGATCCTCCAGCCCCTGACCTGGTTCCCGCAGACGAACGCCGAGATCATCGCCGCGGTGCTCCCGCCGACGCTGGCGATGGCGTGGGTGGTCCTGCGGCTCGCGAAGCAACCTGGAGGCACGAGTGAGTCTATCGAATGGTAAGGACGGCGAGCCGGGGCCGGCACTCTCCTGGTTGCTGCTCGGGCTGCTGTCGACGATCACCGGCGCCGGGATCGTGTTCGTGGCCTTTGGCGTCATCGGGATGCCGGAAGGCGGCGCCAACGCCCCACCCTGGGTGATCGGGCTCGCCGGGTCCGTTTTTCTCCTGATGGGGCTCTACTCCACCGCGCTCGCGCTGCTGGTGTGGCGAGACCCGGAGCTGGCGGAGCGGATCGTCCGCGGCGAGGCGCTCGCCATGGCGAGCTGGGCGGTGGGACTCTTCGCGGTCGGCGTGTTCTTCACCATCTCCGCCTGGATCGCCTGGGGCCCGGGACCGCGGAGCTTCACCAGCACCGTGGACGCGGGCAGCATCGGCGTGAGCGGGACGGTCGGCGAGTCCATGGGGCGCGCCGTTTTCGGGGTGTCCGCCGTGACCACGGGGCTCGTCGCCGTGAATCCCTCAGTAGAAGGCGATGAGGGAGTACCCCTGCTGCTGGTAGGCCACCAGCGCGGTCATGGCCGAGAGCGCGAGCCGAACGCCCGGCGCCAAGTCCGCCGCCGGGAACCCTCTCGACATGGCTGACTGTCCGCAGAGGATGACCTCGGCCCCCGCCTCGTTGATGGCCTCGATCAGCTCGCGATCGGGATTCGCCGTCCCGAAGCGCTCCCGGTATGCATCGTCTCTCAACGCGCCCTTCGCAGCGCCGCCGTGGAGTACGAGGACGGCGTGGAGCTTCTCCCTCGGCACGCCGGCCCGCGAGTGCATGTTGAGGTACCGGGCCACCGTCTCGATGCTTCGGTTGCGCTCGCCGGGCGACTCCGCGGGATCACGAACGTCGAAGACGGCGCGGTACTCGACATCGGGCGCCTCCCAGTCGATTCCGGGGACGTCGAACACCGCCCCGAACTCCTCGATGACCGGCCCGGCTTGGGGCGTTCCGATGGCCTGCGCGAGGGCGCCTGGCGCGACGAGGGCTGCAGCGGCCAGGGCAGCCAGGCCGGCGATGAGGGACCTCGGGAAGATGCGCGCGCTCATCGGTCGGCCTGGTCGGAGTTCCAGACGTCCTGCACCATCTTCCAGGAGCCGTCGGCCTGCCGCTTGTAGATGTGAATCCCTTTGTTCGTCATGTCGACGGGAGCGAGAGCAAGACGAGAGCGGAGACGACGTGACGCATGAGAGCGGAGACGACGTGACGCATGGCAACCTCCCGGAAGGAACACCCGGCGCGATCCCGCCGGCCGGCGGGCCCGCACGAGCCCGTGCAGTGAAGCGGGACAAAGATGAGGGATCCGCCCGGTCGGCGACAACCTACGCCCGCGGCTCCAGCCGGCTCTATGGGATAGGCGGGGAAGCGCCAAACGGGCGCGGCCCGATCGGAACGCGCAGCATGCGTGGACCAGGCCCCCCGGTCAGTAGCACGAACGGCAAGGTGTCGGGCTCGACCTCCGCCTTCGCGAAGGAAGAGTATGTCAAGGCGGCGAGCAGGTTCTGAATCGGGGTTACCGTGTCGTCGTAACCCGGAGCGATGCCGGGAGCCCTGACCGCGAAGAACGTCGAGAAGTAGTCGGCGATCGTCTCGTCAGTGAGGGAGTCGGCCTGCTCGGTCGTCGGACGTGGTTGCGTAATTCGGCTGCCGTGATCCCCGTGCACGATGATCACCGCGTCCTCCAGCGCTCCGGCCGAGTCCAGCGCCTCGTACAGACCGGTTAGCTGGCCCGTCAAGCAACGCATCTGCTCCAGGTACCGGGCGTACTTGGCCTTCCTCCACTGTGCCACGTCCTCGATGTCCCACCAATGCCTGCGGGCCAGGGACTGGAACAGGGACCGGGGCGACCGGCAGTCCCGGTCGAACAGGAGCGGTCCGTGAGGATGGAGGAGATGAGCGACGAAGGCGGTGCCCTCCACCGGGCTGTCCT
>CAMYMV010000078.1 GCA_947259585.1 uncultured Gemmatimonadales bacterium | reverse complement strand
GATGGGGAGAAGGTGGTCGCCGAAAGCGACGAGGAGGAGGCGGCCGCACAGAGCGACGAAGAGGCGGCCGCCGCCGTCATCGAATCGGTGAGCCCGTCGGAAGCCGAGTTCGCGGAAGTCGAGGTGCCGGAGGCTGAGGTGCCGGAAGTCGCCGAGCCGGAACCGGCGGTGGACACCGGAAGCGAACCGGAGCCGTGGGCGAAGGTCGAGGAGGATACCTTCGTGCTGGAGGTTCCCGCCGGCGAGCCCGGGCCCGACCGGGCGGAGGAGACAGCTCTGCCGGCGGAGGAATCTCGAGCGGAAGAGGCCTCGAGGGAGCTCGCCGGGCAAGCGGAGGTCGGAGCGAGATCGTCCTTTCAGCCCACGGGAGACGGCGAGATGCTTGTCCCGCCGCTGGTGCTGCCGGATCCGCTGCCTCGTGCGAGGCTTCGCCGATATGCGGCTTGGCTGGGGATCGGCCTGCCGCTCGCCGCGGCCCTGGCCTGGATGCTCCTCGGTTGACGGCTTGCTCGGCCGATCGCTGTTCCGAGCTCCCTAGCCTCCGTAGCTGATCCGGTACACGGCGCCCACCCGGTCGTCCGACACCAGTAACGAGCCGTCGGGATCGCCTCATCACCGTCCAACTCCACGAAAGTCACGCGATAGCCGATCTTCTCGCTCCGGTTCCAGGAGCCGTGCTCGGCGATGAAGATCCCGTTCCGATACTTCTCCGGGAAGCTCGAGCCGGTGTAGAAGCGCATGCCGATCGATGCCACGTGCGGTCCCAGCCGCCTGGCAGGCGGCGTGAACTCTTTACAGGCGCGCTCCGTTCCGTAACTCGGGTCGGGAATGTCTCCGCCGTGGCAGTACGGGAAGCCGAAGTGGAGGCTGGCTCGCGGCGCGTGGTTCAGCTCGTCCGGCGGACGATCATCGCCCAGTCGGTCCCGACCGTTGTCCGTGAACCAGAGCTCGCCGGTCTCCGGGTGCCAGTCGAAGCCGACGCTGTTTCGCACACCGCGCGCGAAGACCTCCACTCGGCTGCCATCCGGGTTCATTCGCATGATCGTGGCGAAGCGCTCGTCCTCCGGCTCACAGACGTTACAGGGCGCACCCACGGGGATGTAGAGCATCCCGTCGGGACCGAAGGCGATGAACTTCCAGCCATGAAGCCGTTCCGTCGGGAACCCGTCGTTGACGACGATCGGGTCCGGAGGGTCGGTGAGATGGGTCCCGATGTCGTCGAAGCGTAGCACGCGGCTGGTCTCCGCGACGTAGAGCGCCCCGTCCCGGAAGGCGACGCCGTTCGGGACGTTGAGGCCGCTGGCGATCGTGATCGATTCGTCGGCACGCCCAGTCCCATCCCGGTCGGTCAGAGCGTAGACCTTTCCGGGTTTCATGCTTCCCACGAAGACAGTGCCGTCCGGGCCGAGAGCGAGGGAACGGGCTCCCGGAACGTCCGAGGCGTAGATCTCGATCACGAACCCCGGCGGTAGCTCGATGAGGTCGAGTCGCGGATCCGGCCGGCCCGTAAGTCGGATGAAGCCGAAAGCGAGAAGGGGAAGGAGGCCCAACAGGACGAGCGAGCTCTTCCTCGCCTCTCTCTTCGTCCTCATCGTGGTCGTCTCTTCTTCATTTTCATCTTCTTCTGCATGGGCACTACATACCCTCTTGTCCCCCCCGGATCCGTGATGCTATCTTTCGGTGACTTTCGGGTTTTATTCGGTTCTGCCTTTCACGGAAGCCTCGTTCAGGGCCCGTGAATTCCAGACTGCAGGTACCCAGGAGGGGAAGGTGTCTCGTGCGGCCGCGCTTCGGAACCTGGAACGGAGGATCGAGGCTGTAGAGAGATGCCCGTTGGCGGATGTGGAATCCGTGCCGACGGGCCTCGCCCCTCTGGATGCCTTGTTGCCGGGAGGAGGGCTACCGCGCGGGCGGGCGACCGAATGGTCGGGTTCGCGTTCCTGTGGCAAGATGGCTCTCCTGCGCCGGACCCTCCATGAGCTTCACGATCTCGGAGAGCCCGTGGCGGTGATCGATGCTCTCCAGACGCTGTACGCCCCGGACTGGGTGAACCTGTCGGAGCATGGCTCGGCCTTTTGGATCGTTCACCCGCCTCCGGGCGAGGCGGCCTGGTGTGCCGATCTTTTGCTCCGGAGCGGGGCATTCGGCGCCGTCGTGCTGGATGCGGCCGATACCTCACCGGCCCTGATGCGGCGTGGGGTGGGTGTGCGGCTCCAGCGTCTGGCCGAAGAGGCGGGTGCCATCCTGATCATGGTCGCGGAGCTCCCCGTCGCCGGCCTTCGCTTACGCTTCCGACCGGGCGATATCCGTCCCGAATTCGAGCGCCCGTTCGGTCCGTTCATCCCACCCGTGCGTCCGGTGCGAGTACGGGTCGGAAAGGGGGTTTGGGTGGAGATCCCGGTGGCCTGTCCGATGCCGATCTCCCGGGACCCCGAGGCCGGAACGCTCATCCGGGATCGGAAGGGTCCGTTGTGAGCCGGATCGCTTCGGTTCGAGTGTCTTTCTCCGATCCGGAGGCTCCTCGAGCATCGTCCTCCGGAACGTTGCCCTCTGGAAACTCGTGTTCCGGATCGACGAGCCTCATGGCTCCGCTTCTGAGGGGGAGTCCTCGCATCATGGTCGTCGGTCCGGAGCTGGGGCGAGTCGATGCCCGCGGGTGGGAGCGCCTCGGAGGCGAGAAAGCGCTCGGTCGGGTGTTGCTGGAAGCGCTGAGGGAAGCCGGGATGCGCGGCATCGGCATCGGGATCGGGGATGTGGCGGTGGTGGCCGATGCCGCGGCCCGGCTGGCCGATCCCGGCCCGATCATCGTTCCGCCGGAGAAAGGTAGGGAGTTTCTGGCGTCCTTGGCTCTGGGGTACCTGCCGATCTCCGAGGAGCTGCAGGAGGCGTTTCGTGCTTTGGGGTGGGGGAAGATCGGCCAGCTCGCGGAGCGTGACGCGAGCGAGCTGGAGGCACGCTTCGGTCCGGCCGGCCTCGAGGCGCACCTCTGGGCACGTGGAGAAGACGAACGTGCCTCCCACCGCCGGAGTGGCGGGAGGTTTCTCTGGAGCTCGAGAATCCGGCGACGGCCCTGGAACCGCTGTTGTTCGCCCTTCGCCACCTGCTGGCCCGGCTGTGCGCCGACCTGACCAGGGGGCTCTGCGCGTCCGAGCTCCGGATTCGTTTGACGCTGGATGGGGACAGGTCCCAGGAGGCAACCGTCCTGCCGGCGCGACCGACCCGTCGTGAATCCCTGCTGTTCGATCTGTGCCGGGCGGCCCTGGAGCGATCGGAGGGCGGGGGGGTGCTGACGGCGCCCGTTTCCGGTCTGGCGCTCGAGCTTCGCGAGACCGCACCCGCAGAAGCTCGCCAGGGAGACCTCTTCCGCCGTGGCTGGCGAGTGGGTGGAGGGTGGGATGATCCGCTCGGTGCTGCGATCGCCCTGGCCCGACTGCAGGCCCGGTTGGGAGATGAAGTGGTGGTGACGCCTGCCGTCCGTGCGGATCACCGGCCCGAGAGCCGCAGCGTCTGGATGCCGGTTACGCCGAAGGCGCTCGCTTCATCTTCTGCGCCGGGCGGTTCGAAGGGGAGAGCTTCGGCAGAGCTCGCACCTTACTCGAACGGCTCGAGCTTCTCTCTCGAGAACCGGGCGAGCCCGGGTGCGACTCGCGTTTCCAGCGCTCTTCGGTTGCTCCCCGAGCCTGTCGCCATTCGGGTACGGACAGAGGGGGGGCAACCCGTCGAGCTGCAGGACGATGGAGGGTGCCACGAGCTGGTCGCGGCGGAGGGGCCCGAGCGACTCTCGGGAGATTGGTGGAAGGACCCGTACCGGCGGGAGTACTTCCGCGTCTGCACTTCGGCGGGGGAGCTGCTCTGGCTGTTTCGTGAATATCGCCCGAGCGGCGAACTGTGCTGGTGGCTTCACGGATGGTGGGACTGAGGGAAGGGAAGCAGTCGTATGTGGAGTTGACGGCGCGCTCCGCCTTTTCGTTCCTGATCGGAGCGTCTACCCCCGAAGCTCTGACCCGGCGAGCGGCCGAGATCGACATGCCGGCGCTCGCGCTCACCGATCTCTTTGATCTCGGCGGGGTGGTCCGCTTCACCCACGCTTGCGACCGGGTGGGGGTGCATCCGATCGTCGGGGCCGAAGTTCGGGCTAATCCACCAGGTCCGCCCTCTACCCCGCTGCAGCTCTTTCTGCTTTGCATGGGGCGGGAGGGCTACCACAACCTCTGCGGGCTCATCACGCGAGCGCGGCTCTCGAACCCGCGCGGCCACCCATTGCTGGATCTCGAGGCTCTCGAGGGAAACGCGGAGGGGCTGATCTGCCTTCTCGGAACGACGGATCTTTCGTGCTCCCGGGAGCATCGCGCGGTCCTCGAGATATATCTCGGGAGGCTCGAAGAGATGTTTCCTCGGAGATTCTACGTCGCGCTCGAGCACCACGGCCTGCCGGAGGATGCTCGACGATGCGCGGCCTGGCTGGCTCTCATCCGGGGGATCGAGCTTCCCTGGGTGCCCACGAACGGTCCGCGGTACGCTCGACCCCCCGACCGCATCGTGCACGATGTGCTCACCTGCATCCGCCACGACACGACCCTGGATGAGGCGGGCGATCGCCTCTTTCCCAACGGCGAATGGTACCTGAAGTCGGCCGCGCAGATGGCGTTCCGCTGGTGTGCGGAGCAGAAAGGGGCACTTCTCCGTCCGTCAGCTCGTGGAGCGGGCTTCCCCTCACCGACTCCTTGCAGGTGTCCGGGCTGCGTGGGGTTGCGGCGGACGGTCGAGATCGCCGCGCGCTGCACCTTCCGGATCGAAGGGCTGAAACCGCCTCTCCCGATCTTTCAGGGTTTCGGCGAGGCTCCGAGGGGCGAGTCGGGAGACGAGCCGGAGGGTGATGCGAAGCTTGCTGCGGGCACGCAAGTTCGCGATTCCCGCGCTCTCCTGCGCGAGCTCGTAAAGGAAGGAGCCCGGGGTCGGTACGGCGATCGCTTCGGATCGGAACACCGGCGGCAGCTCGACCACGAGTTGGAGATCATCGGCCGCCTCGGCCTCAGCGACTACTTCCTGATCATCCACGATATCGTCCGTTTCGCGGGCGAACAGGATATCCTCGTCCAGGGACGCGGTTCGGCCGCCAACTCCGCGGTCTGCTACTGCCTGGGGATCACGGCGGTGGACCCGGTGGGGCTGGACCTCCTCTTCGAGCGTTTTCTCTCGGAGGAGCGCGACGAGGCACCGGATATCGATCTCGACATCGCGCACAACGACCGGGAGGAAGTCCTTCAGTACGTATACAGGAAGTATGGCCGCGGCCACGCGGCGATGGTGTGCGAGGCGATCACCTACCGGGGGCGAATGGCCGTTCGGGACGCGGCCCGGGTTCTGGGTTTCTCGGTCCACGAGGCGGACCGCCTGGCGGCGGAAGCGGACCGGAGCGAGGCGGCGACCGCGGCCGACCGTCTGGCCGAGGGCGGTGTGGTCCGGACCGGTCTCGACCCCCGGCACCCCCGCGTACCGGCGCTGATCCGAGCGGTTCGGGGCCTGAACGAGCTTCCCCGTCATCGCTCGATCCATGTCGGAGGCTTCGTCCTCTCGGCCCGCCCGATCGGTGAGGTGGTGCCGGTCGAGACCGCCTCAATGCCCGGGCGCACCGTGATCCAGTGGGACAAGGACGATCTGGACCTGCCCGGCCTCATCAAGGTGGACCTTCTGGGGCTCGGCATGCTCACGGTTCTGCAGGCGGCGATCCGTCACATCCGGTCGACACGGGGAGACGAGCTCGATCTCGCGCAGCTGCCGCCCGACGATCCGGCCGTCTACGACATGATCTGCGAGGCGGACACGGTCGGCGTCTTCCAGATCGAGTCACGCGCCCAGATGAACACGCTCCCCCGCGTCAAGCCGCGCTGTTTCTACGACCTGGTCATCGAGGTCGCGCTGATCCGGCCCGGCCCGATCCAGGGCGATATGGTGCATCCCTACCTGCGGCGCCGGAACGGCGAGGAGCCGGTCACATACCTGGATCCGCGGCTCGAGCCGGTGCTCGCACGGACGCTGGGCATCCCGCTCTTCCAGGAGCAGGGGATGAAGGTGGCGGTCGTCCTGGCGGGCTTCACGCCGGCGCAGGCCGACAAGCTCCGTCGGGCCATGGGGTTCAAGCGCTCCCACCAGGCGATGACGGAGGTCGGTGAAGAGCTGGCCGAGGGCTTACGGGCGAACGGGGTGTCATCGGACGTCGCCGCCCAGATCTTCAAACAGCTCACGGCGTTCGCGAACTACGGCTTTCCCGAGAGCCACTCCGCCAGCTTTGCGCTGCTCGTCTATGCCTCCGCCTACCTGAAGCGCTATTACGCGCCGGAGTTCTTCGCCGCGATGCTGAACGCGCAGCCGATGGGCTTCTACGCGCCCGCGACGCTGGTCCGAGATGCCCAGCGGCACGGGGTCGAGGTGCTTCCGGTGGACCTGGCTCGCTCCGACTGGGACTGCACCCTGGAGGAAACCCGGCAGGTGCGAAGCACCGAGGGGGCTCCGGAAGAAAAGCCGGCGTCTGACTGCGAGGGACAAGCGCCCGCCCTCCGCCTCGGCCTTCGGCTCGTCCGCGGACTGGGAAGTCGGGCACGCGACCAGCTGCAGCGCGCGATCGAGGAGGGGTCGTTTACATCCGTGGAGGATGTCGTACGACGGAGCGGCCTGGGTCGAGCGGAGCTACGCGTGCTGGCCGAGGCGGGGGCGTTTCGGAGCCTCTGGCCGGGCCGCCGTGAGGCTCTCTGGGAGCTGCTCCGCCAATTCCGTGGCGACGCCGGTCCGCTGGCGCCTCGTCGATTTCCCCGCCGCAGAGGTAAACGGCTCCCGCGCATGAGCCGGTTCGAACGGGTGCTCGCCGACTACCGTACCCTCGGCCTCTCGGCCGAAGGTCACCCGATGGAGTTCGTTCGGGAGGCGCTGCGGAGCCGGGGGGTGCTGAGCGCCGAAGAGGTGCGGAAGTGCTCCGCCGGCACCGGGGTGGCCGTGGCGGGGCTCGCGATCACCCGGCAGAGGCCGGGCACCGCGAAGGGCATCATGTTCATCACTCTGGAGGACGAAACGGGGCTGGCGAACTTCGTCGTGATGCCGGATGTGCAGGCTCGCTACAGGGATGCGCTCATGGCCCACGTGCCGATCTTGAGGGGAATCGTGGAGAGCGAGAGCGGCGTCGTGAATGTCCTCGTCAAGAAAGCGTCGGTTCTGCAACTTGGCGACCGGACGCCGACCGTCCGAAGCCGGAACTTCCGCTGAGCGGTATCCTCGATACGCGCCGATTCCGCCGACCAGCGCCTGCTGGCAGCACCGACCAGGTTCGACCGCTTTCGAGCCAATGCTAACCTTCGCGCGCGAATCTGATTAAGATTCCCAGATGAAAAACACATTCGGTCAAGCCGAGATCGTCGACAAGCCGTGGGGGCGAGAGATCTGGTACGCTCACACGGACAGATATGCCGGCAAGGTGCTCGAGGTGGACGAAGGTCATGTCCTTTCCCTCCAGAAGCACGAGGTCAAGCACGAGACACTCTACCTGCAGAGCGGCCGCATGCGGTTCACTCTGGCAGATCAGGTATTCGAATGGCTCCCGGGTCAATGCGTCGAGATTCCGCCGGATACCGTTCACCGCATGGAGGCTCTGGAGGACAGTGTCATCCTCGAGACGAGCACTCCCGAGCTCGAGGATGTCGTGCGGCTGGAAGACCGTTACGGCCGTGCCTGATCGGAGCCGTTCTCTCCCTTGATTCCCGACCTCGGTGAAACGTCGCTCCTCGGCGCACGCCGGTACCCCCAGACGTGGTTCCTTTTGGACATCGTGGGTCGGGAGCCCCGGCTCATTGGCCACGAGGTCGTCGACCTCTCGCCCGGCGCTATCGAATTGCGCTCCCTCTCTCGCATTCTCCGAGAGCGAGCCGAGGGTCGCGAGCGGTGGATTCCGTTCCGGGACGAGAGGACGCTGGACCGTCTGGCGGCCGACCACTTGAAACGGCTCTCCTTCGGGCCGGAAGTCGGCTACTGCATCGAGCACGATGAATCGCAGGGTATTCACGAGGGGCAGCCGGTGCGCCACCTCGCGGTTCGCCTCTCTTCACGGGTCCTGACGCCGGCCACTGCCGCCGAGATCGGCGTCTACTTTTACGGCCGCAGACCCGCCACCTTCGCGTTTACGGCGGCTGACGAGGTGCACGGCTACATCGGCCTGGAGTGGGAGCCCGTTTCTTCGGACGATGTAAAGGTCTTGCTTTCCAGGGAGCTCAAGTGAGAACTGGCGCGGAGCGGTCCGACAGGGGCCGATGAGAGAACCCCCTAAGCCACGGGCTGACTGCGGGGATAGGATCCGAAGGTAGGAAACCGTGGCCTTCGGGGGTCGTCTCACTCTCTACAACGCACTCGGGGCCGATCGGGTTTCCGGTCGAGCAAGATGACCACCACACCCATGCCGCACTGAGCGTCCGCTGCCGCCTGAGCTTGCCGCGACAGGAAGGAGCACAAAGACAGTGACCCACGGCAGCCAAGGGGATGGAGAAGCTGGTCGGTTCGGCTCTGAGCGTGGCGCGCCGAGCGATCCCCGGAGTGTCCTGACGGGGATCTACGCCGCGTTTCTGCTGGGCATGGGAGCGCTGGCCGTGGTCTTCTACCTGTTGGGACCGGCAGCGGGGAATGCGCTCGATCGCTCGCTCTTTCGCTGGATCTGGTTGCCGGCGGCTGTCGTGTGTGCGGTCGGCGCGGGTGTGGTGCGCGGCAGAGCGAGCTCCCTGACTCCGGACCCTCGTGCCATCGTTCCGGCGGCTGCGGTCGTCTGGTCGCTTGCCGAGGCCCAGGCCCTCCTGGCGGCGGTCGGGTTCTTCCTGACGGGTGACCTTCCGCTTCTGGTGGCCGGTCTGGTACTGTTCATCTTTCTCATGGCCCGTCACCGCCCCGCCACCTTTCTCTCCCGTTCCTAGGATGCCGCCCGGGGAGGACAAGGAGGCACCCATCTCCGGGCTGGTCCGGGCGCTGTCGGTCCCCGCTCGCCGTGATCCGAGCCATCGGTCGGAGATGATCACCCAGTGGATCTGCGGTGAACATGTCCGAGGGTTGCAGCGACGCGAGGGTTGGATCCGGGGCGCGGGCGAGGACGACTATGCGGCCTGGGTTCCCGAGAGCGCTGTGATACGCTCGGAGGAAGCGGGTCCGTGGGTGGCTACTGCCCGCTCGCTGGGAACGGAGATCATCGGCTCCGGGGGGCGCCCGGGATACCTGCCCTGGGGTGCCCGCGTAAGACGAATCGAAGGAGC
>CAMYMV010000077.1 GCA_947259585.1 uncultured Gemmatimonadales bacterium | reverse complement strand
AACCGCTTCGGGATAGGCGCGCGAGTCAAGGTGAGAGCGGGCGATCTCTTCCAGCTCCGCGAAGCCACCGACCCGGTCATCCACTTCGGCCTCGGCCAACGGCTGAAGGCCGATGTCGTTCGGGTCGAGTGGACGAACGGCGTGATTCAGGACATCTACTTTCCAGGCACCGACGAGGATCTGCTGGAGGACCAGAGGCTCAAGGGCTCCTGCCCCTTCCTCTACGCCTGGGACGGGCGCCGCTTCTCGATGGTCACGGACGTGATGTGGCGGAGCGCACTGGGCATGCCGCTCGGGATCATGGGAGCCGATCAGTCCTACGCTCCGGCCGCCGCGTCCCGGGAGTATGTGCGGATCCCGGCCGCGGCGCTCCAGGAAAGGGAGGGCGAATACGTCCTGCAGCTCACCGAGGAGCTGTGGGAGATCTTCTACGTCGACGAGGTGAAGCTGATCGCCGTCGATCACCCCGACACGATCGACGTCTTCGTGAACGAGCGCTTCGTGCCGCCGGGACCGGCTTCGCTGAGGGTCCATCAGGTCGCGCGCCCGCGCCCTCCCGTCACGGCCACGGACGGAGACGGGGTCGACGTGCTCCCGCAGCTCCGCGAGCGGGACGACATCTACGTCTCGAACCTGATGCCCACCCGCTTCCAGGGGGTCGTGGAGCCCCACGACCTGATCCTGGACCTCGGGGAGTTCGCCGCATCCGATTCCGTCAAATTGTACCTGAACGGCTGGATCTTCCCCACGGATGCCAGCATCAACGTGGCGATGTCACAGTCGCGCAGGGACTCCGTAATCTCCCCATACCTGCAGGTGATCGGCGCTGAAGGTGAATGGACGACGGCGATCGACGATCTCGGCTTTCCGGCGGGGAAAAAGAAGACCGTGATCGCCGACCTGGCTGGGAAGTTCCCGACCCCCGATCATCGGGTGCGGATTCGCACGAACATGCAGATCTATTGGGACCAGGCGTTCCTCTCCGTCGGGAGCCCGGCGGGCGAACTGAAGACCACGGCCATGGACCCCGCATCGGCCGATCTCCACTTCCGCGGCTTCTCCCGCGAGTACCGGAAGGGAGGAAGGTACGGACCGCACTGGTTCGACTACGAGGACGTCTCCACGGAGCCGCGATGGCAGACGCTGGATGGCACCTTCACCCGCTTCGGGGACGTGCTTCCCCTGCTCCTCGAGTCCGACGACAAGTACGTCGTCATGGGTCCGGGTGATGAGGCCACGGTGGTTTTCGACGCTGGCGCGGCCCCCCGGCTACCGCCCGGCTGGACGAGGGACTTCCTCCTCTATTCCGTCGGCTGGGTGAAGGACGCGGATCTGAACACGGCGACCGGAAACTCCGTGTCCCCGCTGCCCTTCCACGACATGTCGCGGTACCCGTACGGAACGGACGAGGCGTATCCGGACGACGCGGACCACCGGAGATACCTGGGCGACTACCAGACAAGGCGCTTCGAGGCCGAGGAGCGCTAGCCGGTCTCGCGTCGATGGAATGCCAAGCGAGCGCCGGTGCGGTATCTTGTGGGCTGTAGCGCGACGATCGGCTCCAATGCTGCACTGCGCGGGTTGCCAGCCTGCGGCGACAACCCTCCGGCACCACGACCGCTCGACCAGCACCGTTCCACCTGATCCGTCCAGGAAGGAGCTGCGGAGGTGAGTACCCAACCGGCGCACGACTCGACCCAGGAATGGGAGCGTAAGCTCCTGATCACCATATCCGGCGTCCTGCTCTTCGAAACGCTGACGGGCCTGTCGATCTGGCTGCTCCCGTTCAGCGTCTCCAACCAGGTCATGGTCCTGCTGCACACGGCGATCGGCCTCGTGTTCATCGTGCCGTTCGCCTGGTACCTGATCAGGCACTGGCTGCTCTACCGCCCGCGGCAGATGTCCCACGTAAAGCTCACCGGCTACTTCGCCATGGCCGCGACGATCGCGGCGATCGTGTCGGGTCTCGTGCTGACCTGGCAGGCGCTGTTCGCCATACGCATCAGCTACGGGTGGGATCTGGTCCACATCGTGTCCACCATCGCGCTCATCGCATCGGTGCTGCCGCACGTGGTCGTCCTCATCGTCCGGGCCGCGAGGCCGGAGAATGGAGCGGTGACGGCCCCGATCCTGGCGGCGACGAAGCGGTTCGGCATCGGCACGCTCGTCGTGGCGGCACCCCTGTTCGTGGTCGTGGCGCTGCTGGCCTGGACCTACGAGACGCCGGAGCTGGTCAACGAGCTGCCCGCGGACTACAGCTACGTGTACGGTCCCGACCGACCCTTCGCCCCCAGCCTCGCGAGGACCAACACCGGTACGGCCTTCGACGCTCGCTCGCTCGGTGGCTCGGAATCGTGCGGCACGTCCGGCTGCCACGAGGAGATTCTCCGGGAGTGGAAGGTGAGCGCCCATCGCTACTCGGCGATGGACGTCGCCTTCCAGACCGTCCAGACGGTGATGGCGGAGCAGAACGGGGCCGAATCGACCCGCTACTGCGGCGGTTGTCACGATCCGATCTCCCTGTTCTCGGGAGCCAAGAACGTGTTCAACGACGACCTGACGAACCTCGTGGGCTACCAGGAGGGCGTCTCCTGCATCACGTGCCACGCGATCCGGGAGACCGACGTGAAGGGCAACGCCAACTACGTCATCGTCCAGCCCGAGCGTTACATGTTCGAGCTCGACGAAGGGGAGACGTCGCGCTTCTTCAGGGACTTCCTGATCCGGTCCTATCCGAGGTACCACGTCGAGACGTTGCAGCACCGCCTCTTCAAGAGTCCGGAGTTCTGTGCGGCCTGCCACAAGCAGTTCATCGATGAGGAGATCAACCAGGTCGGCTGGGTGCAGCTCCAGAACCAGTACGACAACTGGCGCAAGAGCCGGTGGAACGAACCGGGAGACCCGGAGACGACGATCGAGTGTCGTGAATGCCATATGCCGCTCGCCGAGTCGGGCGATCCGGCCAGTGGGGACGAGGCCGACTACAACCGCACGGCCGACGACGAGCGGCACCGCAGCCACCGGTTCCTGGCCGCCAACCAGTTCATGCCCCTCGCCCTCCAGCTGGAAGGGGCGGAGGAGCACGTCGAGCTGACGGAACGGTGGCTGAAGGGCGAACTGGAGATACCGGAGATCGCCCACAAGTGGCGCAGCGGGCCCGCCGTGCCGCTCGAGCTGATCGTGCCGGACACCGTGGATGCGGGCTCCGACGTCAACATCCAGGCGGTGATCACCAACAACAAGGTGGGCCACGACTTCCCGACCGGCCCCCTGGACATCATCCAGGCGTGGGTGGAGATCGTCGTGACCGACCAGGCCGGGAACGTCGTGTTCGAATCCGGCCAAAGGGATTCGCGGCACTTCATCGAGCCGGGATCGTTCATCTTCAAGGCGGAACCGGTCGATCAGTACGGGAAGCTCATCGACCGCCACAACCTCTGGGAAATGGTCGGCGTCCGGTACCGTCGCGCCCTGTTTCCCGGCTTTTCGGATCGAGCCGAATTCGCCTTCTCATGCCCCGCGTCGATGGTCACACCCAGGGGAGAAGCGGTGGCGGACCAGCCCGAGCAGGCCGAACCCGGTGCGCCGCTCGATCAGCAGGTCGAGTTCGCGGTGCCTCCAGGCCGCGTCACGTCGCTGAACGTCTCGGCGAAGCTGATGTACCGGAAGGCGGACCAGTTCCTCCTGAACTTCCTGTTCGGTGAGGAATCGGGCATCACGGCGCCCGTCACCGTCATGTCGGTGGACGAGAAGACGATCCAGGTGAGATCGACCTAGAGCGCGGCCGCCTATGCCTGCAGCCCTTCCGCGGCGCAAGCGCCAGCTGCTGTTGACGGTCGGCCTCGGACTCGTCTTTCTGGGCGGGACCGCCCTGCTCGTGTGGCGCCTCACCCGGCCCGAGCCGATCTACAGGCCGGGCGAGGCGATCGAGGGACTCACCTCCGACCTCGCCCGCACGCTCCCGGAGGATCACCCGCGAGTGCAGCTCACGGACGTGACCGAAGAGGCGGGGATCCGCTTCCGGCATTTCTCGGGCTCTCGCTCCTCGCAGCTCCCCGAGGACATGGGCTCGGGCGCGGCGTGGGGCGATTACGACAACGACGGCTGGCTCGACCTCTACGTCGCCAACATGGCCGGCCCCCTGACCATGACCGCGGAGGAGGCGGAGCGGTCGCCGGCGCATTCCGTTCTCTATCACAACAACGGCGACGGGACGTTCACCGAGGTTGGCGAGCGGGCGGGCGTTCGGTTCCGGGGTTGGGCAATGGGTGTCGGTTGGGGCGACTATGACAACGACGGCTGGCTCGACCTCATCGTCACGGCGTTCGGTGAGAACGCCCTCTACCACAACAACGGCGACGGCACGTTCACGGAGCGCGCGGAAGAGTCAGGACTCGCGGGGGTCGAGCGCTTCTGGGCGGGCGCTTCGTGGGGAGACTATCAGCGGGACGGACTCCTCGATCTCCACGTGGCAGGCTACGTCCAGTACGATCGGCAGGCCGAGCCGGAGGTCTCGTTGCACTACGGCGTGGAGGAGCCGGCGAGCATCAATCCCTCGGCCTTCCCGCCCGAGCGCAACCTCCTGTACCGCAACAACGGGGACGGGACGTTCACCGAGGTCGCCGTTCAGGCGGGCGTGCCAGGCAGTAAGGGCAGAAGCCTCGAGGCGGTGTGGGCCGATTTCGATCAGGATGGCTGGCCCGACCTCTACGTGGCCAACGACGTGTCCGACAACGTCCTCTATCGCAACGAGGGCGACGGGACCTTCACCGACATCAGTCACGCCGCCCGGGTGGCGGACTACCGGGGCGCGATGGGCATCGCCGTCGGGGACTGGAACGGGGACGCCGAGCTGGACATGGTGGTCACCCACTGGATGGCCCAGGAGAACGCGCTCTATACCAATCTCTCCTCCGGAGGGGCTGAGCCGGCTTCGTCGCAGACGACCTCGTTCCTCAGCTTCAGGGACGAGGCGGATCGCTACGGCCTCGGCCAGATCGCGCTCGACTTTATCGGCTTCGGCACCTCCTTCTTCGACTATGACAACGACGGTCGGCTCGACCTCTTCTTCGCCAACGGCAGCACCTTCCAGCGGCGAGACGACCCCCGCCTCCTCGTCGCCATGCCGGACCAGCTGTTCTGGAATCGGGGGCCCGACGACGGCTTCTACGACGTCTCGTCGGTGAGCGGCGAGTACTTCCAGCGCGAGTACGGGGGACGGGGAGCGGCGTTCGCGGACTACGACAACGACGGCGATGTGGACGTGTTCATCGTCAACAACAACGGTCCAGGGATCCTGCTGCGGAACGACGGCGGCAACCGCAACCGGTGGCTGCAAGTAAGGCTGGAAGGCAGGCAGAGCAACCGCTCCGCGTTCGGTGCCCGGCTTCGGCTTGTGGCCGGTGGCATCGTCCAGACCAGGGAGGTGGGCTCGCAGGCCTCGTATCTCTCCCAGAACAGCCTCACGGAGCACTTCGGTCTGGCAGACGCAGAGAGGGCGGACACGCTCGAGATCGTGTGGCCGAGCGGGTCCCGCCAGGTGCTCGTGGACATCGCCGCCGATCAGGTGCTGAATGTCGTGGAAGGCGAGGTGCCTGCGAAGACGGCCGGAGGCATCGACAGGGAGCGGGTCCTGCGGTTCTGGGAGCTGTACCGGGAGGCGACCGATCACCGCGTCGCCGGCCGGACCCGGGAGGCGGCGTCGACCTACGAGAGCGCCCTCGAGCTGAAGGACGACCACGAGGATGCGCTGTACCACCTGGGGAACATGCACGTTGCCATGGGCGAGCACGCAGCGGCCGAACAGGCGTGGCAGCGCCTCGTCGAGGTCAGCCGGTCGAGCGCACGCGCACACTCCAGGCTCGGCGATCTCTACCGCTGCCCGGAGCTGGACGAATTCTTCGACCTCGATGCGGCGGAAGCGGAGTTCAGGCGAGCCCTGGACATCAACCGGGAGGACTTCGGCCCCGTGCTGCAGCTCGGTCAGGTCGCCCTCCTCCGGGGAGACACCCCGAAGGCACTCGGCTATTTCGACGCGGTGCTCGGCTCCAACGAGTCGAACGCGGACGCCCACTTCTTCAGGGGCTACATCGAATGGAAGGGAGGCGACACCCGGCGGGGCCGAGAGTCCTTCGTTCGGGCCGTCAGCCTGACCCGGCCCGCCGAGCCCGGCGACGGGATGTCACGGGAAGGCGACACCCGCGCCGGATCGGCGCCGCTGGTCGTCGCTTCATCGATCTGTCCGGAGCTGCGCGCTCACACCGACGAC
>CAMYMV010000076.1 GCA_947259585.1 uncultured Gemmatimonadales bacterium | reverse complement strand
GGCATTCGGCCGGCTCGCGACGATCGGCTCGGGTAGGGAGTCCGCCGAGCTCGCGATCTTGCGGGCGATCCGGTCGACCACCTCCACGTAATCGGCGGAGTCCTCGGTGTACTGGCCGAACTTGGTGTGCCCCGAGCCGCGGGTGAAGTAGGCGCCCTTCGGGTTTACGCCGGGGAGCGTCCGGGTCGCCACCTCCTGCTCGTCCACGTCCAGGTAGCGGTAGAAGGCGTCGAGCGCGTCGATCTGATCGGGGCTCAGGATCCGCCCGCGATCGTGCTCGTAGGAGTCGTCCCACTCCATGCGCGGGCACGCCCAGTCGTTCATCGCGATGTCCAGATCGGAGAGCACGAACACGGCCGTCTGGAAGCGGTCGGCCAGGTCGAACGCGCGCACCGCCATCTCGAAGCACTCGCTGGGGTCGGCCGGGAAGAGCAGAAGGTGCTTGGTGTCGCCGTGCGAGGCATAGGCGCACAGGAGAAGGTCGCACTGCTGCGTCCGGGTGGGCATGCCGGTGGAGGGCCCCGTGCGCTGCACGTCGAAGATGACGGCCGGGATCTCGGCGTAGTAGGCGAGGCCGATGAACTCGCTCATCAGCGAGATGCCGGGGCCGGAGGTCGGCGTGAACGATCGTGCTCCCATCCAACTGGCGCCGAGGACCATGCCCACGGCGGCCAGCTCATCTTCCGCCTGGATGATGCAGTAGAGGTTCCTTCCCGTCTCCGGATCCTTCCGGTAGCCCTCGCAGAAGGCCAGAAAGCGGTCCATCAGGGAGGTGGCCGGCGTGATCGGATACCAGGCCGCCACCGTAGCGCCGGCGTAAAGGCAGCCGAGCGCGGCGGCGGTGTTGCCGTCCATCAGCACGCAGTCGCCGGTCTCGTCCATCGCCTCGAGCTTCAACGGCAGCGGGCTGTCGAAGTGCTCCTTCGCGTAGTCGTAGCCCATCTTGACCGCGAGGTAGTTCGAGTCCAGCAGCTTCGGCTTACGCTCGAACTTCTCGCGCAGTAGTCCCTTCACGACCTCCGTGTCGATGTCGAGGAGCGCCGTCAGGATTCCGACGTAGAGGATGTTCTTCATCAGGATCCGCGCCCGCGCCCCCTCGAACGCCTCCACGCACATCTGTCCCATTGGCACGCCGAGGAAGGTCACATCCTCGCGGCGCAGCTCCTCCGCCAGCGGCCAACTGGAGTCGTGGACCACGTAGCCACCCGGCACGACCTCCGCGATGTCCTGTTCGACCGAGTTGGGGTTCAGCGTCACCATCAGATCGAATCGGGGGGTGCGCGCGATGTGCCCGTCCCCGTTCACCCTCACCTCGTACCAGGTGGGAAGGCCCTGGATGTTGGAGGGGAAGATGTTCTTGCCCGAGACCGGAATGCCCATCCGGAAGACCGACTGCATGAGCAGGCCGTTGGCGCTCGCCGACCCGGTGCCGTTCACCGTGCCGATCTTGAACGCGAAGTCGTTCGTCCGGTCTAGACCTGAGCCGGCCATGAAGCCTTGTCGTTGCTGGATGACGGGGCCTTCCCGGCGGTCCCGGGCAGGGTCTTGTCGACCCAGGGCAGCGGCGCTCGATCCGCATAGGGGATCAGCAGCTCGGACTTCCGCATGTCGAAGGCGGCGGTCGGGCAGCGATCGGCACAGAGGCCGCAGTGGACGCAGATATCCTCGTCCTTCACCATCACCCGGCCCGTCTGCGGGAGGGCGGCGGACACATAGAGATCCTGCTCCAGGTTCTCGGCGCTCGCCTTGAGGCGCGTCCTCAGATCCTCCTCGGGGCCGTTGCCCGTGATCGTCAGGCAGTCGACCGGACAGATGTCGATGCAGGCGTCGCACTCGATGCAGAGCGGCGCCGTGAAGTGGGTCTGGATGTCGCAGTTCAGGCAGCGCTCGACCTCGACCGCCGCCTGCTCCGGATCGAACCCGAGCTCCACCTCCACGGCCAGTTTCTCGAACCGCTCCCTCAGGTCCACGTGCTGCATCTGGGCCCGGGCCGCCGGGTTGTACTCGTTGCTGTAGGCCCACTCCAGCATCCCCATCTTGGCGCTGATGATGTTCTGGCCGTACGGCATCCGATCGGTGAGGGGGATCCCCTGGCAGTAGTTGTGGATCGAGATTGCCGCCTGATGCCCGTGCTCGACCGCCCAGATGATGTTCTCCGGGCCCCAGGCCGCGTCCCCTCCCACGAAGACGCTGTCGCGGGTCGTCTGGAAGGTGGTCTTGTCGACGACCGGCATCTCCCAGTCGTTGAACTCGATCCCGATGTCCCGCTCGATCCAGGGGAAGGCGTTGTCCTGGCCGATGGCGAGGATCACGTCGTCACACGGGACCTCGACGCTCCCGTGGACCTCGGCCTTCAGCCGACCGTCCGGCCCTTCGTGCCAGCTCACGAGCTCGAACTCCATCCCGACCAGCACTCCGTCCTCGAGGATGAACCGCTTGGGGGAGTGGTTCTCCATGATCTCGACCAGCTCCTCCTCCGCGTCCTCGAGCTCCCAGGCGGAGGCCTTGAAGTACTCCTTCGACTTCCGCGCCATCACCCTGACGTCCGTCCCGCCCAGGCGCTTGGCCGACCGGCAGCAGTCCATCGCCGTGTTGCCGACGCCGATTACCAGGACGCGCTCCCCGATCGAGTCGATGTGCTCGAAGTGGACGCCCTCCAGCCACTCGATCCCGATGTGGATCCGGTCGCTGTCGTAGCGGCCAGGGATCTCGAGATTCTTGCCCTTCGGCGCCCCCGAGCCGATGAACACCGCGTCCCAGTCCTCCTCGAGCAGAGCCTGCAGGCTGGAGATCTCGGTGTCGTAGCGGACCTCGACGCCCATGTCGAGGATCATATCGATCTCCCCCTCCAGCACCTCGGGCGGCAGGCGGAAAGCGGGGATGTTCGTGCGCATCAGCCCGCCGGGCTTGGATAGCTTCTCGAAGATCGTGCATTCGTAGCCCAGCGGCATGAGGTCGTTGCAGACCGTGAGCGAGGCCGGCCCGGCTCCCACGAGGGCTATCCGCTTGCCGTTCTTGGCCTCCGGAATCAGCGGAAGACGGCTCTCGGTCGGGTCCCGGAGGTCGGCGGCCACCCGCTTGAGCCGGCAGATCGCTACGGGCTTTCCGTCGATGCGCGTCCGGCGGCAGGCGGGCTCGCAGGGACGGTCACAGGTGCGCCCCAGGATTCCCGGAAAGACGTTGGATTCGCGGTTCAGCCAGTACGAGTCCGTGTAGCGGCCCTGGGCGATGAGACGGATGTATTCGGGGACGTTGGTGTGGGCCGGGCAGCCCCACTGACAATCGATGACCTTGTGGTAGTAGTCCGGGTTCTGGACGTCTGTGGGCTCCACTCGGTCTCCTCGGCGCTCGTCAGGTCTCCTCGGGCGCTGCCAGCGAGTTGCTTCTGGCTCCTACCCCCGCACAGCGGAGTTTTCTCCGGCGCCGGGTTCGGCCCGGCAAAAGCTGGAGATGGAAAAGCGGGAGGGCAAGCTGGTGGGGTGACGGACACGCGCCGGACCGAAGTCGGCCGAGTCTTGCCCGTCGCCCCGCCCGAATGGTGTCGAGCTCTACTGCATCGCCCACTCGCTGGTCCAGCGGACCGCGTTCTTGCCATCCGGCCACTCAGCGGCCGGCTGGTACGTGCCGCCCCCGTTGATCCCGGAGAACTTGCCGGTGCCGGCGATGAAGCCCCAGTCGCCGCCGGTGTCGTCTCCCCGCCACCAGAGCGAGTAGGTGTCGCCGTCCGTGTTGACCCCGTCGCAGTGGCCGTGGGACGTCTGACCGGATGCCGTCATCGCGGTGACACCGGCACAGTCGAAGCTAACCATGTGAAGGGGGTCGTTCGGATCGTCGGCGAGGCTGAAGCCCTGCTGAGAGAACCGCAGGACGGTGCTTCCGCCGGAAAACTCCTGAACGATCTCTCCGTGCGGGACGTAGACGGCGATGCCGGAGCCGCTCGTCTGCGCCAAAGCTTGGCTTGGAATCGCCAGCGCGAGGACGAACGTCGCCAGCGCCGCGGTTAATAGTTTGCCGCTCATCTTGATCCTCCGATGCTGTGAGGTGGTGACTCGGATCTGATCACGTTGGGACGATTTGCGGGGATGCCGCAAGGGCTTCCTCCGGGTGCTCGCAGAGTGATGCCCGGCGCGGTCGTGAACGGGGGCCGACGCCGAGGGTAACATACACAGTTCTGAGACCACTATTCTTCCTGGATGAGACCGATGATCCGTCTGACCGCGCATCGTCCCGTCGTGAAACTGCTCGGCGTAGTCCTCCTGCTGGCGGGGTGCAGCTCTCCCGCCAGTCCTCAGGAAGCGGAGCGCATCGAAGCCCTGCCGCGGCCGCTCACCGCCGACGAGCGCGCCCTGGCGGATGCCGGCGAGGCGTTCGCCTTTGACTTCCTGCAGGAGATCGTGCGGGAGGAAGACCCGGCGGCCAACGTCTTCGTCTCGCCTCTCAGCGCCTCGATGGCGCTCGGCATGGCGCTCGCCGGGGCCGAGGCCGGGACGTTCGAGGCGATGCGCGACGCGCTGAGGCTCGGCGGTCTGGGGCGCGAGGCCATCGGCGTCTCCTACCGGAGCCTCATCGACCTGCTTGCGAGCCTCGATCCCGCCGTCCGGCTGGAGATCGGGAACTCGGTCTGGCACAGGGAAGGCTTCGCGCTCGAGGCTGCCTACATGAGCGAGGTCGAGCGCGACTTCCTGGCGCGGGTCGAGGCGCTCGACTTCAGTGACCCGGCCGCCGCCGACGTGATCAACGCCTGGGTGCGCGAGGCGACGGACGATCTGATCGACGGGATAGTGGATCCGCCGATCGATCCGCTCACGATGGCCTTCCTCATCAACGCGATCTACTTCGAGGGTGCCTGGACGCTGCAGTTCGATCCCGAGCGAACCGCCTCCGGCGACTTCCGGCGCGACGACGGGACGACCGTACCAGTGCCGTTCATGTCGATGAGCGACGGCGAGTTTCCGTTCGTTCAGACGCCGGAGTACCAGGCGATCGAGCTGCCGTATGGCGGCGAGGCGTTCACCATGACCATCGTGCTGCCGCCCGAGGCGATCGGCATCGAGACGTTCGTCGAATCGCTCGACGCCGAGGCGTGGGCCGAGATCATCGCCGGACTGCGCGAGACGGAGCTTCTCGTGGCGCTTCCCAAGTTCAAGCTCGAGTACGAGAAGAACCTGAACGAGGTCCTCAAGGCCCTCGGCATGGAGGCCGCCTTCGACCCGGCGGTCGCCGATTTCTCGCGCATGCATCGTGACGCGCTGGCCATGCAGCTTCACATCAGCCGCGTGAAGCAGAAGGCGTTCGTTGACGTGGACGAGGAGGGAACGCGCGCCGCGGCCGTGACGTCGGTCGAGATCGGCGTGACCTCCGCGCCCCCGATGTTCCGCGCCGACCGGCCGTTCCTGTTCGCGATCCGGGAGCGCCTCTCGGGTGCGTTGCTGTTTACGGGGGTGGTGAGGGATCCGTCGGTGGGGTGATCTGGCTCAGCCCTCGTTCTTCACCAGCAGAGCCTGGAAGCCCGGATGGTCGCGGAGTGGGTCCCAGACGGGGTTAAGGCTCATGCCCGCGGCGGTGTAGTAGCCGGGCTCCGAGAGCAGGATCTCCAGCTGGGCGATGGCCGCATCGAGCTCGCCAACCAGGCCGTAGATGTGCGCCCGGTAGGACACGGGCGATTCTTGCTGCAGCAGTCACCCGCGCGGCGACAGGAACTGCTGGTAGGGGAGGTAGTCGTGGAGGGCTGCGAATTCGGTAAGCCTGTGCGCCTCAAACACGTGGACCCCTCTATGCCGCGTACGATTGAACCCTTCCACCAGGAATCTCACCGCCTCCTCCCGCTCGCCGAGCACCGCCGCGATGCGGGCACGACCGAGCAATAGAAAGGCCGCCACTCTGGGTGGATTCGTCCAGCCGGAACGCGTCACCTCATCTACCCTATCTGCGAGCTCGTCGCTGATCGCCCGGGCTCGCGCGACATCGCCGAGTCGCGCGGCGGCACCCGCCAAAGAGGGCAGAACATCCACGAGATCGAACGTGGGGTCGTCACCGAATTCCTCGACGAGCTGTTCGTACAGCTCAAGCGCTGCCTCCCAGCGCCCGAGGTCGTACAGCAGGTCTGCGCGGAAGTACCTGAAGCCGTACCGGTCCTGCCGAAGCTCCTCCGGCGATAGTGTGTCGAGCCAATCGAGTCCGCGCTGCGCTATCGTACGGGCGGGATCCCGATAGCCGTGGGCAACCAGCTCGCCTACGACGAAGATCGTCCTGAGGTGCGGCCGAACGATCTCCCGCCCGGAGCGCGTTTCCGGTAGTGAGAAGACGGTGTCCAAGAGTGCATCGATTTCGCCGATCCTCCCAAGAGCAGCGAGCGCTATGAGGTTGTCACGGAGGAGCACCATATCGTCGGGGAAACGGCGACGGGCTTCCCGATT
>CAMYMV010000075.1 GCA_947259585.1 uncultured Gemmatimonadales bacterium | reverse complement strand
CGACACATAGAGGGCACGAAGGCCTCGGCTTAGAAGAGCCAGAAAGAAGGTGCCCTCAAAAAGCAGAACTGGCCACCTCAGGCTTTCTCCAAGCCACGGGCGTTCAGCCACGGCCGGCGCCAACGGATTCAGGGGCAGCCCCATAAGAGCTGCCTCAATGTTCTTCTGAAGCAGTTCGTTCGCGAGCAACAGAGGATACGAGATCCAGGTTCCGCTGACTTTGAACAGCGCTGAGGAGACGAACAGCACTGCGAGCACGACGAGGATTCCGCGCGCCGGCAGAAAATAGACCCACGAAGCGTCAGCACGCTCGACGAGGCGCGCGCCAGACGTTCGGCGCAACAGGGCATCGACCGAGTAAGTTTCTCCCCATTTTGCGCCACCCAACAGCATGAAGAACGGAATGAAGAAGGTCAGGAAGACCGTCGCGTGTTCAGCATCGAGGCTCACCCAGTAGGACTCGAGGACCATTCCGAACGTGAGAACTGCGAGCGTTGCGAGACGGACACGGAAGCCAACCAGGAGCAGGGCCAGAGCCGCGACGAGAGAGAGCTCTATAACGTCGAAAAAGAGCGCGGGAGGGTCGGTGGGAAGTAGCTCGATCAGTACAACTCGCCGGCGGTGATCGGCGGGAACTGCCGTGAGCTGCTGGACCTTCTGCGAAGACAGGGTCCAAAAATAAAAGGCCGCGTAGAGGATCCGGAACAGACCTAGCCTTCCTGCGGCGTTCGGCTCCCGCGTGGTAAACCAGTCGTCTACGGCATCGATCAAGGCTCCAGGCGTCAAGCGCCTGACCGCGATACGCGGCTGACTCATCGGATCACCGCGCGGGATGAAGGACGCCCAGCAGGACCTGCCCAGCAGGTCGTTCGCGCCACAACGGCGGCAGCTCGAGCGGCTCGACCTCGAATTCCAAACGCCATGCCTCGACCGAATCGATCTCCACCCCTGGTAGTGCGATGCGGACCAAGCGCAGTAGGTAGGCACGATGCGCTCGTAGTGAAGCCGAATCACCGCTCCCAAGAGCATGTCGAATCACCGCAGGAGCCACATTTCGTTCATAGGACACGAGGTCCACTGGATCCAGTCTCGCAACGAGCTGCCCGGTGGCTCGCTCGATCACTCTGAGCTCGAATCGGGATTGCAGCTGCCCCGGGTACGGAGTCGTTCGCCTGCTGTACATCGGCCAAGTCGTGATCGGATACAGCTTGAAGCTACGCCCAACGGCCGCGTATCCGAGGATGATGAGCACAAGGGCCAGCTGCGTGCGGCGGAGTGCCCGAACGCTTCCCGGGCGACGGTCACCCCGCCTCGAGCGGCTGAGAGTTCTCAGGGGGCTCATTCCTTAGCTGCCGCGCGCTGTCGCATTATCATCGGCCCGTGGAGCAGCCAAACGGGAAGGTTTCAGGTATCGCTGCCAGAAGATGATCGGAGCCCGCCTGAGAAGGCGGCGGCAAGACCTCGACAGGCTCCGTCTCATCACGTGCGCCGGACGCACGAAGAGGAAGTTTCGGTCGGGTGGATTGAGCGGATACTCCAAGAGCGCCGGAGCAAGGCCTCGCATTAGAGTGGTCGGTATTCGGTCACCGAGGCGCTGACTCTCCGGAAGGCCCAGAAGGAGTGCGTGGTTTCTCGCTGAGTTCAGAATGGGGAACCGCTCGAGGCGGAGAAGATCGTATGCTTGCTCCTTGGCGCTCAACCAGCCCGCCTGTCTTTGCTCGATGAAGAGCCGGTCGCGCCAATCGATCCTGTCGTCGGGTGTTTCCTGCACCCAGGCCAGCCATTCGCGAATGCCGGTCAGGGCATGCGAGTCTGCCGGTTCCATGAGAATCTCGGCGATCCGTTGCGTTCCTGACTCTGGGTCTGTGAGCTTTGCCGGCAGACGCCGCCAGTCCGCAAATCCCTTGGCGAGCGAGAAACCGTGTCCGCCTAGCGAAATGCCCAAGAGTCCATCTCTGTCGCCGCGAAGCAGCGGGGCTACATCGCCCCTAGAGACGTGGTCTGCGCCGTGCTCCCTGACGAGCTGCCAGCGATCGGATGGTCTCGCAGGTGCACGTATGAACCGGTGATCGTATCCGACCGCACGGGCCAGCTGAGGGGGCATGACGAGATCAGCAGCTGACATCCGCGGTGAGATGCGAGTATACGGGCAGACGGGAGCCTTCTTGGCTGAAGCTACAGCCAGCATTGTTCGCGAATCGGCGCCTGCCGTGAGTCCCAGCCACGTTAGCTCGCTGAGCTTGGAAACGAGCGCCAAGGCCGTGGTGAGGGCATCGGCGAGCTCGGTCACAGCCTCATCGAACACAAGCCTCCGCTCAAGCTCCGGCACCAAAGCCCGCGGACGAACGGAGCCGTTGCCGAGGTGGAGTACCTGACTCGGCAACAAGCGGCGGACGCCCTGAAAACGGCTCTGAGGTGGGGGAAGCCAAGAGATACCACTCTCGTACCGCAGCTTCTGTGGTTCTCTGTATGTTTCGGCTCCTGTGAGAGCACCGATCAGGGCAGGGCTGCTTGTAGCCCACATCCCACCATCGCGGTCCATCCCGTAGTAGCAGCCCAGCAACCCACTCGCGTCCAAGTGAAGCTCTCCGGACCCGGTGAGAGTCCACCGCCCAGCCCAGGACGAATACAACCTCGGGACATCTCCGGAGCTTGAGCGAGAAAGAGACGTTAGAGGGTCTGGCCTCTCTTTGACCGTCTGCACTGCGATTCCAAGTAGAGCCCAGCATGTCCCATCGCCATCGCTCGCCCATCCGACGCGCAGGTCCGGGCAGTGCGACAGGTAGAGCGCATCATCCATGCGAGTGCAGGACCAGTCATTGAAGGGCTGGTACGGGTGGGGCCCGATCACGAACTGACGTCGGTGAGGTCGCAATACCAGGTCGGTGCTGCGAGGGCGGCCCCCCCAACGGCTGTACTCCGCGTCAGATGTCATGATGCCAGAACCCTGACACCGCATCATCACGCGCCCCGTCCCGGCTCACACGAGGTGGCGTGCGAGGGCCCAATAACCTCGGGAACCGCTATCGATCAGCCGCGCTGCGAGCGTCTCGATACGCCCTTTGAACAGCCCGCCCGAGAACGGTATGGGTCCTCCGCCGAGGATGTCCCGATCTGGGGTCATTCTGGCCTCCTGAATGGCCCTTCTCTTCCGCCGGATCGACTCCCGCCGGCTCAAGATCGTACGGCATCCCCAGCCCCAATGCCGCAGCCATCCCTTCTTGATCGCGCCGGCCAGCTGAAAGAACTCGAATACGGCGAGGAAGGGGGCCAGAACCAGCAGGGATCGGGCTTGATAGTTCTTGAGAAGAAGGGCCCACCGGTTCGTGATCAGATTCTCGATTCTCAGGTCTGTATAGTGCCCAACACTCCTGAGGGAAAGGCCCGGCGTCCCTCTTCCATGATAGCACGGCGTTGGCACGGACAGAATTCGGTGGCCCATGATACGGGCGCGCAGGCCCAGATCGTGGTCCTCCAGGTAGATGAACAAGCTCTCGTCAAACAGCGGAGGCGTTCCCCATCTCGCTCGGTCAACCAGGAAGCAAGCCGTAACCAGGGACTGTATCGGACGTGTCGGAACCTCGTGGCCCTTCACCGGGCGATCTGCGTTCTCGAGCGCCATCAAGCCCAGAAAATGGCTGCCCGCCCCATCGTACTGGATCGTGTCGGGGTCGTGGGCATAGAGGACCCAGGGCATGGCGAAGGTCGCACTCTCGTCGTCGGCGAAGGCTCTAATGAGGTGGCCGGGGGCCTCGGGAGACACCACGACATCGTTGTCGATGAAGAGGACCAGGTCCGAGACCGCCTCTGAGAACCCGACGTTGCGCGCCCGCCCGGGGCCTCGATTGTCAGCCAGCCGGAGTAACCTGTGGCTCGGATCCTGAAGCACGATGCGAGCGCTGTCGTCCGTGGAAGCGCTGTCGATCACCATGACCTCCGCGACCTCCACCCGTATCTTGCGGATGGCGGCCAGCGTTGCGTGCAGGCACTCCTCGCCGTTGTAGTTGATGACGCAAACGCTGAGGGCAGGCATGCTCCGAGCCTGCCCGCCTACGCTGTCCCTTGCTCGACCAGAAGAGGCTGGTCGGCGACCGTCACGTGTGCTTTCCGGTCCATTTCGAAGACGGCGAGTACGCTGGCCGAGCGGCCTGGCCCGGAGAGGTAGCCCACGGTCTCGCCAAGCCCGTCCAGAAGAAGGCAGAGGACGAAGGCGGCCGCAATGGTGGGCCTGGCCGGCACCGCGCCACGCTTGCTCCATGCTCTGCGGGCTATCTTCTGAAGGCGTAGAGGGGGGCCGATGGCCGCGAACAGCAGTCGCTTGGGCATCGTCCAACCGCCGGCGGCTCTGCTGGAACCGTAAAGACGTCCCGCATTGAAGCGTAGCTCGGCGGTGGACGACAGACGCGAAGGGTTGATGTGTGCCACGCTGGACCTCGGGTCGAGGTAGAACCGGTGGCCGCTCTCCTGCAGTTCTTCCACCAGTCCGCCCCCGCGGACGAGCAAGTCGCCCAGTCGGCTGCCGAGGGAGAGGAGTGCGTCGCGCTTGTAGGCCGTGTTGTGGCGGGAGAATGTCCTGGCCTCTTCACCCCTCTTCGGGTCCAGCCAGCTTCCGTACGCGATAAGCATGTTCGCCCAGCTGAGGGCCCCTCTCGGGTTCCCGTTGGACACGGCGGTGCCAACGACGGTCCAGGGACCCTGATGACCTTCCACCAACACTTCGGCCCAATCGGACTCGGGGTACGCGTGGTCCTCCAGGAGTGCGACGACGGGGGCCGCCGCTGCACGCACTCCATGGGCGAGGGATCGATCCACGTTCTCGATCGGCCCCACGAAGACGGCCTTCGACTCGAGGAATCCATCGGTACGTTCGGCGAAATCGGCTCCGAGGTCTGCCTCGGAAGGTGCGACGACGATCAGTTCGATGTGATCGCGAATCGTCTGGAGGCGGAGACAGTAGATTACCCGGTGCAGACGCTCCAATCCGCCGTGCGTACCGAGCACGACCGAGAGTTGAGGCCCGCGGTCCGGTTTAGAGTCCGGCATTCGTGAGTCCTGTCTTCCGGGTTTCACGCATCGGAAAGCGCAAGGCGGCGCGTTTCACCTTCAGGGTGAGGACATGACAGGCTCAGCCTTGCCGAAAGCCGTCGCAGCCGAAGCGGCAAGCTTCTCAATAATCGTACCGGCGCGCAATTCAGAGCGAACCCTGCCCGCGTGTCTGGAGGGCCTGCTCGCGCAGACGTACCCTCGCGATCACTACGAAGTGATCGTCGTCGACAACGGTTCGAACGACCGTACCCGGGGCATCGCGGAAGCGTACGACGGGGTCATCGTGCTGCTGGAGGATGAGAGGGGCTCGTATGCCGCGCGTAACCGCGCGCTGCAGGTGGCGAGAGGCACCATCATCGCGTTCACGGACGCCGATTGCGTGCCTGACCCGGGATGGCTGGCCCGGTTGGCCGAGGCTATGCAGGATCCGGGTATCCAGGTAGCTATCGGCCGCAACGATCCCGCCAACGAATCCCGGGGCCTGGCCACTCTCTGCGAGTACGGCCACCGAAAGGACCTCTTCATATTCGGCAGTGCCGTTCCGGACCTTTATTACGGTCGTACCAACAACCTGGCCGCGAGACGCTCCGCCTTCGAGGAGACGGGCGATTTCGAAAGGCTGCCCCGCGGGTCGGACACGATCTTCGTCCGGCGGGTCGTCGACCGTTACGGCTGCGGCGCCGTGTGTTACCAATCTTCCGCGCGCGTAAGGCACCTCGAGCTGCGAAGTTCCCGCGATCACTTGCGGAAGTATTACGTGTACGGCCTCCACAGCCATGCGTACAGGGTACCGGGGGCGCGCGGCCCGACTCTGGGCGAGTCCTGGCATGTCTTCCGCCGGACGGCGGGCTCCGAGGCTGTTTCGATGCCCGAGTCGGCTTATCTGCTCATGCTGCTCGCGTGCGGTTCCGTCTGCTGGTTCGCGGGTCGATGGAGCTCGCGGATCGCGGGCTCGCGAAGCCCGCTCTAGCCGGCGCCGGGATTTCAGCTTGCCGCCGGCCGACGGTCACGGAGGAGCCTCTCGTAAAGATCGCCGAATTGGCAAAGGAGCCGTTCCTCCGATAGCTGGGTCAGCGCGTGCGTTCGCGCTGCGTGCCCCAGTCGCTCGGCCAGCTCGCGATCCTGGAGCAGACGTAGCAGTGCATCCGCGAGGGGTTGGGGGTTGCCGGGGGCGACCTTGAGGCCGTTGACCTCATGGGTGACGTACTCGCTCAGTCCGCCCGTGTCACTGACGACCGGTACCGTTCCGCGCATCATCGCTTCAGCGGCGACGACCCCGAAGGGCTCTTCCCAGACGGAGGGCACCGCTTGGACCCAGGCGCCCGCCAGGTGCTGCTCGAGCGCTTCGCGTGGGTGGTGCCCGAGGAGCCTGACGTGCCGGCCGATTCCCAGCTGCTCGATCAGTCGTTCCAATCGCTGACGATCCGGCCCGTCACCCGCGATCAGCAGCCGCGACTCGGGAAGCCGGTTCACGACCTTCCCCATCGCGCGAAGAAGGACGTCTACGCCCTTCTTGGCAAACAAGCGTCCCGCGTAC
>CAMYMV010000074.1 GCA_947259585.1 uncultured Gemmatimonadales bacterium | reverse complement strand
CCTGGGTCTCGGGCCCGAGCTCCTCTCGATCTTCCGGGCGGCGCACGGCGAGGTGTTCGAGGTCGAGTTCTGGGAGGACATGCAGAGGCGCCAGCACGCCGGCGAGATCATGGACTTCTTCCCGTACCCGTCGTCGCGGCGCCTCCGGCCGGAATCCGCTGAGGACGAAGGCTAGGAGCCGCCGCCGTCCGGGTCGGAGGCCGGGTCGCGGCCTTCACGGCGCAGAAAGGGGCATGCGCAGGTACGCTCGGACCGACGCGATGGACGCGTCCGGGTTCTCCGCGAACATCTCGTGCCCGACTCCATCGATGACCACCAGGCTCGCCTCGGGGAAGAGCACCATCTGCTCGCGCTGGAACTCGGGGCCGAGAATCAGGTCGCAGGCACCGGCGATGAACAGAACCTCCTGCCCAAGGTGCTTCAGGCGTTCCACCAAACCAGCCCGGGACTCTCGCCCGCTGAAGTACGATTTGCGCAGGGCAATCCAGGCTCGGCGACCCGGCCTCCAGTGCGCCAGCCGCGGAGGTTCACGGTTGCAGAAGTGGCCGTCGAACAGGCTGTCGTCGCCTTCGAAGGCGCCAAGCATCTGATACTGAAACCAGTCGGCCGAGGCGTGGGTGTCCGGCCCTGAGGCCAATGGTGAGAGAAGCCACGATCCCGCCACGTGCAGGAGGTACCTCACGCGGATATCGGCCTTGGAGTCGAAGCCGGCGGCCGTCTCGTGGTCGAGCGGTCCCGGCGCGGCAAGGACGACACGGCCCACCTTCTCGGGGTGGAGACCCAGGTAGCTCGACACGAGCATCCCGCCCCAGGAGTGACCGATCAGGTTCACCTTCCGTCCCGCGCTGTAGCGCTCCACCAGGGCATCGAGGTCGGCAAGGTAGGAATCGAGAGTTAGCTCATCGTCATCGACCCGAGGAGACAAGCCGGTCCCACGCTGATCATACAGCACGACGAAGAACTCGTCGCTGAGCGCCTTGAGCGGCAGCAGGTTTCGATAGTCCAATCCGGGGCCGCCGTGGACGGCGATCACGGTGGGATCCTCGGGCGAGCCAAACGTCTCTCCATGGAGCACGACCCCACCGACCGTGAAATGCGGCAAGCTCGGGTCCTGCTCCACGGTTTTCGCCACCTCGTATCCCCTCACGTGGGCAAACAGAACGAGCACACAGAAGATGGCAGCGATCTCGCCGCCAGCGATGGCCAGCGTTCTTCCGAGGCGGGACATGGCGCCCCACCGGGCAAACAGAAGGGCCAAGCAGGAGACGACGAGGAGCAGGCCTCCGGCGAGGGCGAGGGCTTTGATCTGAGGAGCCACGATTCTCGGAGATCGAGCCGGGGCTTTGCTACGTACCTTCCTCTACCGCCCGCTCCGCCGCGGCGAAGCCGAGCGCCGAATGCGTGCCGTCGCAGAACGGCTTGTTCTTCGACCCGCCGCACCGGCACAGCGCGATCGTGGCGCGCCCTTCCGTGTCCCAGGCGCCCCCATCGGGATCGTTGACGCGGGCCGCGCCCGTCACCAGATAGGGCCCGTTCTCCAGGGCCGTGATCACGACGTCCGATTCGTTCTCGCTCACCCTATTCCTCCCTTTGCTCGCTTTGTTCGCTACGCCCGCTCGGGAATCGCTGCTCGCTTGCGGGGTCGGCGCATCTTCGGCTCCTGCCGGTCCCATGATAGATCCAGGGCCCGCCGGGCCGCGAACCGTGCGGTCGGCGCCCAGCCGGTCGCCAGCGGCTCCGCCGGCGGATCTCGCCGCCCGCCGCTGGCGAGGAACCGGAGGGCGCGGTAGAGTTCTCGGCCCTATGAGCCGACCAGAATTCAACGACCGCCTTCTGCGCGCCCTGCGGCGCCAGCCCGTCGACCGGACTCCCGTCTGGTTCATGCGGCAGGCCGGGCGGTCGCTGCCACGCTACCGGGAGATCCGGGCCCGGCGGAGCTTCCTGGAGATCGTGTACGACCCGGAGGCCGCCGCCGAAGTGACGGCGCTGCCTCTCGAGTACTACCCGGTCGACGCCGCCGTCCTGTTCACCGACCTGGCCACGCCGTTCATTGCGGCGGGGCTGAAGTTCGAGATCCAGCCGACGATCGGGCCGGTCGTCGATCCACCCCTGAGCCTGCCGGCCGACATCGAGCGGCTGCGGCCCTCCGACCCTCGAGAGACGCTCTCCTTCGTGCTCGAGGCGGTCACGCTCCTCGAGGAGCGTCTGCCCGTTCCGGTGATCGGATTCGTCGGTGCGCCGTTCACGCTCTGCTCGTATCTGTTCGAGGGCACACGCGCCCACCGTCTGGACCAGATGAAGCGCTTCATCTGGACGGAGCCCGAGGCGTGGCGGGAGCTGGCCGATTTCTGGGCGCGGCTCGTGGCCGAGTTCGCCGTCGCGCAGCACGAGGCCGGGGCGGGTGCCGTCCAGGTGTTCGACTCGTGGGCGGGCTCTCTCTCCACCGAGGACTACGAGCGGTACGTGCTTCCGCACTCTCGGACGATTCTCGAGCGCCTCGAGGAGGCCGGTGTCCCGTCGATCCACTTCGCGACCGGCAACCCGCGCCACCTCTCCCTGTATGCCGCCGCCGGCGGCGATGCGATCGGCGTCGACTGGCGGATCCCGATCGACGAGGCGTGGGAGAGGATCGGCCTGGACCGGGCGATCCAGGGCAACCTCGACCCCACTCTCCTGCTGGCGGGAGCCGATATCGCCGTCGAGCGCTCGCTGGAGATCCTGCGGCGCGTGGCCGGCCGGCCGGGACACATCTTCAACCTCGGCCACGGACTCCACCCGGAGACCGACCCGGAGGTGATCGCAGCGGTCGTGCGGGCCGTGCACGAGTACAACGCCGACGGAGCCGCCGAGTGATCGGCGTCATCCTGCTCAACTTCGGGGAACCCGAGACGGCCACCCTGGAGGAGGTCGTTCCCTTCCTGGAGCGTATCTTCGCCTCCAACTCGAGCCTCGAGCCGGGGATGTCGGAAGAGGAGATCCAGCGGCGAGTGCACGAGCTCGCGGTGCGGCGCGCCCCCGGTCTCGTCGAGGAGTACCGGGAGATCGGCGGCTCACCTCTCGACGCGCAGTGCCGTGCCGAGGCTCGAGCGCTCTCGGCCGAACTCGCCTCCCGGGGCGTGGAGGCCGAGGTCTTCCTCGGCATGCAGTTCACCCGGCCGACGATATCCGAGGCGGTCGAGGCCGCCCGCGCGGCCGGCGCGGAGAGGCTGGTCGGACTCCCCGTATATCCGCTCTGCGGCCACTCGACCACGGTGGCCGCGCTGGCCGGCCTGGAGCGCGCCCTGGACGAGTGCGGCTGGCAGGTGCCGCTCGCGCAGATCAGCGGCTGGCATCCGCACCCGGCCTACCTCGAGATCCGTAGAGACGCGATTCTGCGCTGCGCGGAGAGCGCGGGGGTCGATCTCACGGATGCCGATACCCGGCTCGTCTTCTCCGTACACGGGACGCCGATCAAGTACCTGAAGGCCGGAAGCCGGTACGACCGATACGCGGAGGAGTGCTGCCGCTGGGTGGCCGACGCCGTGGGCGTCGGGGACTACCTGCTAGGGTATCAGAACCACAGCAATCGTGGCATCGAGTGGACCCAGCCCGAGATCGACGATGTGGTCAAGGAGGCCGCGGGCAAGGCGCGCCGGATCGTCGTCGACCCGATCAGCTTCGTGCACGAGCAGTCCGAGACGCTTTCGGAGCTGGACGTGGATCTGAGGGAGGTCGCCGAGGAAGCGGGCCTGGAGTTCCACCGCGTTCCGATCCCGCACGACGACGAGCGCCTGGCCGGCGTCCTGGCCGATCTGGTGGAGGCGGCGATCGCCGTGGGGCCGGCAGCCGGGCTTCAGCTCCGCGACTGCCTCTGCAAACCGGATGGGGGCGTCCGCTGCCTCAACGGAAACAGGATGAGCTGAAGCTGGCTAACGCCTACTAATAATAGGGGTTGGCACCCGACGAATGGTCGGTGACGTCGACCACGCCCTGGATCTCCGGCACCTCTTCCGTCAACATGCGCTCGATGCCCTGCTTGAGGGTGACGGCGGCCATCCCGCATCCCTGACAGCCGCCGCTCATCTCCAGGTAGGCGACGTCGTCCCGCACCTCGACCAGCGTCACGTTACCGCCGTGCATGGCGATTCCGGGGTTGATTCGCTCCTCGATCACCTGCTTGACGCGGTCCGTCAGCGGCCCCGTGATCGGCTCGGAGCCGATCGGCTTCAGGTTCGGATTCTCGAACTTGAACCCGCTGCCCTGGACGGTCTCGATCCAGTCGACCCGCGTGCCCTCGAGGACCGAGGCGCTCTTCGCGTCGATGGCGACGCTGAGCCCGTCCGCCTCGAACAGCCGGTCATCGGGCTCCAGCTCGTCTCTCCCGACCAACGCCATGTCGTACTCGGGCGCCAGGGGGCTGGAGCTCAGAACCTCGATGCGCACGGCGAGGTCGTCGTCGCCCTCCTCCTGGATGAACTCCTTGATCCGGTTCCTGGCGGACTCGCTGAAGCCTATCACGTCGGCAATCTCCATTCTCCATATCACAGACCGCGAAGGCCGAGGGCCTTCAGAGCATTCAGTAAACCGAAAGCCGTCCGAGGTTCGCGGCAAGCCCCGAACGCCTGTTGCCGCTCCGGCGCCGCTGTTAGCATCCGTAGCCACTATGTCCAACGCGGCTTGCCCTTACACCGCTCGACGGCCGGACGTCTGACTTGCCCATGAAGAGAGCGCTCATCCTCGCCGCTTCGGTGGCCCTCCTCATGACCCCGCGTGCCGCCGCCTTCGGCCAGGCGCCGGCTCCGTCCGTGACGATCGGCATCGTCGCGGACGGACCCTGGTCGGGCAACGACGGTGTAATCGAGCTGTTTCGGCGCGAGATCACCGATCTGCTGGTCGGCGAGTTCGATCCCCGATTTCCGTCGACCGGGACGATCGTCGCCGACTGGACGGCCGACGGTGTCCAGGCGGCCCTGCAAGAACTGCTGGACGATCCCGACGTCGACGTGGTAGTGGCTCTCGGCGTTCTCTCGTCACACTTCGCGGCGACCAGAGGAGAGCTCCCGAAGCCGGTGATCGCACCGATCGTGATCGATCCCGCCGTCCAGGGACTGCCGCAAGAAGACGGGACCAGCGGTACCCGAAACCTCAGCTACCTCGCGTTGCCCCGCACATTGGACCGTGATATCGCCGCGTTTCAGGAGGTCCGCCCATTCGAGCATCTTATCCTCCTGATCAGCGCGACCGTCGATCAGGTGATCCCCGGACTGGGCGAGCATGCTCGAGGCTTCGACACGGCGCTCGGCTTCCGCACCACCGTGATCCCGGTCGAACGCGCCGAGGCGGCGCTCGCCGCCATTCCCGCCGACGCCGAAGCCGTTTACGTGCTGCCGCTGCTGCACCTGGCCGATGAGGAGTTCGACAGGCTCGTGCAGGGCTTCATCGACCTCGGTCTTCCGAGCTTTTCACGACTCGGCGAGACCGAAGTAAGGCGCGGCCTCATGGCCGCCCGCAACCCGGAGAACTTTTTTCAGCGTCTCGCTCGCCGCGTGGCGCTCCACATCCAGAGCACTCTGCTCGGAGAAGAGCCGGGCGAGCTTCCCTACGCGTTCGCCGAGGGCGAGCGCTTGACCATCAACATGGCCACTGCCCGTGCGATCGGGGTCTTTCCGCCGTGGAAGGTGCTCACCGAGGCGACGTTGATCGATGAGAGGCGGACCGAGTTCGTCCGCACCCTCTCTCTGGAGATCGTGGCGCGGGAAGCGGTTGAGGTGAACCTGGATCTGGAAGCCGCCGCGAGGGCGGTGCGAGCCGGAGCGGAGGACGTCAACCTCGCGCGATCGGTCCTGCTGCCCGAGGCGGAGATCGGCGTGCTCGGCGCTTTCATCGACAGCGACCGCGCGGCGGCCAGCCTCGGCGTCCAGTCGGAGCGGACGTTTTCCGGTTCCGCTCTGTTTCGGCAGCTCCTGTTCTCGGAGCCGGCCTGGGCCAACCTCTCGATCCAGGGCTCCCTGCAGCAGTCACGCGAGTTCAGCCTCGCCAGCGACCGGTTGGACGTCGTCTTCATCGCCGCCGTCGCCTACCTCAACGTGCTGCGGGCGAAGACGTTCGAGCGGATCCAGACGGAGAACCTGCGCGTGACGCGCTCGAATCTCGAGCTCGCACGCATCCGTCAGGCGGTGGGCGAAGCGGGCCCCGCGGAGGTCTACCGCTGGGAGAACCAGCTCGCCGACAATCGGCGCGTCGTCATCGATCTCTCGGCCGACCGCAACCGTGCCGAGATCGAGCTGAACCGGATTCTCGACCGCCCGTTGGAGGAACCCTTTCAGACGATCGAGGTCGACGTCGAGGATCCCGCCCTCCTGCCGGTTGAAGGAAGGTTTCTGGACTTTCTCCGAGATCCCTGGACTTTCCGGGCGTTTCGGAGCTTCATGGCCGAGGAGGCGCTCGTGCTCGCCCCGGAGCTCAAGGCGCTCGACGCGGCGATCGGAGCGCAGGACAGAGCGCGCGCCTCTGCTACACGATCCTACTGGGCGCCGGAGATCGCGTTCGAGGCAGGCGTCACCAACGTCTTCGCGCGCGGCGGAGCCGGGACCGACCCCGAGCTCCCGGGTGGCCCCGACGGCCCGCTGATACCGGAGACGAACGACATCTTCTACAGCCTCGGATTCAGCGCCACGCTGCCGATCTTCCAGGGACTGGCCCGTCCGGCCGACATCCGCCAGCAGACCGAGCTCCTCCTGCGGCTCGAAACAGAACGCCGGGCCA
>CAMYMV010000073.1 GCA_947259585.1 uncultured Gemmatimonadales bacterium | reverse complement strand
TCGAGGAAGTAGGCATCGCAGGCCATCCGGAGCAGCTCCGGCGAGAGCTCCGCATCGCGCTTCTTGTACCGCGCGATGTCGATAAGATGGTTCGTGATGTCCCGAGGGTGGCAGCATCGCTCCTGGAGGTGCGGCCTCGAGTAGTATTCCTCGAACACGAACTCGATGGCGTGCGGCGTGAACGGAAGGCCACGTTGCTCGCACGCTTCCTTGAAGATCTCGGTGTACTGCTCCCGCGTCGGGTTGTCGACGAGGATCTTGTACCGGATTCGGCGGAGAAAGGCCTCCTCGACGAGCTCGGCCGGATCGAGATTCGTGGCGAAGATCAACAGGCACTGGAACGGAACGGGCAGCTTGTGTCCCATCGGCAGGCTCAGGAAGTCCACGTGCTTCTCGAGAGGGACCATCCACCGATTGAGCAGATCCCTGGGCCGGACGCGCTGGCGGCCGAAGTCGTCGATGATGAACACGCCGCCGTTCGCCTTCATCTGCGGCGGAGCGCGGAATACGCCGGCCAGCTGGTCGAACTGCAGCTCGAGGTCGTCGAGCATCAGCTCACCACCGACCATCACGACAGGCCGGCGGATGCGCAGCCAACGCATATCGTAGTCCGGCTCGGGGTCCATCCAGGCGGAGGGAAGATCACCATTCTCCGCGTCATGGACGGGCTCATGGAACACCGGGTCGTAAATCGCGATGACCTGACCGTCCACCTCTACCGCGAACGGGATGTAGATGGCATCGCCCAGCATTTCTGCGATAGCCTCGGCCAGCACGGTCTTGCCGTTTCCTGCATGGCCGTACAGAAAGAGCGAGCGGCCGGAGTTGATCGCGGGGCCCAACGACTCCCGGAAGTTGCCGTTGAGCACGAGATGACTGAGACCCTCGGCCACCTGCTGCTCATCGACCTCCGCGTCCTCCACCTTCTGATGGTCGACGATGGCGCGATACTGCCGCAACGGCACCGGAGCGGGGCCGACGTACCTGCTGGTAACCATGATCTCTCGACAGCGCTCGCGGCCCTCGGTGGTCAGCGCGAACGTGTATCCCCGGCGGCCCTTCCCCTTGGTGCCACGCACCTCGACCATCCGCCGCTGCTGCAACGTGAGAAGCAGATCGTCGAGGATGCCGTACGAGAGCCGGATGAAGGCCCCCAGCTGATCTCCGGTTCTCGAGCCCTGAACGTACATGACCTTCAGCAACAGCTCCGAAACGAAGGACTCGGAGAGCCCCGTCTCCTCGAGCGTGGTCGGCAAGTATGGCGTACCGATGGCTTCGGCGTTCTCGCCCTCTCCCGGATGGATCCTGACGGTTGCACTCATCGTGTTCATCTTTGCCCTGCCCTGCTGCTAAGTGCGATCGAAGAATGAAAACGGGGGTCCGCGCGAGATCAGGCCTCGCCGGCCTCCCATTTCAGCATGTCCCCCTCACGAGTTCCGCTCTGCTCGATCACCCCGACGGGCAGCTCGAGAGCGTAGTGTGCGTCCCAGTGCATGCGTGTTCGCTTACCCGGTTGGAGGTCGCGATACAGAGCGACCACCTTTCCGTCCTTGTCCAGCATGGCCACATCGAGCGGAAACTTCATCCACCACATGTGCACGCCCTGACTGGACGTAATCAGCAACCCCTCGCCTTCCTCCAATCCCGTCCGTCCGATGAGACCCTTCAGCTGCGGCCACCACCGATCCGCCAGGCCGACGCTGTCGCCGAGCGAGCTGCCCCGCTCGATGTTTCGAACGGAGAGCAGTTTCGGCGTTCTGCTCACGAAGCCGTGGCCTTCCTAGTTCCCAGCTCCCCCGAAGAAGTCGCGAAAGAGGAACAGGGACGGTCCCAGCAGCACGACGAAGAACGCGGGGAACACGAACAGGATCAGCGGGAAGAGCAGCTTTACCGTGAGCTTCGCCGCCGCCTCTTCTGCGCGCTGCCTGCGCTTGGTGCGGAGAGTGTCCGCATGCACCCGCAGCGAGTCCGCGATCGAGGTACCGAACCGGTCGGTCTGTATCAGCATGCTCACGAAGGCCTTCACGTCCTCCACCCCCGTGCGCTCGGCGAAGTGGCGGAGCGCCTCGTCGCGTGGCGTCCCGGCTCGTATCTCCAGGTTTACGACCGTGAGCTCCTCCGACATCTCGGGGCTCACGCGGTCAATCTCCTCAGCCACACGCACGATCGCCTGGTTCAGCGCGAGGCCAGCCTCGACGCATACGACCATGAGATCCAGCGAGTCGGGAAGCGCCAGGCGAATGCTGTCCTGACGCTTGACGACCTTCCGGTTCACGTAGAAGTAGGGAACCAGCCAGCCGAGGAGGCCGCCGACCGCCGCCAACATCAGTATTCGTTGAAACGACAGCTGCAGCACGGTCGACAGGAGGAGGACAGACGCGACGCCCAGGGCGGCACACATGACGCGCAGCCCCATGTACACGGTGCCCGCCTGCGGGCTTCTGTACCCACCGTGCGCGAGCCACTGACGGGTCTGCGACATGCTTTCTCCCATGGCGCTGACCCGCGTGCCGAGCGTGGCGAGAAGCGTCTCGAACCGCTCTCGCTTCGCCTGACGACGGCGTTGCTCCTGAAGATCACGGTAGCTCATGGCCCCGGTATGCAGGACCGCAAGCCGCCGCTTCATCACGCGCGTCTGGCTCGGAAGCAGGTTCGCGAAGCCTACGACCAGCAGGCCCCCGGCCATGGCTGCGAAGAATATCACCAATAACGTCATCATTCTCGTCCTAGCAAAGCGCCATTCTCATTCCGGCGGCCTCGGATGTCTCGCATCACGAGCTCCGCGTGTCATCGTCAATACTTGATCTGCACCAGTTTTCTGATCACCAGGAAGCCGAACAGCTGAAGGGACACCGCTATCGCGAGCATCAGGCGACCCCCCGGCTCCGTGAACAGAACGCTCATGTATTCGGGATTCAGAGTGTACATGCCGATACCGGCGACGATCGGCGCGACGGCCAGGACGTAACCGGTCATCCTTCCGTGCGCCGTGTGCACTCTCAGCTGTCGGCGGAACTTGAAACGCTCACGAATCACATACGACAGGTTGTCGAGGATCTCGGCCAGATTGCCGCCCGACTCGCGCTGGATCATGATAGCGGTGACGAAGATCCGGACGTCGAGGATCGCGATGCGATCGGCCAGAGAAAGCAGCGACTCGGGAAGCGGGAGCCCGAACTTCTGCTCCTCGTAGACCTGCCTGAACTCGTCCGATACCGGAGAGTTGGCCTCCTCGGCCACGACCTCCAGGCCAGTCGAGAACGCGTGTCCCGCCCGAATGGCTCGGCCTAGAATGTCGATGGCTTCCGGAAAGAACTCCTCGAACTTGGCGAAGCGCTTCTTCCGTCTCCGCGAGACGTAGAAATACGGGATCATCGCGCCGAGCGCCGCGGCCGCCAGCGGTATCGGTGTGGGCACGAGGATCATGGCTGAAAGCCCGAACGCAGAGGCAGAACCGATCGTCAGCATCAAGAAGGTCCCGACGGTCCAGCCCACGTCACCCTGCTCGAGGAAGTTCTTCAGGTCCCTCTGATGAGGGAGGCGGAGCAGGATGTTCTCGGCCCAAACGGGCCCCTGCTCGGCGCCGGCCCTCAGCAGGCCGCTGCCAACCCCGGTCGCGATTCCCCCCGGCTTTCCGAGCGCGCGGAGCTGGGTGACCAGCGAACGCTGTCTTTGCAGTCGCCGGACACCCTCCCACGCCAGCACGAGCGCCAGCATCGCCAGCGCTATGGAAGCGAAAAGGGCGAGCGCTACGACGCCGTTCTGGCCCAGTATGCCGCTCATCCTGCCTTCTCCTTCGGGAAGCCGAAGTCCGCGTTGGCAAAGAGCGTTTCGGCCAGGTCGATACCGTACGCCTGGAGACGCTCGGCGCAACGCGGACGGATTCCCGTCGCCTTGAAGCTGCCGAGGACGCTGCCGTCCGTGTCCACGCCGAACCGATCGAAGGTGAAGAGGTCCTGCATCGTGATGACCTCACCCTCCATCCCGACGATCTCGGCGATCTGAATGACCTTCCGTTTCCCGTCGGCGAGACGGGAGACGTGGATGACGATGTCGATCGCGCTTGCGATCTGCTGGCGCATGCCGCGCTCGGGAAGATTGAGGTTCGCCATCGAGACCATCGTCTCGAGGCGGGCCAACGCGTCACGCGGAGTGTTCGCGTGGAGCGTCGTGAGCGAGCCGTCATGCCCCGTGTTCATCGCCTGGAGCATGTCGATCGCCTCCGATCCTCTCACCTCACCAACGATGATCCGATCGGGACGCATGCGGAGTGAGTTGATGACGAGTTGACGCTGATCGATCTGGCCTCTGCCCTCGATGTTGGGCGGGCGCGTCTCCAAACGGACTACGTGCGGCTGACGCAGCTGTAGCTCGGCGGAGTCTTCGATCGTGACGACGCGCTCGCTGGTCGGAATCGACTCCGAAAGGGCGTTGAGGAGCGTCGTCTTGCCGGAGCCGGTACCGCCCGATATCAGGACGTTGAGCCGGGCTCTGACGAGCCCTTGCATCAACTCGAGCATCGCATCGTTGAACGTGCCGTTGCGCACGAGATCGCCCGTCGACAGGACGTCCCTGCGGAACTTCCGGATCGACACGTGGGGGCCGTCGATGGAAAGGGGCGGGATGATCGCGTTGACGCGCGAGCCATCCGGCAACCGGGCATCCACCATGGGCGAGGAGTCATCGATCCGGCGGCCCACCGCCGAGACGATACGGTCGATTACCTGCACCAGGTGCCGGTTGTCCTTGAAGCGCACATCCGTGCGTTCGAGTTTGCCGTTCCGCTCCACATACACCTGGTCGAATGTGTTGACCAGGATATCGGAGATGCTCGGGTCGTTGACCAGCGGCTCGAGCGGCCCGAGCCCGAATACCTCGTGCAGGACCTGCTCGACCAGCTCTTCCCGTTCCTCGAGATTGAGCGGCGTTGCCTCACTGTCCAGCAGGTTCCGGACGATCTTCCGAACTTCGGTGACCGCCTCTTCTTCGTTGCGCGTGCTGAGCGTGCTGAGATTCAGCCGCTCGAGGAGCTTGCGGTGCACGCGCGTGCGTATCTCCTGAAACTCGGAGCCACCGCCGGGCCCATCGAACTCCGCGTCCGCCTCGAGCGCGGTACGGGCCGCCCGCTCCCAGGGCAATTCCGTGTCCAGGTCTATCTGCGGAATCGAACCGCTCTCCGACAACCGATCGAACTCACTCATCTGCCTTCACCTTCGTTTCAGACGACGCAGCTGTCGCATCGAGACGTTCGATGGCTGGACTGCGTCCGTTACTGCGAAACGGGCTGAAGAGCCCTTTGAGAAACTTTGATTGCTTCTGGACGGGAACGCCGGTGATCTTTGCGGCCAGGCCGCGCACATCCTTGGCGTACACCGACTTTTTCTCCATCACGACCGGCTTGCCGTGGTTGATCGACGCCATCACGGCACTGTAGTCGTTGCGGAGCGTCCAGTAGACGCTCATCGCCAGCGTCCGTTCAAGCTCCGGTATCGGGATCTCGAGATCCGGCTCGAATCGATTCACCACGAGCCGCAGCCACTCATCCAGCGGCTTCCGTCCCCGCAAATTGCGCAGAAGCGGCATACTCCGCGTGAGGTTGCGGATCGAAGGAAGATCGGCCGTCGCCAAGAGGTACACCTCGTCCGCCTCGCGGAAGGCCGCCAATGTGGCCGGGTTGAAGGTCTTCGGCGCATCCACGATCACGTAGTCGTAGTGCTGCTTCAGAAACTCCAGGATCCGCCCTACCCGGTCGCCGCTCACGGCCTCGAAATCGGCCGGCTCGAACGGCGCGGGCAGGAGTTCGACACCGGACTCGTGCCGCTCGATGTAGGAGGCCAGGAGGCCGGTATCCACGCGGTGGAAGTTCCTCACGAGGTCCACCACGCTGAACTCGGGCTCGATCCCCAGCAGCAACGCCGTCTCGCCCAGCTCGAGGTCCAGATCGACGAGGAGCACCCTCTTCCGGCTCAGCCGGTGGATCTCGATCGCCAGGTTGGCACTCAGCGTCGTACCTCCGGATCCACCCTTCGCGCCGAACACGACGAAGAGCTCACCCGGTGCTCGCCGCGACTGATCGATCTTCTTCCCGGTCTTCCGCCAGACCCGCTCGACGGCCGAGACGACCGCTTCCGGCGTGACCGGCTTCGTCAGAAACTCCGAGACGCCTGCCTGCATGGCGGACAGGAGGAGCTCCGGTGACGCGCTGGCCCCGGCGCCGATGAGCGCAGTCGCGAGCGAGGATTCGACGAGAAACTCCGCGAACTTCAATCCGACGTGCGGATTCTCCTCGAGATCCAGAAAGACGATCCCGGGCTCCGCGCGCCGAAGCTGATCCAGTTCCGGATCCGCGACTTCCGTCAGGGGCATGTCGATCTCGAGGGCGAGAAGCACGCCCATGTCTCGACTCGCGAGTATCGACGTCAGCGCTTCCCGGAAGGCCGGATCAGGCGATATTACCGCCGCCTTGACCGGCGATCGAGAGCCTGTGCCCTGGTACTGTGTCGTGTCGTTGCTCATTCCGATTCCGCGCCTTCGCGCACATTACGTCTCACCACAACTACAACCCTCCCACCGGCGTTAGGGCTGCGAGCCCTGGTCTTGGAGGCCCCAGGGCTGTTTCCAGTCATAGGGCTCGGCCTTGTCGATCCTGAGATCGTCGTTGCGCTCCCACGTATCGGGCTCACCCGTGGGCAGCGGCGGTGCCTCGTCCATCGGCTCGACCAGCCGCGGCGTCACCAGCACCAACAGCTCCGTCCGGTTCTGCCGGAATTCCTCCGACTTG
>CAMYMV010000072.1 GCA_947259585.1 uncultured Gemmatimonadales bacterium | reverse complement strand
GATGACGGTCTTCGTGCCGGAGCTCGGCGTCGGCATCGACGCCTGGATCATCGACCAGTTGCTGCCCGCCTCGCCCTCGTGGTTGTGGCAGTCCCAGCAATTCGTGGCCGTAGAGTGTCGACTTCCGTTATGGGCCTCAAAGCCGCCACCCGCGTCGTTGCGCCCCGCTTTGGGTACCGTCACCTGGATGCCGTCGCGGTCCACGGTGGCCGGACCGGCGTCTCCGTGGCAGGAGAGGCACAGGTCCTCGGTGATCGCGTAATCCGTGAGCGCCTGGAAACTCCCGCCGTGCAGGTTGTGACAGAAGGAACAGTTGTGCATGGGAACCTGCGCCTGCAGGTCGCCGCCGGTCGAGCCGGGCAGCCCGGGCGCCGTGACGTTGACGAGGAGAAGGGCCGGGAAGAGCCGTAGCGTTCTCACTGGGCACCTCCCTCGAACACCTCGACCGATGAGGTGCGGTTGCTCACCACGTAGACGTCATCGCCGCTGACCGTCACCCCCGCCGGGATGCGGAGCTCTGGTACTCCGGTTTCCCGTCCTCCAAGGCTGGCGATCTTGCTCAGAGTGGACCGATCGAATACGAGTACGCCGGCCAACAGGGCATCGGCCACGAACAGTCGTCCGTCCGCGGCCACCCCGATTCCCTGCGGTCTGGAGAATCCGCCCGAGCACCCGAGGCTGCCGCACGATCCCCTCCCGGAGATCTCGGCCAGGAACGTCCCGTCGTATCCGAAAATTTTGATGCTCGCGGGGCCTCCGTCGGGGCCATAATCGCTGACGTAGACTTCGTGCAAGCTTTCGCTAACCGCGATTCCGATCGGGTTTGCGAACTGCCCCGGAGCGGTGCCCGCTCCGGAGATCGTGGATTGCGGCCGGCCCGATGCATCGAACACCTTCACGTTCCGATCGCCGCCATCGACCACGAACAGCAGTCCCGCCCCGCCGTCCACGGCCATGTCTGTTGGATATTTGACGGCGCCGGGCCCGAAGTCCCCGCGGTACTTGCCGCCCTTCGCGGCGTACCTTTCGATGGTGCCCCGCGACAGGTTCCCTACGTACACCAGGCCGTCAAGGTAACCGACAGCCGCGGGCTTCCCGACGATCTCCAGCTCGCCGTCCGGCAGCCGCGTGGCCGGGTCCACCGTGAAGATGGCCTGCGCCCGAGCGTCCGAGACCAGGAGCCTTCCGGCGGGCGTCAGCGCCATACGCAGTGGGCCCTCGATGGCTTCGAACGCAGTTCCCGGGAAGCTCGGCTCAGGCGGGAGGCATTTCTCGGGCTTCTTCTTGCAGTTGTCGCTCCCGTCCTTCTTGTACACCGCCGCGTCGGTACTCGTCACGAGGTCGGGCTCGTCCGCGCGGCACCCGGCAAGCAGAAACGCTCCGGCGACGGCGAGTATCAGGTGGCTTCGGGAGGCCATGGGCCGCTGTCCTCTTTAGGCTCGGTTCGTCCTCGAGACTCCCGAATTGTACGGCAAGAACTTTGCCATCGGGCCTGCTCGCGTACCCCCGTCCGGTGCCCGGACTTACGCACCCATTTCGCCCCTGGAACGGGACGCGAGGACTCCTTTCCGATCGAAACCCGGCCAAATTGTCTCGTCTGGCGGGAATCGGGCGGCGGGCCGGCTCGACGGGCCGACGCTGTCCGCCGAGGTCGACCCCGAGACGGGGCGCATCCACCGCACGATCGCGCACATACCGTTCGATCGTCTTCTCGAAGGACTCGAGTTCATCAACGAGTACTCCGATTTCCGCGAGGTGAACGGCGTGTTGTTCGCTTTCAAGGAAGTTACCTATGCTCAGGGCCAGCACACGTCCGACATCACGCTGGAAGAGGTGAAGACGTACGACGTGCTCCCGGCCGAGCACTTCGACCCGGACCCGTCCGCCGCTTCGTCCTGAGAGGAGTCTCCATGGCCCAGAAGACCTGCGAACACCTGTCCCAGGCCGTCGAAGGGGTCGCGCCCTCCGACGAGGGGTGCAGCGAGTGCCTCGACTCCGGCACTGAGTGGGTGCACATCCGCATGTGCATGGTGTGCGGACACGTGGGGTGCTGTGATTCCTCGGAAGGGAAGCACGCCACGCGGCACTTCGTCGAGACGGGACACCCGGTGATGCAGTCGTTCGAGCCGGGCGAGACGTGGGGCTGGTGCTACGAGCACGAGCGCTACCTGGGGCCGTTCGAGGCGGTGCGTTGACGTCAGCCGCTGCCCGCAGCGGGATCGGTGGAAGCCGGGTCTTCGGCGCCCTCCTCCTGGCATTGTGGCTGACGATCGCCATCCTCGCGATCCAGCTCGGGGCGGAGTACTACCGCCTTCCCCTTGGGGATCGTCCCTTCGCGGCGAATCACGAGGTCCTCAAGCCCTCGGGTCTCATCGGGCACGGCTACGGGATCGCCGGCACGGCCATGATGCTGGTGGGCGTCACGCTCTACTTCGGCCCGCAAGCGCGTCTCGTGGCTCGGGGGCGCCGGGGGGCTCGGGAACTGGCTCCAGTTCCACATCTTCCTGTGTACGCTCGGTCCCTTCCTGGTCCTCCTGCACACCACGTTCAAGTTCGGGGGGATCGTCTCGATCGCCTTCTGGAGCATGGCGGTGGTGGTGGTGAGCGGTGTGTTCGGACGGTACGTGTTCGCCCGCATCCCAAAGGCGATGGACGGTACGTTCCGCGGCATCCAGGAGATCGAGCGCGAAGCCGGCCGAACGACTACACCTTCATCTTCGCGGGCGGCGAGCTTCCAACCCGCTTCCTGCGCGACTGCGGGGTCGAGATCGAGACGAAGTTCGGGGCGCCGTAAGGGGCTGGCTAGCCGCTGGGATTCAAGCGGCGGCTTCCTCTCGAACGCGCAGGAGCGGTTCGTCGTCGCGTGGCGGGCGGCCGACGTGGAACTGCCGGGTTCGCGGTTCTGAGCCCGGCCGACCGGTCTTCTATACTCGCCCCGGCATATCGACATGCATGCGCCTGTATAGTGTTATGATACAACAGCTTACGGCCATTAACAGTGGCAGTATGCCCGTCTGCTGCAGCCGCCAGTCGACTGCTCAGTCGCGCTTTGAGGCGATCTGCAATTCCCCAACTCCTCTATCTGAACACCCTTAGGTGGCTGGCCCGCGCCATATCAGCCACGAGGCACCGGCCCTGCGTTTCACCGCCCCGGAAGTCACGGGAACGAGGAGCGACGAATGCAGGTGGGTCGGCAACGAGCAGGAGTTCGGCTGGGGCTGGTGTGTGCGGCGATGTTCTACTGCACGCCACTGGCCGCTCAGCTCAGCAACAGCCCGCACGACCTCGATTCCTACCTCGGAACCTGGGACGCGGATCGCTGCGGCGTGTGCCACCTGCTGAACACCGGTGAAGCCGCGCCGATCGCCTGGATGAGCCAGCTGCCGGAGGGCTCCCGATACACGGTATACGGTAGTGGACGGTTGCGGAGCCCGTCACTGGATGCCTGGATCGGAGAGCCCGACGGTTCCTCCTTGATGTGCCTGAGTTGTCACGATGGGGTGAGTGGCTCGAACGTGGGTCATGCTCCCGAGGGGCTGGGAACCGACCTGAGCGACGATCACCCGGTCTCGTTCGTGTACGACGCGGCTCTCGCCGCCCGTGACGGATTCCTCGCGGATCCCTTCACGACTCAGGTGACCCTCGAAGGTGCCGATGGAAGCATGCGGACCGGGTCGATCGACCAGTTGATGCTCGAGGGTGGGAAGCTCCAGTGCGTGTCCTGTCACAACGTGCATGGCGGGAACGCGGCCTCGGGCCGACTCAAGATGTCCAACGACGGAAGCCGTCTCTGCACGACCTGCCACCTGAAGTAGCCCCCTTCTCTCACGTACCGGGATCTTCGCACTAGGGAAAGATTGGGAAAGGCCTCGGGCAGGAATTCAGCAAATTCACTGAATTCTCAGACTATAGGGGAAAATAGGGAACGCCTGAGAACCGGTCCCAGGCGTTCCTAATCCGAAGGTCGCTGTCGTAGTCTCTCCAGCACCCTTCTAGCGTGACAACAGTCGTTTACTGTCGATTGTACTGTCGATACAAACCGTCATTCTGTCGTTTCGCTCGATTGCTCGGTCTTCAGATTGTCGCGGTCTGTCGCGGAAACTCCGCTTGATTGTCGGTTTTGGTGACGTAGGCCCCATGGTTTGCAACCAGGAGGTCGTCGGTTCGAATCCGATCGGCTCCACTCTTCTAAGCGGCTGTGAGACTTGAGGTTCTCGCAGCCGCTTTCTTCATCATTCATGAACGGGTGTCCATGTTTCTCTACATGTTTGGGTGAAATCGCTGGCCCTTCGCGCTCAAGACAGTGACACCGGCCGCGGAACATAGGCTCTTGACTCCGTACCATGGTACAGGGTTTATCGTATGGAGGCCGTGGGAGGCAAGGCATGGATACAATGACAATCGGGCAGCTGGCGCGGAGCGCGAACGTGTCGGTCGAAACCGTGCGCTATTACGAGCGGCGCAGGCTCCTGCCGGAGCCGCCCCGTTCGCCGTCCGGCTACCGGAAATACCCGGGGGACTCTCTACGCCGGCTCCGCTTCATCCGGCGGGCCCAGGACGTGGGCTTCACCCTGGCCGAGATCGAGGAGCTGCTGGCCCTGCGGACCGGGACGGCGAGCCAATGCCGCGAGGCGGAGAGCACCGCGGCACGTGCCATCGAGCGGGTGGACGAGCGGATGGCGGAGCTCTCGCGCATGAAAACGGCGCTGGCCTCGCTGCTCGACTCGTGCCGGAATCGGTCCCCGGCGGGCGACTGCCCGATCATCGAAGCGCTCGAAGACGCGGAAGCCGTGGACGAGGAGGAGTGATGCCCAAGATAGAACTGATCATCGACGCGGATTGCCCCAACGTCGAGGCCGCGCGCGGAGTGCTGCGCGAGGCACTCGCGGAGGCTGGAGTCGAGGCGGAATGGAAGGAATGGGACCGGGAGTCCGGTGGAAGTCCAGCGTACGCCCGCGAGTACGGCTCCCCCACCATCCTGGTGGACGGGCAGGACGTGTCGGGGCAGGGGACGGAGTCCGATGCAAACTGCTGCCGCGTATACGTCTCCGCGGACGGCAGATTCCGGGGTGTGCCTGATCGCGAGCTCGTCGTGTCCGCCTTGAGAACTGTGGTCGGAAGCGCTTGATGGAAAAGAGCGTCGGCGCCGGTGTCGCAGCCGTGGGAGCCGCTTTTGCCTCGGCTCTGTGCTGTGCCGGTCCGCTGATCGCCGTGCTTCTAGGCGTCTCCGGCGCCGGCATCGCGGCCACGTTCGAGCCACTGCGGCCCTGGTTCCTGGCGGGTACCGGCGCGTTCCTGCTCGTGGGCCACGTGGGACTGAAGCGGGAAGAAGCCCGCGAGTGCGAGCCGGGCGCCGCCTGCGCTGACCCTCGTGTGCGATGGCGCCGGAAGACGGTCCTGTGGATCGCGACTGCACTCGCAATCGTGTTCGCCACGTACCCGACGTGGTCGGGCTGGGTTCTGTAATCGAGTCGAACGGAAGGATGACAAGATGATCGGAAGCAGACTGCTGACCGTCGCGATGGCCGGCCTCCTGGGGGCTGGGCTCCTGTGCCCCGTGTGTGGGACAAGCAGCGCGGCGGCCGGTGTCGTGCCGGCCACTTATGTGGAAAGGGATGTGGCCGCGTCGCCGTCCGATACGGCACGTGCCAGGCTCGAGATTGAGGGAATGACGTGCGGCAGCTGTGCTACCACGGCCCGGGTGGTCCTTGAGCGTACGGCTGGCGTGATCGACGCGGACGTTTCCTATGAAGAGTCCTCGGCGGAGGTGACGTACGACCCTGAGCTCATAACGCCGGAGGAGTTCATCGCTCACCTCGAAGAGATGACGGGCTACAAGGCTCGTGTCGTTGAGGTAGACGAGGACACCGAAAGCAGCCATCAGAATGATCAGTGAAGACTCAACGTCGGAGAACAGACCCACGGAGGTGACCGATGTTTAGGCGAATCGAAGTTTTTTCCGCCGGCTGTTCGGCGTGCGGAGATGCCATCGAGCTGGTGCGGGATGCGGCTTGCCCTTCGTGCGAGATCGAGGTCCTGGACATGAACGACCCGGCTGTCGCCGCACGGGCCCGGACCCTAGGCGTACGGACAGTACCGGCCGTGGCCGTTGACGGGGTGCTTGCCGGCTGCTGCACTGGAGCGAGACCGGATCTGAATACCCTGAAGGATGCCGGACTCGGACAAGCGATCTGAAATGACTGAGCAAATGACGCACCTGAGTCAGGCCGTCAGGATGCTCGAGACCATCCCTCGCTTCAGCGAGAGCGCGGACCACCTCGCGAGGGAGCTATATCGGCAGCTGGCCCGGGGCGAACCGGTAGGCCCGGAGAGTCTGGCCGAAGTGCTGGGAGTCTCAGCTGGTGGCGTGAAGGACCTTCTCGCATCGGACGAGCTCAAGGGTTGGGCGTTCTATGATGACGAAGGCCGCGTCATCGGCTTCCGGGGACTCGCGCTCGTGCCGATGCAGCACCTTTTAGAGGTGGAGGGCCGGCAACTCTACACGTGGTGCGCGATCGACAGTCTCTTTCTTCCCGAGTTGCTCGGCTTCCCTGCCTGGGTCGTATCCCGGGACCCACGGACGGGCCGGGAGATCAGACTGACGGTGACGCCAGACGGCATAGAGTCAGTGGATCCTGCCGTGACCGTGATGTCGTACGTGGCGGGCGATCCGGAGGTGCGACAGACGAATCCAGCGAAGATCATGGCCGCTTTCTGCCACCACATCTTCTTCTTCGAGTCACCCGAGTCGGGAGCCGAGTGGGCCACCGAGCATGGGACGGGGGCGTTCGTCGTCTCCCTGAACGAGGCGTTCGAGCTTGGCCGCCTGTTCAATGCGGTACAGTTCAGGGGATCGGCCGAAACCCACGTGTCAGAGAGGTAGCGTGCCGAAATACGACGTGGACGTAGCCGTCATCGGAGCGGGCCAGGGAGGTCTGCCGGCGGCGCATATGGCCGCCAACCTGGGCGCCCAGGTGGCACTGAT
>CAMYMV010000071.1 GCA_947259585.1 uncultured Gemmatimonadales bacterium | reverse complement strand
GTGGCGCTCACCGCCGACCACGGCATGAACGAGAAAACCCGCGAGGACGGCAGCCCCTGCGTGGTGTGGCTGCAGGATATTCTCGACGCGGAATTCGGCGCCGGGACGAGCACCGTGATTTGCCCGATCACGGACGCCTTCGTCGGCCACCACGGTGCCCTAGGCGGATTCGTTCGCGTGTACTGCAACGACGGGCTGACCGCGGAGCGGGTGGTGGAAGCGATCCGCGAGGTGCCGGGCCTCGAGCACGTACTGCCACGCCGGGCGGTGTGCGACGAGTTCGTCGCGGGGTTCGTGATCGAGCGCTACGTCGCCGGCCAGCTCTCCGAGCCGGAGACCGAGGCCTTCGAGGAGCACCTCCTGCTTTGCGATCGATGCCAGGAGGAGCTGAAGCTGGCCGTTCAGCTCATCGAGCAGGCCGCCTCGGGGACGTACAAGCCCGAGAAGTACAAGGACGAGGTCCGCCAACGGATCATGGCCCTCATCAACGAGAAGATCGAGACCGGCGAGGAGATCACGGCCGCCCCGACCGTCGAGACCGAAACGAAGGTCATCGATCTGATGGCCGCGTTGAAGGCGAGTCTTGGAGAGGACGAGGAGGCGGCGGCTTCGAAGTCTCGAAAGGCGGCCAAGCGGGCCGGGTCGAAGAAGAAGGCGTCCAAGAAGGCGGCGAGCGGAGGCTGAGCCGGCGTCGGCCGAGATGGTCGATACGTACCGAACGAGAGAAGTAGCCGACCTGCTGGGCATCACGCCCGCCCGGGTGCGCCGGTTCGTCCGGGCCGGTCTCCTGGACGCGCCGCGCGATTCGCGGGGCTATCACTTTTCCTTCCAGGACCTGGTTCTCATCCGGACGGCCACGGAGCTCGAGGCCGAGGATCTCTCGGCCGCAGAGATCGGGAAGGCTCTCCGGGAGCTCAGGCGGCAACTTCCGGGACGGCCCCTCTCCGCCGTGCGAGTGAGCTCCGAGACGGGGCACCTCGTCGCCCGGGAGGGCGAGTCGGCGTGGGAGCCCGCGTCGGGCCAGTACGTGCTCGGCTTCGGTGGAGACCTCCAGCCGCAGCCGAGGCCGGGGTCGGAGCCGGGGGCGGCGGAGCCGGGAGTGCCGGAGCGCTCGATTGGCCTCGCAGATCCCCGCCGCAGAGAGCCGGAGCACGAGCAGGGCCCGGCCGAGTGGTTCGAGATCGGCTGCGAACTCGAGACGGGATCTCCGGCCGAGGCCCGCGCCGCCTACTCTCGAGCGCTGGAGCTGGCGCCGGCTCATCCCGGCGCGCATCTGAACCTGGGACGGCTGCTGCACGAGGAGGGGAGTCTCACGGCCGCCGAGGGCCACTACCGAGCCGCCCTGGCCTCCGAGCCCGGGAGCGCGACCGCCGCCTTCAACCTCGGCGTGGTCCTGGAGGACCTCGGCAAGGTGGAGCGGGCCGTCGAGGCATATCTCCGCGCCGTCGCCTCGGACCCCGAGCTGGCCGACGCCCACTACAACCTCTCCCGGCTCTACGAGGCGATGGGGGACCGAAGCGCCGCTCTCCGTCATCTGAGAAGCTATAGCCTCATCTCCAAGACCAGCTGAAACTCCAAGGCCAGCTGAAACTCCAAGACCAGCTGAACTCCAGCACCCGCTGACGCGCACGATCGGCTGATCCCCAGGACCAGCCGACGCGGCCGCCCGGCGGTGCCCGGCCCGAGCGGGCAGATCTGTGGCGCGGCCACCTCGATTCACGGCTGCGGCGGGAGATGCTCGCTCGGACCCCGTTCTTGACGCGTTGATGCCACACTTCCGGCCTCACCGGTCCCTCCTCATCCGCCACATTGCCGACCGTGAAATACATACACAATAACGCCTTGCGGCGACCGCCGTTGTTTGGTCCGCGCTGGTACGCGGCGTGAATTACATGTGGCCGGCAGAGTCGAGAACGGCTTCTCAGTCGTGGACGGACTCGCGGAAGACGCAAGACAAAAAAAGAAGAGCGGTCGATGAGCACGGTAGCGCTGAACCAGATGTTCCGAGTGGGCGTGGGCTTTGCCGCCTGGTGTGCCCTCCGGCAGATCCTCATGGTCTGGTTGACGAACGTGTAACCTCTGCGGAAGTGCCTCTGCTGATCCTGGGGCGGGGCGATCGTTGTCCCGCCCCGCTCCTCCACGCTGCCTTCTCCCGACCTTCTTTCTCCTCTAAGTCCTTAGCCCCATACTGTTCGGATGCACGCCGCGCAGCCTCCGCTTCGAGCCGTCGTCTGGGACTTCGACAACACCCTGGTCGACTCGCGAGAGAAGAACCTCGCCGTCACGCGACGGATCGTGACGCATCTCCGCGGGACCTGGGATCGCATCCCGATGCTGAGCTCGCTGGAGAGCTACGAGGAAGCGCTCTGGCGCACGCGGAACTGGCGAGATCTCTACCGCTCCGAGCTCGGCATGGACGATGAGATGATCGATGAAGCCGGGCAGCTGTGGACCGGATACCAGATCGCCGAGAAGACCACGGCTCCCATCCTGCCCGGCATTCCGGAAGCCCTGGACGCCCTTCGCCACCTTCCGCACGCCATCTTCTCGGCCAACAGCCGCCGCAACATCGACGAAATGCTGAACGGCCACCGGCTGAGAGACCGCTTCGCTGCGGTCGTCGGATACGAGGAGGTCCACCTGCGGGCACAGAAGCCGGCGCCCGACGGATTCCTGCTGTGTGTGGAGCGTCTCGGCATCGACGGTCCGGGCGTTCTTCTATACGTGGGAGATCACGAGGTCGACGCCGAGTGCGCGGCGAACGCCAACGCAGAGCTGGAGCGGCGGGGCATGCCGCTTCGGGCGCTCAGTGTCGGCGCCGACTATGGTCGAAGCGAGGGCTCCGAATGGTCGCTCGAACCCGATTATCGAGCCGGCTCGCCGGATGCGGTCGTCCGCCTGGCGGAGGCGCTCGGCTCGGGCCGATAGAACTTGCCCAGGGAGCCGTAACGCAACCGTAACGACCGTTGCACGTCGGGCCCGCCGCGACTAGTGTTCCACGCGTTGATTGGCGTGACTCCCCCGAGACGGATGAGGCTATGCCGCAGCGCAGTACAGAGCGCGCTTACCCCGGCGTTCTTCGCCGGCCCTTGACCCACCCACCCGCCTTAACCAGCCCACCCGATCGACCCCTTGCCACCGCCATGAACGCCACGAAATCGAGTCCTCAGGACTCGCGTGGGATAGACGCTTCCGAGGTACGACCGATCATCGAGACGAGGAGGGGAAAAATGCGCGAACGAAGTTGGTTGGGGTCTCTTGCGCGAGCCGGAGCCGCCACACTGGCTCTTCTTCTTTTCCTGACGGGTGGCCTGCTCGCCCAGGGCGTAACGACCGGTCAGATGGGTGGTTTCGTGACCGATGCCGAGGGGAATCCTGTCACGGACGCCAGCGTCATCGCCAGACACGAGCCGAGCGGCACTTCGTACGGCGCGAGCACGCGAGGCGGGGGCGCCTGGACGCTCCCCAACCTGAGGGTCGGCGGTCCCTACACCATCACCGTGACGATGATCGGGTACGCCGAGTACAGGGAGACCGGCGTCTATCTGGATCTGGCTCAGGATCTGCGCCTGAACTTCGAACTCCAAATCCAAGCCGTCGAGGTCGCCGAGCTGGCGGTCCAGGTGGAGGAGAACACTTTGCTGAACGCCGGCCGTACCGGCGCCGGCACCTTCGTCTCGCAGGACCAGGTTGAGCTACTACCGAACCTCAGGCGGTCCTTCCGCGACCTCGTTCGGATCGATCCACGAGCGGACGGCAACTTCGCCATCGCCGGCCGTAACTGGCTCTACAACAACATCTCGCTGGACGGCTCCTACTTCAACAACGCGTTCGGCCTGGACGATCCGGCTCCAGGCGGTCAAACAGCCTCTGAGCCGATCCCGTACACGGCGATCGACCAGGTTAGCGTGCAAGTGGCCCCGTTCGACATCCGGCAGGGCGGGTTCACCGGCGCCAACGTCAACCTGGTATCGAAGAGCGGCACGAACGACTGGCAATTCAGCGCGTACGGCTACTTCCGGAATCAGGATCTACTCGGCAACAACGTCAAGGGCGAGCCGGTTGTCGCGAACCCGGACCTGAGTTTCGGTCAGTACGGCGGCCTGGTCAGCGGGCCCATCATCAAGGACAAGCTGTTCTTTTTCGTGAACGGCGAGATCAACCGGCGAGACAATCCCGGTACCAACTTCGTCGCGAACACGGACGGCACCGTCGACCCGGGTGAGTCCAGAGTGCAGGCAGGCACGATGGATGCGATCCGGCAGCGCATGATGGATGTCTATGGCTATGAGACCGGGCCGTACGAGGGCTTTACCCACGCGACGAACAGCGACAAGATCCTCTTCAAGCTCGACTGGAACATCAGCCAGAGCGACAACTTCGTCTTCCGCTACAACTTCCTGGACGCGGTACGAGAGCAGCCGCCCCACCCCTTCGCGTTCACGATCTTCGGGTCGGGTCGTAGCCCAAGCGCCACGAGCCTGCCGTTCCAGAACACGGGCTACGCGATCAACAACAACCTCAACTCGTTCGCCATGGAGCTGAACAGCCGCTCCACCGGCTGGGCGAACCGGGCGTTCGCGAGCTTCAACCGGTTCCGGGACCACCGCGACCCGTTCAGCGAGCCGTTCCCGACGATCGAGATCGCGGAGGACGGCGTCACTTACACGTCGATCGGGCACGAGCCGTTCTCGGTCTGGAACATCCTCCACCAGAACGTCTTCCAGTTCACCGACAACTTCACCTTCTTCAAGGATCAGCATTCGATCACCGTCGGTACGAACATCGAGACGTTCAACTTCTTCAACTCGTTCAACATCTTCCGGCACGGCTTTCCCCCCCTCCCCAATTTCCTCTCGGTGGATGAGTTCTTCGAGGCCACCGACCCGGCCGGCGACCCCATCGACTTCAATTCGATGGTCCGCTCCGGCGCGACCTGCTTCGAGGGTACGAACGAGTGCCCGCTCAAGGGGGAGAACTACACGTTCGCGCAGTTCTCGTTCTATGTACAGGACGAGTTCGAGGCCTCGTCACGCTTCAGCCTGACCTTCGGCGTGCGGCTCGACATGCCGTCGTACTTCACGGACCCAGTGCCCAATAACTTCACACCCATCCTGGACGTGGAGGATCCGGACGGAAACTCCGTCGTGGTGGACCAGAGCAAGACCCCCGGAACAAAGGTGATGTTCTCGCCGCGCCTCGGCTTCAACTGGGCGGCGACGGAAGACCGCTCCCTCCAGCTGCGCGGCGGATCGGGCGTCTTCACGGGCCGGCCCCCCTTCGTCTGGGCCGGCAACAACTATTCGAACCCCGGCTTCAACGGGAACATCTGGAGTGGAGGGACGGACCCGGCCCCGGTCGTCACGGGAACGGGCTGCACGAGGTTGGGATGCGTGGATGCGGTGCTCCAGCAGAGCTTCTTCGTTAACGCCTTCGCCGAGGACTTCAAGTGGCCGCAGACCTGGGTCACCGACATCGCCCTTGACACGAGGCTCCCGGGAGGTGTGCTGGGCACCTTCGAGGTCATCTACGGGAAGGACCTGAACGCGATCCAAATATGGAACGGGGATACGGGCGACCAGGTAGGCACGAACCCGGTCGACGGGCGTCCGATGTACGGAGCTCCCGGGAACGACCGCAACAACGCGATCTACGGGCCGTTCCCGCCCTGCGTCTGCGTGATCGACAACACGAGCGAGGGCTGGAACCTTAACTTCACGGCACAGTTCCAAAGAGCCTTCGATTTTGGCCTCTCGCTCATGGGTGCCTACTCGTACACGGACGCGAGGAACGTCCAGAAGTCCACGGAGATCGCGGACGATTTCTGGCGGCTCATGCCGGTGCAGGGCGATCCGAACAACCCGAACTCGAGCTTCTCCGAGTTCGGGCAGCAGCACCGCATCGTCGGGACGGTCACCTACCCCGTGGAGTGGTCGAGGACGCTGGCCACCAGCTTCAGCGTCTTTTTCGAGGTAGCGAACGGAAACGCCTTCGTCGGCGCCGGTGGCAACCGGTACTCCTTCATCTACTCGGGGGACGTGAACCAGGACGGATCGGGTTCCAACGATCTGATGTACATCCCGAGAGACATGAGCGAGATCACGTTCGACCCGTCGACGGTGAACGGGAACGTGGTGACGCCGAACCAGCAGTGGGCGGCGTTCGACGCGTTCATCGAGCAGGATCCCTATCTGAGCCAACACCGAGGCGAGATCGCCGAGCGCTTCGGGCTCCTCAATCCGTTCTGGTCGAACATCGACCTGAAGATCATGCAGGACTTCAACTTCGGCAGCGTCGGCGCCGAGAACAAAATCCGGCTCGTGTTCGATTTCCTGAACTTCCCCAACCTGCTCAGCTCCAGCTGGGGAGTGAGGCAGGTGGCGACGGCGGCCGCCACGAATCCGCTGACGCTTACCCGGTTCGAGGATGACGGCGAGCCGGTTTTCACCTTCAACATGATCGACCGTACGTTCATCGATGACCTGAGCGAGATCTCGCGCTGGCGGATCCAGTTCGGGCTTCAGTACATGTTTAACTAGAGCGCGCCCCCCGACCGCGCTCGAGCCCCGGCCGTCTTCTCACGGTCGGGGCTTTTCCTCGCCCCCGCGGACCGTCGCGGCGCCGGGGATTGACTGCGAAACGGCCCAGCCGGTAGGTCTGAAAAGGTTCTCTGGGCCGGGTCTCTTGACCTGGGAAGCGAAAGGTCTGGTCCCATATGCTCGTCTCCGCCGCTCTGATCCTCGCCATCGCGCCCGCTGCTCCTCCGGCTACTGCCCTCGCCGTCACCGCCGACACGGTAGTGCTGACCGAATGGCTGGTTCCGTACGAGGAGAGCCGGCCCCGGGATCCCTACGTTGCCCCTGACGGGCGCGTCTGGTTCGTGGGGCAACGGACCGACTACGCGGCCGTCTTCGATCCGAACACCGGCGAGTTCGAGCGCTTCGACCTGCCCGAAGGGGCGGGACCCCACAACCTCATCGTGGACTCCGATGGGACCGTCTGGTACGCGGGCAACCGCGCTGCGCACATCGGGAAGCTGGATCCGGTGACCGGCGAGATCGAGCAGATCGCGACCCCCGACCCGCCGGCGCGCGATCCGCACACTCTGGTGTTCGCGCCGGACGGCAACATCTGGTTCACCGTCCAAGGCGGGAATGTCGTCGGGCACCTGCAGACGACGACCGGGGAGATGCGCATCCTGCCCGTGGAGACCCAGAGCGCACGGCCCTACGGGATCGTGACCGCCACCAACGGCTGGCCGTGGATCGCGCTCTTCGGCACGAACAAG
>CAMYMV010000070.1:1662-8991 GCA_947259585.1 uncultured Gemmatimonadales bacterium | reverse complement strand
GGCAGCGGTCGTGGTCGCTCACCTCTACGGCGTGCCGGTCGACATGGATGAGGTGATCCGGCACACGCGCGAGTCGGGGACGCTGCTGATCGAAGACGCGGCGCAGGGGTCGGGCGCGACCTGGGCCGGCGAGCCGCTGGGCGTCTTCGGTTCGCTGGGTGTGCTCAGCTTCGGCCGCGGCAAGGGTGTGACAGCGGGCGAGGGTGGCGCTCTTCTGGCGTATGAGTGCGAGATCGATGGAGCCTCGTTGCTTGCCGGGATGACGAAAGAGCTGAAGCCGGAACGGAGAGGCGCCCGGGCGCTCCTCGCCTCGTCGGCCCAGTGGTTGTTTGCACGCCCGGCTCTGTACCGTTTCCCGGCCGCGACGCCCTTCCTGCAGCTCGGCGAGACGGTTTACAGGGCTCCCGAGCCGCTGCGGGGGATGGCGAAGGCTGCTTCGGGGATCCTCGCCAAGACACTACCCGCTGCCGAGGGGGAGGAGGAGATACGCCGCCGCAATGCGAGCCGACTGCTGAAGGCCGTGGAGGCCTCTTCGATCCTCGAGTCCGTGTCGGTGCCGAATGCCGGAAGGGCCGGTTACCTCCGCCTCCCGGCTCTGGCCGTAACGGATCTGGGTCGTCGGCGGATGACATCGGCTGCCGGGCGCAGGCTGGGCATAGCGCCCGGCTACCCCCGGCCGCTCTCGACCCTGGCGTCGCTGGAAGAGCGTTTGGTGCGCCAGGACCGGCCCCATCCCGGAGCGAGGGATCTCGCGGACCGCCTGATTACGCTGCCGACACACAGTCGACTCGGGCCGGATGACTTGTTGGATCTGGAACTCTGGATGAGGGAGCAGGAATGAGCGTAGAGAAGGAGAGGTGGGAGCGCGCTCAAGAGTACGAGCGAAGCTACTGGACCATGCGCGAGAATCAGATCGCGACCGGCGTGACGTCTGATCTCGCCTGGTATCAGTGGCGCGCCGATCAGCTCGTCCAGACGCTGCGCGAGTCCGGCCACGCGCACCTGACCCATGGAACGGAAACCGTCTTGGAGGTCGGAAGCGGTCCTGTAGGCATCGTCAGCTTCTTCCCGGCCGCTGTGCGGATCGCCGTGGATCCGCTCGCCGGCTTCTTCAATCGCAACGCGGCGCTCACGGTGGCTCGCGGGAGCGGCGTGAGCTACCTGCAGGCGAAAGGCGAGGAGCTGCCCGTTCGCGATGGCAGGTGCCGCCTGGTGATGCTCGAGAACTGCATAGATCACGTTCAGGACATCGACGCGCTGATGACGGAAATCACGAGAGTGCTCACGGGGGACGGACTCCTGTATCTGACAGTGAACTGCAGAACGCGGTTGGGGTTCAGGGTGCATCGGCTCCTTTCGAGGCTCGAGTTCGATACGGGCCATCCGCACACCTTCACGTCGAAGCGAGTGCGAGAGCTGTTAAGCGAGTACCACTTCCGCACCGCGTTCTTCCACGTCGCCAGTTACCGGGAAGCCCTGCGCAAGGATCTCGGCGCCGGGTCCAGGCGCTCCACCGTCAAGGGCGTGCTCGGGGTGAGCGAGTTTCTCATATCCGCTGTCGGGGTGCTGGAACGCTAACGGCGCTCGCCCGCGCCTACCCTAGCTCGTGCGTTTTTCAGGCAGTCCCGGCAACATCCGAAGTGTGCACATCCGGCTTCAGGGCCAGCGACAGAGAGTATCGAAGACCCTGAAAGAATGTTCTAAGCGCTGTCGGGGTCAGGTAACCATAACGATCTACCACACATTGTCTTACGGAATCCGGATTCTGCGGCACGGAACTGGAACGCGGGGCCTAAGACCAGACAACTAGCTTGCCGCAAAGGGCAAAGCCGGCGAAAGCCGGCGACGCAAAGCTACCAGGGCTAAGGTGCCGCTGATGAGGCGGGCACTACGCTGGCTGAGCTGCCGGCAGGTGGGGAGTCGCGACGACAGCGTCCGGGATGGTTCGTTCGCGGCGACCGCCAGTCATTGCAGGCCGAGGAGATGCGGCCGTTGGACTCCTTTGCGGCGATCCGAAGTGGACCGCCTTGACGAGGAGTCTATCAGATGCGCCGGTCGCAACCAGAGGGCAACCGTCGGAACCGCCTCGCCCACCCCGCCACGATCTCGTTCGAACATACCCGGTCTCGCGTTGTACCAAGCATCGGCTGGCCGGTTGGTCCGCCGACGAAGCGACATGCGACCAACATCTCCACTCGGGGCTTGTCCATGATATTGCTCTGCGTCGCCTTCGCGCTGACCGGATGCGAACAGGCTGTCGACGTCACGGGCCCGTTGGCGGCCGCCCCGGCGGCATCAAGCCAGTCGCTCAGCCTGGAGGTCGACGGCGGGAAGGTGAAAGGCGGCAAGGGCGGGAAGGGCGCCCTGCCGAGCATCGTGCTCGATCTCGTCGCCACGAATCCGACCAGCCACTCCGCGATGCTCGAGTTCACGGAGGTTGACGACGGCAAAAGCGACCCCGCCAGCTACGAGGTGCGCTACGCCCCGTCGCCGATCGTTTGGTCATCTGCCGCTCTGGTGAAGTCCGGAGCATGCGCGTCTCCGTTCGACGGAGCGGAGATCGGTGCGAAGTATCTCTGCACCGTGAGCGACCTGAGCCCCGATATGCGCTACGACTTTCAGCTGAGGTCGTTTCGCGAAAGCAGGGGCAACGGCCCGTCTTTCGGACAGATGTCGAACGTGGCGACCAGCACCACGCTGCCCGAAGACCCTCCTCCGGACGATCCACCGCCCGATGATCCCGGAAAGGTCGCCGATCTAGGTGTCGTCACGGCGGGAGAGGATTGGATCGAGATCCGCTTCACCGAGGTGGACGACGGCACCGCGAAGCCGGCCGACTACGACATGCGCTTCGCCAAAGGCACGCTGGAGTGGGACGCCGCCCCGAGCGTGACCAAGGGGACCTGCGCCACGGTCGTCAGCGGAGAGGGCATCGGTCTCGAGCGGGTTTGCCGGGCGGAAGGCCTGGAGTCCGGCAGCACCTACGAGTTCCAGCTCGTCGCCTTTCGCGGCACGATGGGTGAAGATGAGGTCTACGGTCCGCTCTCCGACGTCGCGCAGGGGGACACGGACCTTGCGCCACAGGACCCGCCGCCGGAAGATCCGCCGCCGGAGGGTCGGACCGCGGATCTGCTCTGCTCGCCATCTTCGGATCTCTCCGATCCCGTGGAGCTCGACGGGGAGACGGTCTCGGGTACGGTCTTCCCGTTCCTGGAAACGGATCCCGCGGGTGTCGACTCGGTGCTCTTCTGGCTGGACGGCTCTCACTGGGAAACGGAGTACGGCTACCCCTACGACGGCAAGAACCCCTGGGATACGGCCGAGATAGAGGACGGAGAACACGCGATGGAGGCAATGGTCTTCGGCGCGAACGGCCTCTCCGTTTCTGCAACGTTCACCGTCAGCAACTCCGCTTCCGATCCGCCGCCGGAGGACCCGCCGCCGGAGGATCCTCCTGCCGACGGCCGGACGGCAGACTTGCTCTGGTCCACCTCCGCCGATCTCTCCGATCCGGTGGCGCTTGACGGTGCCACCCTGTCGGGCACGGTCTACCCACTGCTGGAAACGGATCCCACGGGCGTCGACTCCGTGTACTTCTGGCTCGACGGCTCTCACTGGGAAACGGAGTATGGCTACCCGTACGACGGCGAGAATCCCTGGAACACCGCCGGAGTTGCCGATGGCGAGCACACGATAGACGCCGAGGTCTTTGGCGCCGACGGGGTCTCCGTTTCGGCGACATTCACCGTGGAGAACGGTGGTTCCGATCCACCGCCCGCCGATCCGCCGTCCGAGGGTGGGATCTTGACCGATCGCGGGTTCTCGGCGGTCGACGAGGATGGGTGGGGCCATCTCGGAGATCTCATCGTCGTCAAGGACGCTACGGCAACCGAGAGCGCGTCCGACGTGATGCGGTTCCATTTCCCCAAGGGCCATGAGACGGGGCACGGACCCGGGAAGGCATGGCGCGAGTGGTGGCCTGACTACGGCAATAGCGGCTTTCGGGTGATCGAGATCGACCTGTGGCTCAAGCTGTCATCGAACTGGTATGGACACCCGGTGGCGAGCAAGCTGTTCTACGTGAAGGCCGATCCGACGAGTTTTCCGATTTACTTTGCAGCCGTCGGCGCAGGCGATAGCCCGCTGCACCTGCAGTTTCGCACGCAGGGTTCGGAGATAACGGGCCGAAACCTCACGCCGAACGTTAGCGGTGGGACTATCACGCGGGGTAAGTGGCACCACATCCGCGCACTCTTGACGATGAACACCGGAACCAACTCGGACGGCGAGGTGCAGATCTGGGTGGACGGATCGAAATCACACTCGTACGTGGACGTTCAGATCGTCGGCCCGAGCAACCCGAACGAGTTCGGCGCGATAGAGCTGAACCCGGTCTGGGGAGGCTGCTGCGCAGACCCGGTTCCGGAGGACCAATTCATCTGGACGGACCATGTCGTGGTGCGGGGTTGGCGTTAAGCTCGTCGTTTCGGCCGCTTCTGGGCGCGAACCCTAGCCCCGAGCCCCTTTTCTCCACCACCCATCCTTCGCCTCGCTGAGTTCGGCCAAGGACGGCGGGCGAGGACTTCCGCACGTGCGCCACACCATTCTCTTCCTCTCGCAGTGTTTACCCTATCCTCCCACGAGTGGAGTGACTCAGAGGACGTTCAATATCCTCCGGCAGCTGAGCCGGGCTTTCGACATAAGACTGGTCGCGTTCTCCCGCCGGAATCACCAATCGAATAGCGGTGCCCGAGCAGCGGCGGAGAGGGAGCTGTCAAAGTACGCGGAAGTCCTCCCCAGCTCGGTGATACCATCTGAATGGTCACGGGCTCGACGACTCTGGAACCACCTTCGCAGCACAGCTAGGCGGCGGCCGTACACTTTCTACGAGTACGATCATCGCGACTTTCGTCGCTCGCTCTCATCCGCATTGAAGCGTAGCGACGTCGAGCTGGTCCACATGGACAGCTTGGATCTCTATCGCTGGTCTGGTCTCATTTCGAACATCCCGCTCTGCTGTACGCATCACAACATCGAATCGCAGCTTCTGAGACGAAGGGCCCGTCACATCGGCTCGCCGGTGCTGGAGAGGTATCTTCAGATGCAGGCGCGCCTGGTCGAGAATACCGAGCGCACGCTCTGTCCGGAGTTCGCCGCGAATATCATGGTGTCGGACGTGGACGCCGACGGCTTGCAGGCCATCGCGCCGGGCTCACGGAACGTCGTGGTTCCGAACGGAGTCGATACGGATTTCTTCGCTCCGCGGAACACGGAGGAACAGGTCCCCGGCCGGGTGATGTTTCTGGGGCCCCTCTATATGCTTCCAAACAGTGACGCGGTGGATTTCTTTCTGTCGGATATCTGGTCTGCGATCTTGGGCAAAGACGCAGGGGCCACGTTCGAGATCATCGGCAAGACGGCGGAGGAGGCGAAGAAGCGCCATGAAGCCGTGGCGCGCGTTTCATGTGCCGGCTTCGTGGATGACATACGAGACTACGTGGCCCAGGCACAGTGCTTCGTGGTGCCACTGCGGATTGGAGGCGGAACGAGGCTGAAGATCCTCGATGCCTGGGCCATGAAGAAGGCGGTGGTGTCGACGTCGATCGGTTGTGAAGGTCTCCATGCCGTTGACGGGGAGAACATACTGATCCGGGACGACCCCGGTGATTTTGCCGCCGCCGTGGTGGAGGTGTTGCGGGATGACCGCCTGAGGAGGCGGCTCGAAATCAACGCCCGAGAGACGGCCTGCGATCGATATAGCTGGGACATCATCGGAGCCGAGCTCGTCCGGGAATACAGCCGCTTGTTGGGATCCGACAGAGGGAGGTGATCGGGAGAGTCGTCGGATCGCGGCTGTCCTTGAATTGGGTAATTCCGATCGTTGCTGGAAGGGTCCTCTTTTTGCGTCTAGCGTGGCTTATATTGCCAGCGATCACTGACCGAGATCCGTGGGCGCCGCCAAGGCAGCGATAGATGACAAATCCTGCTCCATTCAGCCATCGTAGCGCGGTCCGCTCCCTGTCGCCCGGCTTTCGCGGTAGAGAGACAGGGTCACCGGGATCGGGTGCGCTTGCACGGGGCTCTTCCTTGGCGGCGCCGCGAGACACGGTCAGGCTGCTCCTGTTCGCTCTCACGATCCTTGCGATCAGCCGCCTCCACGGCATGATCGGCCTCACCGGGCTCCGTCCCGCTCTGCTGCTCGCTTTCGGCACCGCAGCGTTCGCGATGGCGAATCCTCGCTCGCTGAACCAGGGAGCCCTGCTGCGAACGTGGCCGGCCAAGGTGATCGTTGCCCTCGGCATCATGGCTTGTTTCTCCGTGCCGTTCGGGATATCGATTGGCGGATCGGGATGGTTCATTCTCTCGGTCTACTCGAAGGTGCTGATCTTCGCGTTCCTGGTAATCCTCGCCGTTCGCGACGCCAGCGACCTGAAGTTCTTCATCTGGGCCTACGTGGTGAGTTGCGGGATTCTGGCCTTCGTCGGCACCTTCTTGGTCGGGGTCTCCAAGTTCCAGGGTGTCCAGGGGTACGATGCCAATGACCTGGCCCTGGTTCTCCTGGTCGGTCTTCCCCTTGCCCTGCTCATCCTGCAAAGCTCCCCTTCGAGGTTCGAGAGAACGGTTAGCCTGCTCGTCGTGCTCGGCATCGGTACGACGCTGGCTCTTTCGAGGTCCCGCGGAGGCTTCGTGGGCTTGATAGCTGTCGGTCTGGCTATGTTGATCATGCTGAAGCGAGTCCCTTTGACGAAGCGCCTCGTCTTCTTGGGAGCCGTGGTGCTGGCGCTTTCTATTGCCGCACCGGGAGATTATTGGGAGACGATCCGGACTTTGACGAATCCGACCGAGGACTACAACTGGACGGCCTCGCACGGTCGGAAGGAAGTCTGGAAACGTGGCGTCGGCTATATGATGAGCCGGCCGCTGACGGGCCTCGGCATCGACAACTTCGAGAGAGCCGAAGGCACGATTTCCGACGTGGCCGTCAACTTCGTGGACCGGCCGGGGGTCCGCCTGAGATGGACCTCTCCGCACAACTCTTTCGTCCAGGCGGGCGCCGAGCTCGGGATTCCCGGTCTTCTTCTGTTGAGCAGCCTCGTTATCGGCGGGATCTTCTCGATGGTACGCGTACGCAAACGGCTGCCGGCCGGTTGGGCCCGCGGCGATCCGGAGCAGAGGTTCATCTATCACGCCGCCGTGTACCTTCCGGTCGCGTTCGTCGCCTTCGCGAGCACGGGCTTCTTCCTTTCGTTCGCGTGGGCCGATCCGATCTATCTTCTGGGCGCGTATGTGGCAGGCGTATATGCGTCGCTCGAGGCGCGTCGTCGACGG
>CAMYMV010000070.1:0-1625 GCA_947259585.1 uncultured Gemmatimonadales bacterium | reverse complement strand
GGCCTGAGGCGAGTTGTCGAGCGGGGGTTGGTGTCGGGCGGCGCGGCCCGCATTGCCGGTCGAACTCGCCGCCCGCGGTGCCTGATTCTCGCCTATCACAACATCGTTCCCCGCGCACTGCCGCAGGCTGGCGAACGATCCCTGCACCTCACGCAGGCCTCCTTCGCCGAGCAGCTCGATGTCCTCCTCCAAGTGGCCCGCGTGGTGCCGCTCGCCCGCCTCCTCGACGCGGCGTCCGATGAGGGCAAAAGGCCTCTCGTCGCAGTCACCTTCGACGACGCGTACCGGGGTTCGCTCACGGCAGGCTTCGACGAGCTCGCGGAGCGGGGACTGCCGGCGACGGTCTTCGCCGCCCCCTCACTACTAGGGGACCGATCCCTGTGGTGGGATCAACTGGCTCGTCCGGGCGACGGAGTACTCACGGCTGCCGATCGGCGGCATGCCCTCGAGGACTGCGCGGGAGAGACCGGCTCCGTGATCCGCTGGGCCGAATCGCAAGCACGGCGTCCGGTCTCGCTTCCCGCCTACGCGCGAACGGCCACGGAAGAGGAATTGCTCGCAGCAGCGAGTCGGGAAGGCATGACGGTGGGCTCACACAGTTGGAGCCACCGTAATCTGGCGAGATTGGAGACCGCGGAAACGGCTGACGAGCTCGTGCGCTCGAAGCGTTGGCTGGAAGACCGCTTCTCGTCCTTCATCCCGTGGCTTGCCTATCCATATGGCCTGTCGACAGCCACAGTGGAGCATGAGGCAAAGACGGCAGGGTATGTGGGGGCCGTCAGAATCGACGGAGCGTGGATGCAGAGGGCGACGGACACACACTATCGGCTGCCCCGCCTCAACGTGCCGGCCGGCCTGACGACCGACGGCTTCCGGCTCCGGATGGCTGGCATTCGTTGCCGCTGACCCCGACGGTTCTTGTCACGGATGGCGAGCAGCGCTCAGCCCTCGCCGTGGTCCGTTCGCTGGGGCGGGCAGGGTCCCGAGTCATAGTGTGCTCCCCGCACGGCCGCTCTCTGGCCGGGGCTTCGCGTTACTGCGAAGCGTCTACCGGGGTCCCTGAACCGCTGGCCGAAGGCCAGGCTTACGCCGAGACCGTCGCCCGACTGGTGCGCCAGTGGGACGTGGATGTCCTCTTCCCCATCACGGAACCATCCCTCCTGGCCTTGCTGCCCCACCGCGACGACCTGGGTGGCGTAACGGTACCGTTTCCCGCTGCCGAACATTTCCGAGCGATCTGCGACAAGCGTCTCGTCCTCTCCAAGGCTGTTGGGCTGGGGATCGACGTGCCGGAACAGACGGTGCTGTCGAAGCCCCCCGTTGCTGACGATCAGGTGTTCGCCACGCTCCAGTATCCGGTGGTGCTCAAGCCTTCGCGGTCAGTCGTCGAGGGACCGTCCGGGCGGACGAAGGTGGCGGTGTCGCACGCCCGCGACCTTCTCGACCTAAGACGAAAGATCGCAGCGTTACCGGCGTTCGCCTACCCAGTGCTCGTACAACGGTCCATAGTCGGGCCGGGGGTAGGGGTATTCCTCCTGCTATGGGAGGGGGAGATCCTGGCTTCGTTCGCGCATCGGCGAATCCGCGAGAAGCCCCCTTCGGGAGGGGTGAGCGTGTACCGGGAG
>CAMYMV010000069.1 GCA_947259585.1 uncultured Gemmatimonadales bacterium | reverse complement strand
TGCGCCATCAACTGTACGTCGGCGTACGGTTCGACCCGGTCAGGCCTCCAGGGTCTCCACCTCATACGGCTCGAACTGCGGATCGGTTGTCAGGATCGGCAGATCTTCGAGCTGCGCCTGGGCGACCAAAAGGCGGTCGAACGGATCGCGGTGGTGCGTCGGCAGGTCCGCGACCCGAAGAGCGTGGCTGTGCAGCACCGGGAGCGCGGCAACAGCGGTCATGGACATGAGCTCCGGAATCAGCTCGGAGGGGCGACTCGGCAACGTCAGCTTCCCGAGCCCGTACTTGATCGCGATCTCCCAGGCACTCGCGGCGGACAGATAGAGATCGTTCTCGCTCGCCTCTATGAGGCTGCGGCTGTCCTCCGTGAAGCGCTCCGGCGCCATGAGCATCCAGAGCCAGCATTGAGTGTCAAGCAGGATCCGCATGCTCGAAGTCCGAGAGGAGGTCAGGTGGTAGCGGCGCGTCGAAGTCATGGGCAACGACGATCCGGCCTCTCTCGGTTCCGAGGCGACGATTCTCTCGCCGCTCCCTGAAGGGGACGAGCCGGGCCAGCGGACGTCCCGCCTTGGCAATGATGATCTCCTCCCCCGCCGCCACACGCCGGAGCAGACGAGAGAGGTGCGTCTTCGCCTGATGTACGTTCACGATTGCCATGCTCAAATATGGACTTAGTCAATAACTAAGTCAATACGATCCTGTGGGAGCAAACACCCCTAAGACTCATTACGGCAGTCAATTAGATCTCAATCGACCCGTTTGCGGCGGGAAACGCTCTCAGCTTCCCTTCCCAGAGAGCCGTCTTGACGCCGCGCAGCGCGGCGGTGTAGGCTGCGAGCCTGCCAACGGCAGTGGAGCAAACTCGCAAACCCCTTTACAGCAGAGGTCAGCACCATGCGTTCAGCAGCGCTCGTGGTATGCGCGGCCCTTCTCGCGTTCCCGTCCACCCTCTTGGGGCAGGCGGATCCGGATGCGCAGGTCGCAGTCAAGGAAGGCGGCATGGCTTGGGCGGCGGCCTGGAACGCCGGCAACGCGGCCGGTATCGCCGCTCTCTACTCGGACGACGCCACGCTGCTTCCGCCGGGAGGCATCGAGCTTCAGGGAAGGGCAGCGATCGAGGCCTTCTGGCAGAGTCAAATAGACGCGGCGCCGGGCGTGACGGTCAAGCTCGAGACGAAGGAGCTCCACAACCTCGGTGAGGTCGCGGTCGAAGTTGGCTCCTACGCGAATACCGGCCCCGACGGAGAGCACGTCGGCCACGGGAAATACCTGGTCGTCTGGATGCTGAAGGACGGCACCTGGCAAATGGCCCGCGACATCTGGAACAGCAGCATGGGGCAATAGCCCCACCCTTTTTCTCCACAAAGACGGAGGTCGGAATCATGCTCAAGGCAGGGCTCATCCTTTGCGCGACACTTCTCGCGCTGCCAGCCGCCGCTCTCGCTCAGGACAGCGGAGCGGAGGCGGCGATCAACGAGGGGGCGGTCGCGTGGGCGGCAGCCTGGAACTCCGGGGACGGGGCGGCGCTCACCGCCCAGTACAGCGACGACGCGATCGTGCTGGCGCCCGGAGCCGAGGCGCTCATGGGGGCGGAGGCGATCCAGGCGGGCCTGCAGGCCGCCATCGATGGGGCGGGTGGAAGCCAGATGGCGATCACGCCGGGCGAGATCATTCCGGTCGGCGACGATCACGCGATCGAGGTCGGCACGTTCGTCGAGACGGGAGCCGACGGATCCCACGCGGACCACGGAAAATACGTCGCGGTGTGGGCGAAGGTAGACGGAAGCTGGAAGATCGTCCGCGACATCTGGAACAGCAGCATGTAGCGGGAGGCGCGTCGCAGGGCCGGCCTCCGGGAGGTCGGCCCTGCCTCAGCTCGGAACGTAGATCTCCGAGCCCTTCTCCTTGAACTCCCGCGCCTTCTCCTCGAGGCCGGCTTCGATCGCCTCCTCCTCGGCCAGCCCTTCCTGCGCCGCGAACTCGCGGATCTCCTGCGTGATCTTCATCGAGCAGAAGTGGGGGCCGCACATCGAGCAGAAGTGGGCCACCTTGGCGGCCGGGGCCGGCAGCGTCTCGTCGTGGTACTCGCGCGCCGTTTCCGGGTCCAGCGAGAGGTTGAACTGGTCCTCCCACCGGAACTCGAAGCGGGCCTTGGAGATCGCGTCGTCCCACTCCTGGGCTCGGGGGTGGCCCTTGGCGAGGTCAGCGGCGTGGGCGGCGATCCTGTAGGCGATCACCCCCTCCTTCACGTCCTCCCGGTTCGGGAGCCCGAGGTGCTCCTTCGGCGTCACGTAGCAGAGCATAGCTGTCCCCCACCAGCCGATCATCGCCGCGCCGATCGCCGAGGTGATGTGGTCGTAGCCCGGCGCCACGTCCGTCGTCAGCGGACCCAGCGTATAGAACGGGGCCTCGCCGCAGACCTCCATCTCACGCTCCACGTTCTCCTTGATCATCTGCATCGGGATGTGGCCGGGGCCCTCGATCATCACCTGGCAGTCGTGCTCCCACGCGATCTTCGTGAGCTCGCCCAGCGTGTCCAGCTCGGCGAACTGGGCCTCGTCGTTGGCGTCCGCGATCGAGCCGGGCCGGAGCCCGTCTCCGAGTGAGAAGGCCACATCGTAGGCCTCCATGATCTCGCAGATCTCCGCGAAGCGCGTGTAGAGGAAGCTCTCCTCGTGGTGGGCGAGGCACCACTTGGCCATGATCGATCCGCCGCGGGAGACGATGCCGGTGACCCGGTCAGCGGTGAGCCGGATGTAGGGAAGCCGCACGCCGGCGTGGATGGTGAAGTAGTCGACCCCCTGCTCGGCCTGCTCGATCAGGGTGTCGCGGAAGATCTCCCAGGTCAGCTCCTCGGCCTTCCCGCCCACCTTCTCCAGCGCCTGGTAGATCGGGACGGTGCCTATCGGGACCGCGGAGTTGCGGAGGATCCACTCCCGGGTCTCGTGGATGTTGTCGCCGGTCGAGAGGTCCATCACGGTGTCCGCGCCCCAGTGCGTCGCCCACCGCATCTTCTCGACCTCCTCCTCGATCGAGGAGGTGACGGCCGAGTTTCCGATGTTGGCGTTGATCTTCACGAGGAAGCGGCTGCCGATGATCATCGGCTCTGACTCGGGGTGGTTGATGTTTGACGGGATGATCGCGCGGCCGCGCGCCACCTCCGCGCGGACGAACTCGGCCGGCACGCCCTCCCGGAGCGCGATGAACTCCATCTCCGGCGTCACCTCGCCCTGCCGGGCGTAGTGCATCTGAGTGACGCGTCGTCCGGGCTTGGCGCGCAGAGGCCTCAGGGCGCCGGGAAAGCGAAGCGCGTCCAGCTTCGGGTCCGACTCGCGCCCGCGGCGGTACTTCGAGGTCGGAGCCGGCAGCTCCTCCACGTCATCCCGCTCCAGGATCCAGGCGAGGCGCCGGCGCTCGAGTCCCTTCTCGAGGTCGATCGTCACGTCCGGGTCCGTGTAGGGGCCGCTCGTGTCGTACAGGTGTACGGGTGGATTGGGCTCGGCCAGCGTGATCTCGCGCAGCGGGACCCTCAGGTCCGGGCGGCTGCCGGTCACATAGACCTTCCGCGCGGCGGGGTCTGCGCTGGTCGCAGAAGCGTTGCCGTTGATAGCGGCGGGATTGCCGTTGTTTGCCGCCGGGGTCTTCATCCTTCAGCACCTCGTACTCGAAGAAGCGATACGGAGCTTGCCCATGGACAAGGTGAACATAGCCGAAAAGCTCGCCCAGTTCGATGAACAGTGGAGCCCGAAGATCGTCGGTCAGGTCAACGACGTCCACGTGAAGCTCACCAAACTCGAGGGGGAGTTCGTCTGGCACCACCACGAGAGCGAGGACGAGCTCTTCCTTGTTGTTAGCGGGAACCTGCTCATCAAGTTCCGCGACCGGGACGTCCGGATCGAGGAGGGGGAGTTCCTGATCGTGCCTCGCGGCGTCGAGCACAAGCCGGTGGCGGAGCAGGAAGTGCACGTGCTGCTCGTCGAGCCCGCCAGCACGCTCAACACCGGGAACGTGCGGTCGGAGCGGACGCTGGAGGAGCTGGAGCGGCTGTAGCTGGTCGCGGCGAAGCGGGGGGGGGTCGGTGTTTGGGCACCGCGCCCCGGACGAACGGCAGCCCGCTACTGGTATCTGAACGCCCGGGCGCCCATCCAGCCGAGGAGCAGCGCGCCCGCCGCTAGTGCCGCGACGTGAGGCCAGACCGCCAGGCCACCGTAGCCGAAGTTTACGAGCCGGTGCATGGCGTCCATCGCCCAGCCCGAAGGCAGCGTGAGGGCGAGGCTCTGCATCCAGCCCGGCGTGATCTCGATCGGCCACCAGCAGCCGCCCAGCGCCGCCAGCACCATCGTCACGATCATGCCGAGACCGGCCATCTGCGCGACGCTACCGGTCAGGTTGGCCAGCAGGATCCCGAACGAGGCGTTGAACGCCGCCCAGGCGAAGAGCACGATTAGGACAGCGCCGATCGCCCCCCACTCCATCCCGAAGAGCAGCGTCCCGGCGAGCATGCCGAAACCTATCTGCACCATGCCGAGCGTGATCCGTGAAGCCCATTTACCGAGCACCACGGAGCCCCGGCTGATCGGTGTGGACGCGAGCCGGCGGAGGAGACCATCCTGCCGCTCGATGAGCAGGAAGATGGCGCCGCTGGTCAGCAGGACGATCATCGTGAACATGACCATCGTGCCCGGGACCGCCTGCGCGAAGCCTACGGGCGGCTCGAGACGGGCGCCGGCCGGCATGACGCGGACACTCAAGACTCGCGGCATCTCCGCCAGCTCCCGGAAGGCCGCCGGGGAGGGCTCGACCTCAGAGTCCGTGACGACCGCGAGGTCGGCGACGACGCCGTAGGCGGCGCGCACCACACGGATGTTGTCGTAGTCTGTGCCGACGCCCTCCGCCCGGCTCTCGAAGACGAGCGTGGCCTGGTTCCCGGCAAGGACGGACGACGTGAAGTCCTCGAAGCCCGGGGTCGGATCCGGCAGCACGAGGACCCGATCGGCGCTCTCGGCTGCGGCGAAGGCGTCGGCGGCCTCGACCCCATCGGAGGCCTCGGCTCCGCCAACCGGAGCGCCGCGATCCATACGTATGAGCGCGAAGTTCTCCGCCTCGAGCCGGTGTCCGATCTCGTCCACGAGGAAGCTGCCCGAGGCGGGCGCCACGAGCGCGAGGGTGTCCGGCGGCTGGCCTTCTCCTCCGGGAAGCCCGACCCCGCCGGTCACGGTGCCGATGAAGTAGAAGAAGATCGGCGGCATGACGAACGTCCAGAGGAGGATCTCGCGGCGCCGCAGCATGGTGCGGAGATCCTCCCGGGCGATGAACCAGGCGTCGCGCAGCATCTTTCCCCGGCTCCTATCCGACCGCGAAGCCGCCGCGGATCCGGCGGACGCTCAACCAGACCGCAACGATCGCCGGGAAGCCGATCCCGACGGCAGCCGCGAGGAGCGAAGCCGGCTCGGCGGTTCCGGCGAGGATCTCCTTCAGGCGGATCAGGGCGAGGCCGTTGGGGGTCCAGCGGCCCACCGCCACCATCCACGGCGGCATCGCCTCGAACGGGAAGAAGGAGCCTCCGATCATGATGAGCGGGAAGACGATCGCGGTCGACAGCACGGCGGCGCCACGCTGGCTCGTCGAGATCACCTGAAGGAGGTAGAAGAAGGCGAGCAGGGCGGTGCCCGCAAAGGTGCACCAGAGGAGGGCCAGGGGCAGTCGCCCGATGCCGATGCCGTAGAACGCGGCCGCGACAAGCAGGCCGACCAGCGCCGTGACCGCGACCAGAACGGCTCCGCCGAGGAGCTTGCCGGTCATGAACCGTCCGAGGCTTTGCGGAGCGGCGATCGCACGGCGAAGGGTACCGCCGTTCTTCTCGTCCCAGATGTCCGAGCTCATCCCCTGGGCCACGAACAGCAGGGCCATGAAGAGGATGCCCGGGAGGAAAAGGATGCCGAAGTTGAAGCCTCCATCGCCTTCCTCCGCCGGCGTCTCGACCACGAGCACGGGCGGAATGAGGATCCCGTCCAGGCTCGCGATGCGCTGGTTGATCTGGCCGGCCACGGCCGCGATCGTGGCGTCCGCGAAGAAGTCCTCGCCCGCCGCCGGTCCCTCGGCAATCACGCGCAGCTGCTCGCCGAACAGCCGCTGGATGTAGAAGGTGGCCTCCACGAGCATGTCGGCCCCCTCCTCGACGATGCGGGGGAGGATGGTCTGCGCGGGGTTGGTGATCAGCGTGAGCTCGGCGGGCTCCTCCAGGAGCACGGCGTCGCCGAAGCCCTCGGGGAGGATCAGCAGCGCGCTTCCGTCTCCCGCGTCGATGCGCTCGCGCCCCTCGTCGAGCCCGACCTGCTCGATCTCCATGAACTGGGCGGCGCCCTCCTGCCCTCCGGCCCCCGTCACCAGGCCGCTGACGAAGGACCCGTCCAGGTCCGCCACGAGCAGGTGGGCTTTCGGAGCCCCGCCATCCCCCTGAAGAAGCGCGATCATCGAGCCGACGACCAGGGGAATGCCGAGCCAGAAGACGAGGGCGGCCGGGTCGGCCAGCCGGCGCCGGACGTCCTTGAGCGCGGTGGTCAGGACGAAGCTCACGCTACTCCCGCAGGTCCCGGCCGGTGAGCTTGATGAACAGCGTCTCGAGGCTCGGCCTCTGAAGCGTGGTCTCGGTTACCTCCGCGTCGGCGGCCGCCAGGGCGCTGAAGATCGAGGGAAGCTTCCGGGATGCCTCCGTGACCGCCACGATGAGCAGCTCCGGGTCTGCCGTGACGATTTCGGCGCCGTCGAGTGCCGCGACGGCCGCCCGGGCCCTCTCTGGGTCGAACCGGCCGGCCAGCCGGAGGATGTCACGCTCCCCCATCGTCCCCCTCAGCTCCTCCAGCGTCCCTTCAGCGATCAGCTTTCCGTGGTCGATGATGCCGAGCCGGTCGCAGAGGCTCTGCGCCTCCTCCATGTAGTGGGTCGTATAGAGGACGCAGGTCCCGGCGTCGGCCTGGTCGCGCACCAGATCGAGAAGGCGGACGCGGCTCTGCGGGTCGACGCCGACGGTGGGCTCGTCAAGGAGGAGGATCTTCGGCCGGTGCACGACCCCGCAGCCGAAGTTGAGCCGACGCTTCATCCCACCGCTGAACCGCTTCACGGGCTCCTTCGCCCGGTCCTGGAGGCCGGTCTGCTCGAGGACTTCCGCGACCCGTCCGGTGAGGTCGGAGCCGCGGAGGCCGTACGCGCCGCCCCAGTACGAGAGGTTGTCCTGGGCGGAGATGTCCTCGTAGAGAGCGAGCTCCTGCGGGACGACGCCGAGCGCCTCCTTCGCCGCCCGGCCATCCGTCACGACGTCGTGGCCGAGCACGCGCACGTG
>CAMYMV010000068.1 GCA_947259585.1 uncultured Gemmatimonadales bacterium | reverse complement strand
CGAAGTTCGGCCGCTCCGGTCTGGGGCCCACCACCGACATCTCACCTCTGATGACGTTGAGAAACTGCGGGATCTCATCGATCCGATACCGGCGCAACACTCTGCCCAGCCTGGTCGTGCGGCTGTCCGTCGCAGCGGCCCAGACCGGACCGGTGGCATGCTCTGCATCGACATACATCGTTCGAAACTTGTAGATGACGAATGGGAGCCCGCCCACATCTTCCGTTCTTCGCGCGCCCCGGCTTCTCCCGTCTCGCCGCTCCGGTCCGTCGAAAGCCACCCGAGACTGACCGCGGTCCTCGACCCGGCGCCCTGCCCTCCGGCCATCGGCCAGGTCGCGTCTGTCCAGTCCTACACGCACCTGGCGGTAGAGCACCGGACCGCGGCTATCCAGCTTGATCGCGAGTGCGACGAGGGCCAGGATCGGCGAGAGAAGCACCAGCGCCGAGACGGCGATCACGAGATTGGCAGCGTAGATGGCTGATTCCGTCAGCGCGCCTCTGCCAGGCCTGACGACACCCGGCAGCTCCGGGGCGCCCACCACACTCCCCTCAGCTCTGGATTCGGAGGCGGATGCGACGGAGCCGAGAGGACCGTCCAGAAGCGCCGCATTCTCGTAGACCGCCCCACCGCTCGCTGCGACCTCCTCCACCTGTCGAAGACCGGGCGTGGACGGTGAGGCCTCTGAATGCCGGTTGAACTGCGACGCCACCCGGTACGCTCCTTCGAGGTTGCTCCCAGAGAGGCCCGATACTCACGACCAGGCCTTCGAAGTGATCCAAAGGCTGGAAGACGTGTTCAGCGAATCGGCTTACATGCCAGAGCATCTCGCATGCCACATTTGGCGATATCCCAAGTAATATCAAAATCAGGAGTTAAGAGACGTCGGAAGAGGGCATCGTCGGCGATCTGTGGTATTCGTACAACAGGGTGCGCGCCCCGAGCACGCCCTCAGCGGTTCAGCGCCGGGGTTCAGAAGATGAGGACAACCAGGGCCACCATGCTCGCCGCAATGCCGATCACGAGAGCGATGTTCCGAAGGAACAGGTTCGCCTGCTCGAGAGTGGGAACGAAGATCTCGTCCCCCGATTGGACACCTAGCTCGTCGAGGGTCATGCTCTGCACGATGTCGCTGGGAAGCCTGGCTATCGCCTCTTCGCCGCGCCTGAGCTCTACCTTGTCCATCCGCGCGTTCTGGCCGGGCCCGCCCGCCAGCATAATCGCCTGGGACAACAGCTCCGGTCCGGAGATGTAGTAGAATCCGGGTGACCCCACGCCGCCGAGCATCGCGACCCGCTTCGTCGTCTCCATCTGGATCTCGGGGTCGCGCAGATACTCGGACAACGCCGCGCGCACTCGATCCGGCCCTTCCGAGTACAACGCCCCGTAGAGACTGATGGCCGGGATGTCGGGAAGCTCGATCGTCTGGTTCGGCCTCACCGTGAACGTGTCGGTCCAGCGCTGGTCTTCCTGGACGGTCAGGAGAACGACATCACCAACATGAAAGTCGCCGGCCTCGAGCCTCGTCTCCAGCTTGACCAGGCTGGCTTCCGCTGAGGCTGCGGTCGGCGAGCCTCTCCCGTAGGCCTCGATGGTCGCCCTCAACGAGTCGCCCGTCGCCTCCAGCTGCGCTCGTGTCGCATAGTGGGTGCCGATCATCTGTGGATCCGGGATGATCGGCTTCGGAGCAGAGGAACACGCGGGCAGGCCTGCGCCGGCGAGCAACATCAGGACGATCGCCGGCGGACAGCCGTTGATGCGAGACCAGATCATAGCGAAGCTCTTGGTTTGGACGGACCAAACGTCTACAACACTAGTGTGCCTTTACGCTGTCAGCAGCAAGATCCAGGCCTCTTCTCCTACTCCAGCCCGTAGTCCCGAATCTTGTAGAGCAGCGCCCGGTAGCTCAGCTCCAGGTGCTCTGCTGCCCGCGTCCGGTTGCCTCCCGTGAGCTCGAGCGCTCGGCTGATGAGGCGCTTCTCGAGCTGAGCCGAGTGCTTCTTGATCGAGAGCTCGTCCGCCGGAAGGCTCTCCAGCATCGGGAGCGTATCGCCCTGCGGGTCGCGAACGTTGGGCGGGAGCTGATCCGGTTCGATCTCCGAGCCCTCCGTGAGCACCATAGCGCGCTCCACCACATTTTGAAGCTCCCGCACGTTGCCCGGCCACGGATAGGCCAGCATGGACTTCATCGCGCTGGAGGTGAAGCTCGTGATCTGGAGCCCGAGCTTGTCGTTGTAGTGCGAGACGAAATGGCGTACTAGGGCAGGAATGTCCTCCGTTCGGTGTCGCAGGGGCGGCAGGTGAATGTTCAGGACGTTGATCCGGTAGAAGAGGTCGGAGCGAAACTTCTCCTCTTTCACCTCGCTCTCGAGGTCGCGCGCCGTCGCCGCGATGACGCGCACGTCGACGTCGCGCGAGGTGGATTCACCGACCCGGCGGATCTCACCCTCCTGCAGCGCGCGGAGCAGCTTTACCTGCAGCTGCGAGGGCAGCTCGCCGATCTCGTCCAGGAAAAGCGTCCCTGCGCTAGCCTCCTCGAAAAGTCCGACACGATCGGAGTCGGCGCCGGTGAACGCCCCCTTCTTGTGGCCGAACAGCTCCGACTCGAGGAGGTTCTCGGGGATCGCCCCGCAGTTGACGGGAATGAACGGCGCTCGGCTCCGCGGCGATGAGGTGTGTATGAGTCGAGCGAAGAGCTCCTTGCCGGTCCCGCTCTCACCCGTCACGAGCACGGTGGAGGGGTGCGGCGCGACCTTGGCCGACAGTTCGATCGCCCCCACCATGGCCGAGCTGGTCCCAACGATATCCGGGTACTTCTTCTCGGCCGCGACCTGGTGCCGTAGCCGGGCGACCTCGCGCCAGAGTTTTTCCCGCTCCTCCGCCTTTCGAATCGTGAGAAGAACCTGATCGGCGTCGAACGGCTTGGGCAGATAGTCGTACGCTCCCCGCTTCATCGCATCGATCGCCACTTCCAGGCTTCCGTACGCGGTCATGACGATGACCAGACCGCGCCCGCCCTCCGCTCGATAGCGTTCCACGAACTCCAGGCCATCCACATGGGGCATACGGACATCGCAAAGAACGATGTCGGCGTTCTCCTCCAGCGCTTTGGCCAGTCCCTCTCTGCCGTCGGACGCCGCGCTAACCTCGTAGCCGGCGTCCTCCAGGATCAGGGATACGGTTCGACGAACCCCCGCCTCGTCGTCGACGACGAGAACCTTCATCCACTCGCCTCCTCGGATTCCTGCCGCTCCATGACCTCGTCTCCGTCGATGGCCGGGAGAGAGATGGAGAATACCGCGCCCCCATCGGGGTTGTCCTCCGCCCGGACCTGTCCTCGCATCCCATCGATTAGCCGCGCGGAGACCGCCAGACCCAACCCCGTCCCCTGGCCCGGCGCCTTCGTCGTGTAGAAGGGATCGAATATGCGCTCTGCCTCGTCCGGCTGCAGGCCTGAGCCGTTGTCCGAGATCTCGATACGGGCGATCAGCGCGCCTTCCTCCAGCGGTGAGGGCTGAAAAGCGGCCGGCGGCTCGCGCATGCGCCGAAGGTGCGAGTAGTCTACGCCCTCGGGGTCATCCTTGCGACGCGGCCGCGGCGACGGATCCCGGGTGTGATGGAGCGCCTGCAACGTTCTCACGGTGATCGCGCCATCCGCACCCGCCTCCGCGATCGAGTCCGTGGCGTTCAAGAGCAGATTGACGAGCACCTGTTCGAGCTGGAAACGGTCGGCCAGCACTTGCGGTACATCGTCGGCGAGGTCCGTCTTCAGCGATACGCCCTTCAGCCGCCCCTGGGTTTCTATCAGATCGAGGGCCTGCCGGACGATATCGTTCACGGCCACCGGCTTCACCGCCGCCGCCTTCGGGCGCGCGTAGTCCAGGAGGCCCCGCACGATGCGGTCGATGCGTCTTGCCTCCCCTTTGACGCCTTCTATCCACTCCGCTCCCGACTCCCTGCTCTTCGCGACATCCACGTAGCCGAGGATCGCGCCAAGCGGATTGCCGATCTCGTGGGCGATCCCCGCGGCCAGCCTACCCACCGACGCCATCTTCTCCACATGAATCAGCTCGGCTCGAGCCTCCATGAGCTGACGGTTGGTCTCGTCGAGAGAGCGAATGTTGTCGGCCAGCAGGCCCTGGTTCCGTATGAGCTTGTCCGCCATCCGGTTGACGCTCTCGGAGAGCCTCCTCACCTCGTCCGCCCCGCCGACCTCCAGCCTCACGCCGTCATCTCCGGCCGCGATCCTCTCCGATGCCCCGAGCATGCGGTCGACCGGCTGGAGTACCAGGTGCCTGATCAGGTAGTCGCCGAAGAGGAGAACCGCTGCGATGTCCACGGCGATGAGGAGAAACAGGGTTACCGCCAGGCTGTTCGCCGACAGGCCGAGGGGAAGCCAGAGCAGGATCACCGTCGCGACGGCCAACAGGGCGATCAACAGCAGGACGGCCAGCCCCGTCAGTAGCTGCGAGCGGAGCGAGCCGCTCCGCGCCAGCGGCCTCAGCGAGACCGCCCGCTCGTCCAGCTGCTGTCGGGACTCAGTCTGATTGGTCAGTGGCGTCGCCGAAAAAGGAACTGGGATCCATTTATGCCGGGTGGGGATCGTCTGCCGGTGAAGCTCGCGATCCGGCGTGGAAGCTAGCGTGAGACCGGCTCGGGGCGCCATGTACGCTGAGTGGCGGGTTCCAGCTACACCAACTCGCCGGCGGAGACAGCTCCGAGCGGAGAGTTGTCCGCTATATGCTCCATATGTACAGCTTTATCCCGTATATAGATTGTATCAGTGTGGTTATGACGCCGATATAAATACAATCCTATCTTTAGTGTACAGATTGATTGACGTTCGCACGAATCCTGCCTATTCTTTCGCCCGAGACGAGACGGCAGATCGCCACGTCGCCGCCAACAAGGCTGAAAACCCAGGAGGAGGACTCGCTCTGATGTCACCCGACACGATGTTCGACGCCCCCGCTGAACACGCCGCCGAGACCCGTTTTTCCCGATATGGCCAGGAGCTCGGCGCCGATCCGGAGCCGGGTGGAGTCCTCGACCTGTGCCGCATCCTCAACGTTCGCTACCTGCGTCTGACGTTTACGGACATCCTGGGCCAGAGCAAGAACGTCGAGGTCCCGGCCAGCCAGTTCAGCAAGGCGCTCGAGGGTGAGATCCTGTTCGACGGCTCATCGATCCAGGGCTTCGTCCGGATCGAGGAGAGCGACATGCTTCTGAAGCCGGACCTCAAGACCTTCCGAGTGTTTCCGTGGGGCAACCCGGAGGCCCGCGTCGCGAGGCTTATCTGTGACGTGTACAACCCGGACGACACGCCCTTCGCGGGCGATCCCCGGCTTGCCCTGAAGAGGGTGACCTCGGAGGCCGCCGAGCTCGGGTTCGAGATGATGGCCGGGGTCGAGGCCGAGTTCTTCCTCTTCCACCGGAACGGTCAGGGCGAGCCGACGACGATCACCCATGACCACGGCGGCTATTTCGACCTCACCCCGGTCGACCTCGGCGAGCGTACGCGTCGGATGATCATCAACGATCTCGAGGCGATGGGTTTCGAAGTGGAGGCCGGCCACCACGAGGTCGCCCCGGGGCAGCACGAGATCGACTTCAAGTACGCCGACGCAATGACCACGGCGGACAACCTCAACACCTTCCGCTTCATCGTGCGGAACGCCGCGATGGCGCATGACCTTCATGCCACGTTCATGCCCAAGCCGATCTTCGGCCAGAACGGCTCGGGCATGCATACCCATCAGTCCCTCTTCACGCCGGAGGGGAACGTCTTCTACGATCCCGATGGGGAATACGAGCTCGCGGACGCCATGCGCTTCTACATCGGCGGCCTGAAGAGGCACGCTCGTGCGATCGCCGCCATCACGAACCCGATCGTCAACAGCTACAAGCGGCTCGTGCCCGGATACGAGGCACCCGTCAACGTCGCCTGGTCACGCCGCAACCGATCTCCGCTGATTCGGGTGCCCGAGAGGCGTGGCGCGGGAACACGCGTCGAGTTCCGGATGCCGGATCCAGCGTGCAATCCCTATCTGGCGCTGGCCGTTCAGCTCGCCGCGGGGCTCGACGGGCTGCGCAACGAGATCGACCCGGGACCGCCGGTCGACACCAACGTCTGGAGGCTGAGCGAGGAAGAGCGCCGCAAGTACCAGATGGAGTCGCTGCCGGCCAACCTGAAGGAAGCCGTGGACGAGCTGGCGAAAGACGAGGTAATCACCGCGGCGCTCGGCGAGCACATCCTCGACAACTTCGTCGAAGCGAAGAAGAAGGAGTGGTCGGAGTACATCGCTCAGGTCACCGAGTGGGAGCTCGACACCTATCTGGCGACGTACTGACCGCCGGAAAACCGGCATCTCCGATCACCGGATGGGGCGGCCGAACGGCCGCCCCTTTTTCTTCGTAGATCCGACCCTGGAACTTTGGCCGGGAGCTTGCAGCCGCTTGCGGGTCGTATCTTCATCCCTTCAAGCCCCAGGAGCGCTCGCGCCGGCGATCATGAATGGCAAATAACATCGAAGCTCTGGAAGCCTCACGTCCGTTCGACGTCTGCATCGTCGGCTCCGGTCCCGCAGGCAGCATCCTCGCGACCGAGCTGGCGGAGCGCGGAATCCGAACGCTCCTGCTTGAATCGGGGAACAGCCTGCGCGACTGGCTCCTCGACCGGCGACTCAAGGAGCTCGCGGCGTACGAAGTCGACGGCACCGCAGACTACCCGCTCGAGAGGACGACGTCGCGGCTGATCGGAGGAAACTCCAACTTCTGGACCGGCCGCTGCGAGCGCTTCCATCCTTCGGATTTCGAGCCGCACGCCTACACTCCACCCAACAACCCCTGGCCGATCGGCTACAGCGCCCTGGAACCGTACTACTACAAGGCAGAGAACGTCTTGCGGGTTCGGGGAGGCAGGCTCTCCGATTACGCCCCTCCCCGGGAGCACCCTCTCCCGCTCCCGCCGAGACCCGACATCAGCGCCCTGAAGGAGCGGATGCAGGGCGCCGGAGTGACGCTCGACGACTCGCCCACCGCGACGCCGGCGCGGGGGATACGGTTCTTCCGAGTGCAGAAGGAGATCCTCCCGAGATTCCGGTCGTCCCGATCCGGAACACTCGTCTCCGGCGTCACCGCGACGCGCCTTCTGCCGGATGACGAGGGCAGGATCACCGGAGTCGAGGTGAGGACGCTGGACGGATCCGAGAAGACGGCGAGAGCGAGACTGTATGTGGTTTGCTGCGGCGGACTTCAGAGCCCGCGGCTGTTGCTGCTCTCCCGGTCGGAGCGGTTTCCCCACGGAATAGGCAACCGGCACGATCGGATCGGCCGAGGCTTCAACGAACACCCCTCCCTCAACTTCTACGGCAAGATTCGGCACACGCCGAGCACGCTCAAGCTGCACCACAGCATCGGACGAACCCATCAATTCTACGACTCGTATCGCTCCGAAGGGCTCGGCGCGATCCACGCGGTCGTGATCCAGTCCTGGGTCTTCCCGAACCACCTCCTCCGATATCGTCTCTTGGACATGCCCCGGCACGCGGTGAAGATCGCCGCCCGCCTTGTCCACCCCACGCTGTACATGAGCCCGACTCTCGAGATGCGTCCCTGCGACTCGAATCGGGTGACCCTCTCCCAAACTCGCAAGGACCTCTTCGGCGACCCCATCGCCCGGCTGACGCTGAGTCTTTCGGATGAGGACCATCGACTCCTGGAACGGTCCCGCAAGCTAACGCAAAGCTGCCTCGAGAGAGCCGGCGCCCGCGAGCTCGAAGAGATCGAGCAGACCTGGTCGCGCCACCATCTCGGTGCGTGCCGAATGGGGGCGAGTCCGGCAACCAGCGTGGTCGACGCCGACCTGCGCGACGCCG
>CAMYMV010000067.1 GCA_947259585.1 uncultured Gemmatimonadales bacterium | reverse complement strand
CGCTCGATGGTGCTGCACGCCGACTCGAAGAAGCAGGCCATTGCCAGGAAAAACCAGCACGGCGAGAAGGGCGTCACCTTCAAGATGAAGAAGGATCCCCGCGTCACGCGGGTCGGCCGCTTCCTGCGCCGCTTCTCGCTCGACGAGGCACCCCAGTTCTTCAACATCCTGCGCGGCGACATGTCGCTGGTCGGTCCGCGTCCGCCGGTTCCCCAGGAAGTCGCCCGCTACAAGGCTGCCTACCTGCGCCGCCTCAGGGTCAAGCCGGGCCTGACCTGCATCTGGCAGGTGTCGGGACGGGCCGATGTCGATTTCGACGGCCAGGTTCGCTACGACCTCGAGTACATCCGGCGACGGTCTCTGGCCACCGATCTGAGGATCATGCTGAAGACGCTTCCAGTCATGCTCTGGCAGGAGCATGAGGAGACCGAGGGCGAGGGAGCCCACTCGCCCGCTGAAGGGGACTTGGGCGGCGACACCTAGGTTTCGAGAGGGCTCCCGGAGGCCTGGACCGGCCGGCGTGCGTCCCACCCGGTCGACACCCGACCCGAAGCCGTCTGCAGAGTTCCAACCATCTGTCGGCAAAGATATTGCAGCGTCTGCCCTGCGGAGGATCGCTCCAGTAAGGCCCGGGCCTGTTGCGGGGCCAGGATTCGTTCATCCTGAGCTGAGAGGTGCCCAGATCTACGGTAAGCTGCAGGACCCTTCGGAAGAGACGACGACGGCGGGGGCGGATGCCTCCCTGCCGCCGGAGGATGATGCCGCCCAAGAGGACGCCCGGCCGTCGCATCCGACGAGAGGGGAGCGTCCCGACAAGGCGCATGTCATCTTGAGCCCGCACCGCCGACGGAAGCGGCTAAGGGATCGAGAGGGCGCCGCTTCGGCGATGCTCAAGCTGCTCGGATCGGCGTTCCTCGTCCTCGGAGCCGCGGAGCTGTTCTTCCTTTGGATCCCGCTCCAGGTGGGAAATGCGGCCTGGGAATTCGCAGCGGTTAGTCGCACGCTGGACGCCTTTCCGATGGTTGCCCTGGGCCTCGGGCTGCTCGCCTACGCCGTCCTCACGGACCCTGATTCCGACAAAGCCGGCGCTCTCCGAACGTGCTGGGTCTTCGCAATCGTGGCGCTGTTGGTGCTCGCCCTGGCGGCGGTCTACGCTACGGCTGCTCCCGCGGTGCTGCGGGCCACGCCCCCGGAAGCCCTGGACGGGCTGCGGCGTACGCTGCTCAAGAGCTCCCTCCAACTCCTCGTCTACGCGTTCGTCTTCTCTGCGGTCACGTTGACCATCTGGAAGAGGACGAGGCACTAGGCCCGACGGCCGTCGTCGTGACGTCTTGATCGAGCATTCGAAGCACGCGGAGACGCTGGACCCCTCCGCCCGGTGGATTGTCGCCGCGGCCGCGGCCGCCGCCTTCACGCTCCTGTTCTTTCAGACGATGAGGGAGCTCGCGACCGACTGGATGGTCGATCCCGAGTACGGACACGGCCTCCTGCTCGCGCCGCTCGCCGGATACCTTGCCTGGCGCGCGAGGCTGCGAGACGCGGCTTCACCGTCCCGCGTGCTGGGCCTGCTCGTGCTGGCCGCCGCGATCATCCTCTTCTGGCTCGGGACGATCGCCGCGGAGTTCTTCACGCGGAGACTCGCCCTCGTTCTCGGCTTGGTCGGGCTCGCCCTCTTCTTTCGTGGCTGGGATCAAGCCCGGGCCTGGTGGCTGCCGTTCGGTCTCCTGGTGTTTACGATTCCGGTTCCGGAAGTGGTGCTCAACTCGATAACCCTGCCACTGCAACTGCTGGCGTCGCGGATCGCCGTCGTCCTTCTGAGATTGCGCCACGTACCGGCCGATCTTGCAGGAAACATCATCATCCTCCCGGGCCGGGAGCTCTTCGTGGCGGAGGCATGCAGCGGACTGAGATCGATCTCGGCTCTTCTGGGGATGAGCCTGTTGATCGGTGGAACGGCGCTCTCGACGCCGTGGGGCCGGGCGGCCCTGCTCGTGATCGCGATTCCCGCCGCCCTGGCGGCCAACGCGTTCCGTGTGTTCACGGCGGGATACCTCGTGTACTTCATCGGCCCGGAGACCGCCGACGGAGCGCTTCATCTTGCCGCCGGCCTGCTCGTCTTCCTCGCCGCGCTCGGACTCGTCGCCGCGGCCATGGTGCTCGTTCGACGGTGGGAGCGTCGATCCTCGGAGGGCACGAAATGAACGGCCGAACAAGACGGCTTCTGACCGGCTTGCTGCCGGCCCTCCTTCTCGCCGGCGGCTGGGCGGGAGGATTGGTCCTCCAGCCGACCAGAGAGCTCGGGCTCGTCGAGCCGCTGGAGTCGCTGTCGACCCGGCTGGGCGAGTACCGCATGTTGGAAGATCGACGCCTCTCCGAGGCCGAGCTCTCCGTGCTGGCTCCCGATGCGTACCTGCTCCGCACCTACACCGGGCCTGAGCTTCCTCCCGCAGAAGTGTACGTCGCGTTCTACGGACACCAGGCACGCGGCTCGAGCGTGCACTCGCCGCGCAACTGTCTGCCGGGCTCCGGGTGGGAGCCGCTACGGCACGAGCGGGCTGTCGTCGACACCTCGTTGGGAGGCGAGGAGATCAACCGCTACGTTGTAGAGCACGAATCCGGAGCACAGGCGGTCGTGTACTACTGGTATCAAGGTCGTGGCAGGGTCGAAGCCAGCGAATACCGAGTCAAATGGGATCTGATCCGGGATGCGGTGGTGCGCCGTCGAACAGACGAGGCTCTGATCCGGGTGGTGATTCCCCTTCCGCGAGGCATGACGAGCGAAGCGCTCGGGGATCCCCCGATCCTGCCCCTGGTCGTAGACGCACTTCGCGCACACCTTCCCGCTTGAGGCAGGGGCCTCCTTGCGCGGCGAATCCCTGAGAGCGCCGCTTCGCTGGTCACGATCCCAGCATCGTCGCCTCATGGGTCTGCTGGACCGAGCGTTACATCCCTGGCGGCGAAAGCGCGCCCTGCAGGCTCTTCACTCTGGCGAAACACCCTCGAGGCTCCTCTTCCTCTGCTACGGCAACATCTGCCGGAGCCCTTACGCGGCAGGACGATTGCTGGTCGCGCTCGAACCGGATCTCCACGACCGATTCACCGTTCAGTCGGCCGGCTTCTTCGGTCCGGACCGGCCAGCCCTGCCCGAGGCGCTCCGACAGGCGGCGTCCCGGGATGTGGACCTCTCCGCTCATCTGTCACGGTTGGTCGACCCCTCTCTTCTCGAAGGGGCGGATCTCGTCGTAGTCATGGAAAGATCACATGCGGTCGGGCTGCGGCGAACGGGCGCCAAGCTTCCGGACACGATATACCTGGGCGATCTCGACCCGACCCCAGTTCGCGCGAGGGCCATCGCCGACCCGTACGGCCGGTCCGAGGAGTTCCTGAAGGCCACGTTCGACCGCATCGATCGTTGCGTTCAGACCCTCGCCAGCCACCTGATGTCATAGGCGTTCAAGGGCTTCCTTCTTGCATGTTGGTGCGTGGAGCAGCTTTCCTGATAACTTGATGAAGCGCAATCGAGCATGATTTCGATCGTCATACCCGTGTATAACGAGGAGGAAAGCCTGCGGCCTCTGGTGGCATCCATACAGAGCGCTCTGGCGAATGCCGATTGGGAGCTGATCCTCGTGGATGACGGGAGCGACGACGCGAGCGCTGAAGTCGGCTTGGAGCTGGCCAGCCGCGAGCACCGGATCCGGTGGTTGAGTCTCGCTCGCAACTATGGCCAATCGCAGGCGCTTCAGGCCGGCTTCGACGTGGCTCGCGGCGACGTCATCGTCACGATGGATGGGGATCTCCAGAACGACCCGGCCGACATCCCCGAGCTCGTCGCGAAGCTCGATGACGGCTACGATCTCGTAGCCGGCTATCGTGCGGGTCGCCAGGACACTCTCGTGACGAGGAAGATGCCATCGGTGGTGGCAAACCGCCTCATCCGCTGGCTGACCGGCGTGCCGATACGGGACAACGGTTGCTCTCTGAAGGCGTACCGCCGAGATGTCATACGCCGCCTGCATCTCTATTCCGACCTGCATCGCTTCATTCCGGCGGTTGCCGCGTCCACATCGGGGGCACGGATCGCCGAGCTCCCCGTTCGGCACCATCGGCGGGCCTACGGCCGCAGCAAGTACGGTCTTTCCCGCGTCTGGAAGGTCCTGGCCGATCTGCTGACGCTGAAGATGATCCACACGTTTCGGGAGCGACCGCTTCGACTGTTCGCGATCGGCGCCGCGGCGGCCGCGCTGACGGGCGGCTTCTTCGCGACCTACACGGTCATTGCGGCGGCGACCTTCGAACGCGAAGCGGCCGTGCAAGCGCTCGTGTTTCCAAGCGCTGCGGCGCTCGGCTTCGGCCTCGCCTATTACCTCTTCGCCCTCGGGCTGATAGCAGAGGTTGCCGTTCGCGAGCGACGCGCGCGCTACCGGCTCGACCCGTTCGATCTCAGGGAGCTCTCGCTCCGATGAGTTCTGTGAAGGGGGAGCTGCTTGTGCCCCAAGCGGCGGTGCACGCGACTTCCGGCGCCGGCGACAAGGGGGATGCCGGTCGGGAACCGGTGGTCTCGCTGATCGTGCTCGTGACGGAGCGCCCCGAGCCGCTCGCCGATCTCTACCGCGAGTACTCCGAGCCGCTCCGGCAGCACCGCATGTCCTTCGAGTTTCTCTTCGCCCTGCAGCCCTGGAACGAGTACTTGCAGGAGTCGCTGAAGCCGCTGGTGGCCGCCGGCGAGCCCATCCGCGCGCTCGTTGCCGGGCAAACGGTCAGCGAGGCATCGCTCCTGGCTTCGGCCGCTCCGAAGTGCCGTGGAGAGGTGGTTGTCGCGATGCCGGCCTACCGCCGGATAACGGCTGACGGCTTGCTGCCTCTCGTAGAGTCCGTGCGCTCGGGAGCGGACATGGCAGTCGCGAGACGGTGGCCGCGACTGGACTCCCGGGTAAACCGCTTCCAGACTCGCCTCTTCCACGAGCTTCTGGCCAGAACGCTGGGAACTCGTGAGCTTCACGATATCGCCTCCGGCGTGCGAGCGATGCGGCCGTACGTGATCGAAGAGGTTCCGTTGTACGGCGACTTCTCTCGCTTCCTTCCGGTGGCCGTGTTGAAGGAGGGCTACAAGGTCGTGGAGGTCGAGGCCGCACAGCACCCCGCGGATCTCGCGACTCGACTGTACGGACCGGGCACGTACCTGCGTCGATTCGTGGACATGCTGGGGGTCTTCTTCCTGCTGCGCTTCACCTACAAGCCCCTGCGCTTCTTCGGTCTCGTGGGCAGCGTTCTCACGATGGCCGGAATCGGCATTCTCGGCGTCCTGTTCGTGCAGCGCCTGGCGGGGCAGGGCATCGCGGATAGGCCGCTCCTTCTCCTGGGCCTCCTTCTGGCCATGTTCGGGGTACAGGCGATCGGTTTGGGCCTCGTCGGGGAGATGATCGTTCACCTCGGTGCCGCTGATAGACCGACCTACCACATTCAGAGTCCGGAGATCGACCCGGAGGACCGGTCGTCACGGCCGCCCGCGGATGGCAACGGGTAGATGAACGACGCGCCCTCGAAGATCGTCCACATCTTCACGGTTGATGTAGAGGACTATTTTCAGGCCGGCGCCTTCGAGACCCTGTTTACGCGCGACCAGTGGGAGCGGATGCCGAGGCGCGTCATGCCGGCCGTTGAACGGTTGCTCGAACTCCTGGATCGCTTCGAGACGAAGGCCACGTTCTTCTGCCTCGGCTGGGTGGCGTCTCGCACTCCCGAGTTGATCCGCCGGATTGCAAAGGAGGGCCACGAGGTGGCCGTGCACGGGTGGTGGCACAAGAGTGTCGTCGAGTTCTCGCCGCACACCTTCCGAGACGACGTGCGAGCCGCCCGGCAGAGAATGGAGATGGAGGCCGGCCAGCCCGTCAGAGGGTTCAGAGCGCCGAACTTCTCCCTCACGCCGGGGCTGGAATGGGCGCTCGAGGTTCTGGTGGAGGAGGGATACTGGTACGATTCCAGCGTTCTTCCGTTGAGGAGGAACGCTTCAGGCTATCCGGGCGCCCGCCCGGGCCCGCACGTCATCCGCCTTCCGGCAGGCGACCTTCTCGAGGTTCCCATAAGCACGCTGAACGTCTTCGGGCGTCCCCTGGTGGCCGCGGGGGGGAACTACTTCCGACAGCTTCCCTACGGGATGGCGACCGCCGCGCTGAGGCAGGCGGAAGGCGAAGGGCGGCCCGGCGTCTTTTACATCCATCCTTGGGAACTGGACCCCGACCAACCCAGGCTCCCCGTTCCGCTCAAGACGAAGCTCCGCCATTACCGTGGCTTGAAACGAACGGCGAAGCGTCTGGAGCGGCTCCTCTCCGAGTTTCGCTTCACATCCGTCGCCGATCGCCTGCTTCGGCCGAAGCAGGCGCACCCGGCAGAGTCGAGTGGCAGCGGCACGCGGAGGAAGCCGGGCTCGGGTCGCCATCACGCGGGTTCACACGCTCGCGCCTCCGAGACCGCGAGCCCACGGCCGAGGCCGGTATCCACGTAAACGGCCAGCAGGGTGGCTCGCCCGGTGCGGAGCTGCGAATTCGGCGCCACGCGGGAACGCCCGAGGATTGGGACCGGTTCGTTACGCAGCAGCCCGACTGGACCCACTGTCATCTTTGGGGCTGGCGCCACGTCGTCGAGAATACCTTCGGACACGAGGCCGAGTATCTCTCCGCTGAAGAAGAAGCGGGGAAGCCGGTTGCCGTCCTGCCGTTGTTCTGGGTGCGAAGCCGTGTCTTCGGCCGATTCCTGATCTCGATGCCCTTCCTGAACTATGGAGGCCCGCTCGGCAGATCCGACGGAAAGCAGGCTCTGGCACGGGCGGCGGTCGATCTTCTCTGCGGCGAGTCCGCCGACCTTCTGGAGCTGCGCTGCCGGCACGCATCGGATCTCCCCATGGCCGAGTCCACCCGAAAGATCACGGTACTCCTCGACCTTCCGGAGTCATCGGAAGAGCAGTGGACCGCACTGCCGGCGAAGTTGAGAAGTCAGGTGCGGCGGCCCCTCAAGGAAGGGATGGTCGCACGCTTCGGACGAGCGGAACTCACGTCTTTCTACGAGGTGTTCGCGCGCCACATGCGGGATCTTGGCACGCCGGTGCTGCCACGCAGCTTGTTCGAGCAGATGGCCGTGCACCTTTCGGATGCCGTGCGCTTTGGCTGCGTGTACCACGACGGACGGCCCGTGGCCGGAGCCTGTGGCTTCCGCTGGGCCGACGAGTTCGAGATCACTTGGGCCTCGTCCTTACGCTCGTACAGCCGGCAGGCTCCCAACATGCTGCTTTACTGGGCGCACATCGAGCGCGCGATCGAGGAGGGTTGTGGCGTCTTCAACTTCGGCCGCTGCACGCCGGGGAGCGGTACGCACCGCTTCAAGCTCCAATGGGGTGGCAGGGAGCAGCGCCTTCACTGGTACCAGGGCCGAGAAGGGCGCGTTCTCAAGACCCCCTCGCCCGATGACCCCGCCTATGCCTGGGGGCCGAGGATCTGGCGGCACTTGCCGGTTTCGGTTGCCAACCGAATCGGCCCGCGCCTCGTCAAGTATATTCCCTGACAGGTTTTAGCTGCGTGTAGAGGGAGACTCCGATAGGCTCCGGGTCACTTGCGCAGCACGTAGCACTGCGTCCAGAGCAGCCAGCTCAACCTGCCGGACCCGAGCCGGGGCTCCAGCCTCCTGGCCACATTCCGGCCGAGCTTTCCGCCGAATTCTGCCAGGAACGGTATATAGACGCCCATCTTGTGCTCTTCGATGACCTGTCCGTCGTCCCAGATCGACTCGCGATACACCCATCTCACGAGTTGAATCACGCCCGGGAGATAGGCTATGCGCTGGAGCTGCTCGAGCGAGCTGTAGCGCTGAGGCGTCGTCAGAATCATCACCCCATCCGGTGACATGAGCCGGTGGAGCTCCCTCAGCGTGGCTTCCGATCGAGCAACGTGCTCGATCACCTCGGTGCAGAGAATCAGCTCGAACTCTTCGGCCAACTCACACCGCGTTATGTCTCCGGTCACGACGCGGAGGTTAGGGTACTCCTCGGCGATCTCGCGAGCGTTGCGCAAGAAAGCGTGTTCCCGATCGAAGGCCGTGACCCGAGCGTGTCCGGAAGCCAGCGCTGGCAGGTAGGTTCCGGCGCCCGGTCCGACTTCGAGCGCACTGCCGCGGGGGTTCGTTGAGTGTCTGCGCACCGCGTCCAGAACCCACTCACGCCTGGACACGTGCAACCACCGCCGGGTGGGATTTCTCGATTCATAGAGGGTCATCTGGTCGACGACGGGGTCGATGTCGGTCGCGACGCTCACGGTCCCTACCGTCCGTTCTGCAGATGCGGGCGGATGCCGATCAGCGCCTCTCGTTCGACGTCGCGCCGCGGATCCAGGTAAAAGCTCGAGAGCCAGTCCTGGCCTCTCCACCGCTCGACCTCGCTCGGAGCCGCTCGGCCCGGATGGCAGATAACCTCGAGCCAACCCACCTCCCGCTGCCTGGCCGCCGCGATCGCCGCCAGCAGAGTGTCCAGCTTCATGCGCCCCGAATACATGATTCCGGCGACCCGCTCCGGGCTGGCGAGCCCCAGCCGCTCCGCCGTGCGGCGGGCACGGATCGACAGCGACCGAAGAAGCACGTGCTTGGCGAGGTTCTTCGCGAGCGCCGCGTCAGGGGTCTGTGTGGCATCCCGATGAGGCAGCTCGTGCGATATGCGGATCTCACGGACGCCGAACTCCCGGGCCAGACGAGCCGCCAAAGGAAAGAGAAACGGCAGCATGTGGATGTGGACGTGTCCGTCGATGCCGACGACGGGCGTTGGTGAGAAGGCGTGCTGCACGGCGCGGATCTGCGCCCGCCACTCCGCCTCGATCTGGGCGAGGAGGCGCCGTTTCGCTTGACCGGACGATCCGAGCCACAGGCGCCACAGGCCCAGGAAGCCAAGGTGGAAACGCCCTGATTCATCGATCAACACCGGCACCTCCGCCGGATCGAGCAGCGGGCTCCCTTCGGACAGATTGAGATGGACCGCCATTCGAGGCTGGCCGTCCTCAGACGACCGCACGACATCTACTGCCTCCCCAATGGCCTCGCCGTTGGCGATGGCGCTGAGGCCGGTAAGGAGGCCCTCCTGCCAGGCTCTGGTGATGTTGGACGTCACGGCGGGGGTCGCGCCGAAGTCGTCGGCCTGGAAGTCGAGGCGCATGTTATCGACCAGCGATGCGGAGCTACGAGCTTCCGCCCGGCTCGTTCGCCTCGATCCCGTAGCGCGCCCGGACGAGGTAGAGGGGACGCTGTTTCACCTCGCTGTACACACGGCTGAGGTACTCGCCCAGGATGCCCAGGCTGATCAGCTGCACGCCGCCCATGAAGAGAACGGCGACCATCAGCGAGGCGTACCCCGGGACCGCTATTCCGAGCACCACGGTGCGGACGACGATAAACGTGGCATACAGGATGGAGACCGCAGCGATCGAGGTGCCGATGTAGGTCCAGAGCTTCAGGGGCGCGCTGGAGAAGGCGGTGATGCCATCCAGGGCATGGTTCCAGAGACGCCAGTAGCCCCACTTGGAGCTGCCCGTCCGGCGACCAGTGCG
>CAMYMV010000066.1 GCA_947259585.1 uncultured Gemmatimonadales bacterium | reverse complement strand
GATCGACACCCGGTCCAACACCGCTCCGTGCATCACCACCGACGAATTGCCCACCGGAACCCGCAACACCGTCGTCGGCTCTACCTGCTGCGCCGAGAGATCCCGCGGAAAGGAGAGCAAGACCATGGCAGCGAGCAGCGCGGGCAAGAGCCGCCTGACGCTCATCGGCCTGCCGAAAAACAACACATTGAGCCTCATCAACCTCCTCCTCCCTCGACCGTCGAGGTGGAAGTCTCAGGCCCGCGAAACACCCGGACCTGTATCCCGGAAGGACGTCGCGGTCCGGTCGAGACCGGCCGCTGCGTGGTGATCAGGCTCCTGGATCGGATTCCCTTCGTCTGGACCGTATCGAGGTCCAGTCCGTTGCGGAGGGCCAGCTGGATCCGGCCCTTCGAGGAGGCGAGCGCGAGCTTCTCGCCCTCATCGGGCGTGACGACCAGGGTCACGACCGTGACCGTCTGCGGCTCGCCCTGCTCGTTCTCCTGCACGGTCTGACCGGCGGCGAGGACCGTGATGTTCTGCAGGATGACTTTCGTGGTGGGCTCTTCGTACTTGGCCAACTGGTCGACCGTGACGAGCACATCCACACGCGTGCCGGGCAGGACGAAGCCGGCCACGCCGACCACCTCGTCCACCTTCACGCTCATCGCGCGCTTGCCCTCGGGGATAGTGATGGTGAGACCACCTCCGGCCTCCGCGAGGGCGAGCTTGTTCGTGAGAAGAGGCTCGTTGGCGCGAACAGGTGTGAGAAGCCCGCGGCCCACGACCTCGGCCGGCGAGCTCGAGTAGCCGAGTGGCATGTTGCCGGACGGCCAATCCACCTGATTGATGTCGGCGGGCGTGATCACCCGTCCGATCTGCATGTCACGCGAGGCGACGATGACCTGAGAGGACGCCGGCTCCGACGCCACGGCCACGCCGGAGGCGCCAGACGACCGCAGGTAGGTGAACGAGAGGTATGCAGCCAGCCCGCCGCATATGAGAGCCAGACCGAGCACCAGCGTCATGTTCTTTCTTTTCATTGTGCCCCGTGCCTATTCGTTGCGCATGGTTGAGATCGTGGAGAGCACCACGGATCCGGGCGCGCCGCCGCAATCGTGGCAGGCGAGCGCGATCACCGGGCCGACAAATCGGAACTGGAATGGGTAGTCGATCCGCACGGTGTCCGGACTGCCGGTGCAGGCTCCGCCGTTGCAGAGCCCCAGCGAGATCGTCGCGCTGTTGGCGTCCAGGCCGGCCTGATTCAGGCCGTTCTCGACGACCGTTTGCACCGAGTCCGTAGTGACGGTCGGCAGAACGGCCACACGCGCGCCCTCCCTGCCGACGTTCGTGATCACCTGATAGGTCCTCCACGCGTTCGCGAATTCGATGATCCCGACGAGCAGAGCCAGCAGGATCGGGAGAATGAGCGCGAACTCGGCGAGTGACTGACCGTTGTCGCTTCGGCGAAAGCGGGCGAGCCGGAAGCGGAAGTGTGACCGGATCACAGCAATACCCCCACGATTGCGCCGGTGGCGATCGCCAACCCGTAGGGGGTGGTGATCGCGCCGGGTGTGCGCAGTGTAGGCAGGGGGCTCCGCGGGACGGTGCGGAAGAGCGCCGCGAGTATCGCCGTCTTCACGATCCGCCACACGTTCGCGAGGGTCCTGCCGAGCGCCCGCCTCCTGATAACGGCCGCCAGGGCGATGAGTCCGCCCACGATGGCCATCACGGCGAGCGCCACGAAGAGTCGTGATGGAGCGAGAAAGGCACCGACGGCGACGAGCAGCTTGACATCGCCGCCCCCCAAGCCGCCGAGAAGAAAAAGCGGAAGAGAGAGTCCCAGCGCGACGGCTGCTCCGGCGAGTCCGCCGCCCAGTAGATCGAGTCCGCCGGCCGCGCGAAGAAGCAGCGCCGCCGCCAGGCCGCTCAGGGTCAAGACGTTGGGGATACGCCCGGTCCGGAGATCGGACCAAACCGCGATCGCACACGTTGCGACCAGCCCAATCGTCAACAGCGAGTCGATCATCTGGGGGCGCCTTCCCTGAAGTCGATTTCGATTACCGCCTGGCGGTTCATCCGCACGCATGCGGACGGGCGGCTCAGCTCATCTCATGACCGAGGCGAAAAGAGCCGGAACCGGCACAAGACCGATCCCGGCTCCCCGCGTTGGCCTGGGCAGCGCGAGGCGAGGCCTCGGCTGCCACCAGCCTCTCCGGCTCGGCCTAGGAACCGCCGCTGCCGCCGGGAGCCGCCTCGAGCTCACCGCGAATGTTGTCGAAGATCTGATCAATAGCCGACCCGAGTAGGGGCAGCGTCAGCACGACCGCGATCGCGAACAGGATGAAGCCCCAGAGCTTGTCGGGAACCGCGCGCCGTCTTTCCATAGCGCCGTGAACAGTTGCAGCATGGTGCCTCCCGGCCCGATGGCCATTCTGTGGAAGTGGTTCCTCTGCTGCCCGGTTCCTAGTGGAGGGAACGTGCCAGGCGGTTTCGGGCAGCTCGGCGACCCCGGACCAAGGCGCTAAGACGTTGGCACGCAGAGGAGTTCCGCTGCTGGTTAACGATTTGGCGGGCACCGGAAGGGGGATGTGGGAAAGTGCAAAACTTGTCGTTCTACGCGAGGTTTTCATAGCCGCTGACGATCGGAGCTTGCGCCGCCTTGAGGGGCGGAATCCCCTACGCTAGCTTGGCTCCTCCACTCCTCGGAGCCGTTCCGCGCCTTCGGGTCGTTCCATGGAACTCGAGGAGACCGCTCGAGGAGCCTGTGCGACTCGGAGGACATATGAACCGAACGATCCGTCTCGCGGTGAACGGCCGCGAGCATTCGCTGGAGGTGGAGCCCCGCCTCCTGCTCGCCCACCTCCTGCGCGACCGCCTCGATCTCACCGGCACGCACATCGGCTGCGAGACCAGCCTGTGCGGAGCCTGCACCGTCCTGGTGGATGGCCGGGCGGTGAAGTCCTGCACGCTCCTGGCCGTTCAGGCGGAGGGTCGCCAGGTGACGACCATCGAGGGACTGGCGGAAGGAGCCGGGACGGAGCAGCTGCATCCGCTGCAGGAGGCGTTCTGGAACGAGCACGGCCTCCAGTGCGGATTCTGCACGCCCGGGATGATCATGACCGCCCACCAGCTCCTCGAGGAGAACCCCGAGCCGAGCGAAGATGAGATCCGCCACGGTCTCGAGGGCAATCTCTGCCGCTGCACCGGCTACCAGAACATCGTGCGCGCCGTTCAGAGCGCCGCGGCCGAGCTGAGGGGGGGATGATGGCAACGACCCTCCCCAAGCAGATAGGCGCCAGAATCCGCCGGAAGGAGGATCCGCGTCTCATCACCGGAAGCTCGACCTACACGGACGACGTCAAGCTCCCGGGCATGCTCTCCATGGTGCTCGTCCGCAGCCCGCACGCCCATGCCCGGATCACGGAGATCGACGTCTCCGAGGCCGAGGGAATGGATGGCGTGGTGGCCATCGTAACCGGGGCGGATCTCGAGGGCACGGTGGCAGGTCTCCCGGTCGCCCACACGCTGGAGGAGCTGAAAGAGCCTCCCCATCGAGCGCTCTCGATCGACAAGGTCCGCTACGTGGGCGACGCGGTGGCAGCCGTGGTCGCGGTGGACCAAACCACCGCCCGGGACGCGGCGGAACGGGTACACATCGGCTACGAGACGCTGGAGGCGGTCGTGGACCTCGAAGCGGCGATCGAGGACGGCTCGCCTCTGGTGCACGAGGAGGAGGGCTCGAACGTCGCCTACGAGTTCCCCTTCCTCGCGGGTGACGTGGACGAGGCGCTCCGAAGCGCCGATGCCGTGGTCCGGCTGCGGCTGATCGGGGCTTCGGGAAGCTGACGATCTGGTCCACGACCCAGATCCCCCACCTCCTTCGGACGCAGCTCGCCGTCGGGCTCGGCGTTCCGGAGCACAGCGTCCGGGTCATCGCGCCGGAGGTCGGCGGCGGCTTCGGGAGCAAGCTCAACGTGTACGCCGAGGAGTTCCTCGCGGCACACCTCTCGAGGACGCTCGGCCGACCGGTCAAGTGGACGGCGGACCGGACAGAGGGCTTTCTGGCCACGACCCACGGAAGGGACCAGTTGAACGAGGTCGAGGTAGGCGTCGATGGCGAAGGACGCCTCCTCGGGATGCGCGTACGGATGCTCCAGGATCTGGGGGCCTACCACCAGCTGCTGACCCCGGTGGTCCCGACCCTCACCGTGCTCATGCTGCCGGGCTGCTACCGGCTTCCGAGTCTGGAGGTGCATCTGAGCGGCGTGTTCACGAACAAGACGCCCACGGACGCCTACAGGGGTGCGGGCCGGCCGGAAGCCACCTTCCTCATCGAGCGGGTGATGGACCACATCGCCGCCGAGCTGGATCTGGATCCGGCGGAGGTGCGACGCCGGAACTTCATCGCGGCCGATGAATTCCCGGCAATTACCGCGACGGAACTGCTTTACGACAGCGGCGACTACCACACCGCGCTGGATCGCCTGCTCGAGATCGCGGACTACGCCGGATTGCGCCGAGAGCAGGAGGAGAGGCGTGCGCGTGGGGAGGTCATGGGAATCGGCGTTTCCACGTACGTGGAGATCTGCGGCATCGGGCCCTCCGCCGCGCTGCCGGCCGGCGGCTGGGAAGCCTGCACGGTCGAGGTGCGGCGGACCGGCGCGGTCGTCGTGAAGACGGGCGTCAGCCCGCACGGCCAAGGCCAGGAGACCACTTTCGCCCAGATCGTGGCCGACCGTCTGGGGGTCCCGATCGAAGCGGTCGAGATCGCGCATGGCGATACCGACTACGTTCCGGAGGGGATCGGGACCTTCGGCTCGCGCGGCCTGGCGGTCGGTGGCGCGGCGCTCTCGCTCGCCCTGGACACCATCCGGGCCAAGGCCAAGAAATTCGCCGCCCACCTGCTCGAGGCGCACGAAGAGGACATCGAATACGAGGGCGACCGGCTCGGAATCAAGGGAGCTCCCGACAGGTTCGTGACCCTGGAGGACGTGATCGGGGCGGCATACCTGGCCACGGACTTGCCCGAGGGCGTGGAGCCTGGCCTGGCCGCCACGCATTTCTTCGAGCCGCCGAACTTCACCTTCCCCTTCGGCGCCCACCTCTGCGTGGTGGACATCGATCCGGAAACCGGTGAACCGACCCTCCGCAGGTACGTCGCGGTCGACGACTGTGGTAATGTCATCAACCCGATGATCGTGGATGGCCAGCTCCACGGCGGAATCGCCCAGGGAATCGCGCAAGCCCTGTTCGAGGAGGCCGTCTACGACCGGAACGGCCAGCTCGTGACCGGCACCCTGATGGACTACGCCCTGCCGAAGGCCAGCTATCTGCCCAGCTACGAGCTCCACCGGACGACGACCCCGACACCGGTAAACCCGCTGGGCGCCAAGGGAGTCGGGGAGGCGGGGACGATCGGATCCACGCCCTGCGTCATCAACGCCATCGTGGACGCCCTGTCGCCCTACGGCGTCCGTCACGTGGAGATGCCGGCCCGACCGGAGAAGATCTGGCGGGCGATGCGGTCGGGAGCTACCGAATGAACGCCGGTCGAGCCGAAGGAGAGAGCCATGCTGCCCGCTGAATTCGACTACGCCGCGCCGGCGTCACTCGACGAAGCGCTCGCCCTGCTGGCCGGAGGCACGAACATCAGGATCCTAGCGGGAGGACAGAGCCTGCTCCCCACCCTCAAGCTGCGGTTGGACCGGCCGGATCTCGTCGTCGACCTGCGGAAGGTCCCGGAGCTGAGCTACATCCGGGAGGAGGACGGAGAGATCGCGATCGGTGCCCTGACGACGTACGCCGATCTGGTGGCGTCCGATCTCATCGACTCCGGCGTCGCCCGCTGCCTCGCGGAGGCAGCCGCCTCGGTGGGGGATCTTCAGGTGAGAAACCTCGGGACGATCGGTGGCAGCCTGTCGCACGCCGACCCCGCCGCCGACATCCCGGCCGCGGCGCTCGCGCTCGACGCCTCCCTGGTGGCCCGCAGCGAGGAAGGGGACCGGACCATCTCCGCCGGCGACTTCTTCCACGGCCTGTGGGCGACGGCGCTCAAGCCCTCGGAACTGCTCCGCGAGATCCGATTCCGGATGCCGGCGAACGGAGGCGGGGCCTACGAAAAGCTTAGGCAGGCGGCCTCGGGCTTCGCCCTTGTGGGAGCGGCGGCCGTCGCGGAGATGGACGGCGGCACGATCGAGGCGATGCGGGTCGCACTCACCGGGGTCTCGTCCGGCCCCTTCCGGCTGCATGCGCTGGAGGATCGCCTCGTGGGCGAGACGCTGAGCGAGGAGCTCGTGCGAGAGGCGTGCGACAAAGCGGGAGAGGCGATAGAGAGTCCTCTCAGCGACGCCCACGCGTCAGCCGAATACCGCGTGGCCATGGCCGGCGTGACCGCACGCCGCGCCATCCTGAGGGCGGCCGGCCAGTGGCGCTAGTGGGCTGAGAAGAACTCCCCCAGAAGCTCGCTCGCGTCGATCTCGAGGCTCTTGGTGGCTGTGAACTCCACGGGCGCGCCCGGCCAGGTGTGGCCGCCGCCAGTCACGATGTAGAAGTCCAGCTCCGCTCCGCCGGCGCAGCTCCGGTATTCCTCCAGCGTAACCGTGGTGCCATCGTCCTCCGTGTCCGGAAGCTCGGTGACCGCCGGGTTCGCCGAGCACCCGTTCAGGCCAGCCCAGGTGGAGATAGTCGCTCGGGCGGAGATCGTGTTCGAGAGCTCGCCGACCCTGCCCTCCCAGGGAAACTCGGTGTCTTCCGTTCCCTGGATGAAGAGCCAGGGAGCCGCACGGGAAGGAGAGCACGTCTCCTCGACCTCATCGATCATCGTGGCCGCGACGCTTCCGAACGCCGCGATCTCGTTGGCCAGCTCGCAGCCCAGGAAGTGCGCCATGAGAGCGCCTTGAGAGAACCCCGCCACGTAGATGCGTGAGCGGTCTATGGCAACCTGGTCAGCCAGATCGTCGATCAGATCGCGGATGAACCGCACGTCGTCGACGCCGTCGATCGCGGCACCGGAGCAGAGCTCGCAACCGACGTTCCAGTCCAGGGTCCGAAAGGCCCGTGGGTAGGCGACGATGTAGCCGAACCGGTCGGCCACGTCGTCGAAGCCGGTGATCACCGCCATGCCGCTGAGCCGCGGGACGCCGTGAAGCATGATGACGAGCGGCGACGGCTGCGAGGGGTTCACGGTGGCGGGCACGTGAACGTCGTAGACCCGGTCGAGGCCGCCGGACCGCATGGCTCGGTTGAAGTCCCCCGGGTTTTGGATCGGATCGACCGGCCCCTCACCCCCGCAAGACGAGAGGACGAACCCGAGACACGCCGCGCCCGAGGCACGACGAACAGCGACGGAGATCTTCTTCCTGGTATCCATGGCTGTCACTACCCTGTAGATCACGCGTTTGAGCCGCGGGGCGCCGAACCGCCACTCCAGGCGGTCCGGGCCATACCGAGCGACCGGCGCCGGAACGCGGCGCCCGATTACGGAGGCCGACCGTGCCGCGAGCCATGTTGATCGACACCGACACCGCCTCGGATGATGCGGTGGCCCTCATCATGGCCGCCCGTTGGCCGGACGTGGAAATCAAGGCCGTAACGATAGTGGCGGGCAACGTCCCCGTCGGCCAGGGCGTCCGGAACGCTCTCTACACCTTGGAGCTGTGCGGCTCCGAAGCTCCCGTCTACAGAGGCTCGGCAGAGCCGTTGAGGCGCCCGCTGGTGACCGCGCAGTTCTTCCACGGCGGGGACGGCCTCGGCGATCTGGGCTACCCTCCGCCGCAACGAAGCCCCGCAGCGGGCCACGCCGTGGAGGCGATCGTCGGCACCGTGCGGGAGAACCCCGGGCTCGTGCTCGTGACGCTCGGCCCTCTGACCAACATCGCGCGTGCGCTCGAGATCGCGCCCGATCTCGCCTCCCTCGTGGGACGCTGCGTCGTCATGGGCGGAGCGGCCTGCACGGTTGGCAACGTGACGCCGGCAGCCGAGTTCAACCTCTGGGTGGACCCGGATGCGGCGCGGGCCGTCTTCGAGTCGGGACTGCCGATCGAGATGGTCGGTTGGGAGCTCTGCCGACACGAGGCCAACCTCGACGACGGGGAGATGGCCTACGTCCGCGGCTTCGATAACCCTCTCGCGCGTTTCGCGATCGACTGCAACGCCACGGCGCTGGAGGCCAACCGCCGCCAATCGGGAGACCCCGGCCTCGGCCTTCCCGACCCTATCGCCATGGCGATAGCCCTGGACCCCTCCATCTGCACGCGATGGAGCGCGCACCGCGTGCAGCTCGAGACGGAGAGCGATCTCACCCGCGGCATGACGGTGGTCGACGCATTGGAGATCCACGATTACCCACACAACGAGGAGGTGTGGGGCCATCTCGCGAAGCCGAACGCAATCGTTTGCTGGGAGATCGACGTGCTCGCGTGGAAAGCGATGCTCTTCCGGTCGTTGAGGGACGGTTGATGCCGCCTCGCATCGTGGTGGTGGGAAGCTCGAACACGGACCTCGTCGTGAGGGCACCCGCGCTGCCCAGGGCCGGCCAAACCGTCCTGGGTACTTCCTTCTTCAGAGCCGCTGGAGGCAAGGGCGCGAACCAGGCCGTGGCGGCCGCCCGGCTTGGCGCGCGGGTGGCCCTGGTGGCGAGGGTGGGCCAGGACGAGCTCGGAGAAGCTTCGCTATCGAACCTCCAGAGGGAGGGGATCGACACGAGCTTCGTGGTCAGGGATCCGGACGCCCCGAGCGGCGTCGCTTTGATCGTCGTAAGCGACGAAGGCGAAAACGCCATCGCGGTGGCGCCGGGTGCCAACGCCCTGCTCGAACCGGAGGATGTCGACAGGGCAGCCGGAGAGATCGAAGCCGCGGACATGCTGCTTCTTCAGCTGGAAACCCCCCTATCGACCGTGGCCCATGCCGTGAGCCGGGCGAGAGCGGCGGGAGTGCCCATCATCCTGAACCCCGCGCCCGCGGCTCCGGTCGATGTCCGGGTCCTCCGCGACGTCTCCGCGCTGACGCCGAACACCGGCGAGGCGATCGCCCTTGCGGGGGGAGGAGGATCGGGGATCGAGGCGGCTCGGCTCGCCGCGCGGAAGCTGCGTGAAGCGGGCGTGCGTCGGGTGATCGTGACGCTCGGCGCGCAGGGCGCTCTCCTCGAAGAGGAGGATATGAGCGTCGTTCGACACGCACGTTCGGTCGCCGTTGTCGACACCACGGCCGCCGGTGATGCGTTCAACGGAGCGCTGGCGGTGGCGCTGGCGGAAGGAGCTTCGCCGGAAGCCGCCGTTGACATCGCCAACCTGGCAGCCGCGCTCAGCACGACACGGGAGGGCGCCCAGCCCTCGCTGCCGACCAGGGCGGAGGTGGACGCGTTCGCCCGTGAATCGGGCGGCTCGGATTGAGCGGAGGAACAGGAGCTACCGGCCGGGGAGAGGGGCGCGAGGTCTTCGGGACCCGGCTCGGCTTCGTGCTCGCCGCGGTCGGATCCGCCGTGGGCCTCGGAAACATCTGGCGCTTCCCCTACCAGGCGGCGGAGGGCGGCGGCGCCGCGTTTGTCATCGCCTACCTGATCATGACCTTCATGATCGGTGTTCCTATCATGCTCGCGGAGTTTGCTGTCGGCCGGCGTACCCGCCTTTCCCCGGTGGGGGCGCTGCGGCGCATCGGCGGCCGGGCATGGGTGCCCCTGGGTCTTCTGTTCGTGGTCACCAGCCTTCTGATCCTGGCCTACCTTTCGGTGATCACGGGCTGGGCGATTCGCTACGCCCTGGACGCGGCCTTGTTCGGCTTCTCCGCCGGAGCGGGCGACCGCTTCACGCGAATCTCCACGGGCGGTCCCGCCATCGGCTTCCACCTCGTGTCTATCGCGCTCACGATCGGCATCGTGCTCTTCGGCGTCCGCCGGGGCATCGAGCGGGCGAGCCTGTTCATGATGCCGACGCTCTTCCTGCTGCTGATCGGCTTGGCGATCTGGGCCTCCACTCTGCCGAACGCCGCAGCCGGGTACCGGTTCTACCTCGCGCCGTCGCTCGCAGAGGTCCTCGATCCGGCCGTGCTTCAGGGTGCCGCCGCGCAGGCGTTCTACTCGATCAGCGTAGGTATGGGAATCATGATTACGTACGCCTCCTACTACTCCCGGGAGGAAAACCTGAACCGGGAGGCAGCGGTGATCGCCCTCTCGGACTTCTCGGTCGCGTTCATCGCCGGGCTGGTCGTCTTCCCGATCGTGTTCGCCCTCGGACTGTCGGAGGAGGTCGGGGAGAGCGCGGTGGGGGCCCTGTTCATCTCGTTGCCGGAGGCGTTTCTGCGGATGGGGAGCGTGGGGAGGATCGTCGGCACGACCTTTTTCATGACCCTGGTCGTCGCGGCGATCACCTCGGCCGTGTCTCTCCTGGAAGTCGTGTCCGCCGTGCTCATGGACGAAACCCGGCTCGTTCGCCGGCAGGCCACGCTGCTCGCCGGATGCGCGGCGGGACTCGTCGGACTGGCGCCGGCCGTCTCCATCGCGACCCTCGGCATCATGGACCAGCTGGTCGCCGAGCTTTTCACGGTCCTCGGGGTGCTGGGCGTAGCGATCCTCGCGGGTTGGGTCATGCGGGCCCCCGAGGAGGAGCTGCGCCTGGGCGCTTCGCCGGTGTTTCGGCGAGTCATACCCCTGGCGGTCTTCCTGCTACGCTACGTGGCCCCCCTGCTCGTCGGCTGGATTGCCTGGATAAGCCTTCATGGAAGCCTCGCGGCCCTCTTCGGAGGGCAGTAGGGTTCGGCATGGATCTATTCGACCGACTCGACGAGCACGACTACGAGAAGATCGTCTTCTGCAACGACGGAGCCTCCGGGCTTCGCGGGATCATCGCGATCCACGACACCACCCTCGGTCCGGCGCTGGGCGGCCTACGGATGTTCCCGTACGAGACGGAGGAAGACGCCCTCGTGGACGTCCTGCGGCTGGCGCGCGGGATGACCTACAAGGCGGCGATCAGCGGCGTGAACCTGGGTGGAGGCAAGTCGGTCATCATCGGTGGTTCGCGGTCCGAGAAGAGTGATTCGCTGCTGGAAGCGATGGGTCGGTTCATCGAGGCGATGGGGGGAGAGTACATCGCGGGACAGGACATCGGCACCGGATCGCACGACATGGCCGTGCTGCGTGGGGTCACGAGACACGTGTCCTGCGTGCCTCACCACGCCGGCGGTGCGGGAGATCCATCGCACGCTACAGCCTACGGCGTCACCTGCGGCATTCGGGCGGTGCTCGAGGCGGTGACGGGCAGCGATGACCTGGCGGGGCGGCACGTCGCGATCCAGGGTCTCGGTCACGTCGGGGCGTTCGTCGCCCGGTATTGTCACGAGGAGGGCGCCCGCCTCACGGTCTGCGACATCGTCGAGGAGCCCGTGCGGCGGGCGCGGGAGGAGCTGGGAGCGGCCGCGGTCGCCCCCGACGCCATCTACGACGTCGAGTGTGACATCTTCTCGCCATGCTCCGTCGGCGCGATCGTGAACGACCGTACCCTGGAGCGATTCCGCTGCGCTGGCATTGCCGGAGCGGCCAACAACGTCCTGGCGGAGTCACGACACGGAGCGGCGCTCATGAAGCGTGGGATAGCCTACGGTCCTGACTATCTCGTCAACTCGGGCGGACTGATTCGCTGTCAGGAAGAGGTGCTCGGCGCCCCCACCGATGATGCTCGCATATTCGAGAAGGTCTCTCAGATCCAGAGCCAGACGCGCAGCGTGATCCGGGTGGCCGAGGAGCTCGGGATCGGCACCGAGGAGGCGGCGAACCGAATGGCCGAGGAAAGGCTGCACGAGGCCCGCCGGGTCGGAAAGGCCTGGAACACGCTCCGCAACGCCCGACCGGCCTGACCGGAGCCTACGGAAACAGCTGCTCGCCGCCCTCGGCGATCTCCACCCGGATCGCCCTGGTGGGGCAGTTGAAGGCCGCTTCGAGGATCTTCTCCTCCGACTCCCCCTCGGGATCGACGACCTCCGACTGCCGGTGATCGTTGTGCGCGAACACGCCGGGCGCCGTGGCAAGGCACATCGCGTTGCCGACGCAGCAGGCGTGGTCCACCCGCACGTTCAGGCGACGCGTCATCGACTCCTCCGATCCCAGCTCACGGGCAACGATTTGAGCGAGCGGAACTGAATGCTCGGCTGGTACTCCACCTCGTCCGCCGCCAGCTCGAACCGGCCGAAACGCTCGGCCAACGCTCGGAAGACCTCCTGCCCCTCCATTCGCGCCAACGCCACGCCCAGGCAGTAGTGGATCCCGGAGCCGAAGGAGATGTGCGGGTTGGGCTGGCGGTTGATGTCGAACCGATCCGGGTCCGGGAACACCGATGGATCACGGTTTGCCGCCGCCATGATCCAGCGGATTCGATCCCCCTTGTGGATCGCCTTGCCGCCGAGCCGAACGTCCTCGGCGGCGATTCGTTGCGTCGACTTGACCGGGGGGTCGTAACGGAGACACTCCTCGGTGGCCAGCCGGGTCATGCCACCCGGGTCGGCGGCC
>CAMYMV010000065.1 GCA_947259585.1 uncultured Gemmatimonadales bacterium | reverse complement strand
CTGAGCGTCGCTGAGTACGGCCTTCAGGACCGGATTCTGGAGATGAACCGGACGGCCGCCCACCTGGCGCGGGAGGTCGCCGACGACTTCTCGACCCCGGAGCGCCCGCGCTTCGTCGCCGGCAGCATCGGGCCGTCGGGGTACCTGCCGAGCACATCCGATCCGACGTTGGGCGCCGTCGGTTTCGACGAGTTGGCGGACGTCTTCGAGGAACAGGCCCGCGGGCTCGTCGAGGGGGGCGTGGACGTCCTCATCATCGAGACCACGCAGGACATCCTGGAGCTGAAGGCCACCGTCTCCGGCATCCGGCGCGCCTCGAGGGCCCTGGACTCGCCGTGCCCGATCCAGGCCCAGGTCACCCTCGACACCTCGGGCCGGATGCTCCTCGGCACCGACATCGAGGCCGCCCTCACGATCCTGGAGTCGCTGCGCGTCGACGTGATCGGTCTCAACTGCTCCACCGGCCCGGAACACATGCGCCAGCCGATCCGCTATCTCTGCGAGCGATCGGTGCTGCCGGTGAGCGTGATCCCCAACGCCGGCATCCCGCACAACGAGGGCGGCGTGGCAGTCTACGGCCTGACGGCGGAAGAGCTCGCCGAGGCCCACGAGGAGTTCATCACCCGAATCGGCGTTTCGATCGTGGGAGGATGCTGCGGAACGACGCCCGAGCACATGGCGGCGGTCGTGGACCGTGTCTGGGGAGTGGAAATGCTCGAGCGAACCGCGATCCAGACGCCACGCGCCGCCAGCGCGATGACCGCGTTCGACCTGGCGCAGCTCCCCGCCCCCACCCTGATCGGCGAGCGGGTCAACACCCAGGGCTCCCGTAAGGTGAAGGAGCTGCTTCTCGCTGACCGCTACGACGAGGTGATCGAGGTGGCCCGGGAACAGGTGGACGGGGGCGCCCACCTGCTGGATGTGTGCGTGGCCCTCACGGAGCGCGCCGACGAGGCGGATCAGATGCGGACGCTGGTCAAGCTGCTCGCGCAGGGCGTGCCGACGCCGCTGATGATCGACACGACGGAGGCCGACGTCGTCGAGGAGGGCCTCAAGGCCTACCCGGGACGAGCCGTCATCAACTCCATCCACCTGGAGAACGGGAGGGAGCGCATAGACCGGGTCGCGCCGCTGGCCGTCGAGCACGGCGCCGCGCTCGTCGCACTGACGATCGACGAAGACGGCATGGCGAAGACCGCGGACCGGAAGCTCGAGGTGGCGAGGAGGATCCACGACATCTGCGTCGAGGAGTACGGCCTGAAGCCGGAGGATCTGATCTTCGACGCGCTCACCTTCACCCTGGCCACTGGTGACGAGGAGTTCCGCCCCTCGGCGATCGAGACGATCGAGGGCATTCGCCGCATCAAGCATGAGTTGCCGGGGACGTTCGCCAGCCTCGGTGTGTCGAACGTCTCCTTCGGCCTTCGGCCGCACGCGCGGCGAGCCCTCAACTCCGTCTTCCTCCACCACTGCGTCGAGGCGGGGATGGACATGGCCATCGTCAACGCCACCCACATCACACCCTACGCCGAGGTCGACGAGGAGGAGCGAGGGCTATCGGACGATCTGATCTTCGACCGTCGGCCAGATGCGCTCGAGCGCTTCATCGGTCATTTCGAGGCTCACGGCCCGACCGAGGAGTCCAGGGTCGATCCGACGGCCGACATGACGCCGGAAGAGGCGATTCACTGGATGATCCTCCACCGGAAGAAGGAGGGGATCCAGCTGCTCGTGGAGCGGGCGATCCAGGATCGGGGCGGAGACAACGACGCCGCCGTCCACATCCTCAACCAGGTGCTCCTGCCGGCCATGAAGGAGGTCGGGGACAAGTTCGGCGCCGGAGAGCTCATCCTCCCCTTCGTCCTGCAGTCGGCCGAGGTCATGAAGCGGGCTGTCACGAAGCTGGAGAGCTACCTCGACCAGCTCGACGGGCAGACCAAGGGGGTGGTCGTGCTGGCGACCGTCTTCGGCGATGTCCACGACATCGGCAAGAACCTGGTCGGCACGATCCTGAGCAATAACGGCTATACCGTCCACGACCTGGGCAAGCAGGTCCCGGTGAACACGATCATCGAGAAGGCGGAGGAGTTGGACGCCGACGCGATCGGGCTCTCCGCGCTCCTGGTCTCGACGTCGAAGCAGATGCCGCTGTGCGCCCAGGAGCTGTACAGCCGAGACCTCGGGTACCCGCTGCTGGTCGGCGGTGCCGCGATCAACCCCTCGTTCGTCCGCCAGGCGACGTTCGTAGGCGAGGAACGCGACACGGTGTATCCGGCTGGAATGTTCTACTGCAAGGATGCCTTCGAGGGCCTCTCCACGATGGATGCCCTCTCGGACCGGGAGGGTCGCGAGGACTTCATCCGGAATCGTCACGCCGAGGTCCGCGAGGGAATCAGCCGACGAGCGGCCCTTCAGAAGAAGGCCGCCAAGCTGCGGCCGACCCATGCTCGGAGCGGTCCGTCAGCCGATGTGGAGGTTCCGAAGCCCGAGTTCTGGGGCGTGAAGGTGCTGGAGCGGATTCCTCTGGGAGAGCTCTTTCCTTTGATCGATCTCAACACCCTCTACCGGCTTCATTGGGGCGCCAAGAACGCGAAGGGAGAAGAATGGGAGGAGCTCGTGACCGGTCAGTTCGAGCCCCGGCTGGAGCGCTACAAGCAGGAGGCGCTGGCTGGCGGCTGGATTCGGCCCACGGCCGCCTACGGCTTCTTCCCGGCAGGCTCGGCGGGCGACGCCGTGGTTCTTTTCGATCCCGAGGATCCCGACCGCGAGCTCGCGCGCTTCGACTTCCCCCGTCAGGAGGCACGCGATGGTCTCTGCCTGGCCGACTACTTCCGGCCCATCGACGGTGGCCGCGATGTAATCGCCCTTCAAATCGTCACGGTCGGCGACGAGCTGCTGGAGCGATCATCGCGACTGATGGAGGGCGGCGATTATTCGGAGGGATACTATCTGCACGGGTTCGGCGTCCGGCTGGCGGAGGCGGGAGCCGAGCTCCTGCACCGGCGGGTTCGGGAGGAGCTCGGGATCGATCGGGACCGCGGGCTGCGCTACTCCTGGGGTTACGGCGCCTGCCCCGACCACCGGCAGCACCGGATCGTCTTCGATCTTCTGCCGGCCCGGGAGCGATTGGGCATGGAGCTCACGGAAGCCGGGGCCCTGGTCCCGGAGATCTCGACCGCCGCCCTCGTCGTTCACCACCCGGAGGCCCGTTACTTCTCTGTTTAGACGTGCGAGCTGCCGGCTGGACGTGCTCCCCGGCTAGACGTGCCGACGCGCAGATCTAGCCGCCGGCTTCCTCCAGAGACAGCTTCGGCCGGAGGCTCCCCAGCATCTCCTCGGTCATGCTCTCCAGATCGTAGTCCGGGCTCCACCCCCACTCCTCCCGCGCGGCGGCATCGCTGATCGAGTCGGGCCACGAGTCGGCGATACGCTGCCGGACCGGATCCACCTGGTACTCGATCCTGAACTCCGGCAGGTGCCGGCGTATCGCCTCGGCCGCTTCCGCCGGCGTGAAGTTCATCGCCGTGACGTTGAACGCGTTTCGGTGAACCAGCCGGCTCGGGTCCGCTTCCATGATGTCGATCGCCGCCTTCAGCGCGTCGGGCATGTACATCATGTCGAGGCGCGTGTCGGGCTTCAGGTAGCAGGTGTAGTGACCGTGCTTGATCGCCTCGTAGAAGATCTCGACCGCGTAGTCGGTGGTGCCCCCGCCGGGCAGGGCCACGTGCGAGATGAGGCCGGGATAGCGGACGCCGCGCGTGTCGACCTCGAAGCGGGAGTGGTAGTAGTCGCAGAGAAGCTCGCCCGCCGCCTTGGTCACGCCGTAAATCGTCGTAGGCCGCTGCACCGTGTCCTGTGGCGTATCTTCTCGCGGCGTACCGGGCCCGAACGCACCGATCGAGCTGGGCACGAAGACGGCGCAGCCGCTGGCTCGCGCCACCTCCAACGTCCGGTAGAGTCCGCCCATGTTGACGTCCCACGCCACGTGCGGCTTCTCCTCGGCCACGGCGGAGAGGATGGCGGCCAGGTGGTAGATCGTGTCGACGTCGTGACGCCGCACCGCGGCGTCGATCTGTCGCTGGGCCGTGACGTCCACGAACTCGAAGGGGCCCGAGTTCCCCTTCTGCGGCATGCGGATGTCCGACGCGATCACGTTGTCGGTTCCGTAGCGTTCGCGAAGAGCGCTGACGAGCTCGGCTCCGATCTGTCCCAGAGCGCCGGTAACGAGGATCTTGTTCAGGGTGCCTCCCGACCTGTCTGAACCTGTCTGGCGTAGCGCCAAGCGCCTCGAACTTATGGCGCGCTGCAGGGGATGACGAGATGGATGGAGTGGTCTATACTGGCTGAGGTCGGGAGATTCAACCGTCCCACACCACCCCCAAGAGAGCAGAATCGATGAAGATCTCGAGCATGACTCCCAGGATGAAGCTCCTCGCAGCAGCCCTCGCCTTGGTGCTGGCCTCCACAACCGGCCTGCGGGCTCAGGATGTACTCACCCCGGAGTTGCTGTGGGGCCTGCCCCGTGTCGGCGCACCCAGCGTATCGCCGGACGGACGAATGATCGCCTTCGGCGTGACTCGTTACAGCGTCGAAGAGAACAAGGGTAACTCGGACCTCTATCTGATTCCCGTTGCGGGTGGAGAGCCAGTGCTCCTGGTCGGCACGCCGCACCGGGAGGGCGCCGCGACCTGGCGGCCCGACGGCGAATGGGTCGGTTTCCTCTCCAACGAGAGCGAGTCGACGCAGCTGTGGGAGATCCGCCCGGACGGCTCGGGGAAGCGACAGGTCACCGACGTCGAGGGTGGCATCTCCAACTTCCTCTACTCGCCGGCGGGCAATCACATCTCGTTCACGCGGAGCGTGGAGGTGGACCCGACCACCGCCGACATGCACCCGGACCTCCCCGAGGCCAACGTGCGGATCATCGATGACCTCATGTTCCGGCACTGGGATCATTGGCGGGACGGCAGCTACCGCCACCTGTTCATAGCCGAGTACTCGGACGGAGAGATCGGCGAGCCCGTCAACCTCATGCCGGGCGAGCCCCACGACACCCCGCTCGACCCGTTCGGCGGCGGCGAGCAGATCGCCTGGAGCGCGGACGGGGGCCGGATCGCCTACACGAGCAAAAAAGTCACGGGAGCCGAGTTCGCCCGCACCACCAACTCGGAGGTCTACCTCTACTCAGTCGAGACGGGAGAAACGTCCAACGTCACCGTGGGGATGATGGGCTACGACATCGAGCCGGCCTTCTCACCCGACGGGCGGCATATGGCCTGGCTGAGCATGGAGCGGGACGGGTACGAGGCGGATCGGAACCGGCTCTTCGTGATCAACCTCGAGACCGCCGAGAAGCGGGAGCTGTCCGAGGGGTTCGATCAGGACGCCCACGGACCTTCCTGGTCGGCGGACTCGGGCACGATCTATTTCGCGAGCGAGACCGAGGGCACGATCCAGCTATTCGCGGCGGATGCGGGATCCGGCAGGATCCGTCAGGTCAGCGAAGGCGTGCACAACTACTACGGCTTCTCGCTCGCCGAGGGTGACGAAGTGGCCTACCTGATCGGACAGCGTGTGTCGATGTCCGCGCCCGCCGAGCTCTACCGCGTGGACGCGCGCACCGGCGAGGCCGACCGGCTCACCTTTCTCACCGCGCCGATCATCGACCGGCTCGAGCTCGGGCGGGTGGAGCAGAGGTGGATTCCGGCGACCGACGGAGGTCGGATCCTCACGTGGGTGATCTACCCGCCCGGCTTCGATCCCGAGCGTCGCTACCCCACCCTTCTCTACGCTCAGGGCGGGCCGCAATCCACCGTCAGCCAGTTCTTCTCCTACCGGTGGAACTTCCAGCTCATGGCGGCCAACGGCTACATCATCGTCGCCCCCAACCGTCGCGGCGTGCCCAGCTTCGGTCAGGCCTGGAAGGAGGAGATCTCGACGGATTGGGGCGGCCAGGCGATGAGGGATCTGCTGAGCGCCATCGACGAGGTCTCGTCGGAGCCCTTCGTGGATCGTGACCGGTTGGGCGCCGTGGGCGCGAGCTTCGGCGGCTACACGGTCTTCTGGCTCGCCGGGAACCATGAGCGACGCTTCAAGGCCTTCGTCTCCCACGCGGGCGTCTTCAACCTGGAGAGCATGTTCGGAGCGACCGAGGAGCTCTTCTTCCCGGAGTTCGATCTCGGCGGGCCGTACTGGGATAGCCCCAGGCCCGAGAGCTACGACCTCTTCTCACCTCACCGCTTCGTCCAGAACTGGGACACGCCGATGCTCATCATCGGCGGCCAGTTGGACTTCCGCGTGCCGGTGACCGAGAGCATGCAGGCCTTCACGGCGCTTCGGGCGCAGGGGATCGACGGACGGTTCCTCTATTATCCCGAGGAGGGGCACTGGATTCTCAGCCCTCAGAACGGGCTCGTCTGGCACCGCGAGTTCTTCGGCTGGCTCGACCGCTACCTGAAGCCGCCCTCTTCCTGATTGATGGCGCGAGGCTGACGGGAGGGACGGCTGCCCTGGGAGCAGCCGTGGGCGGCACTGACCGAAGAGCAAGGAGGGCCGTTCCGCCGGAGGCGGCGGGGCGGCCCTCCGTCGTGCGCTACATCGGCATATCCGTGTTCCAGATGTTTCGGAGCATCTTCCAGGAGCCGTCGGCCTGCCGTTCGAAGAGCGCCATCCACTTCCCGGCCACCGGGATTCCCTCCTCACCCTCCGGCATGCTCGTAAAGGTGTAGCTGCCCCACATCGCGGCCACATCGCCAGACACCCGGAATCCCTGCAACACGTTGTCGGAGTCCTGGCCCTGCGCGACGAACTCGGTCCACAGCGCCCTGATGGCGTCTGCACCCGCGACCTCGGGCATGTCGGGCGGCATCGCGGCCATGTCCCCTCCGTAGATCGCCATCAGCCCGTCCACGTCATCCGCGTTCTGTGCCACGTCCCAAGCCTCAACGATGGCGTCGAAGACCTGCGTCGCCTCGGCCTGAGTCATCTCCGGCTCGGCCGGCGGCGGGGCCTGCTCGGCCGGCGCGCAGGCGAGGCCGAAAAGCAGTATGCTCGGAGCCAAAACGGCTGCGGGCGTTCTCATACGGCACCTCCTGATGAAACCTCTTGCTGACGAGGCCTCTTCTTGATGGGGAAGACTGGTAACGTATTAGCGTAGCTGCCGGGAAGGTCGGCTGTCAATCAGATTTGCCAAGGAGAGTTGCCAATGAAAAGCGGGGGCGCGCCCGGAACGACGCGCCCCCGCCGAGGCAACACAGCGGTCGTTGAAGCGGTCCTACCGGGCTCCCTCGAACCGAAGCTGCAGCTGCACGTCGCCGCCCGGGCAGCCGAGAGAGGCCGATGCGGACGCCGAGATGTCATCTCCGGAGATCGCTCCGTTCATCTGATTGTCGGCGTTGGCGATCGAGCAGCCCAGAATCAGATCGGGAAGGATGACCGCACTCCCGGCGAACACATCTTCCCAGATGTCGTCCTCGCTCTTCGGCGTGGAGATCGTGTCGCTCCCCGCCGAGGGCGGAACGGTCATTGTGAAGTTGACCCCGCCATCCGCGCGTGAGAAGCCGTCGACGATCGAGCCCGACACCGGGCTGCCGTCGCTGCACTCTCCGTCGTCGTTGATCAGAAAGATCCCGCCGAACTGGTCTCCGCTCTGATCGCCGAGCGTGATCGAGCCTGAACAGCGGGAGGTGATCCCAGGCGGCTCGAGCTCGGGGTTGTTGGTGGACCAACTCAGGACCCACGTCCCGAGAAAGGTCCCCTTGACCTTTACGGCGCTTCCGAACGGTGTGCTTTGACATGCGACCAGCGCGAAGGCGCCAACCATCAGCATCAACAACCTGTGTCGTCTCATGGACCGCTCCTTGGCCACGGTCGAGCGGTCGGCCGGCCGACCGCTCCTCTTCTTATTGATGTACCGCCTCGAAATCGACTGCTATGCAAGAAACGGGACGAGCCCGCCTACTTGCTACGTAACACCCTTATCTACATGCCGTTAGTGTATCCAGTCTTTTCTCGCACGCCTCGGATCAGCTCCCGGACGTTGCGGCGATTCGCTCTACTAGCGGTTGCCCTCGAAGCGCGCCTGCATGCGAATGAGATTCTCGACGACGAGAATCTGCTCGCCGACGATGATGAACTCGTCCTCGCAGTTCAGCGCCGCCGAGGCGGAGGCCTCGAGAGCCTGTCCTGTCAACGCCCCGTTCATCTGGTTGTCCGCGTCGCGGATCTCGCATCCCGAGAAGGTGTTGTTGGCAAAAATCCCGGCGCCTCCAAAGATGTCCTCCCAGATGTCGTCTTCATCTTTGACCGCACCCTCAAGAGGCGGAACCTCCAGGAAGAACTCGACTCCGCCGTCGTCCCTTACCAGGCCGGCGAACACCTCGCCGCTGACGGGCGATCCATTGCTGCAATCGCTGGAGTCCTCGATCAACCACGTGCCCTCGAAGGACTGGCCGTTCAGGTGATCCGTGAGCGTGATGCTGCCAGGGCAGGTGAAGACGAAGTCCTCTGCGACGAGGCGTGGGTTCGCAGGCGGCAAGCACGAGCGCCGCAACAATGAATGCCGACAGCTGCGTTTTTCTCATCGACCGCTCCTATTGTGGGCGCTTCACCTTCAGTCGCGCGCAAAACGGTGAGTCGGGGGCCATCAAGGATGTCAGTACGATATCGTACGATGTCGTACTCGTGCCGTACGCTCATGCAAGAATGGTACAACTCGGGTGGGCGGGACGGTTACCAATATAATGGTTTGTCGTAAAGGAAGTTAGGCCGGGCAGGACGCCCGGAAGCCAGAAGCCGGCCCCCTCCGGCAGGAGTGGCACGGGCACATCATGCCGCCAGATCGTGCAAATTATTACACCATCGGACGATCCTAGGCTGCGTACAGGTCGATCACGCGCTCGAGGGCCCACCGGCACACGCGACAGAAGCCCACATCGTCCCGGGTGAACATGATGCAATCGGTCTCCGATCGGTACAGCCCGGCCGCCTCGTACATCGCCCCCTCGAAGGCCCCGACCGCCGCCGAATGGCGCATGGTTGCCAGCAGCTCGGTCTCGATCCGCTTCTGCTCCTCGAACAGGGCGTCGAACTCGGCTTCCGGAGCCTGCGCGTCGATCAGCGCTTGCCGTCGTGCCCGTATCTCACGGGCGTGTTGCTCGTACGCCTCCTTGCCCCACGGAGTGGGGAGCGGCGTGCCGGGTTCGACGAGGTGGGCCCACTTGATGTGCGCCGGGTCGTGGAGGGCGGTCACGTTGGGCTCCCATGGCTCGGTCAGCTCCGCCGGAGTCTCGTAGCTCACGGGCGAGAGGTAGTACTCGTCGGCGAGCCCCGCGAAGTGGTGACCGAATTCGTGGATGAAGATGTACTCGGCGAACTCGGTGTCCACGGACGTCGTCGACTGCGCGTTGAAGATCCCGCCGCCGCCGTACTGCTTCTCGTTGACGAGGATCTCCAGGAACTCGTAGGGCACGCCCGAGAGCGCCTCCCGCAGCGCCCGGTTGTCGTAGGTGAGCAGGTAGCGCTCGGAGTCGAAGATGTTGTACTCCGCCGAAACCGGCGTCCGCCGGAACTCACCGACGTGCGGCCTGTTCACGCCGCTCTCGGCGGACGGGAGATCCACCGCCCACACGTTGAAGTCGGGACGCCGGCTCTTGAACGGCTCGAGCGCGAAGAGCCCGTCCACCAGCCGACGCGCGTCCTCGTGGAACTTCTCCATCTCGTCGGCCGTGTACCCCTCGCTCAAGAGTACGATGTCCACCTTCTCGGTCGGCGGCCCGTTCTCGAACACGGCCCACACGTTCGAGCGCGGAGGCGGATCGGCCGCGTTCACGAAACGCGAGCTCGGATCGATCGACACCGACCAGATCTCGTGGAACGCGTTCTCGTCGTCGCGCTTCTTCAGGACGACCTGGACGGGCTTCCGTGGCCAGGGAAAGCGCAGCGATTCATGAAAGGTACGGTGCATGGAGCGCGCCTCGCCCGTCGTCTCCCATTCGCCGTAGATCGAGGCGAAGCCGCGGGAATAGATGGCCCGGTTGGTGGCGGGATCGATCACCTCGAACAGGTACTTGCCCAGGTTCGTGTCGTCGATGAGCCGCGTCAGGCTGCCCGCCCACACGCCGTCCGAGACGACGCGGTCGAGCGCCAGGATCTCCTCGTCGACGTCGCCGGTGTGGAAGTAGTCCACGCGCATCGTCTTAGGAACGAAGTACCGGTCGAAGGCATCCGGCTCCTGGGCTACGAGCCTGTGGGCCGGGACGCTGTGGCTTATGGCGACGCTCGACAGAACCAAGATCCACACCCGGGGCGAGAACCGACGCATCACGATCTCCTTTCAGGCGCTCGCGCGTGGTCGCGCGGCGAGTATTGGCGCAACGAAGGCTACGCGGCCAGAGCCTGCTCGAGGTCGGCGATCAGGTCGTCGGCGTCCTCGAGGCCGACGGAGAACCGGATCAGCGCGTCCGAGATGCCGGACGCGGCCCGCTCCTCGGCGCTCAGGCCCACGTGAACCGCGGCCGCCGGCCGGATAATCAGGGAGTCGACACCACCCAGGCTGGGAGCGACGATCGGGATCTCGAGGGCCGCGAGAAACAGCTCCGCCCTCTCCACATCTCCGTCGAGCTCGAAGCTGAGCATACCGCCCGTGCCGTCGAACAGCCGGCGGGCGAGCTCGTGCTCCTGGTGTGACTCGAGCCCGGGATAGTGCACCGCCCGCATCGCCGGATGCTCCGCCAGGAACCCGGCGATGCGCCCCGCGGACTCGTTCTGCCGGCGCACCCGAACCCCGAGTGTCTTGAGTGCTCGGTGCAGCAGGAAGCAGGCGTGCGGATCGAGGGACCCGCCCATGTGGTCGTGCAGGTGCTTCGTCCCCTGAACGAGCTCGGCCGAGCCGATCACGGCACCGGCGATCAGATCGTTGTGACCGTTCAGGTACTTGGTGGCGCTGTGCACCGAGAGATCGAACCCCATCTCGGCCGGACGGAAGTTCACCGGCGAGGCGAAGGTGTTGTCGATGATCGAGACAAGCCCGTTCGCCCGCGCGAACTCCACGACGCCCTCGAGGTCCGGGATCTGCACCAGCGGGTTCGTGAGCGTCTCCACGTAGATCGCCTTCGTCTCGGGCAGCAGCGCCCTCTCCCAGGCTTCCCGGTCCTTACGGTCGACCAGGGTATGGGAGATCCCGTAGCCGGGAAGGTCCTTCGTGATCAAGCTGTGCGTGCCGCCGTACAGGCAGTCCTGCGCGAGCACGTGGTCGCCCGATCGAAGAACCGACAGCAATACCCCCGAGATGGCCGCCATTCCGCTGGCCGTCACGAGCGCGGCCTCGGCGTTCTCCAGCGCCGCCAGCTTCGCGTGCAGGGCCAGGTGGTTCGGGCTGTTGCTCAGACGGGCGTACCTGATGTCGTGGTAGTCGGTCTCGCCGTCGTAGTCGTACGTGCTGCTCTGGAAGATGGGCATCGCTACCGCGCCACCGATGCGAGGCCTGGGCTCGCCCGCATGAACCGCCTTGGTGTCTATCGCCCGGTCGTCGTCCACCATCTCCGACTCCTCGGTCAGGGACCGTCCCGCCAGCTCGAGCCCGCCGCGAGCCCGCCCGACCATACTATCCCCTCTGGGTAACGCTGGCGCCAGGCCCGCAGGCACGGGATATTCATAGTCCAGATCCTACGTAAACGGAGGAGAGAGAAATGCGTGTAGAACGTCTGACCATGGCGGGTATCGTCGCCGTG
>CAMYMV010000064.1 GCA_947259585.1 uncultured Gemmatimonadales bacterium | reverse complement strand
CGAGCACCACTTCCTTCCTTTCACGGGAAAGGCGCACGTGGCCTACCTGCCGTCGCACGGGAAAGTGACGGGACTCAGTAAGCTGGCCCGGACGGTGGATCCCGGCCTCGTCGGCGATCTCCTGCAGCCGGGCCCCATCCCTGCCTTTCCGAGCGAAGACGCGCAGCGCCGCGTCGAAGATCCGGGTCTCCGTATCGGTGGCAACGCTTTCGGACATCGTGTTCGGGTCCACGATCTGATCAGTCACCGGTCTTTCCTGTCCAGAGTGTTTGACAATATAGTCAAACAATAACGCAAAACTTGCCCGCGTCAACCTTTGATGACAACTCTACGTCTTAGACAATTACTTGACAAGAACCCCCTACCCCAGTATCGTGTCCACGTACGCGAGATCGCTCAGACGATGGCAACTGGATGGGAGGAAACGTGGTCAGCAGGCTGGGAGTCATTAGCGCGCCGCTCCTGGACGAGAGCCCGGCGCACGATGGACGTCGCCAGAACGGAAACGGTCGGCCTCATAGATCGAATGCGAACGGGGACGGAGAGGCAGGAATTGCTGAGCTGTATCCGGTGCGCGAAGTGGACATGGAACGGGTCGAGGCCGCCGTGCGCGAGATGCTGATCGGCCTCGGTGAGGATCCGGATCGTGAGGGCCTCGTCGATACCCCGGCTCGCGTTGCCCGTGCCTACCGGGAGATCCTCGGGGGGATGCATGAAGACCCCGGCGTTCACCTGGTCCGCCAGTTCTCCCAGGAGCAGACGGGCGACGACCTCGTGATCTTGCGTGACATTGACTTCGTGAGCGTGTGCCGAGCACCACTTCCTTCCTTTCACGGGAAAGGCGCACGTGGCCTACCTGCCGTCGCACGGGAAAGTGACGGGACTCAGTAAGCTGGCCCGGACGGTGGACGTGTTCGCTCGGCGGCCGCAGCTCCAGGAGCAGCTCACCGGCCAGATCGCGGACGCGCTCGTCGAGCACCTCGATCCGCGCGGTGCCGCCGTGGTGGTGCAAGCGGAGCATTCCTGCCTCAAGCTGCGGGGCGCCCGGAAGGCTCACACGGAGATGGTCACGACGGCGTTCCGGGGCGAGCTTCGGTGGGATCGCGATCTCAGGCGGGAGGTCCTGGGCCTGATCCGTGGAGTCTGAATTCGGCTGCCTGTAACGGGGCTGTCACTCGCTTGCGAAGGAATCGGGGGATGCCGCAGTTTGGGCTCCCCCGCATCACATGGATTGTGGTAGACTGGTGAGCCGACGCAACCATCTTGCATGGAAGAAGGAGTAATCATGTCGCATACTTTGCCCCCACTGCCGTACGCCTACGATGCGCTCGAGCCGCACATCGACGCGCGGACCATGGAGATCCACCACACCAAGCACCACCAGGGGTACGTCAACAAGCTGAACGCCGCCCTTGAGGGTCACTCCGAGCTTCAGGAGCTTTCGGCCCTCGAGCTGCTCCTGAGCCTCGACTCGATCCCCGACAGCATCCGCACGGCCGTGCGCAACAACGGCGGCGGGCACGTGAACCACTCGCTGTTCTGGACCAACATGAGCCCGAATGGCGGTGGCACTCCGGGCGGACTGCTCGGCCAGGCGATCGACGACTCTTTCGGCTCGTTCGTCGATTTCCACAAGCAGTTCAGCGCCGCGGCCGCCACGCGTTTCGGCAGCGGCTGGGCCTGGTTGTGCGCCGGCTCGGACGGCCTCGTGGTGACCTCCACCGCCAACCAGGACAACCCCATCTTCACCGATGGCGCAGTGCCGATCCTCGGGCTCGACGTGTGGGAGCACGCCTACTACCTCAACTACCAGAACCGGCGTCCCGAATACATCACCGAGTGGTGGAACGTGGTCGATTGGGACGCTGTGGCCGGCAACCTCGCCCTCGTCAAGGTGCGCGAAGGGGTCTCGGAGATGACGGGCTGGGCGAAGGACAAGTGGAACGAGCTCTCGGAGAAGCTCGACAAGCTGTTCGACTAGCCGGTCACTGCCGGCGGGCCCGCCGGCGAGGCCGTTCTGGGCGGGTACGGCGGCTCGCTAACGCAGCCTGTACGCGATGTTCCAATGCTCGTAAACCATCCGAACCCGCTCAAGTACCCGGCGTCGATCCTCGGGACTCACGGTCTCGCCTGCTCTCTTGCCCGCCCACTGCATGCGCTCGCCGTCGAGCACGCTGCGCCGGGTCCCCTTCGCCACCTCGATCTGGCGTGGGATGTGGGCGGTGCCCGCTGGGTCCGCGTACTCGACGATTGGTGGCGCGTCAGCCGCGTCGGGGAATTCGGGCGAGAGAAAGAAGTCCGCGACGACCCAGCCTTCCGAGTGCTCGGCGCGCGGCAGCGCCGAGCGGAACCCCGGTCGCACCGAACCGGTCTCGTCTTCGATCTCGCCGGTAGGGAACACGAGGTCGAAGGGTTTCCCCTCCGCCCGATAGATGCGCCGCAGCTCGGCTACCAGCGCCGCTCTTTCGGCCTCGTCGATCGGTTGACCTTCTCGGGTGCCAAGCCACCGCAGAGACGGGATCGAGATCGCGCTCACCTGCTCCCCGCCTCGTACGAGGGCACGGCCGGCGTGGGTTGCGGTGACGACCTCGAACTCGACGACGCCCGCCGGGCCGGAGTACCGCCACCGATCGTAGGGAGCGCCGCCGACCGGGACGATCGTTCCGCTATCGCCCTGATTCACAGCAGCCGCGCCTCACGAAGATATCCGAGAGCCTGCTCCAGCGAAGACGCGGGCTCGCGCCCGGTGTCCACGCGGCACAGCCGCCGGCTCATTCTCCGCGGCAGCTCTTCCCACGCCTGCGCGGCGCCAAGGAAGATATCGCTGTCGGCGTCCGAAGGAGTGCTCGGCGTCTCTCAGCGGTCATTGGCGCTCTCCCCGACGTTCCTGTGACGCTCCGCCGTCCTTGCTCTGATTCTGCAGGGCTCGACGGGTGAGTGTGTCAATATCGTTCCCAGAGATCCGGGCGGGTAGGTTCCGACGAGGAGCAGCCACTTTGATCAAGGCGGACGACAAGAAAGAAGGAGTTTGACTCTTGACCGGCAACCTGGCATCGCTGCTGACCGTTCTGGTGCTGGCCATCGTGCACGTATACGCAGGCACGGCCCTGGCGCAACGCCGACGGTGGGGGCCGCGGGCGCTCTCGGCCGGGGCCGGGATCGCCGTCGCTTTCGTCTTCCTCGAGCTGATGCCCGACCTGGCGGAGCAGCAGCACTACGTCAGCGGAAGCGGACTTCTACCGGTTCTGGAACGACACGTATACGTCCTGGCCCTCCTGGGTCTGACAGTAGCGTTCTGGGTGGAGACGGCATCGCGCGGCTCGCGCCGCCGCCGCCGAGCTGCGGGTGGACCTGATCAGACGGGAAGCGCGACATTCTGGCTCAGCGTCGCCTCGTTCGTCATCCTGAACGCGGCTATCGGATACGCCGTGGCCAGTCCCGGCGACAAGGCCGTCCAGCCGCTGTGGATGTTCGCGCTCGCCATGGGTCTGCACTTTCTCGCCAACGACCACTCGCTCGTCGAGCACCACGGCGAGCGATACCACAGCACGGGGCGCTGGCTACTCGTCGCGGGGCTGCTATCCGGCTGGATCGTGGGGATCGTGCCCCGGCTCGAGATCCCGCCCGAGGCGCTGGCGCTCGTGCTCGCCTACATCGCAGGCGGCATGATCATGAACGTCCTTCGCCACGAGCTTCCCGACACCGACCGCTCTGCCGATGTCTCCGCCTTCGCCGTCGGCGCGACTGTCTATGGGATCCTCGTGCTGTCCCTGGCGCCGCCCGGCTAGGGCCGACGCGCAGCCGGTGGATCAGCGTTGGCCGTAGTCGCGGATCGCTTTCGAGAGGGCGACGCGGGGCTCCACGGACACGTACGTCCCGTACCACAGCCACTCGGGCGAGAGATGGAGAAGTGAGGGGGTTGCCGCCACCGAGATCGTCTTCTCCCCCACACGTACGTCATGGCGAACCGCTGCCGGAAGCGGGATAGGCTTCATGATCGAACCCGGCAGGCGGAAGGAGAAGCCCTTCCTGAGAAGGCCTCGCAGCAGTTCCTCCATCTTCTCGGGCTGGATCGCGATCCCGCACTTGAAGATCGAGTTCTGGCGCTCGAGCATCTCCCTGATCTTCGCCCAGGACTCCTCCGTCGGCTCGGGCCGGACTTCGATCTGTTCGGTGAACTCGGGGATCGCGGCCACCCCGTTGGCGTCCGCCACGAAGCGGACGGTGCCCGGCATCTCGTACAGCCGGGGCTCAACGACGCCGGCGAAGCTGTCGTGCACCTCGAAGTCGCTGCACACCACGCTGGCCATCGTCGCCGAGTCCCACGTGAAGTCGATGTCCGCCGCGCCCTCTCCCTGGGCCACCTCCACGGGGACCAGCATCTCGAAGCGGTTGGAGTCGGCGGGCGCCAGGGTGATTCCCTGGACTCGCAGGGAGGTGTTGATCTGCCGGATGTTGGCTTTGAGCCTCCATTTGCCGGCATAGACATTGAAGATGCCGAGCTTCACGCGGACCTCGTCTCCGACATCCACCCGCGCGTCCGGAGCCAGATGGAGCTGGACGTCCCGGAGGTACGAGGATGAGGCACGCCCGACGAGATCTCGCACCAGCTCCGTCCGGATCGCGACGACGACGTCGGATGTGTCGTCGGCAGCCAGGCTCGCGGCAGGACCCGAGACGAGGAAACCGCCGACGGAATCGCTCAGCGCGGCCACTTCTGCCCGGAGCCGGGCAAGCTCGTTACCCGAGGGCGCCGAGGGCCCCGGCCAAGCGTCACCACAGGAAAGGGCGGCTCCCGCCAGGAGCGCCGCCAGGAGGGCGGCGGCCGACCGCGGGGCGGCGTTCATGAAGCCGGCGGGCCGGCGCTGGCTGTCGGAGCCAGGCCGACTCCCACGGAGACCCAGAGGCGATGCTCGCCGACGAAGACACCACGCACCTCCGAGCGAAGAGGCAGGCTCGCGGCCGGTATCGTCACCTCCTCGGTATCGACGGCGGGTAGCGTGATCTCCCGCTCGAGCCGAATCGGGATCTCGATCTCGCCCAGAAGATCGGTGAACAGACCGAGTCTGCTCCGGCCGAGATCGTTCACCAGGCGCTCGACCGGCGGCAGGAGGCGTCCGACCTCCAATCCCTTCACCTGAAATCCCAGCACGGAGAGTCTGGCACGCAGGTCGGGCGAGTCGGGCGCCAGATCCAGCAGCTCGAGGGACGCCAGGATCAAGATCTCGACGGATACCTGACGCAGGCCGGCCGGTGAGGCGCGTCCTGCAAACTCGACCAGCGCCATGCCGGGTTGGAAGTCCACTTCGACATCATCCGCGGTGATCACGAACCGATCCGTGACCTCATGCTCGAAGGGCAGGGAGGCTGCGATCAGGTCGCGCAGCAGACTCTCGCGAACCGAGATCAGAAGATCGCCCCGCTCGAACGCCTCGCTGAGGGACACCAGATCCGAGTCGAGCTGGCGGTGCAGGGAAGCCCGTCGAAACTCCAACAGCTGATCATCGGACAGGATTGAGGGTGTGCCACGATCGCAGCCGGCGAAACCGGCCGCGGCCACCGCAAGAACGGCGGGCGCCAGGAGCACGGGCGGGACATGCATGCCTTCACGGTGAGCAGGGGCGGAACGCCGGGCAAGAGCGCCGGCCGAGGAGCCGGAACGTGTGGGGGGATTCCGTACAGTGCTTGAGGGGCTTTCCCCCACTTACGCCTGCTGGAAGCCCGTTTAGCTTTCTGGGAATCCCAGACCGGCTGTCTGATGCCCTGGATCTGAATTGGACCAGGTCCCGTCTCGGCCACAGGAGGACGTTCATCATGAAACTGGATCATCGGGAGCTGTACAGGCTGCCGTGGAGTCTGCCGGACAACTCGATATCCTGGCTCGAGCCAACTGCGGCCTGCAATCTCGCCTGCCTCGGCTGCTATCGGACGAACGATCCCAAGGGGCACAAGTCGCTCGAGGATATCGGCTGGGAGCTGGACCTCTTCACCCGCCTCCGAGCCTCCGACGGAATCTCGGTTGCCGGGGGAGATCCGCTGACCCATCCGCAGGTTCCCGAGATCATCGCCATGGTCGCGGAGCGCGGCATCAAGCCGATCCTCAACACCAACGGTCTTGCCCTGGATCGGGAGCTGCTGGTCGAGCTCAAGCGAGCGGGCCTGTGGGGCCTCACGCTCCACATCGACAGCAAGCAGCGCCGACCCCACTGGCGGGACAAGAACGAGGCCGAGCACAACGAACTCCGGTTGGAGTACGCGGAGATGATCGCCAGTGTCGGTGATCTGATCTGTTCCTTCAACCAGACCGTGTACGACGACACGCTGGAGGACGTCCCGGAGGTCGTCGCCTGGGGGCAGAAGCACATCGACATCGTGCAGGTGATCGTCTTCATCGCCTTCAGGGCGGGGTTGATCAACGGGGACTTCGACTACTACGCCGGTGGCGAGAAGATCGACTTCGAGCCCGTGCCCTATGCAGGTGTGGAGGGCGGCAAGATCGACATCCAGTCGACCGATATCGTGGAGACCATCCGCGAGAGGTTTCCGGACTTCACGCCGTGCGCGTATCTGAACGGCACGCAGCGTCCGGACTCGTTCAAGTGGCTTCTTACTGGACGCATCGGAACGAAAGACAAGATATACGGTTACGTCGGTTCAAAGTTCATGGAGCTGGCGCAGACATCCCACCACTTGAGGCACGGCAGGTACCTGGCGTACAGCAGCCCGAGGGTGCATCGGAGGGGTCGCGCGATGATGCTGCTGGCGCCCTTCGACAAGGGCGTGGCGCGCGCCGCCGGCGCGTATCTCCAGACACTGGCCACTCACCCGATCCAGGCCCTCGGGCGTGCGCATATGCAGTCGGTGATGATCATCCAGCCGGCCGACGTCCTGCCGGACGGTCGCACGGACATGTGCGACGGCTGTCCCGACATGACGGTCTGGCAGGACCGGCTGGCCTGGTCGTGCCGTCTGGAGGAGCCGATGACCTACGGCCAGTTCGTGGATATCGTGCCGAAGGAGAAGGAACCCGTCGCACACTGAGGGAGCCTGCGGTCGTGGACGGCCGTCTACCGGCCGGTCAATCCGGCTCCGGCTCACGGATTCGGATAGAGAAGTCGGGGCTCTGCGCGTATTTGATCGCCCGCTCGTTGATCTTGAACCGGGTGCGCGCCCCCTCGAACGGCAGATCGGTGTCGATGAGGCCGAGTCCGTAGGCCAGCCTACCCGAGTATCCCGGGAGCAGTCCCTTGAGGCTGAAGGGGATGCGGCGCGGTGAGAGCCTGTTGACGTGTCCGATGATGTTGCTCGTGCAGTTGCTCGTCAGGGTGTTGTAGAACTCGGGGCGCTCACGCAGCTCGTTGGCGCGCGAGAGCATCGCCACAAAGAGCTCCCGCATGGACTCCCGTGAGGTCTTGATCGGATACAGGTAGACGTCATCCCGCCGGTAGCTCGTTCGAAGCCGGATCACGTCCCGTTCATCCGCGACCAGGTACATCAGTTCGTACTGCCGGAAAAGGCCTCTCAGGAAGTCATACGACTCTCCCTTCTCCTTTCGCGCCTCCACCGAAATCGCGACGTACTCGGGACCCTCGAAGCCGAAGCTGACAAACGTGTGCGCCACCGCGCCCCGCTTGGAGAGGGGCTCGACGAGGAACCAGACCGTTTCCAGGCGGCCCAGGTCGAACGTTCGATCGTAGTAGGCGGGCGTGTAGCTGGAGGCGGTCTCGTAGGACGTGTTCCGGACATTGTGCACGCGAACCAGATCACCCTCGAACTCCGCATAGGGCAGCACCGCCAGATTCGCGGCCCAGTCTCGCTGGTTGGACGGATCCGCGGTGCCCCAGACGAGGGCCGATACGGTCAGCGCAAGGGGGAAAAGGAAGAGCAGGTATCGTTTTGTTCCGGGCATCGCCCCAATGTGAGGCGGCGGGCGATCTCTAGGAAGGGCGTGGACAACCCGAGCGGTCGAAGGCGGCGCTCTCCTGATCCACGATCTCGAACAGGCGGCCGTCCGCCTCGCTCGGACGTCGTCCGGCCTGCGCTAGGAGTGTCGAGAAGCGGACGAAAGCCTGATCGAGAGCCCCGTAGGCGTCGGCCAACTCCGGGCACCCGGCTGCTTCGCTCTCGAACTCGGTCCGCCGCTGGTCGAAGGCCCTGACCTGCTGGGCCACTTCCCGGCGCGCAAGGCCGAGGTCATCCACGGTCCCGGCGGGCCTTCGCGTCCCACTGCGCAGTAGCGGATTGGCGGCCGCCTCCTGAGAAGGAGCCGAGACCGGGGGTGGCGACGGTCTTGTGGTGCCGATGTTTGCCTCGAGCTCATCCGGGTCAGCTGCCTCGGACCTCGCCGGGCTCTCTTCGGCCGCCGCGCGCTCAACGGCCGGAGCGCTGAACTCGATGTCCGTTTGCCCGCTGGCCTCAAGCTCGCCGACAGCCGCCTGACGTAAAGTCCCGCCGTCCTCCACCTGCCCCGTAAAGAGCAACGTCGCGCCCCCCAGGGCGAGCAGGGAAATGGCTCCCACCGCCAAGACCAGCCTGGATCGTGGCCGCCGGGACTTGAGAGGATCCGGCAGAACGAGAATGGGCGAGACCAGGTCCTCGGAGCGGCGTTCGCTTTCGCCGGATCCGGGAGCTCTCGATGCCGGGCCGCGACGGTCGGCGGCTCTTGGAGGGTCAGCGGATGGCACGAGGTACCCCGAAAGTGAGGCCGGCGGAGACCACGGTGAATGCCGCTGCCACCGGGGGCCGCTGATGGCGCACGAACACATCGAACGTGGCAACGCGGCCCAGCGGCGCGGCCAGGAGAAGCGTGGCATCCAGGATCGATCCGCCCAAGTCTCCCGCATCGACGCTCACCGCGCCATCGTCCGCGCTCACGGAACCGAAACCGACCATCGGCTCGATGCGCCAACCCGCTCGTCCGAGGTAGTCGAGCCCGATGTATCCACGAAGGTCCTTTTCGGCGCGCCGGCCCGTCTCGGAGGTATTCGTTCCGATGGTCTCGCCGAAACGGAACGAAGGCCGAAGCGTGAAGCGGACACCGAGAGGCACCCCGACCTCTGCATAGCCGATCCAGTCGTCCCGGTCGAACCAGCGTCCCAGGTATCCGCCGAACTCGATGAGAACGGGGCGTCCGGCGCGCGGCACAGCGATCGATTGCGCCAGGTGGTAGACGTTCTGAACGAACTCCTCGCCGGCGTCTCGACGGCCGTACCCGCCGCTGGTCCTCAGGCGTCCCTCCGGACCCCAGTCGCCCGAAACGCCCCCCCACATCGACTTGAAGGCGTCGCCTCCCCGCACGAGCATCGGCTCGATCAGCTCGATTCCGTCTTCGTAGAGCCCCCAGAGCTGAAACGAGGGAGTCGGATACAGGCTCAGCCCGACGGCGATCACGCCGGATGACGAGTCGGGATCGAACGTGGCGCCTCCGAGTCCCCCGAATCGGGCCCAGGGACGCAGCCGCTTCAGATTGCGGATCGCCTGGCGGGTCTCCTCGTTCTCGGGGTCGAGCGAGCGCGAGATGTAGAGAGCCTGCTCCGCTGCGGCGGGGTCTCTCGCGGCCGCTCGGGCGCGTCCCAGATCTGCCCAAGCCGCCGCGTTCTTGGGCGCGAGGCGAACCGCTTCCTCGAGTTGCGCCTCGCTCATTTCGTAAAGATCA
>CAMYMV010000063.1 GCA_947259585.1 uncultured Gemmatimonadales bacterium | reverse complement strand
CTTAGCCTTCGCCTTCTCGCGCTCCGCGATTCGACCGCGTCCGCGCACGCCCCCCACGTGCTCGACGATGGCGGCTGGGGCGTACGCGATCTCGAACCCCTCCTGGCCGGCGCGAAGGCAGAAATCGACATCCTCCCAGGCCGCGAGGGCGAACGCCTCGTCGAATCCTCCCAGGTGTTCCACCACCTCACGTCGCACGAGCATGGCGAAGCCGGAACAGACTGCGATCCGCCTCGGGGTGTCGTGCTGCCCGATGTCCACCTCGCCGGCCCCGACGTCTCGCACCCTGCCGGTGTAAAGGTTAACGGCCAGCTCTCCCGCCAGGTGGAAGCGCCGCGCCGCCATGTCCTGGTAGGCCTTCGGCGTCACGATTCCTGTGTCGTGGTCGCCCTCGATGGCGTCCAGAAGTCGAGTAAGCGTGTCCGGCTCGACGAACGCGTCGTTATCGAGGAAGAGGAGGTAGTCGAACTCGAAACGGTCCCGGGCGAAGCGGATGCCGAGATTGCGGATGCCCGCCGCGCCCAGGTGCTCCGGAGCCTCCACCACGTGGACCCTCGGAAACTCGCGGCGAACCGCGGCGGCCGACCCGTCCGTGGAAGCATCGTCCGCCACGACGACCTCAGAGCAGGCTTCGGCGAGCCCATCGAGATGCCGCAGGCAGCGCGTCAGATACTCCTGGTGGTCCCGGTTCACCACCAGCGCGACGACGCGCCTACTCCGCATGAGCCTTCTTGGCGGCACCGCGCATGGGCAACAGATGCCTCCGTAGCTCCAGTGCTCCGCCGATGACTCCTACGAGAAGGCCGATCCCAAACACGAGCAGCGATAGGGCCACGGCGTTCGCGCCCGAGACGCCATATGGCTCGAGGGCCAGCATCAGGCCGCCCTCACGGACTCCAAGACCGGCGATCGAGATGGGCAGAAAGACGAGCAACTGCACCGCGGCTCGTATCCACCCCAAGGAGACGAAGGAGACCGAGACCTCCACAGCCAGAGCGAGGAAGTAGACGACGATGGTGGCCGCCAGGTTCTCCGCCAACGACAGGAGAACCACGCGACTGAACTGGCGGCGTGAGAGGTTGCGAAAGCTCTTGGTTGTAGCGATGAGTCGCCGCAACCTGCCCTCGGGTCGAAGCGGAAGCCGGCGTGCTCGAGGCGTGCCCAGGAGGAGAAGCAGGCCTGCCAGCCCCAGCGTTCCGACGATGAGGGGAATTCCCATTATGGAAGCCTCTCCGCCTTCCGCGAGCTCGACGGCGAAGAAGGCCGTGCCCAACAAGCATAGGCCCGCCAGATGCAAGAACCGGCTGACGAGGATTGCGGCCAGAATCTCCGCCTTCCTGTCCTCGATTCGCGTCAGCCGCAGCCAGCGGATCGCCCCGGTCGCGAGCTGGCCAGGAACGGCGAGGCCGTAGAAGCGGGTCACGAAGTTCACTTCCGCGATCTCGGGCAACGTGAGGGACATCCCCTGATAATCGGTCAGGATCTTCAGTCGAGCGGCCGACAGATAAGGGCCCAGGAGAATCAGTGGAACCGAAGCCAGGAGATAGGTCACGTGTGCCGAACCGATCGCACCGAACACATCGGTCAGGGGCACGAGACGGAAAATGGCGGTGAGGATTCCCACCGCGATCAGCAGTTTCACGAGCGGCCAGAGGCGTCGGGCAGAGGTCTTCGATAGACCCGTAGCGCTCATGCTGCCGGCCGTCTGCTCTGGACGCGGTGGGCCGCGTACAGATCCACGTATTTTCGTGCGATAACAGGCCAGGCGAACTCCGTAGCGATGCGATCGCGCGCCGCTCGGCCGAGCCGGCCGACGCGCTCCGGCTTGTCCAGCAGCGACTCGAGGGCCGTGCGGAGTCCGGCCGGATCCCGCGGCTTCACGAGTACCCCGGCGTCGCCGACGACCTCCGCGCACCCGGTGCCTCGCGTGGTCACGATCGCGAGTCCGGCATCCATCGCCTCCATCAACGCCACCGGGAAGTTCTCCTGCTCTGATGGCAGTGCAAAGATCTCCGACGTCTCGTAGAGCTGGGTCAGCTCGGCGGACTTGTTGTCGAGCCATCCGTGGAACGTGACCGGGAGCTGTGCCTGCGCCGCGAGCTTCCGAAGGTCCGGCAGGTATGGTCCGTCGCCCACGAGATGGATCTCGTGACGAAGAGGAAGCTCTTTCAGGGCCTGCAGCAGGAACTGGATGCCCTTGCGCCGCAGCATTCTCGTTACGACCAGAATCCGTCGCTCCCGGCTGGAGTCGTTCCGATACCGGCCGACGTCGAAGCCGTAAGGTATCCGGGCGGTCCGGAGTGCCGGATCGCGCTTGGCGACAAGCTCCTGCAGCGAGCGGCTTGGGCATACCAGAGCAGATGCTTCGCGCGTGATTCCGCGCCACAGCGGCGACAGCAAGTGGTGTAAGAGGCGGACCCGATGTGGGTTGTAGCCGGGCACGTCAGAGCCATGAGCCGTGATTACGTAGGGGAGTCCCGAAGCCCACTTCATCCGGCGCGCGTTGAGGCCGTCCGGAAAGATGAAGTGGGAGTGATTGATGTCGTAGCCCCGGCGGGAGACCAACTCCCTGATCTTCCCCATCGAAGCGGCCACGTAAATCGCGGCTTCCGGCAACGTGCTGAAGTGCTCCTTGAGCCGGACGCATTTCACGCGGTGGATGTTCACGCCGTCGACCATCTCGCTCGTGGCTCGGTCGCGAAACCGGGTCGTAACCACATCCACCTCGTGGCCCTGCCTGACGAGCTCTCTGGAGAGGCCGTCGACTACGCGACTTCCGCCACCTCCAATCGGCGGGAACTCGTAGCAGGGCATCAGGATTCTCAACGACTCGGGCACCCTTCGAGGAGACGGTTCAGTTGCCGGTAATCTGTTGTGTTCTTGACACATGCGTATGCCGGACCATCCGGGGCCTACCTATGTCCGGGCGCCCCGACGCGAGCCGGGCTCCGAGGAGGCCAAGGCCTATAGTTACCGCCTCGCCTCACCGTTTCCGACCGGCCCGAGGGCTGAAACGACTTCAAACACGCTATTATCGGACCAGAAGGGCCGTCTGGCCCGAAGGTTGCCATTGCCGGTAGCATCCGGCTCCCGAGGCTCGGTGCCGGCGGTAGAGATGGCATGAAGGGGCGAGTACTTACGGCGAGGCGAATAGTGGGCGGAGACAAAGTCCTCATGATCGGTCTCGATGCGGCCGACCTCCTGCTTGTCGACCGATGGGGGGAGGACGGCGCTCTTCCGAACCTGCGCCGCCTGATGGCGTCCGGCGTAAGCGGCAGACTGCGGACGTCGGCGCGTTATCTCGTGGGTTCTCCCTGGCCCACCTTCTTCACCGGACAGCCTCCCACCCGCCACGGCATCTACCACGACTTCCAGTGGCAACACGAGGGAATGCGGTTCGCTAGACCGGCCTGGGAGTGGCTGCCCGCCTTGCCGTTCTGGCGCCGACTGGAGCCCGAAGTCCAGGTCTTGAGCTACGACGTGCCCTTTCTCATGGGGGTGCAGGAGGCGGTCGGCACCGAAGTCGTGGGGTTCGCGAGCCACGACCGGATCGTGGAGCCGCTCTCTCATCCGCCGAATGTGATGCGAGAGGTGGAGCGCGAATTCGGCAGCCTCAGAATGCTCCAGGAGGACTACGGGGTGTCGGATCCCGAGTACCTGCTTGCCCTCCGCGACTTCCTCCTTGAGATCACGCGTCGATCCACCAGAACGGCCACCCGGCTCATGCAGAGACCCTGGGACCTGGCGGTCGTCGTACTCGGCGCGCTCCATCGCGGGGGCCACCGACTGTGGGATCGCTCCAGCGCGAACCGCGCGATGAATGAGGAAGAGGGCCAGGCGTTCGATCGAGCGCTCTTGGATCTCTACGCCGAGTGTGATCGATCCGTGGGGCAAATGGTCGAAGCCGCCGGAGACGCCACCGTGGTTGTGTTCGCCTTGCACGGGATGATGATCAACGCGTGCCGCAACGATTTTCTGGACGCGATGCTGGCGAGGGTATTGGGCGGGACGGACGCCGCCCCGCCCCGCCAGGGTGTGGTTCGCCGACTGGGCGAGGCTCTGCCCCTGGGTCTCCGGCGCGGTGTCACCCAGAGAATTCCGGCGCGACTGCGCGATCGAATCATGACGAGCTGGGCGACGGGCGGCACGAACTGGCCCGAGATCGAGGCGTTCTCTCTTCGCGCCGATCTTCAGGGATACGTGCGGATCAACCTCTGCGGACGCGAGACCGAGGGGATCGTCCCTGCGTCGGAATACGACGCGCTCTGCGAGCAGATCGCGGCAGGCCTGATGTCCTTCAGAGACGCCGACACTGGCGATCCGGTCGTGGCCGAGGTTCGGAGGCCCGTCGACGTGTTCGGGTCCGGCGAGCGTGAGGCTCGCGTCCCAGACCTCGTGGTGCGGTGGGTCGAAAGCCCTGCCGCGTCGCATCTGGCGCTCGTTTCGGAAGAGTACGGGCGGGTGGAGCGTGAGACGCCGGGGCGTATCCCCAACGGGCGCAGCGGGAACCATCGTACGGAAGGCTTCTTCGTGGCCCGGGGGCGGGGGATCCCTCAAGGCTCCAGGCTCTCGGAGATCGCGGACATCGTGGATCTGGCGCCGACGATACTCCAGATCCTGGATGTCTCCTGCAGGAACGAGCTTGCCGGGACGCCGATACCGATCCACGGATAGCGTCCGAACGGACTGGACCCACCTAGCTCTCCAGCGCTTCGACCCGTCCGCTCTCCATGCTTCGCAAGCAGGCGTCGACCGCGAGAACGGCTCTGAGTCCATCCGCGTCGGTTGCCATGTCAGTTGCCGCCGAAGGGGTCCGCCTCAGAACCGCCTCCGCGAACGAGTCCAGCTGAAGCAGGAAGCTCTCGGCGGTCATCGACGGACGCCGCCGCAGCCGGCTCCAACCCAGGTGTGCGACCTCGAGCGGACGCTCCACCAGGTCCAGATAGCCCTTCGCGCGCGACGGCACGCGGAGAAGGCCACCGGGGCTTGCCGAGAAGACCCGATCCGCGGCAACCACTCGCACCCGCTCCCGGTACCGCTCGCCGTAGCCGATCACACCGCGCGCCGTCAGGCCGTCCTCGAACGTCGCCCGGTACTCGACCGTGTCTCCCTGGTGCGCTCCTGCATGCGGAGACAGAGCCTCGATCTCGACGATCTGCCGGTCGGTCAGCCAGGCGAACAGGTCTGCCTGGTGTGATCCGAGGTCGTGAACAAGTTGCTCGAGGGCGTCTAGCTCAACGTCGGCATCCAGAGCGGGGTACCATCGCGCCGCATCCGCCAGCCACACGTACTGCAGGCTTTCGAGCGCCGCCGCCGGCGGCCTCGCCACGCGATCGCGCAGCTCCACGTAGTTCCTTCTGAACCGCCGATTGAACCCGATGCGCACGATCGAGCCGGCCGCTTGGGCGGCGGAGGCAAGGCGTCGGGCCTCATCGGCGCCGAGAGCCATCGGTTTTTCGACGAGGACGGCGAGACCTCGAGCCATCGCCTCTCTCGCGAGCGTTGCGTGGCTGCTCGGGGGGGTCGCGATCAAGGCGGCGTCGAGAGAGAGATCCGCGGGAACGTCGTCGAGCGAGGCGAAGCAGCGGACGTCGGGATGCCGGTGCTGCGCGAGCTCGAGCCGGTCCGGGTCCGGATCACACGCCGCCGCGAGCTCCCAGCGGCGGCTTCGAGCCAGCGCCGGAGAATGAAAGAACTGAAAGGCGCGCCCGCACCCTACGATGCATATGCGAAGCCGTCTCATCCCGCCTCCCGCGGCGTGCCCCCGTCTCTCGTCACCCTCGGGCCTGCCGGCGGGAGCGCGGATGGAGGACCAGGCTCAGCTTCGAGCTCGGGCGCCAGTGGAATCCCCCATACTCTCTCGGCCCATCTTGGACGACGTCCCATTCGAAGCCGCGGGCCAGCTCCTCGACCAGCGTTCGGCCGAACGCCACCGTGAGCCGCTGGCCGAGGCAGGCGTGTCGGGACATCCCGAACGGGACGTACGATCCGGCTGACGGCCCCTCGAGAAACCGATCAGGATTGAAGGCCTCGGGATCCTCGAACCGGGCAGCGTCGCGGTGGCTCTCCCTTACGCAGATCCGGACCTGCCAGCCTCGGGGGATCCTCTTTTCGCGGAACCGGAGGTCGGAGAGTGCCCGCCGCACGAGATACTCGCTCTGCTCCAGACGAAGTGTCTCCAGCACGATTCGGCCCGCGAGGTCGGTGCTCGTCCCTTCGGCCGCCACTCCTTCGGCCCACTCCCGATGATCGCAGAGCATCTTGACGATCCAGACCAGAAGGTCGGCCAGGTCGCCCCCGCCCGCGACGCTGATGTACAGCAGATTGAATACCGCGGCAGGATCGTGGATGAGCTCGGGCTCGGTGAGAAGCCACTCATGAAGGATGCTCGGCGGCCGCGAGTCGGCCTCGCCGCCTCCGCTCTCCCACACGCGGATCTGACGTGCGATCAGGTCGTCGACCTCGGCGTGCAGGCGACGAATGCGCCACGGCGGATGCCGGTAGGCCTGCCGCCAATCGATCATCGACTGGATCGCGAGCAACCGAGATCCGTTCGGCTCGGCTGCGCGCATCCCGAAGAACAAGCTCAGGAAGGCCGTTCTCACCATCCGCTCGAGGCATGGGCGAGCGCGGGTACCTCCTTCTCGCGAGCTCTCATCGGCGAGAGCTGCCAGCTCCTCCCGGATCCGGCGCCGAATCAGCGGTAGATGGGGATCGATCACGTCCTTCGAGAAGGCCTGCTGGAAAACACGTCGATAGAGCCGATGTGCATCGGGGGGCATGTAGCGCAGGAAGCCACTCGGGACGAAGCGGCTCGAGGGAACGTAGCCGACGCCCAGACCGTCTTCGTGTTCGCGCAACAGATCGGCGGCCAGGTCCAGGCCCACGATGCACACCACCGGCCGAACGAAGTTGGACATCTTGAAGACAGGCCCGTGCAGCGCCGCCTGCTTCTCGTAGAACCGATGATCCCTCCACGGACCAACCGGTGCCAGGCCGAGAGATCCGGCCGGAAGACCGCCGGAAACGCCGAAGGCTTCTCTGGCGCGCCAGCGCAGGATCAGCCAGGTGAGCACCACGGCGACGGTCAGGGATCTTAGGGCCACCGGTCCGGCGACGGCTGCGCCGAGGAGCAGACCGGCGTAGAGGAACAGCGCGCCCAGCGTGGCAGCGCCCTTGGCCGGAAAGGCCCGAGCCCGGCGCAGGAAGGGCCGGCTCAGCGCCACCCGTGCGACGGGCCAGCACACGGCCGCGAGAACGAGTAGCTCCAGCCAGGTTTCCATCGCCGGAGTGTATCAGCCCTGCCGGTCTGGTCCGCCAGTCATCACCGGTGCCCCGGAGTGATCACCGGTGCTCCGGGTTCGGGTAGTCGAACCGGCACCCGGCCTCCCATTCCGACCGCTGGTTCCCGTGCGCCGGGATGCCGCCCGCGTCCTTGAGCATGCGGGCGACGTGCAGGAGGTTCCACGTCATGAAGGTCGTGTTCCGGTTGGTGAAGTCGTTCTCCGGACCACCCGAGCCGGGATCCAGGTACGAAGGCCCCGGGCCGGCCTCGCCCAGCCAGGCGGCGTCTGCCTGTGGGGGAATGACGTAGCCGAGGTGCTGCAGGGAATAGAGGATGTTCATGCTGCAGTGCTTCGCTCCGTCCTCGTTCCCCGTGATGAGGGTCCCGGCCACCCGGCCGTAGTAGGCGTACTGGCCATGCTCGTTGAGATCCGAAGACGTCGAGTAGAGCCTTTCGATGATCTTCGTACACACGGAGGACTTCTCTCCGAGCCAGATGGGTGAGGTGATGACCAGGATGTCCGCGGCCTTGACCTTCTCGTAGATATCCGGCCAGTCGTCGCGCTCCCAGCCGTGCTTATTCATATCCGCGTACACGCCGACGGCGATGTCGTAGTCGACCGGTCGCAACGCCTCGACGGCCACGGCGTTCTTCTCCATGATCGCCGTCGAGATGTCGATCAGGCCCTGTGTGTGGGAGCGCTCGGGCGTCTTCTTCAGCGTGCAGTTGAGAAACAAGGCCCTAAGATCGGAGAAATCCCACTGGCTCGTCTCGCACATCTCGATCTGTCGCTCGCTAAGCATCTCGCTTTCTCTCTCCCTATGGCTAGTCGATCGGTCCGGCTGCTCGGTCGATCCGGATCGTCAACGAAACGGTTCGTCAGGCAAGCGCCTTCGATCGGAGCACGATCAGCTTCTCGATCTGCATGTCTCGCATCGTGTAGCGGATTCCGCCGACACCCAGGCCGGACTGCCTGATGCCTGCGAAGGGCATCCAGTCGACCCGGAAGGCGGTGTGGTCGTTGATCATGACGGATCCAGCGTCCAGTCGGTCGGCCGCACGCACCGCGGTGTCGATGTCACGGGTGAAGACGGAAGCCTGGAACGCGTAGGGCAGCTCGTTCGCGCGCTCGATCGCGTCCGGCAGGTCTCGATACGAGTAGACACAGATCACGGGCCCGAAGATCTCCTGGGTGCTGACTCGGGCATCAGCGGGCGGGTCGAAAAGGACGGTCGGCTCGTAGCAGGTCGCCGAGATCGGCTTTCCGCCGGTCCGGATCTGGCCACCCCCCTCCACCGCTTCCCCGACCCACTCCCCGACGCGGCCGGCCTCCGCCGGACGAATCAAGGGACCGATCTCGGTCTCCTCGAGCGTGGGGTCGCCGACGCGCATGCCAGCCGCCAGCTCCGCGAGGCCGGACGCGACATCTCCTGCCACGGCCTCGTGCGCGAAGACTCGCTGGACGGAGACGCACACCTGGCCCGCATGGTACAGACCGCCCTTGGCAAGCAGCGGGAGAGCGTCGTCGAGGTCGGCGTCCGCGGCGACGATCACCGGAGCGACGCCGCCGTGCTCCAGGGCGCAGCGGCTTCCAGGCGCCAGCCGGGAGCGGAGCATCCAGCCAACCGCCGCGCTGCCGATGAAGCTGAAGAATCCGACGCGTGGGTCCGACATGAGGGCGCCCGCCACGTCCAGATCGGCAACCGTCAGCGCCTGGCACCACTCGGGGGGGAGGCCGGCCTCACGGAGGATCTCGACGAAGCGATAGCAGGAGAGCGGCGTGGCCTCCGCCGGCTTCACAATGACGGGACTACCGGTCGCCACGGCCGGCCCGACCTGGTGAACGATGAGGTTGAGAGGGTGATTGAACGCGCTGAACGCGACGACGACGCCGATCGGCTCGTGCCGAGTGAGCGCGATCCGTCCCTGCGAGGCCAGGTTGCGATCCATCGGGATCTCCTCGCCGGCGGACGTGCGCAGCTCCGCCACGCAGAGCTTGAGGCAATCGATGGCCCGCGCGACCTCGACGCGCGAATCGATGAGCGGCTTGCCGCCCTCGCGCGCGGCCTCCAGGGCGAGCTCCTCGGCGCGATCGCTGATGATCGCCCCC
>CAMYMV010000062.1 GCA_947259585.1 uncultured Gemmatimonadales bacterium | reverse complement strand
GCTCTCCCTGCATGAGCTGACGACGCGCTTCCGGGCCTCTGACCGCGACGTCGGCATCGAGCTGAGCGGAGACGCCTGGGGCGGGCGCGTCTCCTACTGGGTCGGCTACTTCGGCGGCCAGCAGATCCAGGAAGCCCTGGATACGTTGCCGAACGCCGACAGCCGGGGGCAGTGGATCGGCCGGGTGCAGGCCAACCTCGAGGTCGGAAAGATGCCGCTGGACATCGCGGTGGCCGGCGCCGTGACCGACCGCCCGTTCGTCACGGAAGATCTAGTGACCTTCACGGGCAAGTACTTCACGAATCTCGAGCTCTGGCTTCAGCTCGGCGGCTTCAACGAGGGCCTGCTCTTTCAGGGCGAGTACGTCTACGGGCAGAACCCGTTCGAGAACCGGCAGGGCGACATCCTGGACTTCCCGCCGACGGACGAGTTCGCCCGCGCCCAGACGTTCCAGGTGAATACCGGCTGGAGGTTCATCACTCGGCCGAAGGACTACCAGGGACCGCTCGCCAAGCGGCCGATCGAAGCCATCCAGCCGGTCTTCCGGGTCACCTGGGCCGACCCGAACACCGGCATCGCTCAGGACGAAAACTGGGGACTGACGCCTGGCGTCCAGATCTTCTTCTACGGCCGCAACAAGCTGGCCGTGAACTACGACATCGCTTTGTTCTCGGACGACACTTCGTCGGCCGGGTCCTTCAAACTCATGCTTCAGGGCTACTTCTGAGTCGGCACGGACTGAAATCAAGGCAAACCAAGGAAAGAAGAACCATGCGAACAACGTTCAAGGCAGGCACCGTCGGACTGGCAATACCACTGGTCGCTGGGGCCATCGCGTGCGGGGGCGGAGGAGGAGTCTCGGAGGGAGGCCTCGGAGGCATGGTGACACTCGATGGCTCCAGCACCGTCTTTCCGATCTCCGAGGCGATGGCCGAGGAGTTCCAGATCGCCAATCCTGGCGTGCGGGTCACGGTAGGTATCTCCGGCACGGGCGGAGGCTTCAAGAAGTTTTGCGGAGGGGAGACGGACATCAGCGACGCCTCCCGGCCGATCAAGGATTCGGAGCGCGAACTGTGCGCCGAGAACGGCATCGTGCCTATCGAGGTCCCGGTCGCCTGGGATGGTTTGACGGTGGTGATCAACCCCGAGAACGATTGGGCCGCGTGCATGACCGTCGATGAGCTCAAGCGCGTCTGGCAGCCGGGCAGCACCGTGAGCCGGTGGAGTGACGTGCGGGACGGATGGCCGGACATGGAGATGAAGCTGTACGGCCCCGGAACCGACTCCGGGACGTTCGACTACTTCACCGACGCGATCGTGGGCGAGGAAGACGCGAGCCGGCCGGACTACACGGCCAGCGAGGATGACAACGTCCTCGTCGTCGGCGTGGAGGGCGATCAGGAGGCACTCGGATACTTCGGCTTCGCCTACTACGAGGAGAACCAGGAACGGCTCAACTCGGTCGCGATCGACAACGGCTTGGGCTGCGTGTCACCGACGCGCGAGACGATCGAGAGCGGAGAGTACGCGCCGCTCTCGCGGCCGATGTTCATCTACCTAAACAGCTCTGCTCTCGCACGGCCGGAGGTCAGGGCCTTCGTGGAGTTCTATCTGACGAACTCGTCAGCGCTCGTTCCGGAGGTCGGTTACGTGCCGCTCGGCGGCGGACGCTACGACGAGCTGCTGGCGGGCCTGCCGGCCGCGGATTGACGGATTGAAAGAGGTCTCGGCCTTGGACGCCAGCCGTGGCGGGGCGCTCGCAGCAGCGGGAGCCCCGCCCCTGGCGTTTAAAGGGCAACGCCATCGACGCCTGACCGAAGGCGCGATCGGTGTCGTCCTCTTCCTGTGTGGACTGGTCTCGGTGCTCACGACGATCGGCATCGTGGTGGTCCTCATCGGAGAGTCGCTCGGATTCTTCCGTGAGGTCGGCATCGTCGAATTCCTGACCGGCACCCGCTGGGCACCCCTGTTCGCCGATCAGGCCTTCGGGATTCTGCCGCTGCTGAACGGGACGCTGCTGATCGCCGTTGGCGCGTCGCTCGTCGCGCTTCCGGTGGGGCTGCTCAGCGCGATCTACCTCAGCGAGTATGCCACGATGAGGGTGAGGAAGATCGTCAAGCCGATCCTCGAGGTCCTGGCCGGAATACCGACCGTCGTGTACGGCTATTTCGCCCTCACCTTCGTCACCCCGATTCTCCGATTCTTCTTTCCGGAGACCGGGATCTTCAATGCGGCCAGCGGAGCGATCGTCGTGGGAATCATGATCATCCCGATGGTCTCTTCACTGTCGGAGGATGCGCTGAGTGCAGTTCCCCGGGGGCTGAGGGAGGCGGCCTACGGCTTGGGTGCCACGAAGCTCGAGGTCTCCACCCGCGTCGTGGTCCCGGCCGCTCTGTCGGGGATCATCGCCTCGTTCATCCTCGCGATCTCGCGCGCCATCGGCGAGACGATGGCGGTAACGTTGGCCGCGGGCGCTACCCCTCAGATGACGCTCAGCTTCCTGGAGAGCGTGCAGACGATGACGGCCTACATCGTCCAGGTGAGCCTGGGCGAGACGCCGCACGGCACGCTCGAGTACCGCACGATCTTCGCCGTCGGGCTCGTGCTCTTCCTTGTCACCCTGGCGATGAACATGCTCAGCCAGCGGGTGACGCGGCGCTTCCGGGAGGTGTACGAGTGACCGCGGCATCCTTCGACCCCAGACGGGAGGCTCGGCACCGGCGAGGACGTATCTTTCGGTGGCTCTGCCTCTCTGCGGTCTGGTTCGCGGGCCTCACGCTCGTCGTTCTGCTCGTGAAGGTGACGGCGGATGGGGTCCCGTGGCTCTCGCTCGACTTCATCCGCAACTACCCCTCGCGGATCCCCGCCAGGGCCGGAATTCGATCGGCGATCCTCGGCACGCTGTGGATGATGGCGCTCACCGGAGCCGTCAGCTTCCCTCTCGGCGTCGGTGCGGCCGTCTACCTGGAGGAGTACGCTCCGGACAACTGGCTCACGCGGCTCCTGCAGACCAACATCGCCAACCTGGCCGGCGTGCCGTCGATTGTCTACGGCATCCTCGGCCTGACCGTGTTCGTCCGTGTCTTCGCATTGGGTAGGAGCGTGCTGGCCGGCGCTCTCACGCTCGCGCTCCTGATCCTTCCCGTCGTCATCATCGCCTCCCGCGAGGCCCTCCGGGCCGTCCCGCCCTCGCTCAGAGAAGCCTCGTACGGCCTCGGGGCCACGCGGTGGCAGACGATCCGGTATCACGTGCTCCCGGTCGCCCTTCCGGGCATCCTCACCGGGACGATCCTTTCGCTCTCGCGAGCCATCGGCGAGACGGCGCCGCTCATCATGATCGGCGCCCTGACGTTCATCGCGTTCCCACCGACGAGCCCGCTGGATCCGTTCACGGTGCTGCCGATCCAGATCTTCAACTGGACGGCGAAGCCGCAGGCGGACTTCCACAGCCTCGCCGCCGCCGCGATCATCGTGCTGCTCCTCATCTTGCTCGCCATGAATGCAACGGCGATCCTGCTTCGGAACAAGTACCGGCAGGAGCTCTGATGACGGAAACACCGATCACCGAGTCAGTCGCGGACGAGATCTCCGGAACGAACGAGGCGTCCGCGGGCTCGATCATAGGCTTCGACGCCAGCGAGACGGTCCTGACGACCGAGTCGCTGGGCGTTCTCTACGGCGACACGAGCGCGGTCGAGGAGATCACGATCGGTATACCCCGTAACCGCGTCGTCGCATTCATCGGGCCATCCGGCTGCGGAAAGAGCACGCTTCTGCGAGCGTTCAACCGGATGAACGACCTCATTCCGGTGGCTCGCGTCGTCGGGCACGTCCTCTATCGCGGGAAGGACCTGTACGATCCGGACGTCGATCCCGTCGAAGTTCGCCGGCGCATCGGGATGGTCTTCCAGAAGCCCAATCCGTTCCCGAAGTCAATCTTCGACAACGTCGCTTTCGGGCTCCGGATCAACGGCTACCAGGGCTCGATCGAGGAGCGCGTCGAGAAGTCTCTCCAGGACGCCGCGCTGTGGGACGAGGTGAAGCACCGGCTTCGCGAGAGCGCCCTCGGACTCTCGGGCGGTCAGCAGCAACGGCTCTGCATCGCGCGAGCGCTGGCGGTGCAGCCGGAGATCCTCCTCATGGACGAGCCGGCGAGCGCTCTCGACCCGATCGCGACCAGCAAGATCGAGGATCTGATCGACGAGCTGAAGCGGGACTACACGATCGTGATCGTGACGCACAACATGCAGCAGGCGGCGCGAGTCAGCGATTACACGGCTTTCCTGTATCTCGGAAAGCTGATCGAGTACGGGGAGACGGACCGTCTGTTCACGAACCCGAAAGAGGAGCGGACCGAACAGTACATCACGGGCCGTTTCGGATAATCCATGTCACACAAAAGCTTTGCGGAACGGCTGGATGATCTCACGGATCGGCTCCACACCATGTCCCACGACGTCGAGGAGATGGTGCGAAAATCGGTGGCCCTCGGGGAGTCCTGCGACGAGACGGCGATACAGGAGATCCGCGACGCCGACCAGGCGATCGACGAGGCCGAGGTAGTCATCGAGGAGACGACTATCGAGCTCCTCGCCCTCTTCCAGCCGATGGCCTCGGACCTTCGGGTCCTCGTCACCGTGCTCAAGATCAACAACGACGTCGAGCGCATCGGCGACCATGCAGTGAACATCGCGAAGGCGTTCGGCCGCCTCTCCCGGCAGCGCCGGAGGCCACCGATTCCGCCCGAGCTCGATGAGATGGCGCGCGTGGCGATGGGCATGCTCAACGATGCCCTGGACGCGTTCGTCGCTCGCGACGCCGAGCTGGCTCGCGACGTCGGAGGACGCGACGATCGTGTGGACCGGCTTCACGAGTCGCTGGTGCGGGTCATGCTCACCCACATGCAGGAATACAACATCTCCGCCTGCCTTCAGGTCATCCTGATCGGACGCAACGTGGAGAGGATCGCCGACCTGGCGACCAACATCGGCGAGGACGTCTTCTACATGGTGCAGGGCCGCACGATTCGGCACGGCGCGGCCGCGGAGGAGCCCGCCTAAGCCGCGTCGCAGCATGCCAGTACCGCCGGCAGCGTCCAGCGTCTGGACCGAGCCGGCGCCGAGCCCGTTTTGCTAGAGCCTCAGCTGCACGAAGAAGATGAACTGGCCATCGGAGAGGTCCGGGGTGGGCGGCGAGTCGTGGAGGCCTATCGCGTACTGCATCTCGAACCGGAAGTGGTACAGGTAGTAGAGGTTCGCTCCGATCAACAGATAGTCGCGGTCCTCTCCCTCGATCGGGTCCAGCGTGTCGTACCGGACCAGCCCCTCCAGGAACCCGCTCAGAAACCGGTATCCACCCTGCACGTACCCGCCCTGGGCGACGAGCTTCTCGGCGTCGCCGACCTGAAGGGGATCCAGCTCGGCCCTCAGGAACTCGGCGTCCACGAAGAAGCCTCGATAGCTGGATGAGAGGTCGAACCCCCAGAGGAATCGGTCGCCGCGGAACGCCGAAAGCTCCTCGACGGCAGCGGGAGAGCCGCCCATCCGCGACAGATCCGCCGCGCTGTCCCGCGAGAACGCCGCATTGCCGCCGACCTGGATCACGAACTCGTTCAGGAGCTGGACCGGACCCACGTTGTTGAATTGCAGCCGGCCCGAGTAGAGAAACGAGTTGTTGTCGTTCTCGAGCGACTTCCCGTTGCCGTTGAACAGGCCCACTCCGTATTCGAGCCTCTCCTCCAGGAACGTTCCCGAAAGGCCGGCTCCGACCTGTCGACCCGGCGCGATCGCGGTGACGGCCTGAGCCCGGCTCTCGAACTTGATGTCGGGCCTCCAGATGAGCTCCTCGAGGCTGAAGGGCGCCTTGTAGAGGCCGACGTCGAAGTGCAGCTCCGGCATGAACGTCACGGCGAGCGCGACGTCCAGGAACTCGAGCTCCTTGTCGATGGCCCGCGGTTCGAGGCCCGCGTGGACGATGTACTCGAGAATGGATCCGAAGCCGCCCCTCACCCCGAGGCGGGCATCGAAGAGATCGAAGCCGGTGTTGCGCGGCGAATCCTCCGGCTCCACCCGGAGGCCGGCTCGCACGAGCCCGATCGGCTCGATCCGGAGCTTCGGCGGCTCTCTCGTGCCGGCGTCCTCCTGCCCCTCCCCGGCTTCCTGGGCCAGGAGATCGACTCCGACGCCCGCCGTTGCGAGCGTCAGCAGGGCCGCCAGGGCCGGCGTGGCGAGCTTGTGTGGCCTCACGTGCCATCCCCGCGAGTGGAATCGTCCTCTCGATCCGCTGCCTCTCCGGCTGGATTCACCTCGGCATGGACGTCGGCGAGGAGCCAGCGCGACGCGGGAGAGGACATCGCGGCGTTGATCCAGAAGTGCGCGAGGATGGCCGGAAACAGGCTTCCTGTCCAGAGGATCGGGACCGCCAGCACCATCCCGAGAGCGGCCGAGCGGAGAATCCCGTTCACGCGCTGGTAACCGTGCGCGAGGCCGAACGAGACGGACGTCAGCGCGGCAGCCCCCCATGGCTGACCGGTCCAGTCCGCGAGAACGTGCAGGGCGAACCCGCGATAGATGTACTCCTCGCATACGGCGCCTATTCCCGCCAGCACGAGGAAGGCGCGACGCTCGTTGCTGCTCCGGGGGATGAGGAGACGCAGCAGGGGGCTTTCCTCCAGGCCCGCGCGGCGCCCGATCAAGCCGCTCAACCAGGCGATGCCGAGGCCTGCCGCCGTCGCCGCCAGGCCCCACCCGAGCGCCACGGCCGGCTCACCCACCGTCCAGCCCAGCTGCTCGGGTGAGATGGTCTCCCAGGCAGCGACGATCGCCGTGAGGCCCGCGATCAGGAGAAGGGTAAGAGCGGCAGACAGATAGAGCGCCGGCCGGGCGGCATCGATGGCCTCCACGTGCTCCTCCAGCCGCGAATTCCGGGCGGCCATCAGCGGGAGGCCGATGAGCAGGAAAAGGGTGAAGCCGCGAGCGACAGCGCTGGAGAGCATGGAAGTCGAATAGGGGAATGCGTGGAGCCACGCAAGTTGACATGCATTTCGGAGCATCGGACGTTGCTGCGATGAAGCTGAACCTCGCCATCTGTCAGTTCCGTCCGGTCAAGGCGGACGTGGAAGCGAGCCTGGCCGAGGCCGCCCGGGTTTTCGAGCGCGTGGAGGCCATGACGCCGCGGCCCGACATGTTGGTGTTCCCGGAAACCGCCCTCACCGGCTATTTCCTCGAAGGCGGGGTGCGGGAACACGCGATGACGGCGGAACGCCTGCTCGAGAGGCTGAACGAGTTGTACCTTCCCGGTGCCTCTCGCCCCGCCGACACACCGCTCGAGGTCGTGATCGGTTTCTTCGAGCTCTACCGCGACCGCGTGTACAACTCCGCGCTCTGTGCCCGGTTGGGCGAGAATCCGGCGATCCTTCACGTCCACCGAAAGGTCTTTCTGCCCACCTACGGCGTCTTCCAGGAGGAGCGCTTCGTGGACCCCGGCCACACGATCCGGGCCTTCGACACGGGATGGGGACGCGCCGCGATGCTGATCTGCGAGGATGCGTTCCATTCCCTGTCGAGCACGCTGGCGGCTCTGGACGGCGCACAGTTGATACTGGTCCCGAGCGCTTCGCCAGCGCGCGGCTTCGAGCCGGGACCGGGCGTACCGGGCAACGTGGTTCGGTGGGATCGCGTCCTGCGGACGATCGCGGAAGAGCACGGCGTCTTCGTCGCTGCGGTCCAGATTCTCGGCTTCGAGGGAGGCAAGGGCTTCCCGGGAGGGTCGGTCGTCTTCGGGCCCGGAGGAGAGGCGATCGCTCGAGCTCCGCTGTGGGAGGAGGCGCTTCTCGGGATGCGCCTGGACCTTCGCGAGATTTCCGCGGCACGCGTTGGACAGCCCTTGCTGGCCGACCTGGAGCGAGCGCTGCCGGGCCTGCTTCTTCACCCTCCGAGAGGCGCCGAAGGCGGGCGGCCGAGTGGCCACGAGCCCGAGAGCGGCGAAGGCGGTGAGTCCTCGTGAGCGGAGAGCGTGAGGGCATGATCGAGATCCCGGACGCGGTCCATTCGCCCGAGGTCTCAGCTTCTCCCAGCCCGGACGATCTCTCCCCGCTGGCGATCGACACGAAACTCGTCGAGCGGTGGCTCGTCGAGTTCCTCCGCAGCGAGATCGGGCGCCGCCGCTTCGAGAAGGTGGTCGTCGGCCTCTCGGGCGGCGTCGACTCCTCGCTGACCGCCACGCTGTGCCGGCGGGCGCTCGGAGCCGATGCCGTGAAGGGCTTCCTCCTTCCATATCGAACGTCGAGCCGCGAGAGCCGCGATCACGCCCTCCTCCTCGCCGACGGACAGGGCATCGAGACGAGAGAGATCGACATCACGGATGCGGTGGACGGATACGCCGAGCGATTCGAGCCCGGGATGAGCGATCACAGGCGCGGGAACGTCGCCGCGAGAGAACGGATGATCGTGCTCTTCGATCAGGCGGCGAAGCTGGACGCCCTTCCGGTCGGGACGGGCAACAAGTCCGAACGCCTGCTCGGCTACTTCACTTGGCACGCCGACGACACGCCGCCGATCAACCCGCTCGGCGACCTGTTCAAGGTGCAGGTGTGGGAGCTCGCGAGGGCTATCGGCGTCCCGGAGAAGATCGTGGAGAAGCCGGCCAGCGCCGATCTGATCCATGGACAGACGGACGAGGAGGATCTCGGCGTCAACTACGCGGAGGCGGACCTCATCCTCCATCATCTCCTGAGCGGCTACCCTGCCGATCAGCTGGCGGAGCTCGGGTTCGATCCCGCCAAGATCGATGTGGTCCGGAAGCGCCTCGAGGGCACGCACTGGAAGCGACACCTGCCCACGGTTCCGATGCTCTCCTCGACGGCGATCGGCGAGTGGTATCTGCGCCCGGTCGACTACTGAGTGCCGCTGAGTGCCGCGGTGAGGCAGCGCCGCGACACCACCGGCCGCTCTGCAATGATCGTAGCAGAGCTCAGAATCTGTGGTCGGTAGGCATCACGTGTAGCGGCTCTCCGGCAGAACGTGTTACCATACAACCACTTGCCGTGTTATGTATTCCGTGCTTATGTTAGGTTTCGCTTAGCGCGACTTTGGGCTCACTTCGTGCCCGTCTCCTACCGCAGTTGCGCGAGCGATTAGTGTAGGCTTGCGAACGCGCGAGCCAAAGAAGCCTCTGGAAGCGTGTTTGTGCGTTGGAGCGTCCCGACAGCGCCAGGGTCTGCGGAGGCGCCCAACCGTCCCGCAAGTAGTAGGAGGTACCTACCATGAGGAAGCTCACCCTTACAGGAATCGCCCTCGTTGCGGTCGCCTGGGCGGCGGCCTGTAGCGACTCGGGCATCATCGCTCCAGATGAGCCAGTCAGCGACGGGCCACCCGCCATTCGCGCCGATCACCTGCCCAACATGGAGTGCGAGGTGGTCGACTTCGACAACCTGGGTCTCGTGCATGGCGACGCGATCACCAGCGTCACGGTGCTCGGCGAGACCCTGACCTTCACGGCGCAGCGCAACGTCCCCGCCGGAGCCGTAAACGCGACCGCCTACGACACCGATT
>CAMYMV010000061.1 GCA_947259585.1 uncultured Gemmatimonadales bacterium | reverse complement strand
GGTCGACCGAGACGAAGACCGTCTGCAGGTCGGCGAGTGCCTGGCACGGGTGCTCCAGATCGCTAAGGAGGTTGATCACCGGTGCCGCGGCGCTGTCGGCCAGGCCGACGAGGTTCTGGTGGTCGAACACCCGGAAGGCTAGGACGTCGAGATAGCGGTCGAGAACCTGTCCAACATCGCCCACGGCTTCGCGCTTGCCGAGACCGACCTCGTCTTGCTTGAGGACAAAGGGCACCATGCCGAGATCAGTGGTGGCGACCTCGCAAGAAACCCTTGTCCGCAGCGACGGCTTCGAGGAGCTGCGAGCGGGCCTCTCGCGCGGACGGTAGCGTACGACCGTCCCTCAGAAAGTCGATCACTTCCCCGAGGGATCTCGCGCCGCGCACGTCGATGCCGCTCACCGGCCGGGCCTCGCCCAGGTTGGCCGCGGGCACGATGAGGCCATCGACATCGCCTTCGCTCGCCGCGTGGAGCGCGATCGGCAGCACACCCCGAACGGGCCGGAGATCTCCTGCCAGGCCGAGCTCTCCGAGCATCGCCGTGCGGCCGGCGCGCTCTCCCGGCACGGCCCCGGACGCGGCCAGGATGCCGAGGATGATCGGCAGATCGAACGCGGCACCGTGCTTTCGGACGTCGGCCGGGGCCAGGTTGACGGTGATCCGGAGTCCTGGCACATGCAGGCCCAACTGCGCCGCAGCCGCCCTGATCCGCTCGCGTCCCTCCCGCACAGCGCTTTCGGGAAGACCGACGACCTGGATAAGGGGAGTGCCCCGGGTGATCGACACCTCGACGCGCACGCGTACCACGTCGAGACCGACCAGAGCCGCCGACGGAACGATCTGGATCATGTGCCGAGAGTAGGTCCGGCGATCAACCTTGGCTCAAGCCCACGTCGAGCCGGGCATGGCGGCGGCGCGCCAAGCCGGGATGGTGGGGCGTGGATGGCGGGGTGAGGCCGAAGCGAACCCGTAGCCGGGAGGCTAAATCGAACGAAGGCCCTTGAAGTGGTCGACCGCCTGCCGGATCCAGTCGTGCGCGACGTTCTTCGGGTGCCAGCCCAGCAGCGCGGTCTCCTTCCCCTCCAGGTCCTTGTAGACCTCGAAGAAGTACTGCACCTCGGTCAGCAGGTGGTCGGGCAGATTGGAAAGATCGGAGATCTCATCGAAGCGTGGATCGTGGGCCGGCACGGCGAGGATCTTCTCGTCGAAGCCCTTCTCGTCGCGCATCTCGAGGACGCCGATCGGGCGGGCCTGCAGCACGCAGCCGGTGAACGTCGGATCCGTGACGAGCACGAGCACGTCAAGGGCATCCCCGTCCTTGGAGAGCGTCCCGGGAATGAACCCGTAGTCTCCCGGGTAGTAGACGGGTGAATACAGGACACGATCCAATCGAAACACTCGGTCCGTCGGATCGTACTCGATCTTGTTCCGGGTCCCCTTGGGGATCTCGACGATCATGTTGACGATCTCCGGGGCGTCGGTGCCGGGAGCCATCTCGTAGAAGTCCATGTCGTGCGTTCGTACCTGTCACGTGGTGTGGATTTCGATCCGGGGTGCATCGGTCCCGAGCGGACGATTAAAGGTAGCATCCCGCGGCGCGGAAGAAGAAGCCGGGGAGCGGGTTCGCTTGTGGAGCCCGGCCCGCGTGGAGAGCTTGATGGAGATGACCTCCAGGACGGAAGCGAGATGACGCCGACCGCCACCGTGCGCCTCGACCGGCTCCCCTGGTCGGAGGCCGCCGAGCGCCTGAGCCGCGACCCCCGGCTCATCCTTCCGGTGGGAACCTGCATGCAGCACGGACCCCACCTGCCGCTCGGAGCGGACGCCCTGATCATCACCCGGCTGGCCGAGGCGATCGCCGCCCGATACGACATCCTCCTGGCCCCCACCCTCCCGTTCGGTGCGGCGTCACCCCGGGACGCCGAGTACGCCGGAACGGCGGCCCTGTCGGGGAAGACCCTGCACCGGATCCTGAACGAGCTGGTGAGCTCCTGGGAGGCGCAGGGCGTGGAGGAGTTGGTCCTCATGACGGGGCACGGCTACGGGCCGCACCTGTATGCGCTGGCCACGGTCGTCAGCGAGACGGCTCGGATCCGTTCGGTCGATCTTCACGCGATCGATCTGTCGGCGTTCCTCGGCCAGCCCCACACGAAGGAACACGCCGGAGAGCTCGCCACCGCGCTGCTGCTTCACCTCGCTCCGGAGCTCGTCCGGTTGGAGGCGATCCGCGACGTCGTGCTCGAGGGGCGCAAGCTCCGAAAGCTGATCGCCGGCGAGGAGCCCGTCCCCGTCTCGGGCTCGATCGGCGTCGTGGGAAGACCGTCGCTCGCCTCGGCCGAGACCGGACGCGCCATCTTCGAGTACCTGATAGAGCACATCGGAAGCGGACTGTTCGGATCCGGGGCGGAGGGAGGACAGGATGTCGCTTGAACATATCGCGGGCTCGTGGACCGGAGTGATCCGGAGTGTGGCTCTGACCGCGGCGGGCTGCCTCGCCGCGGCGACCGCCCTCCACGCACAGGGGGGCGAGGAGCTCGACGCGGGCACCTACGAGATCCTCCTGAACGGCGAGCTGGTCGGTCTGGAGCGCTTCGTGGTCCAGAGCGACGGGGTCGCCGTGCGCGCGGCTGCGCGCGTGACGTCGAGCCGTGACGCCGCCGGGATCGTATCCGGCGAGGTTCGATTGCTTCTCGATCAGTCCTATCGCGCCGATCGGTACGAGCTGAAGCCCTCCAGCGGGTCGCTCGGCTCGGTCGTCGGCCTCCGTCACGGCAACCGTTTTCGCATGCAGACGGAATCGGAAGAGGGAGAGAGGGTGAAGGAGTTCGTCGCTCCCGATGGTCTCGTCATCCTCGAGAGGGGCTTCGCCCACCACTACTTCCTTCTGCTGGGGCTCGTCCGTGAGGGCGCCGGAAGGCAGCAGCTCTCCCTTGTCGTTCCCTCCGAGGGTCGGCAGTTTCGTGCCACCGTTCGCGACGAAGGAGAGGAGGCGGTCCCGGTTGACGGGGAGACCGTCACGGCGCGCCGATACGTGGTCGAAGGGAGCGGCGAGACCCACACCCTGTGGGCGTCGGCGGATGGACACGTCCTTCGTGTGGAAATCCCCACTTTGGGGTGGGCCGCCCGCCGGCGGCCCTAGCGACGCTCGACGGAGGCAGGTGGCATGACCGAGGAGACTCCGGGCGACAACGGGACGCCCGAGCAAGCTGCGAATCTTCCCTCACTGCCGGCCCGCATCGCGCAGGTCTTTTTCTCACCGGCCTCTCTTTTCGACGAGCTCAAGGCCAAGCCGGCCTGGATAGGAGCGCTCCTGACCCTGATGGTGGTGAGCCTCCTCATCAACGTCATCATCCCGGAAGAGCTGATCAGGCAGCTCGTGATGGAGCAGCTGGGGGACAACCCGGAGCCCGCGCAAGTCGATGCCGCGATGCGAATGGCCGGGATCTTCCGCTACATAGGACCGATCGTCTTCACTCCCATCCTGGCTGTGATACTCGCGGGACTGGTCCTCCTGATCTGGAACCTCATCCTGGGAGGCGAAGCTTCGTTCGCCCAAGCGATGAGCGTGAGCACGCACACGCTCTTCATCCCGACCCTGGGCGGAGTGCTCACCGTCCCCCTGATGATCGCCGCGGGAGACGCCACCGTGAGCCTGAGCCTCGACCTCCTGCTGCCGGGACTCGACGAGGAGGGCTTCCTTTACGGTTTCCTGCACCGTCTCAATCTCTTCAGCATCTGGGCGGCTGTCGTGCTGGGAATCGGCGTGAGCAGGCTCTACCCGAAAGCGTCGGCTGGATCGGCGGCCCTCGCCCTTCTCTCCCTCTACATCGTCTACGCGGCGGTTTCCGCCGCCATCTTCGGTTGAGCGCTGAAACCCGGCGTGGCCGAGAGGCGTAGAAGGTAGCGGGCTGGGAATCCTGTGTGGTGAAGAGAGATAGAGGAGCCGTACGCGCATGAGCGAGAGAGATTCTCCGCACGGCCGGCGCCCTGGGGAGGGAACGTCGGAGGGTTCCGAAACTGGCCCTCCCGAACGCGACACCTTCCAGATCGAGGAGCCGAAGTCGCGGGATCCGAGGGGTCGAAGCGGGGCTAAGAACGCCCAGAGAAAGGGGGCTCGGTTCAGCAAGCGCAGGAAGATCATGATCGGTGTCGGCGTGGTCGCCGTCGTCGGCGTTCTGGCGGCGAGAGCGGTCATGGCCGGCGGCGAAAAAGCGGTCACCGTGCGCGCCGAGGACGTCGAACGGCGTGACCTCGTCGCCAAGGTGAGGGCCAGTGGCCACATCGAGCCCAAGCGATCGGTCGACATCAGTGCCGACATCTCGGGGCGAGTCGTGCAGCTGCCCGTCGAGGAGGGGCAGAGCGTCCGAGAGGGCGATCTACTGCTCATCATCGATCCGACCCAGTATGAGGCAGCCGTCCAGCGGGCCGAGGCCTCGCTCGCGGAGGCGCGGGCGCGGGAGGTCCAGGCGCGCACGGACTACACCCAGGCACGGCGTGATGCCGATCGCCTGAGCCAGCTCAAGGAGCGCACGGAGGATCTCGTCACCGACCAGGAGGTCGAACAGGCGATCACCCTCGCCGATGTGAAGAAGTCGTTTCGGGAAGCCGCCGAGCACGGCGTGGCGAATGCCCGGGCCGCCGTCAGCGAGGCGCGCGACCGCCTCGACAAGACCGTGATCCGGGCCCCGATGACCGGCCGGATCACGCGACTCTCCGTCGAGAGGGGCGAGACGGCGATCGTGGGCACGATGAACAACCCCGGCAGCCTGCTGCTGACGGTGGCCGACCTCTCCGAGATGGAAGCGGTGATCGAGGTGGACGAGACGGATGTCCCGGAGATCTCGATCGGGGACTCGGCTTCGGTCGAGATCGACGCGTTCCCGAATCGGCGCTTCGCCGGTCGCGTGACCAAGATCGGCAACAGCTCGATTCGCCCGGTGTCGGCGAGGTCGCCGACGGCCAGCGAGCAGGCGATCGACTTCGAGGTGCGGATCGCGCTGGATGCTCCTCCTGAGGCGATCCGGCCCGATCTGTCGGCGACGGCGAACGTCGTGACCGCCACCCGCGAGGACGTGCTCGCGATCCCGATCATCGCCCTGACCCTGATAGACGAAGAGGACTTCGAGTTGCTGGAGAACGAGCTGACGGAGGGGCGTGCGGACCGCTTCGGAGGCCGGGACGCTTCACAGATCGAGGGGGTCTACGTTGTCGGGGAGGAGAATGTGGTCCGCTTCACCCCGGTCGAAATCGGCGTGACCGGCGACGACTACTTCGAGGTGATCGACGGGCTCGAGGAGGGACAGACCGTCGTTTCGGGAAGCTATCAGGCCATTCGTGAGCTTCGGGATGGGTCGCTGATCGAGATCGAAGAGGAAGACGACTCACGCGCCGGAAGCGAGAACTGAGTCGGCATGGAAGGCTCACCACCGACCGTCATCGTCACGCACGGCCTGAGCAAAGAGTACGACATGGGCGCCGAGATCGTGTATGCGCTCCGCGGCGTCGATATCCAGATCCGTCGCAACGAGTTCATCGCGGTAATGGGGCCGTCCGGCTCCGGCAAGTCGACGCTCATGAACCTGATCGGGTGTCTGGACACCCCTACCGCCGGCGAATACATCCTGAACGGGAGCCCGGTACAGGACCTGGAGGACGACGAGCTGGCCCGGATCCGGAACCGGGAGATCGGGTTCGTCTTCCAGACCTTCAACCTCCTTCCGCGCGCGACAGCGCTCCACAACGTGGAGCTTCCGCTCATCTACGCCGGGGTGAAGGCGGCCGCTCGGCGCGAGAAGGCCGCCGTCGCCCTCGACCGCGTGGGCCTCGCCGATCGGATGGAGCATCAGCCCAACGAGCTGTCGGGCGGACAGCGCCAGCGGGTGGCGATTGCCCGCGCGTTGGTGAACGAGCCCTCCATCCTCCTGGCCGACGAGCCGACCGGGAATCTGGACTCTGCGACCTCCGCTGACATCATGTCGCTGTTCGTCGAGCTCCACCGCGGCGGCCAGACGATCATCATGGTGACGCACGAGCACGACATCGCCGAGTTCGCGGAGCGGATTATCACGCTCGTGGACGGCATGGTCGCCTCCAGCCACGCCAGGCTCACGACGGCGCCGTTCGCCTCGACCGCCCCGCCGGTCATCTCCGAGTAAGGCGGGCGGGAGCAGAGGAATGAGTGTCCTCGAAGCGCTCCGCATCGCGCTCACCCAGATCTGGGCACACAAGCTCAAGTCCCTTTTCTCGCTCATCGGCGTCGTGATCGGGATCACCTTTCTCATCGCGGTGATCACCGTCGTCGAGGGGATGAACCGCTACGTGCAGGAGGACTTCGCCGGCTCGCTGTTCGGAGTGAACACCTTCTCTGTCACGCGCAGACCCACTATCGGCACCGGAACCCAATCCGCCGAAGAGCGAATCCGGCTGGCGCGAAACCCCTACCCGGATCTGGAGGACGTCGCGGCGGTGAGGCGGGCGGTGCCGGACGCCCGTTACCTCTCCTGGCGCGACGCGCGCCGGATGCGCGAGGTTTGGCACGGCCAGCGCCGCCGGCGCAACATCCGGGTCATCGGCGGCTCCGAGGACTATCAGGACATCCAGGGGTGGAAGATCGAGACCGGACGGGGGCTGACCCCGCTCGATCAGCAGCGGGCGCTCAAGGTAGCGGTGATCGGGCCCGAGATCGCCGAGAAGCTTTTTCCGGATGGCTCCGCCGTCGGCAAGCTCATCCGGCTCCAGGCTTACCGCTACGAGGTCGTGGGCGTGTTCGAGCGCAAAGGAGGACTGCTCGGCAACGCGTGGGACGCGGCCGTGCTCATGCCCTACGAGACCTACAACCAGACCCTGAGCCGGAAACGAAACCGCGTCCTCGAGATCTCGGTCAAGACCAACACCGAGTCCGAGATGCAGGCGGCAATGGATGGGACCGAGGAGGCGTTGCGGATTGTCCGCGGACTCCGGCCGGGGGAGGAGAACAACTTCCACTTCCAGACGTCGTCGGGGCTGCTGAGCGCCTGGGAGACGATCAACAACATCCTCCTCGCCGCGGTGCCCGGCCTGGTCTCCATCTCCCTGGTCGTGGGCGGCATCGTGATCATGAACATCATGCTCGTGTCGGTCACGCAGCGGACGCGTGAGATCGGCGTGCGGAAAGCGATGGGAGCCACTCAGCGCGACATCATGCTGCAGTTCCTGGCCGAGTCGTCGATCGTGTCGCTGCTCGGGGCGGGGCTCGGAATCGCCCTCGGTCTGGGGCTGGGCAAGCTCGTCGAGCGGCTGAGTCCGCTACCGGCCTCGATCCCGACCTGGGCGCTAGCGACAGCTATCGGGCTCGGGCTCGTCGTCGGGCTCTCCTCCGGCATCTATCCGGCACGGCGGGCTTCGCGCTTGGATCCGATCGATGCGCTCCGTTACGAGTAGGCCCGCCCCGAGCGCGGACCCTCGCGCCTGGACTCGGGAGCCGGACGGCCCGCGCAAGCGGAACGGAGGCGGCAGGTGAATTGGCTAACGGCTCTCGACGAAGGAATCCGCATCGCCCTTTCGGCGCTGCGCGCCAACAAGGTGCGTAGCGGCCTCACGATCCTCGGCGTCACCATCGGAGTGCTGGTGGTCATGGTCATGGCGGCCGTGATCCAGGGCATCAACGGGAGCTTCACGGAGGCGATCTCCTCGCGCGGGGTCACGACATTCTACGTGGTGCACGCGTCGTTCGGGGTGGACATCAACACCGGGTACGAGGAGGAGGAGTCGGACTTCATGAAAAACCCGCCCCTCGACCCCGCCTGGGCGCGTGACCTGGCTCGGCTGCCGGAGATCCAGGATGTGTGGGAGTACGCCGACCTCTCCCAGTCGAGCTTCGAAGCGCGGAGCGGAGAGGAGCGGGCCGAGATCGCGTTGGTGGCGGTCACCGACTCCTACCTGGAGTTCGACAACGGCGACCTCGTGGACGGACGCTGGTTCACGGAGACGGAGAACTATCGCGCTCGCAACGTCGCGGTCATCGACTCCGCGGCGGCTCTGGACCTGTTCGCGGGTCGGGACCCGATCGGGCGGGACATGCTGATCTCGAGCCCGGGGATCGGCGTAACCGGGGCGAGCGACGCCCCCTTCCGGGTGGTGGGCGTATACCGGCCACCGGCCAACCTGTTCGCGGGCTTTGCTACACACTACGTCTTCATCCCGTTCCCGACCGCCTACAAGGACCTGGACATCTGGGATCGGCTGATCGGTTTCGCCGTGCGGCCGAACCCCGGCGTCCCGCTCGAGACGGCGCTGGACGCCGTCGAGGCACGGATGCGGGAGCTGCGGCGGCTCTCGCCTGGTCAGGAATCCAACTTCGCCCTCATCACCCAGGACCAGGTGGTGGACCTGTGGAACCAGCTCACGGGCGTGCTGTTCACCGTGATGGTCGCCCTGTCGAGCGTCGGCCTGATGGTCGGCGGCGTCGGCGTGATCGGGATCATGATGATCTCGGTGACGGAGCGAACGCGCGAGATCGGGCTCCGGAAGTCGATGGGCGCGAGGCGGCGCGACATCCTGTGGCAGTTCCTCGTCGAAGCCTCGACGCTGACGCTGATCGGTGGTTTCTTCGGCCTGTTCCTGGGCGGCGCGATCGTCTGGGGCGTGAACCGCTGGTCGCCGATTCCGGCGGAGGCGCCGCTGTGGGCGATCATCGTCGCACTCGCCGCCTCCGCGCTCACCGGGATCGGCTTCGGTCTCTTCCCTGCCTCCCGCGGCGCCCGACTCGATCCGGTCGAGGCGCTGCGGTACGAGTAGCCGTTGGCCGGGAGCTGGGCGACTTGAGTTGGCTGGTTCGCAGCGGGGCCGCCGCCCGCGCCGCGCTGACGTGAGCGACCGCCGCGTCGACGTCCTGGCGATCGCCGCCCACCGCGACGATGTGGAGCTCACCTGCGGCGGCACGTTGGTGCGGTGCGTGGAGCAGGGGTACCGGACCGGCGTCATCGACCTCACCGAAGGCGAGATGGGGACGCGGGGCTCGGCGGATCTGCGAGCCGAGGAGGCGGCTCGAGCGGCCGAGGTGCTCGGGCTGACGGTGCGCCTGAACGCCGGCTTCCCGGACGCGGGCCTGTTCAACAACCAGGAGAACCGCGAGCGCCTCGCGACGATGATTCGGGAGCTGCGAGCGCGCGTGCTCATCCTTCCCTTCTTCAGGGGCCGCCATCCCGACCACCGCGTCGCCGCCGAGCTCGGCCGCGACGCCGCCTTCCTCGCCGGCTTGAAGCGCTTCGGCCCGCCGGAGCCGCCGGCCCACAAGCCGCGGAAGATCCTCTACGCGCTCGCCTATCGGGAGGACCCCGTCAAGCCGACGTTCGTCATTCACCTGGAGGAGGAGCACTTCCGCCGAAAGATGGAGGCGATCCGCTGCTTCGCATCCCAGTTCGATGGGGCGGATGCGGCCGGGGAGATCTTCCCCACCGGCCAGCCCCTATACGAGCTCGTCGAGGCGCAGGGCCGCCACTACGGCTCGCTCATCCGGTCACCGTACGGCGAGCCGTTCTATACGGAGGAGACCGTCCGGATGGATGACATCGTCGAGATGCGGGTTCGGTCGCTGTAGGGGATCAGCCGCAGCTCACTTCGACGAGTAGGCGTTTCCAGCTCGGAACGCTCTCGTCTCCCACCCGGAGCGTCCGGATCTTCGCTCGCCCGCCTCGGCGCATCCAGGGCCCGAGCCAGCTACAGATCTCGTTCGGGAGGTGCCCCACGACGTCTCCCGCCATCAGGTGTACCCACACGCGCTCGATCGGGGAGCCCGGAGGATCCGGCAGGAGCATGAGCGACTCACCGGAGCGAATCCGGGTG
>CAMYMV010000060.1:8380-19129 GCA_947259585.1 uncultured Gemmatimonadales bacterium | reverse complement strand
TAGAGATCCGGCAGCCCGTCGTTGTCCACGTCGCCGACGGCGACCCCGCCGCCGTTGTAGAAGTTGAGGTAGTTGATGATGTTGTACGCGGGGTCTTCCTTCAGCTCGTTGACGAACGTGACGCCGGTGGCCTCTGGCCGCAGTCGCTCGAAGAGCGTTGCGGAATCCGCCAGGTCACAGCCGGTCAGCGGGACGCAGGAGATGAGGGTCAAGGCGCAGGCCCTCTTGATGCTACGCATGGATTTCAGCCGCAAGTTCTCCTCGTTTGCCGCGCCAATCTTTGTGTCAAACCCGGATCCCCCGTCCCCTCCCGCTAGGTTGCTCGCGGGAGGGCTCCACGCTGCCAGGACCGATTCGCTCCACGAGGGGGTACTTTACCTTACGACGTCCAGCTCGGATACGAGTCCTCACGACTCTCGATCCCCGAGGTGCCCAATAATGTCCTCGTTCACAAGAGTTGCCCGCACCACACTGGCGTCGGGGGTGCTCGCCGGCTTCCTGAGCGGCTGCGCCTCCAAGAGCGAAACAACCGGGGGCGAGCCCGCGGATGCCGCGAAGCCGGAGGCTGCGGAGGCGGCTCCGGAGGCCCCGGAGCCGGAGGCCGCGGAGCCGGATTCCTGGGAGGCGAGCCCTCCGCGAGATCCGGATGTTGTGACCGCCGAGGACATCGCGCGCCAGCCCGGCGAGCCGATCGAAAGGGTCCTCGAGGGCCGGATTGCCGGCGTCGAGGTTCGGCAAACCCGCAACGGCCTCGAGGTTCGTATTCGCGGCCAGACCTCGATCCGCGGCGACTCGGCCCCGCTGTACGTGATCGATGGCGTCCCCATCGAGCCCGGACCGGGGGGAGCCCTCCAAGGGATCTCGGCGTACGACATCGAGTCCATCAGGGTGCTCAAGGACGTCGCCGACACGTCGATGTACGGCGTGCGAGGCGCCAACGGGGTTATCGTCATCACGACGAAGCATCCGCCCCCGCCTGAGTAGAGTCTTCCCCTCTCGGCCTTGGCGACCCGGCCTGCCGGAAGACTAGGGGGCGATCGTCGTTGCGCGTCACCACGTAAAGATGGCCTCGGGCAGTTCGAACCCACTGAATGTCCCGCGCCTGACCGGGGACGAGAAAGCCGCTCTCCACCCCGGGAACCGGCTGGAAGCCGCCCGTCCCGTCGCCCCGCAGGACCACGCCATGGCTGGCGCTCATTCGGCCGAGCTCCGGCTTGACGCCGTCGAAGTTCCCGGCCAGCAGCAGGTCGAGGTGACCGTCCCCGTCGATGTCCGCCGGCAGGATCCCATAGCTGGGGGCGATCTGCGCCTCTAGCGGAAGTGGCAGAAGCGTGAAGGAGCCGTCGCCGTCGTTCCTCGCCAGCGCCGTCTCGAAGGTATAGGCCCGCTTCACGACCGCATCGGCCAGATCGGCCGCCGAGAAGATGTCCGGGACCGTCTGCAGGGCGTAGTCCTCGAAGCTGGGGTAGCGGTCCCGGAGGAACGGGAGGGCGGCGATCAGGTCATCACGCAGGGCGAGCGGATAGCTGACGCCTTCTTTGTACTGCGAGAGGATCTGCTCGACCGACCCGTTCCTGTCGAAATCCTTCACGTACAGGGTAAGCGGTTCGTTCTCGCTCGCACGGAGCCGCGTGTTCAGTCCTAGGTTGCCGACCACGAAATCGATGCGGCCATCACCGGTGAAATCACCAGCCACGATGCGGTTCCACCACCCGTGACTCCTCTCGAGACCGGGCACATCCGCCCGCTCGAGCCTGCCGTCCCCCGCATTCCGAAAGACCGTGATAGGCATCCATTCTCCGACGACGAGGAGGTCCGCTCGACCGTCCCCGTCCACATCTTCCCAGATGGCGTCGGTCACCATGCCGACGCTGACCAGATCGGGCGCCGCCTCCTGCGTGACGTCGGTGAACCGGCCCCGACCGTCATTCGCCAGTAGCACGCTCGGCGGATCGAACCCATAGCGCCACGGAACCACACGTCCGCCAACGAAGAGGTCGACGTCGCCGTCGGCATCGTAATCGTGCGCCGCCACGCGCGAGCCGCTCTGGCTCCTTGCAGGCAGGGCGCCTTCGGCCTTCCGGAATCGGCCGCCTCCTTCGTTCAGATACAGCCGATCCCTCAGCGCGGGCACCTGGTCGGAGAACTCGCTGCCGCCGCTCACCACGTAGAGATCGAGGTCTCCGTCGCCCTCCGCGTCGAAGAAGACCGCACCGAGATCCTCGGAGATCCGGTCACGTTCGAGCAGTGCCTCGTTGCTGCTCGCGAACGTTCCGCTGGACCGCTGGAGCAGCAGTCGACCGGCCTGCTCCTTCGCGCCGCCGATGAACGCGTCGTCCAGCCCATCGCCGTTTACGTCACCCAGGGCCATGAACGGGCCCTCGGTGGAGAGGAGCTTCGGCATCAAGGGTTCGCGATGGAAGTCGACGAAATCGTTCTCCCGGTGGACGAAGTCGAGGCCGATCTCGGCCGTTGCCTCGGTGAACATCGGCGGCGCGGTCGCCGGCTTCGCGGGCACGTCTTTCGCGGGCACGTCTGAGGTGGCGGCCGTTTGGCGGACGGTCAACGACTGATTGGCGGCCACATCCCGCAGGACGCTCACCCGTCCGTCCGGCCACTCGACCGTCACAGACGGGATCGTATCGAGCTGGCCGACGCCGAAGGTCAGCGTGTAGTCGACGCTCGACTGGAATCCGCGGGAGGGCATGAGCTCCTGGAAGAAGAGCCGATCGCCGCTCCGCAGCGTCACCTTCGCTCCGACGCCGTACCGATTCGCGCCCTCGCCTTCCAGCCGGACCTGCAGGTAGCGGTTGTCGAGCTGCGCCCGGGCGTTGTTGCGATAGACGGAAGCCTCCTGGTTCACGTTGTTTACGACCAGGTCCAGCGCCCCGTCGCCGTCCAGGTCGCCGTACGCCGCGCCGCCCGAGAAACCCGGCGAGTCGAGTCCCCAAGCTTCGCTCTCGTCCGAGAACGTGAGATCGCCGCGGCCGCGGAATACGTAGTTGGGTATCGGGGTGGAGCTCATCGCCGCGATGAGCCCCAGGAAGTCCACTCGCTCGCCTTCGCGCGCCTCCCGCAGGGTCCGGGGGTTCCCGAGGAAGGACATGTAGTCCCCCGCGGTCACGTCTCGCAGCAAGCCGTTCGTGACCTGGATGTCCTTGTGACCATCCAGGTCGAAGTCGGCGATCAGCGCGCTCCAGCTCCAGTCCGTTTGCGCCACACCGGCCAGCAGGCCGATCTCGCTGAAGAATCCCGCCCGCTGGTTCAGGTGCAGCATGTTGCGTGTGAACTGGTGATGGTAGTCGTTCCTCAGCCGGGCCTGGTAGCTGTCCCAGGTCTCGAACCCTCCGATCGTCTTGTATCGGTATTCGTCCTCCGGCAGCATGTCCAAGACGTATACATCCGTCCATCCATCGTTGTTGATGTCGGCGACGTCGAGGCCCATCGACGAAAGGCTCACGTACGGCATCTGCCGCGCGATCGACTCTGTGAAGGTGCCGTCGCCGTTGTTGATGTAGAGGTAATCCTGCTCGAAGAAGTCGTTCGCAACGTAGATGTCCGGCCAGCCGTCGCCGTTCAGGTCGCTGATGGCGACGCCCAGCCCGAAGCCGATCTCGCTCCCGAAGATCCCGGCGGGTTCGCTCACGTCCACGAAGCGTTCGCCGTCGTTGCGATAGAGCTTGTCGCCGCCAAGCGTGTCACGCACCGTGCGGGTGTTCTGGAGTCCGAAGCTGATAGGCGCCCGGGGGGAGTTGTTGACCAGATAAAGGTCCAGATCACCGTCCCGGTCGTAGTCGAAGAAGGCCGCGTGGGTCGTATAGCCCTGGTCCGCGATGCCGAAGGCGGCCGCCGACTCCGCGAACCGGGGGACGCCTTTCGCGTCCAAGCCCTGGTGGAGGTAGAGCTCGTTGGCCCGGCGCTTACCCTCGGCGTCCCCCGCGTAGCCGACGTAGATGTCGAGCCAGCCGTCGCTGTCGATGTCGACGAGGGTGACGCCCGTTGCCCAGGTTCCCTTGCCGGCGACCCCCGACCCTTCCGTTACGTCCCGGAAGCGGAACTCGCCCTCGTTCAGGTAGAGACGGTTCTCACCGAGGTTCGAGGTGAGCAGCAACTCGGGCAGGCCGTCGCCCGTGAGGTCCCCCAGCGCCACTCCGCCGCCGTTGTAGAAGTTGCGGTACGTGAAAACGTTGAATTCGGGCGTGTCGACGAGCCGGTTTTCGAATCGAACACCCGTATAGCTGGAGGGAAGCCGGCTGAAGAGCTGGTCGCCCGCCGGGGGCGGCTCCCCCCGGCCGGGCGACCGGTCGGAGCAGGAGGGAAGGGCGCCTAGAAAAAGAGCTGCGACGACGATGCGAAGGCCGAAGCCGGTGAGCCAACTCATGCCGATAAGAAGGCCATAGCCTGTCCCCGCGGGGAGCAGGCTATGGCTTCATGATGTCGCGCGAATGTCGCGCGCGGCGAGGTTACCAGACCGGCTCAATACCCCGGATTCTGCGTGAGCTCCGGGTTGATGTCGAGCTGCGTCTGGGGAATCACGAACAGGACCCTGAACGGCTCGCTCTGGGGCTTGAACTCCCAGGGATCGGTGAACTTGTCGTGCCGGATCAGGTCCTGTCGCCGCTTGGCCTCTGCCATAAACTCGAACAGCCGTTCCAGAAGAATCCGATCTCGGAACGTCGCCTGATTGTAGTCGGCCGCGTTGAGCGGCTTGTCCGGATCGAACACACGTTCTCGAATCATGTTGACCAGATCGACCGCCGCAGCCGTATTCCCGAGTTCGTTCAGGGCCTCGGCCTGAATCATGTACATTTCGGCGAGGCGGAACAGGCCCACGTCGTTGGAGTGGTTCCAGTCTCCCCCTTCCCTGCCCGGGTCCGGCGGCCACTTCAGGATCCGAATCCCTTCGGCCTCCGACGCCTGGAAGACATCCGCGATCTCCGGGGTGTAGACCAGCGGAGTGCCGCCACGGTCGTTGATCTCCTCCCCCGAGTCGAGGTTCACCTGCTGGCCCACCAGGAAGATGTCCGCCCGCAAGTCGTCCTCGAGGTCGAACTTGAAATAGGTCTCCGCCAGGGTGGAGAATCCGTTCCAGGGACTCGGGCTCAGTTGATTGTAGTGCAGCGCCCGGTAGGGGAAACTGCCGCCGAGCCCGGCCTGACTGATGTTCTTGCTGACCAGGATGAGCTCGGAAGAGAGGTGGTTGTCGGGCGCGAAGTTCCTCGTCCAGTCCGCCTCGAGGCTGTACACGCCCGAATTGATCACCCGCTCGGCGGCGTCGATCGCGTCCTGCCACCGGGCCTGTCCTCGCTGCAGCCCACCTGTCGAGACGGTGCCCGTGAACACCTCGGCGTTGAGGTACATGCTCGCCAGGATCGCGTCGACGGCCCCTTTCGTCATGCGCCCGTTGAAATTGGCGGGCCAGCTCGCGGGCAGATCGGCGCGCACCGCGTTCAGCTCCTGCTCGATGAAGTTGAAGATCTCGGCCCTGGTCGCCTTTGGCCGGGGCGTGATCTCCGTGTCCGTGACGAGCGGGACACCCCCGAAGAAGTCCTGGAGCAAGTAATAGTAGAGCGCCCGCAGGGCCCTCGTCTCGGCGACGAAGATCTGCTGGTCCGCCACGGTGACGCCCTCCAACCCGGCCAACAGGATGTTGGCATCCGCCACGCCGCCGAAGAGGTCGTTCCACGCGCCATTCAGGCCATCGCCGTCGAGACCGGCGTTATTGTTCGCCGACCATTCATGCTGGTGGAACTGGAGCCAACGGCCGTTGTCGAACCAGTCCTGCCCGCGCGTCGGTATTACCATCTCGTCCGAGCTGACCTCGCTGAAATTGTAGTACTGCCACTGGACCGGTCGTTGCAGCGCTCCGTACACCTGCGCCAGCCCGCCCAGGATCTCCTCTTCGTTCTGGAAGAAATTGTCGGGCGTGATGACGCTGGTCGGGTTCTCGTCCAGCGAGCAGCCCGGGAACACGGCCAAAACCGGCAGCAGAAGCAGCAGCGCCAGGGGGCTCCGTGCTCCGACTCGGTATCGCGAAGCCAGCTTCCTCATGAAATCCTCCACGTTGTCTCCCTCCGTGCGGCGCCTGCGCCGCGTCGACCCGCCGGGACCCCTCATCAGATTGTGAAATTAAGGCCAAACAAGAACGTGCGCGCTTTCGGATACGTGAGATAGTCCATCCCGAGGGACGAGCGGCCGAGACCGATATCCGCGCCCTCAGCCGCGCCACGGCTTGCATCGGAAGCCGTAAACACCTCCGGGTCGTAGCCCGAATAGCCCGTGATCAGGAAGAGATTGTCGCCCGACACGTACGCCCGCAGCGAGCCGGTGCCGACCCCGAACGTGTATCCGATCGTCAGGTTCTGGAGCCGGAGAAACGACCCGTTCTCGAGCCACCGATCGGAGAAGATGGCCGGCTCGAAGATCCCGATCGGGTCGTCGATCGCCGACTTCAGGAAGTTCTTGTCCTGCAGCGCGTTGCTCTTCGTGCTGTAGACGAGCGCCGTGTTGTTGAACACATCCTGCCCGACCTGGGAGCTCAGAAGCATGTACGCGTCGAGATTGCCCCAGGTCACCGAGGTGTTGAAGCCGATCCCGAAATCCGGGTTGGCATCCCCGATCGGCACGAAATCATCACCGCCCGGAGCGTTCGTCGTGCCGATCAGGTTCCCGTCGGCGTCATATTGATTGAACTGCTGCCGACCCTGCTCGTCGACGCCCACGTACTCCGGCCCGTAGAAGGTGCCGATCGGAAGGCCGGGAATCAGCCGCTGGGCCACCTGTCCGGTCTGACCCTGGCCGCTGACGCCGCCGTTGCGAATGAAGGTCTGCTCGCCCAGATCCACCACCTTGTTGCGGTTCAGGTCGAACCTCAGTCCGAGATTCCACGTCACGCTCGGGTTGTCCACGGCGATGGCGTCGAAGGAGAATTCGAAGCCGCGGTTTTGAATGCTGCCGACGTTCTCGAGCCGGGTCGGCACCGCCGCCGGCTGCGGCACGTCGACCACGAGGAGCAGATCTCTTGTGTTCTTGACGTAGTAGTCGAGAACGGCATAGAGCCGGTTGTCCAGGAACCCGAAGTCGAGTCCGGCGCCGTAACTCTCGGTTCGCTCCCACTTGAGGTTCGGGTTCGGATTCTGGGTCGCTCCCACACCGACGAACTGATCCTCTCCGAATATGCCTGTCTGGTCGGGTTCGAGCGTGATCAGGGAGGAGAAGGCGGGGATGCCCGGATTACCCACCACGCCCCAACCGCCGCGGAGACGGAGGTCCGAGAACGCTCCACCGGCCATGAACCCCTCTTCGCTGATCCGCCATGCCGCGGAAAACGAGGGGAACGCCCCCCACTTGTTGTTCTCCGCGAAATTGGACGCCCCGTCGTAGCGGAACATCCCCGTCAGGATATAGCGGTCCTTGTAGATGTAGTTGACTCGGGCCAGGGTGCCGAGGAGTCTGATGTCCTCCTCCCTCGAAAAGACGATCGGCCGGGTACCGCCGGCCGCCAGGTTGCTGAAGCTGAACGCATCGGTGGAGAAGCCGCGACCTTCCGCCGAGAACGTCTTCAGGTCAAGCTCCTGGTTCTCGAATCCCCCCACGATGTTGATGGCGTGGTCCTCGCCGAACGTCTCATCCCAGGTCAGCCTGGCCTGAAACGTGAGGTCCGTCTTGTCGCGTTCCTGTTGAAGCGCCTGCCCTTCAAAATTGGCTCCGACGGGGCTTGCGGCAGGGAGGTACGTGCGCCGGTTGCTGGTCGAGCGATCCACCCCGGCCAGCAGGTTCAGCGAGAGGCTGGACACCAGATCGAGGTCGATGTCGAAGCTGCCCAGCGTCCGGGCCGTGCTCGCCTCGTCTTGGACCTGCTCCTGGATCGCCACCGGGTTGCGGACCGACTGAACGCCCGTGCCGAGCTCGTAGAACGTCTCCTCGCCGGTCTCGGGATCCGTCACCGTGACCGGCTGGGTCGGGTTGAAGACGACCATGTTCTGCAACACGGCGCCCTCGAACCCGCCCGTGTTCTGAAACTGCACATATTCGTTCTCGGTGAACGAGCTCGTCAGCCGGAGATTCATGCGGAGGATGTCGTCGAAGGCACTGAACGCGCCGTTCAGGCGGCCCTGGATTCGCTGCAGGCTGCTGCCCCGCAAGACTCCCTCCGTGCCGAGGTAGTTGAGCGAGGCCCTGAAGTTCGCGCTCTCGATCCCGCCGCTGAAGACGAGGTTCTGGTCGGTGACCAGGCCCGTCCGCCCGACCTCGTCCTCCCAATTCGTGTTGGCGGTGCCCAGCGTGTTGAGCCGGCTCGGGTCGAAAACCCCGGCGTTCACCTGTTGCTGGATGAACGCGCGATACTCGTCTCCGTTCAACACGTCCAGGGAACTCGCCCGCGAGGCGGCGGAGACGTACCCGTTGTACTCCATCTGGACGCGCTGTGCCGCGCCCCCCTTCGTCGTGATCAGGACGACGCCGTTCGCGCCCCGGGAGCCGTAGATCGAGGCGGCCGCGGCATCCTTGAGAACGGTGATCGTCTCGATATCGGAGGGATTGATCATGTTGAGCGGGCTGCGGGGCAGCGATGCGTCGCCTCCGATTCCTATCCCGTCCGCCTCGGTCGAGACGTTCGAGATCGGGACGCCATCGATCACGTAAAGCGGCGAGGCGACGGCGCCGAGCGAGTTCGTGCCCCGAATCCGGATCTGCTGGCCGGCCCCGGGCTCGCCTGTCGTCGGGACCACCCGCACCCCGGAGACGCGCCCCTCGAGCATCTGGTTGACGTTCACGGTCACGCCCACATCCGCGTCTGTCGCGTTGAGGGTCGCCACCGATCCGGTGATCTCGGCCCGCCGCTGCGTCCCGTAGCCGGTGGCCACGATGTCCTCCAGCACCACCGCCTGAATCTGCAGCATGAAGTCCACCGTTGCCGTTTCACCGGCGGTCACGGTGACCTCCTGAGTCGACGGACCGTAGCCGATACTGGTCGCCGTCAGCTGATAGGTCCCCGCGGGAACATCCCTGATCGCGTACGTCCCGTCGCTTCCGGTCATCCCCCCGATCGCCTCGCCTTCGACGGCGATGCTCACGTTCGCGATCGCCTGCTGGCTCATCTCGTCCATTACCCGGCCGGTAATCCTGCCGGTGTCGTCTTGCGCGAATAGCGAGCCGGTCGAAAACAGGCTGACGATGAGTACCGAAATGGCCTTACGAATCACCGACATGGATACCTCCGAGATGTAGCGAACTGACCGTTACACAAAAACGGCTGCCGACGCGGCCCTGTGACATTCGGAGCCGCTTCCGCGGGCCAGGGCCGCTGACCGTGTTTAGGCAGCAGCTCTGGTCGGGCATATTCGATGGGGCCGTGTGTGACATCAAAACGACGCCTCGTCGAATCGTGCAGAACCGTAGGATGGCACGCTAACACTTAGGTACACAGACTACGGTTATTCTACATTGACCGTATAGTCGTGAGATTCTCGACGCAAGATGTAGGGGAACCCCCCCCCGAGAGCCGATTTGCGATGGTTCGGCGTTCCGAAAAGCACTGGCGCAGGGCGCGGACGCTGTCGCTCGCGTGCGCCCTCGCACTCGCACTCGCCCCTGCGGCGTCAGCACAGCTCGTGACCGCGGGAGCGGGCGTGCTCATCAGCGCGCGCCCGGAGCAACCGGTGTTCGAGCTGCACGGCGAGACCCCGCCCTTCGCTGACGCGAGAGCTTACGTCACTCTGTCCTGGACCGACGAAAGCTGGGCCCCCACCATCATCAGCGCCGCGGAACTACCGGTTTTGCGCTTCGAGGGCGCCTTCACCGGTATCGGAGCCGGCCTGCTGTGGCTCGAGGTGAACGACTACCGTCCCTACCCGCTGCTCGTGAGCTCGACCGTCGTTCCGCTTCCCGTGCCCCGCACTTCGTTCGTACTGATCGCTTCAACGCTGGCTGGTCCTCAAGATCGGCGTGACCCTGCTGTTCGTCCGGTAGGCTGGCGAGCAATATCTGCCCGGTTATATGCTTGAGACTGACGCGGACCCGACGACGCCGCCTCCGAGGTATCCCACAATGACCGGACAACGTCGCGCCCCGAGACCAGCAGCCTATGGTCTCTTACCGAGCAGCCGGTACTCACGCCGGCGCTGGCTTCTCGGCGTGCTCGTCACGGCGGGTTCCGTGCTCGCTGGCTGTGGGGACAGCCCGACGGGCGGAGGCGCGCTCCCACCTCCAGGAGCCCCGCCACCCCCACCGCCGCCTTCTTCAGACAGGATCGCCTTTCACTCGGACCGGGACGGCAACTTCGAGATCTACGTCATGAACGCCGACGGCTCGAACCCCACGCGGCTCACTGACCACCCGGCAGAGGACATACTGCCCGCGTGGTCGCCGACCGGCACGCGGATCGCCTTTCAATCGCGACGGGGGGACCTCGTCCCCGAGATCTACGTGATGAGCTCCGCCGGTACAGGTCAAGCAAACCTCACCAACCACGAGGCGTTCGACGCACTTCCGGCGTGGTCGCCCGACGGCACGAAGATCGCCTTCTTCTCGGACCGCGACGGCAACGGCGAGATTTACGTGATGAACGCCGACGGCACGGGCCCCGCGCGGCTCACGGACAACCCGGCGTTCGACCTGGCTCGGTCGTGGTCACCGGATGGTGCGCAGATGGCCTTCGGTTCCAACCGGGACGGCAACTTCGAGATCTACGTCATGAACGCCGACGGCTCGAACCCCACGCGGCTCACTGACCACCGGGCAGAGGACATA
>CAMYMV010000060.1:0-8225 GCA_947259585.1 uncultured Gemmatimonadales bacterium | reverse complement strand
GTGGTCGCCCGACGGCACGAAGATCGCCTTCTTCACGGACCGCGACGGCAACTCCGAGATCTACGTGATGAACGCCGACGGCACGGGCCTCGTAAACCTCACCAACAACCCGTCGTTCGACGCATCGGCGTCGTGGAGGCCGTGAGGGTCATTCGCGCTCGTGCTCGCGCTGGCCGGCGTGTACGGCGCCGCGAGCCGAATAAGCGAACGATTGGCTATGGTCAGCTGAACGACTGCTGACGACCTGTCTCCAGGATCATCCGAGCTGGAGCAACTCGATCGGCGCTCCGTCGGCGACGATGAACGCTACCCTCACACCGTCAGAGGGCGAGTTCGGAGCGATCAGGATGTCCTTGCCTCGAACGGCCTCATCCAAATCGTCTACCTCGAACGCGACATGCGGTACTGTCCGCACGAGCTCAGGGAGCGGACTCTCGGGTTCGAACCGCATCCACTCCACTCCATACGGGCTCGTCTCATAGCCCGATACCCACATCCCGAACTCGGGCAGGTATCGTTCGCCTTCCCGAGCTTCTGTCGTCGGGATCCCTACGTGATGGTATCGCACCGTCGCTCCTTACCCGCGCTCAGGACTGAACCTGCTGCCCGCTCCCGCTGGGCGAGCCGGTGAATTCCACCAAAGGTCGTTTCGAGGATTTCGGGACAGGCCGTGCCATATGAGATGGATTAGAGTGAGACCCCCTCAGGATCGGGTCGTTCAAATCGGGTCGTTCAAGACGATGGACACGCGGGATGGATCTGTGATTATCTTTAAATATACGACACGTGCGGTCGGTAGTGCTGCCCTCCTTCTATCAGGATTCACTTCTCTTCCAGCGGCCGATACGACCTTCGTTCATGTGGGCGATCGGGTTCGACTGCAGGCACCTCGGATCAGTTCCGCGCAGCTCGTTGGCGAGGTGACCGAGCTGGAACGCGATACGCTCGTGCTGCTGAGCGAGGGCGGCGGATCGGCCATCCCTGTACCCATATCCGATCTCGAGAGAATCGCGGTCAGCCAGGGCACAAAGTCGAACGTCATACTCGGACTGCTTGTCGGGGCAGGCGTTGGTTTCGCGTCGGCCGCCGGGCTCGCGGTCTGGGCGTGCGGTTCGGATGACGACGGCTGCACTTCCGGGCAGGTGGTGGGTGGCGTGTTGGCCCTGGGCGCCATCGTAGGCGGGGTTGGGGCGGGTGTCGGAGCCCTGATCAAGACCGAGCGCTGGAGGGACGCATCGATACCGGCATCTCCACCGCCGGTAGGTCTGGGCTTCGGTGCGGACGGATCGGTGCGGCTGGCCCTCTCGCTGAGGCTTTGACGCGCTCTACGTCGTCGAATATCGCCACATCGGTGTAGCCTATGGTACCGCGCCCTCACCAGCCCGTGAATCCGTACAGTAGCTTCGTGCCGGGTCGCGGGAAGTCATCGCTCGCGAAGATCACCAGCGATTCGTCGCCGCGGGAGAGCAGAAGCCACGGCGGCTCGTCGGTCTCCGTGGTCCAGCCACGTCGTGACGCGGCCTCCCGGTAGAACGCGAACACCGAGTCCGTGGAGAGGGCTGTCTTGAGCAGCCAATAGTCGGTGTCGCGTTCCGGGGCGCGCTCGGCCAGCCCGCGCCGTTCGGCCTGCGTGTACCCGATGCGCCTGTCGTACGGGAACGAAGCCATGAACCGGGCAATCGCCTCGGTTTCGGCGGAGGTCGGTACGTACGTCACGTCCGTGATCTCGGGGACCGGATCGATGAGCTCCGCCAACTTCGCTACGGTTCGAGATTCCTGCCAGGCAAAATACCCGACGAACCCGGCGAGAAGGACGAATGCGATGAACGCGGCCTGGGATCTGTACTGGAGCGCGTGGGGTGGGTGCACGAACCCCACCCAAAAGGCGATGGCGGCGAATCCCAGCAGAATCAGGGTGAATGTCACGGTCCAAGCAATCCGAGGGTCCAGTCCATAGCCCACTGTCGCGGGCCCGTGCAGCCACCACACTGCCTCACGGTTCGTGCCAGTAGGTTCGGCCAGGTAAGACTCCATCGACATCTGACACATCGAACCGCCCATCCGTGGAGGTCTCGGCTCAACCGACATACGATGACCTGGAGAGCTCACTCCGCCGAGTCGCCCCCTCCTAGCACCCGCCCCTCCGCGCTGCCGATCTTGTCCTCGTAGAGCAGCAGACGGAAGAAAGTGCCACGCGGAGGCGTCTCTGCACGGCACCCAGCAAGGAGGCGAGACCGTGGAGCCCGACACCGGTACCCGGGGTGAAACCGGCAGCGCGGACGGAACGGGCGGAAAGGCACGCCACTTCGTTGTCCTGGTCGCCCTCTGGGTCCTGATCGTAGCCACGCTCCTCATTCTGCTTGCCCAGGGCGTCCGGCAGACGGATGAGCACCAGGTCTTCCGCTGGGGCCTCCAGGGGCTCTACGTGGCCATCCTTGTGTGGTATCTGGCCCGCACGGGGCCGCCCCTGGCCCGGCTCCCGAAGATCCCGTCCCTCATGCTCAAGCGCTGGCGCGCGGGGCCGTGGATCCCCGTCGTCTTCGTGGCGCTCCTCTTCCTCTTTGTGGTGGGGTCCAGCGACGGCGCGGACATCGCTCTGCTCCTCACCATCCCCGGCACGCTCTGGGTCCTCATCGCGTGGTGGAGGAAGATCCGGCTCGGCCTGATCGTTCAGGGGCTGGCCCTGGCGGCCATCGCATTCCTAGCGGGCCTGGAGTTCTACCAGCGGGGGTTCGTCAGCGAGATCGCCTACTTCCTGCTGGCGGGCATGACTGCGCCCATGTACGTCGCGGGGGTCCTTCTGGTGGAACGGACGCGGGTGGGCGCCGTCCGGCTTCCAAGTGGCATCGGAAACGCCCTGAAGGGCTTCTTGTGGGGGTGCCTGCTGTTCGTGCCCATGGGCCTGTTCAACGCGGCCGACGGGTCCCCGGGGTCGGGGTTCGAGTGGGTCAACCAGTGGTGGATGACTCCCGTCCTGCCCTTCTTCTCGGGCGTGGCGGAGGAAACGCTCTGGCGACTGCTCCTGCTTCCCCTCTGCTATCTGCTGCTCCGGCCCGCGTTTCCGAAGCACCCTGCGTTGCCGCTGGTCGCTGCCGTCCTCTTCAGCGCCATCGCGTTCGGGCTGGGACATGGCTACAACCTGGACCGGCTCCTGACCACGGGCCTCATGTACGGTCTGGCCATAGCCACGGTGTTCGCCCGGCGCGACTACGAGCATGCCGTGGGCGCCCACTACATGGTGAACTTCATCCCGTGGGTGATGGTGTTCCTGGCGAATTGAGCTTGAAACGGCAGCCGAACCGTGATCCGCCTCGTACGCGCTGCTCAGCCGCGGCCGCTGTCAGCTTCAATCACTTGTTAGACAGCGGTCTGGGCGCCTCCGGCCACTCTGGATCAGGACTGACGGGCTCCGGTTGTCGTCAATTCAAAGCGTTCTTTGTTGCCCTGCGCATGTACGGCTGTTCGAGGCCGGCGTCGCCGTGACGGCGGAACGCCGGGGGACCAGGTCAGGGGACGCACTCTCCGGTCACACGGACGGCGCCGCCGATATCGGCGAACGCTTCGTTCGGCTCACCGTTCACCTGCCGCAGCTGGTCGCCCTCGAAGCTGATCGATGAGCCGTCGACGGTGATGGTGCCGTTGCTCTTGGCGTAGGGGATGACGAGCGCATCCAGCTCGTCCCCGAGTGCCTGCAACCGCCCCGCCATTTCTTTCGTCCTGGCCACCCGGTCGTCCGACGACAGCCCGCTCAGCTTCTCGTCCGTGTAGTCCGCCATGATCGCGGCCGTCCCCTCCATATTGGCCTTGCCGTACTCTTCTGCGACCGATTCCGTCACGTCGTACGGCGACATGGCCCTGCGCTCGGCCGAGAGCTCCGTCAGCCAGAGTTGGATGTACGCGGGCTCGCCCGACACCTTCCTCACGAACAGAGCAGCCGGCTGTCCGCGGAAGCTGCCGACCGCGGTGGCCTCGGCTTCGATGGTGGTCCCAAGGGTGTTGTACGCTTCGGTCCGGCAGTAGGTGATCTCGAACGCGGTGCTCTCCCCGCCAAAGGAGAGCGTCAGTGTCCCGGGCATGACTCCGGGTCGGGAAGCGGCGATGCCGCCGGTCAGAATGAGTCCGATCGCAAGAAGTCGTGCTGCAGTCATCCGGTCCTCCGGTTCCTGGGTGCGCGCGCGCCCGGTATGACTCTCACCTGGTGAGCTCGCCCGCTTCGCGTGAGGCAGTTGGTGGGGCAACACATTGGGGAGAATAGCAGGGAGACTCAGGTGCCGCCGCCCTGCACATCCTCGGGGACCTCCAAAACGCCGCGAAGCGCCGCCCGTAGCTCCTCCTCCGAGTCTGCGTGGAGGAGGCGCTCACTCACGTCTGTCTGGGACAGGGACTTGGACAGAGCCGCCATGATCATGAGCTGGATCCCATAGTCGCCGCCCGGCGTGAGCACCAAGAAGACGAGATGCACCGGCACTCCATCCGGCGCGTCCCAGTCGACCCCCTGAACCGAGCGCCCAAAGGTGAGGATCGGCCTTTCCAACCCGGCCATACGCGCGTGCGGGAGGGCGACTTGCCGCCCGACACCCGTTCCCCCCAGTTCCTCGCGGGCACGGACTGCCTCGGCGATGGATTTCGTGGTGACGTGCCCAGCGCCGGGCGTCTCGATCGAACCGCACATCTCATCGATGATCTCCCAACGAGTCTCACCGTCCAGGTCGGGCTGCGTGGCGGGCCACTGGAAGAAGTCGAGCGGCTTCACCCTTTCTTCACGTCTCGTGGACCATGAGAGCAGCGGGCCAACCAGCAGAGAAGAAGCGATCGCGGAGACCACGATCCCGATGAAGAACGGCGCCGTGAGGATTCCGTACTCCAGCGCGATGTCCGCCACCACGATTCCCGTCATCCCGCTCGGCGTGAACGCGATACCGATCGAGACGCGGTCCGTTCTCGAGAGCGGGGTCCCCCATGCACCAAGCCAGGCTCCCAGGAACTTCGCGCCGATGGATACGACCGTGACGAACGTCACGATGAACCAATCGAACTCCACGAGAAAGTCGTACCGCAGCCCGATGCTGGCGAAATAGAGCGGCACGAACACGGCGTGCACCATCTGGCTCACGACGTTCCGGGTGCGTTCGGTGAGCGCCTGGGCATCGCCGACCATGACACCGGCGATAAAGAAGCCGAACAGTGCGGTGAGCCCTGCAGCGTGCGTTAGCGCCCCACATGCCAGCCCGATCGCGGCGACCAGACTGAGAACCCCGCCCGGCTGCTCTCCAGCGCTCACGTGCGCGACCACCCGGTCGGAGATGCGCGTGCCCCAGGTCAGGCAGAACGCGGTGAAGGCGACCGAGAAGAACACAGCGAAACCGACCGTGCCCCAGCTCACTCCGGCCGGCGAGGCCAATCCCAGGACCACGCTCAAGATCACCCACGCCAGGATGTCGTTCACGGCGTAGCCGCACAGCGTGACCAGCCCCAGGTCGGTCTTCACCAGGTCGAGGTCGTGCAGGACACGCGCGATGATGACCATGGCGCTGATCGCGAATGCGGTGCCGAGGAAGAGGGCAAAGGGGATGCGCGTGCCGGGCGCGGCCAGGTACGAGTCCGGGAGAAGGACCGACAGCCCGGTCCCGATGGCGAGCGGAACGAGCACGCCGATGACCCCGACGCGAAGAGCCGGACCGCGCTGCCGCCACGCGGCCGAGACGTCGATATGGAGACCGGTCTCGAGAAGGAGGAAGAACACCCCGAACCAGGAGACAGTGTCTAACATCGCCAACTGGATGGTCTCCTGGGGGAACAGCGCGCGCTGCAGCTCCGGGAACGCCCTTCCGAGGAGAGTCGGACCCAGGAGTAGCCCGACGGCGATCTCGCCTACGAGGGCGGGAAGGCCCCTCTTACGAAGCGCCTCCCCCACCACGCGGGCGAGGGAGAGAAGTAGAAAGACCTGAATGAGAAAAACACCGATGTGCTCTTCCGTCATTCAGAGTTTTCTTCCATCATCGAGTCTTCGGCCGTTCCTAACAGACGACTTCGGCTCCGGCTGACGGCTATACCAAGCGGGCCCACCATGCTCGCGAGCTCGCCGGGCAGGGCGATAATGCCAGGCCCCATCATGGCGCCGATTCCGATCATCACGGCCGAACAGCCCGATGTTCCGCCGGAACGTCACCGGCTGCATGCTGGTCCTATCGTGAAGAGGAATACCCAACCCGCCGGCCATCCGCTCGGGCGTCGGTCCCGAGGCCCATCGGGCGCCGGGTGGGGAGCCCATAGTACGACGGAAGGCGGGCCGTGATCACATAGAAATGGTCGGGGCGACGAAACCACGGCAAGGCTCGGCAGTGGACCGACCGCAAGCTTTGCGCGCAAGAAGAGTGAAGACCATCGGCTGGCCGGCACCGCTTGTTGGGCGACGGCGGGATTAATAGCTATATCCCTATAAGCAAAGACGGATTCCTATAGTGAAGACGATCGCAAGCCACCTCGCAACTCTCATAACGGGCAAGAACCTCAGCAGCCAGACTGTCCCGTTCGTGCGGTATCTCATGGTCCTGGTGGGAGTCGTCCTGCTCTACGGCTGGCTATTCCACGTGATCATGGCGTGGGAGGGACAGGATCACTCCTGGTTCACCGGGATCTACTGGGCCCTCACGGTGATGAGCACGCTCGGCTTCGGCGACATCACGTTCCACACGGATCTTGGTCGGGCGTTCAGCACGATCGTGCTCCTCAGCGGTCTCGTGCTCCTGCTCATCATCCTGCCGTTCCTCTTCGTTCGGCACGTCTATGCACCGTGGCTCGAGCAGCGGAACCAGGCGAGGCTTTCGGACCTGAGGGACGTGCCCGAGGACGTCAGTGGCCATGTCTTGATCTGCGCCAGCGACCCGATCGCCCTGGCTTTGGTGCGCCGCCTTGAATTGTCCAACGTTCCCGCCTTCATCATCGAGCACGATTCCGATACCGCGCTGCGCATGCAGGATTCCGGGATCCCCGTGGTGAAGGGAGAGGTGGACGCGGTCGAAACGCTGGCCGCGGCGGGCGTGAAGAGGGCACGACTCGTGCTGGCCAACGCAAAGGACACGGTGAACGCCAACATCGCGCTGACGGTACGAGAGCTGTCCAAGTCGGTAGAGATCGCCGCCCTCGCGGACTTCGAGGACTCCATAGACATCCTGGAGATGAGCGGAGCGACCCATGTCCTGCCGCTCACGCGGCGGCTCGGCGAGCACCTGGCGAACCGGGTAGGCGCCGAGAGCACGCGCGCCAACGTGATCGGGCGCTTCCACGACCTTGTGCTGGCCGAGTTCCACGTCCGGAACACTCAACTCGAGGGTCAAACGATTCGCGAGACCCGGCTCAGGGAAGAGATCGGTGTCAGCATCGTCGGGGTCTGGCAGCGTGGTCGGCTCGTGCCCGCTGCTCCGAACGTCCGACTCTCCGCCCTCGGCATCCCGGTGGTGGTCGGAACCGCCGAGCAGATCGAAGAGCTGAACCGCCGGCTCGCCGACGATCTCGTCGACCGCGATCACGAGGAGGAAACCGGGCCGGTGCTCGTGCTCGGCGGCGGGAGGGTTGGCCGGGCGGTGGCTCGCGCGCTCAAAAAGCGTGACCTGCCGGTTCACATGGTGGAGCGGAACGCGGCCCTGGAACGCAAGCTTGCCGGGATCCCGGACCGTCTCGTCCTGGGTAACGCGGCGGACCGCGAGGTCCTCATAAGGGCGGGGATCCGTAAGGCGCCGTCCGTCGTGCTCACGACCCACGACGACGCGACCAACGTCTATCTCACCCTGTACTGCCGCCGACTCAATCCAGGCGCACGGATCCTCACCCGAGTGACGCACGAGCGAAACGTCGCGGCCATCCAGCGGGCTGGTGCGGATTTCGTCCTCAGCTACGTGTCACTGGGCGTTCAGACTGTATTCGCCATCGCGCAGCGGCGTGAGGTGATCGTGCTGGGCGAGGGCGTCGACCTGTTCTACATCCCGGTGCCGAGCTCCATCGCCGACAAGACTCTCGCCGAGACGGCGATCGGCGCGCGGACCGGCCTGAACGTCATCGCGATTCACGAAGACGGGAAGGTCCTCACCGACCTGGGGCCCCGCCGGCAGCTCGCCCGAGGAACTTCACTCCTGGCGCTCGGGAGCGCCGACCAGCGCCGACGGTTCGCGGAGCTATACACCTGAGGAGGGGATCTTCCTTACGCTGTGTGACTGCTGCCCCTCTCG
>CAMYMV010000059.1 GCA_947259585.1 uncultured Gemmatimonadales bacterium | reverse complement strand
CGAGCAGGAAGCGGAGGTGAAGGCCATTCAGGACTCGGTCGACGCCCAGGTCGCGGCCGCGGCCGCGGAAGCCGGCGAAGAGGTCGAGGAGGAAGAGGCCGGGCCTCCACCCAGCCTGGTCGTCTCCACAGAGCCCGCCGAGCTCATCTACATCAGCGGAGAGCCCGAGTACACGCCGATCAGCGAGGCGGACCTCCTCTACGTCAGCAACTCGGAGAGCGAGGTCGTGATGGATCTGAGCTCGGCCCGGATCTACGTACTTCTGTCCGGCCGCTGGTACAGCTCCGAGACGCTCGACGGACCGTGGGTCTTCGTGCCGGGGGACCAGCTACCCGACGGATTCGCCAAGATCCCGTTCGAAGACGACAAGGGGTACCTGCTTGCCTCCGTGCCCGGGACCGAGCAGGCGAACGAGGCGGTACTGGACAACCAGATCCCTCAAACCTCGGTCATCAGCCGCAGCGACGCCAAGCTGGAGGTGGAGTACGACGGGGACCCGAAGTTCGAGCCGATCGAGGAGACCGACGGGCTCGAGCTGGCGGTGAACACGCCGAACCAGGTGATCAAGGTCGAGGACAAGTACTACGCCGTCGACGAGGCGGTCTGGTTCGTCGCGGACAGTCCGACGGGGCCGTGGGTCGTGGCGGATGAGATCCCGGCCGCCATCTACAGCATCCCGCCGAGCAGCTCCGCCCACAACACGACCTACGTCTACGTCTACGACTCGACGCCCGAGGTCGTATATGTGGGTTACTATCCCGGCTACACGCACAGCTACGTGTACGGCGGGACCGTCGTCTACGGGACCGGCTGGTACTATCCCGCCTGGTACGGCCGCTACTACTACCCCCGGGTGGCCACCTGGGGCTTCGGCGTGCGCTGGAACCCCTGGAGAGGCTGGAGCTTCGGGTTCAGCTACGGCTGGGGGCCCTTCCGTTTCGGGATCGGCTTCGGCGGTTGGTGGCGTGGCGGCTGGTGGGGGCCGGGTCGCTACCGCGGCTACCGGCGGGGCTACCATCGGGGCTGGCACCGCGGCGCCCGCGCCGGCTACCGGGCGGGCTATCGCGCGGGCAACCGGGCGGCGCAGCGCAACAACATCTATAACCGCCAGAACAACGTCGCCCGCAACGCCCCACGCGCCCAGCCGGCGAGGGCCCAGCAGCCGCGAACCGCCACAGGCCGGGACAACAACGTCTTCTCGGACCGCAATGGGAACGTCTACCGGCGCGACAATGACGGGAACTGGGAGCAACGCGGGCAGGACGGCTGGGATCGCAGCAACACGGTCAGCAACGAGGCGCGCCAGGAGAGGACGCGAGACGCGGCAGGCGATCGCCAACCCTCCCAGCAGCAACGCGACCGGGCCCAGCAACAACCACGCGCCGAGCAGCAAACCCGGACACAGCAACGCTCCACCGGCTCCCAGCTCGAGCGCAATTACAACAGCCGGCAGAGCGGGACGACGCGGACGAACAACTACAACGCGTCGCGAAGCCGAAGCGGCGGCGGCCGCTCTGGGGGCGGCCGGCGGAGGTAACGCGGCCCGCGGCGCAGAGCCAATGAGAGCGGTTAATGGAAGGGCGGCTTTCGAGCCGCCCTTCTTCGTTATGGCTCGCTCAGCTTGATCGCTGTCCGATCGTCTTGATCCCTGCCAGGCAGTAGGCTATATTTATTATCATGTATGATAATACGCTTCCCCCGCCTCCGATCGGGACTCAAATCCGCCTTCTCAGGAAGAACAGGGGATGGAGCCTCGAGGAGCTGGCGCGGCGGGCCGGTACCAGCGCACCCACCGTCCATCGCTACGAGAGCGGCTGGGACCGCTTCGAGATCGGCACCCTCCGCAAGCTATCGGCGGCACTGGGCGCGAGCCTGGAGGTGCGTCTTCAGCCCAGACAACCCAGGCAGGACGTGCGACCCACTGCCGAGGAACTGGTGCGGTTGATCGAGCCCCTCTTCTGGGATGCGGAGGTTCAGGCATCTGATCTCACTGAGCACACCGTCTGGCTTCTGGGCCGCGTTCTGAGCTTCGGGGATGCGCAGCAGGTGGCGGCCGTTCACGCCTTCTTCGGTGATGAGGCGATTCGCGACGCCGTTCGGCACCGGGGCATCGATGCGCGAACCCGCAACTATTGGAACCTGATCTTGGACGTTGCGGATGCATCCTAAGGTGCTGAGCCCGGACGCCTGGAAGACGATTCGTGGCCTGGTCGCGGGGGGCTGGGTCGAGCCCTGGACGCTGGCCGGTGGTACTGGCTTGGCGCTCTATCTAGGGCATCGCTACTCCGAGGATCTCGACTTTTTCCGGGACGAATCCTTCGAGCCTGAACGGCTCACCGGCGAGCTGTCCACAATCGGAACCGTTTCGATTCAGAGTCGCTCGGCCGACACGCTGCACCTCGTTCTACAAGGGCTGCGCATCAGCTTCCTTCGGACGCCAGCGCCTCTGCTGTTCCCGGGGACGACCTACCGCGGACTGGTCGTCGCCGACCCTCGAGACATCGCCGTGATGAAGGTGATCGCCATCGGCGGCCGCGGGAGCCGCAAGGATTTCATAGATCTCTACTTCTTCCTGCAGGCCGGAGGCAGCCTGGACGGAGTCCTCTCGCTCGTCCGTCGTCGGTTCGAGAAGGTCGATTACAACGAGTACCATCTCCTCAAGAGCCTTGCGTATTACGAGGACGCCGAATCGGAACCGATGCCACAGATGATCCGGAATGTCGAGTGGGAGACGGTCAAGGCAGCGATCGTCTCGGAAGTCCGCAGGATCTCCTAGCTAGCCTCAGCCCTCCATGACTCCCGGCCCGCCCATGCTCTTCTTGAGGATGCCCATCTGCCCGATGTGATACGTCTCGTGCATCGCCATGAAGGCGAGCAGGTCTCGCATCGTCTGGCCCTCGCCCGGGATTTCGAACGGGGAGGACTCGGCCAGGACGTCTTCCGGAACGCTCGCCAGCTCGGCCATGAGCACGGCCGTGACCGTGTCGAACATGGCCGCGACCTCCGGGAGAGGCGGGCAGATCCGTTCCGGCTCGAACTGCATGCCGAAGCCGAATTCCCCGAAAGTACCCCACGGTAGTTCGGGCACCTCCATCTGCAGCATCGCGGCGATGGCATGGCGGCAGACGGTCACGTGTCCGGCCAGCCGGTCGAACGCGTTGGTCCGTTCATTGACCCTGTAGCCAAACCGGTCTTCGCTCACATCCTTCACCGCGCTCTGGAACAGCCACGTGTTGTAGCCGAGGATGTTGGTGGCGGTGTCCAGCGATCCGCTCATGGTGCCTTCCTGTATTCTGGTCCAGAATGGGCCGGCGCAGACTCTGTCCGGCGTTTCTTCGAGTGCCGCTCAGGATGGGGACCGAGGATTCGGCTGTCCATAGCCGGTGTTTCAGCGCTACGCGCTGTAATCCCCCCCCCACCGCCACCTCGACCAGGAGCCTCACGAGGTTGATTGACTAGTCTGACTAGTGTGAATATGATACGAGCATGACTGTTTACTCCATCTATGACGCGAAGGCGAAGTTCAGCGAGCTGATTCGCAAAGTTCGTCAGGGGAGCACCATCGTCGTGACCCACGGTGGAAGGCCGGTTGCGGAGATCCGCCCGATCCAATCTGCGGATGTCGGACTCGAGGAACGGATCGAAGAGCTGGAGAGGCGCGGCGTGCTGCAGCCGCCAATCGAACCGGAGGCTTCGCTCGAGGCCGTGGCCAGACGGCCGGGCGCGCTGCAGCGGTTCCTGGACGAGAGAGCCGAGCAGGAGGCCTGACAGCGTGAGAGTCGCCTACGTCGACACCTCGGTGCTTCTGGCTATCGCATTTCACGAGCGCGAGGGGGACGCGGCCCGCCGCCGCCTCGAGAGCTTCGATCTCCTGGTCGCCTCCAACCTGCTGGAAGCGGAGTTGCGAGCCGCTCTGCAGAGAGAGGGCGCACCTTCGGACGTGCCCCTCCTGAATCGGGTATCCTGGGTGTCGCCGGAACGCCCCCTCAGCTCCGAGATCACGGTTGTTCTCGGAGCGGGCCGGCTGCGCGGCGCGGACCTGTGGCATCTCGCCTGCGCGCTCTACCTGGCCCCGAGCCCTCGTGACCTGCCCTTCTTCACGCTCGACACGCGACAGGGGGAGGTGGCCGGGAAGCTCGGCTTTCCGGCCTGAATCCGTCTCGGCCGATGCGAAGCATCAGGGCGACGGAACGCCTTGGTACACTGTCGCGAGACGGCGCACGTTCGCGTCCATGACGCTCAGGTAGTCGTCATCGGCCGGACGGTTGCCGGACGGCCTGAACACCACGCTTTCCACGCCGAGCTCCCGGAGTTGAGCGGCCGTCTCGGGCAGCGGCTCCTCCTCCCACAGCATCCAGCGGGCCTGGTGGCCTTCCAGAATCGCGCGAAGATCCCGCCACGCCGCTGGGCTGGGTGCCTCGTCCGGCTCGAAGTGCACGCTCCTCATCTCCAGATCGTACCTCGCCGCCAGGTACTGGTAGACGGGATGCGAGGCGAGCAGGAGCTTGGCTGAATCCGTGGCCGCGATCTGGGCGATCCGGCCGTCCAGGTCCTCGAGGTCTCGCTCGAGCTCCGCGAGCCCGTCGTCGAAGGCCGCCGTCTGCTGCGGTCGAACGCGTACGAAGGCATCTCGGATCGCGCGCGCCTGCTCGCCCGCCACCGTCGGATCCAACCAGGTCGTGAAGGCTATCGTCCCGTGCGCGTGCTCGCCTGCCGGACCGTGACTGTGGGTCACCGCATCCTCGACGATCACGTATCGATCGGCCGTCTCCGCCGACGTGTCCACGAGTCGCGAGTCGGGAAGCGAGACGCGGTCGGTCCAGGAGGCGTAGCCGGCGCCGTTCAGCAGGACGAGGTCGGCCCTCTGGTATGCGCCGACGGTCTCGGGATCGGGCGACCAGAAAGCCGGATCCACATCAGGCGGCGCGGGAAACTCTACTCGCACGAGGTCACCCCCGATGCGTTCCGCGAAGTAGGCGAGCGGATAGTTGACGGTGTAGACAAGCAGCGTCGCGCCCTCCGCTCCGGTCGCTTCGCCGACCACGCCCGCTTCGCCCGCCACACCCGCCGCGCCCGCAGCCTCCGCTGAGCCCGCGCTATCGGTCGAATCCGCGTCGCCACACGCCCCGACGAGAGCCAGAAGAGCCGCCGCGGCTACCGTTCTCCTCATCTTCCGATATCCACCTACGTGCGCAGCAGCGCCCGGATCGCGAGCGATCCGAACTGGCTGGTCAGCGTTGTGAGACCCGCGGCGAGCAAAGCCCCGCTCGCCAGCACGACGACGACCTCCGAGGCCATGACCGAAGCTACGGCCAGCCGCGATCCGCCGATCTTGAACAGCGTCAGCCGCTCGCGGCGGCGCAGACGGAGCGAGAGCAGGAAGACGAGCGCGGCCGTGGCCAGCGTGGCCAGGCCCACGATCACGGCGCCAGCCACGACGAATCGCTCCACGGTGAGGATCGTCCCCAGCAGATCCTCCATGACGGCCAGCGGCGTCACGATCTGCGCCAGGTCCTCGTCCGATTGATACCGGCCCTGCAGCAGCGCCGAGGCCCTCTGGTCGGGCGGAACCGCCAGCACGGCCGTGAGCGGGTAGTCGGAGAGATCCCCGTGGAAATGGAAGCTCTCCAGATTCTCCTCGGTGATCTCGTTGTACTGGACGACCGAAGCGTTGGCGATCACGCGGTTCCCTTCCCGGCCCAACACGCCAGCCGCCGCCTCGGGACGGTTGAGGTCCTGGTGTCCGTGCACCAGGCCCTGGATAACCCAGGAGGTCTTCACGTCGACGAAGATCGCATCGTCATCCGCGCTGTCCGCGAAGTCGAGGACGCCGACGACCCGCATCTTGAGCGGATAGACGCCCGCAATGTCGAACACGCTCTCGGGCGACGAGACCACGTAGTCACCCGGCCCGGCGCCGAGCGCTTCCGCCGCGCGAGAGCCGAGCACGCACTCGCCCAACATGGCGAGGTTGCGGCCGGCAGCGAGCCGGCAGCGACGTTCAGACCGCGAAAGTCGAAGTAGTCGAGCGTGGTGCCGACGATCGGGTGGCCGCGCGCCCTGAAACGCACGTACATCGGGATCGGCGTGCTGAGGCCCGATTCGGTCACCCTCATCGCCTCAGCGTAACGGGTGAGCGCCGGGTGGTCGGAGCCGAAGTAGAGGGTGTTGAGGACGAGCTCGAGAGGGCTGCCCTTCGCCCCGATGAGCAGGGGCGTGGCGTCGGCGCGAGCCGTCAGCTGGCGGGAGCTCTGATCGACGAGCACCCGCAGGCCGACCGGCAGATAGACGATGAGCGTGATCGCACCGACCAGCGTGATCGTCTTCCAGCGGTGGTAGGCGAGATAGCGCCACGCCACGTAGAGGACCTGCTTCACGGGCCGGCTCCCCTTCCAGCCATGAGAGCCCGGCCGCTCATGGGCCCGCACCCACGAGCTCTCCGTGCTGTGCCGGGCGGAGTTCCCCGTACTCGTGGAACTGGCTGAAGTCCACGACTCGCTCGAAGCGATCCAGGATCTCCTGATCGTGCGTCACGGCGACCAGCGTCGTGTCGGTCCGCTCCGCGTAGTCGAAGAGGATGTCGAGCACCTTCCACTTGTTGACCGGATCCAGGTTGCCGGTCGGCTCGTCGGCGAGCAGCAGGGCGGGCTCGGTGAGCACGGCCCGGCAGACGGCGACCCGCTGCCGCTCCCCCTGCGAGAGCTTGCCGGGATAGCGGTCGAGCTTGTCCATGATATCCACGCGCTCGGCCAGATCGCGGGCTCGATCGCGCACTTCACGGTCCAGCCGCAACGAGGCGTTGATTCGGTACGGCAGCAGGATGTTGTCCAGGACGCTCAGGTACTCGAGGAGCTCGAACTCCTGGAAGACGAGACCCACCCGCGCGATCCGGAAGTCGCGCCGCTCGGAATCCGAGAGGCTCGTCACCTCCACGCCCTCGGTCACCACGCGCCCCGAACGCGGGAGGGAGATGCCCGCGATCAGGTTGAGCAGGGTCGTCTTCCCGGAGCCACTCGGCCCGATGAACGCCGCCGTCGTGTCCCGCTCGATCGCCAGCTCCGGGATCCCGAGCCGGAAGTCCCCCTCCCGGTAGCGAAACTCCAGGCCCTCGATCGCTACGACCGGATTCACAACCGCTCCTCCTGGAGGAGCTCCAGGCCGGTGATCTTCCAGACGCCGTCGATCGCCTCGACGGTGAAGCGGGCCTCGTACTGGTTCCTTCGCTGGTGGATGTGCCCCCAGTGCCCCACCGAGCCCGCGACGTTCCAGGTGCCCAGGGCCGCAAACCCCGTGGCGCCGGGCAGCGGGTCGCTCTCCGAGCTGAGCACCTCGACCTCTTTCACCTTCGCGCGCGCACCGCCCTGGTTCTCGAGCTCGAGCGAGCGGCGGGTCTCGAGGTACACATCCGTGAGCAGCTCTCCGGAGACGCTCTGGTCCAGGGTGTCGTAGATCCGGTCCTCCTCCCGGTAGTCGAACGCCCGGTAGGTGTTCAGGAGTAGGCCGTGGAGGATCCGGGCGGCCTCGTCATCGGAGACGCCGGAGGAGCGAACGACTCGCGGCAGCGCCGCCACGACCAACGCGGCCAGCACGACGGCCGTGGCGACCGTGCGCAGCGGCGGGCGCGCGCCGCCGAGGAGATTCCGGCCATGCCGGACCGCCAAAACGATCAGCCCCGCGAGGCCGGCCACCGCGATCAGGATCAGCCAGGGGCTGCGTCCCCGGGGCGGGGCTTCGACCTCCACGAGGCCCGGGATCGTCGGGTTCGTCAGAAAGTTCTCCCAGCGCAGGACGTTGTCCTCCGGGGTGAGGAAATAGGGCAGCCCACCCGCCTCATCCGTGGCCGCCGCGCTCACCACGTCGATCCGCTCGTCGAACAGCTCCCACTCCAAGGAGACCTCGTCGGGCAGGCCATTAGTCGGATAGACGAAGATCGCTCCGAGGGTCGCGGAGTAGACGTCCAGGTCGCGGGGCGGGTCGATCACGCCGCTGGTTCTGAGCGTCCGGTAGATGAAGTTGATGCGGTCGAGGCTTCCCTCGGCCGGCTGTCCATCGATGAGAACGGGGCTGAGACCGGCGAGGAACTCGGTGACCCGCGCCTTGATCTCCTCCTGGTCTTCGACGGTGATAACGTCTGCGCCCTCGAGACCGAGATCGACCCAGCGCTGCAGGTCCTTGGGCCGCACGACGATCTCTCGCCGCACCTCGTAGGGCTCCACGTACAGGTAGGCGGAGATCGGCGTGTAGTACTGCCGCCTGAGATTGCGGTTGTCGAATCGGGAGTAGAAGGGATCCGACCAGTCGAGCCGGAGCGTCTCCGGCTGACCCAGGTAGCGAAAATCGTTCACCGGAACGCCGCGGTGATAGACGGCGAAGCCCACGTTCGCGGCCGCTCCCAGGCGCTCGAGGCTCGGAGGCGAGAAGACGAGCGCCTCCGGCCCCGCTCCCTCCGGGAGATAGTAGATCAGTTTCGCGAAGACGGTCGGCTCCGCCTCCGCGTCCTGAACCGGCAGCGCTTCCCCGGTGATCTCGTCTCGCTGGAGTCGGGGACGCGCCGTCATCTCGACGACCCGGCCTGGTAGCGCGCCCGCCTTCGGCCAGGCGATGGTGAGATCTTCCCGGAAGAAACGCTCCAGGCGTTCGCGTAGCGGCTCGGCCTCGTGACCCAGCCGCTCGTAGATCTGGTCCGGCATCAGGTTTCGGAACGCGTCGAGATCCGCGAGCCCGATCTCGAGCTCCACGACCACCGAGTCCGGCTCCACGTACATCTCGGCGATCGTCGTCGCGGTCATCGCCCGGACGATGACGAGAGGGTCCGAGCGCAGACCGCCCGGAGGCACGAGCAGCACGCCCCCCAGGGCGAGCAGCGAGCAGGCGAGAGGGATCCTTCTACTCATCCGGTGCATCTTGTGCGTGTCACCCATCTCGTTCAACGAAAGTACGCGGGGTTTCCGCAGAGATTCCGCGAGCCGGGAATCTAAGCGCCCTGCCGCGTTTGGGAGACCCTCTTGCGAAAGTGTACATGAGCGTACATAAGTGTACACTTGTCCCGTAGCGCCCAAACCGCAGACAGAGAGCCGTTTGATGAGAGCCGTCACATCCACGCAGTTCCGGCAGAATGTCTTCTCCCTCCTCAGTGACGTAGAGAACGGCGAACGAGTTCTCGTCACACGGCACGGCAGAGTGGTTGCCGAGCTGGCTCCACCCGCCAACGCCGCCGAGCCCTCCTGGAAGCGCTCCGGTCCGCGGCTTCCGATCGCTGGAGCGGCAGTGAGCGCGGCTATCCTGAGGGAGCGAAGCCGCTAGGACGGTGCGCACCTACCTGGATGCCTCCGCCCTGGCCGGGCGTTACGTGAAGGAACGCATCAGCGGTCACGTCGAGGAGATCCTGCACGACTCCTCATCCCTGGGGACTTCCGTTCTCAGCATCCCCGAGATCCTCTCCGCGCTGTGCCGTAGGCGGCGGGAAGGCGGCCTATCCCCCGAGACCTACCAGCAGGCCAAGGACGCGCTGATGGAGGACGTGGCGGACGCTTTTATCGTCCCCGTGTCGCCCGAGGTGTTGAAGCGGGCCGCCGAGCTCCTCGAAGAGTCACATGAGCTCTCCGCCGTCGATGCGCTCCACGTGGGCTCGGCGCTCGAATGGGGAGCGCAGCTGTTCGTCTCCGCTGATGCGCGGCAGCTCGCCGCCGCCTCTCTGAAGTGGGTCCCATCGCAGAACGGCTTGTCCCGCGAGTGACCGCAGCGGCACAGCGCGGGATTCTCGACAAGGGTGCGGGTCGCCTCGTCGCCGCTTCGGAGCTCGATCATCCCGCCGAACATCAGAGGCCCGTTCGGAGCCGCCGTGACCGACAGCGGGCCTGCGAGCCTACCTGACGAAGCGACGCCGGCCTCGCCCTCCAGGTCCTCGACCACGGTTCCGCGACCTGCGTCCACCGCTCCGGGATCCTCGAAGCCGCATTCATGGTGCGTGTTGTCGCAGAAGGGCTTGTTCGCCGACTCGCCGCAGCGGCAGAGCGCCGCGCGGTACTCGACTCGCGCCTCCTCCGCTGCTGATCCCCCAGGTTCCCCTGTGGCACCACCGATCCGCAGGTCTCCCTGCACGTAAAGCGGCCCGTCGGTCGCGACCGTCACGACGGACTCCGCCGGAGCCGCTTCCGCCGGACCACCGTCCAGCCGCTCGAATCGCAACGCGCCCGTCGGGCAGCGCTCGATCACGCCTGCGATCGCGTCCGCGTCCGCCGCCTCGGGATCCACCCAGGGCCGCCGATCCGGGTTGAACACGGCCGGCAGGCCGTGAACGCACTCCGCGGCGTGGATGCACCGCTTCGCGTCGTAGCTGACGGATACCTGCTCGCCCTCGTACTCGTGGACTCTCCTGCTCATCGCCCCTCGCTCCCCGAAGTGCAGGTTCTCAGAACGACCAGCCGAACGAGGTCGTGATGCTGAGGTCGTTCTTCTCGGTGTCCTCCGTCGGCGGCTGGCTGTCGAACTGCTCGTTGACGCTCACTTTGAAGTAGAAGTCGCTCACGATTTCCCGACTGAAGCTCGTGATAAAGCTGATCCGCCAGCGTCCCCCCTGGTTGATCACCGGAATGACGATGAGCTGGCTCGAGAGATCGGTGTCCAGCCCTCCCCAGCTGAAGAACTCGAAGTCCGTGAGAAAGAGCCCCTGGAAGGCGTTGTCGCCCTCCTGACCGGTAAAGCGCTCGCGAGCGTACGACAGACCCAGTCCCGAGGCGAGAATGACCTTGTTGGACTGGACGAAGAAGCGCCCGGCCAGCCCGCCGACCGATCCGCGAAGGTCGAGGCTGAGCTGTGAGTTCTGCTCGGCCCCCACGGTTCCCGAGTAGAACCACCGCTCCCTGAACTCCCGCATGTAAACGAAGCTCGTGTTCAGCCTCGTGATGTCGTCCGTGTTATCCTGACGGCTGAACGAGGTGGAGAGGTCGAACCTGAAGTTGTTCAGGTCCTTCTTGTACTTGATGTCGGTGCTGAAGCTGAAGTCGGTCTTGGCGTTCTGCTGCGTGAAGTCGACACCGAGGTCGATGTTCCCGTCGAGTCGCCTCCAGAAGGTCTCCTTGATCCGCTGCATGCGGACGATCTGCTGGGTGGCGACCTGGAACGTATCCTGATCGACCACCAACTTGATCTGGTGCGGCTCGTCTCCGAGCGCCAGCGACCCGAAGTGCGACGCTCCATCCTCGAGCGTGATCTCGAACGTCTTGTCGGTCTCGCCGGTGAGCACCCGCGTCCACTTCACGTAGATCGTCCCGGCAGCGTCCGTGCTGAACTCGACCTTGCCGCGGTTGAACTCCTTGATCTCCCCGGTCATCACGTCGCCGTTGCGGACGATGAGGGTGTCCGTCTTCTGGGCGAGGAGCGGCGTCGTCACGCCCGCCAGAGCGGCCGCGGCAAGGAAGAGGGAAAGCGGGAGGAACCTCGAGCCGTGCCGAGAGGGAATGCCGCACGGAAACCGAAGCGTGTCTATCATGGTCCGATCCTCATTCGGTTCTCGTTCTTCGAGTTGATCAGCCCCGGGATGGTCCGTCGATAAACAACGGGGCCGCCCGCGGTGAGCGACCCCGTGTGTCGAAAACGATCGGGCGCGCCACGGCAACCCGCTCCTCAGAACCTGACGCCGAAGCCGAGCTGGACGCCGTACTGGTCGGCGTTGTAGGAGTAGAAGGCCGGATTCCCCGGAACCCCATCCTCGTAGTTGATGAACAGGTAGCGGAAGCCGAGGTTGACGTCGAGCCACGTGATAATGCGGAACCCGACGCCAGCTGTGGCGTTCGCCGTGAACTTGGCGCCGCCTCCACCGGCATCGGCGCGAGCCGATACATACCACCTTCGCCCCAGATCTGCCCCGAAGCGGGCGCCAGCGAAGAAGTCGACCCAGGCTTCCTTGAAACCTCTGAACTTGTCGATCGGGGTGGCCCGGATGACGAGGTCCTGGTCCTGGAAGTTATACCTGATCCCCCCGAGCAGGTCCAGCCGCGTGGGGCGGCCAAACCCACCGAACCGGTACGCCCCGAAAAACTCCATCTGGATGACGGTGAACCGGTAGTCGCCGCTGGTCCCCAGCTCCGGGGCCGCCAGCGGTATCGAGTCCTCGCCCGCCTTCATGGTCAGGAAGTCGATCCCGCCCAAGATGCGCCCCTTGCCGAACTCGCCATGGGCTGCGAACGAGAACTGGCCCAAGCTCTCGTCGATCGGAGCGGTGAACTCACCGGTCGTGACGCCGCCGCTGAGCCCGGCCACCAAGAAATACGGCGTGACCTGGAACCACCAGTCATCGGGCTCCTTGTCCTGGGGAGCGCCCTGGGCCAGGGAGGGAGCGGCGGACCAGAGCAGCACCGCGGAACCGAGCGCAACCGTTCGAGCGCCTTCCCGCGCGAGCTTCGAAAGCGAGCGTCCTCTTCTCATACGGGCCTTCTCCTTTAGCGACTCTCGACCGTGGTTTCCCAGCAGGCGCCGGCTCACGATGGAAGTCGGTAGCCGCGCTTCGCGGGAACGGTCGGAAGTTCCGCGACGGCCTCCCGGTCGACCCGAAGGCGCACGAGATCGTCCTCCGCATCTTCGATCATCGAGATGGGAACCGCGACCTCCCGTCGTCCCCACAGGTGTCCTTCCATGAGCACCACGTGCGTGATCCGACCCTCCTCATCGACAAGCAGCTCTCCGAGCTTCCCCACGTGTCCGTCCGTGGCCTCGATGTCGGCGCCGCGACGAAGCGCGAGCTCGCCGAGCGGAACCCGCTCGTGCTCCAGCGGCAGGTTCACCGCCTCCGGCCGAGCGAAGGGCCAGAAGAACGTCCTGGTACCCGCGTCGTCCTCCCTGGGGATGTAGCCGACCGAGTCGAACGTCGGCAGGGCCCGGAGCTCCTCGCGCGTGCAGTCGAGACGGATCGCGTCGTGCGTCGTATCGACGATGAGCTCGACCGGTACGACCCGCTCCAGCTCGATTGGACGGCCTCCATCGTAGACGACGATCTGGGTCACGACCTCTTTGATCGGATCGAGAATCAGGCAGGTCGATCGCCCGACGGCTCCATCCGAGCAGTGTACGTGCGCGTCCAGCGGTATCTGCTTCATACGGCCGCTCCGCTCGGCAAAGCCGCTTCCAGGCGCGAGACGACCATGTCGCCCATCTCGTCCGTCGCGATGCCGCTGCGGGCGTCGGCGGAGGGCACGTCCCCGCTCTGGAGGAGGTCGCCGACCGCGCCCTCGATCCGCTGCGCCGCTGCCGTCTCCCCGAGGAAGTCCAGCATCATCGCGACGGCGGAGATCGCGCCCAGGGGGCAGGCGACGTTCTTGCCCGTGTACTTGGGCGCCGAACCGTGGATCGGCTCGAACATCGAGGTCTGGCCGGGATGGATGTTGCCCGAGGCGGCGATCCCCATCCCGCCCTGGAGCATCGCGCCCAGGTCGGTGATGATGTCGCCGAACAGGTTCGTCGTGACGATCACGTCGAACCACTCCGGGTTCTTCACCATCCACATGCAGCAGGCATCCACGTAGGCGTGGTCCGTCTCCACGTCCGGGAAGTCCGCGGCGACGTGCTCGTACGCCCGCTGCCAGAGGTCGTGCGGCCGGATGGCGTTCGCCTTGTCCACGAGAGTGACGCAGGCGATCCGCCCCTCCTCGCCTCGGGCCGTCCGGTCCGCGCCCCGCTTTCGCGCGAGCTCGAACGCGTAGCGGCACGCCCGCTCGCAGCCCTTCCACGTGTAGAGGCCGTTGACGAGCGCGACCTCGTCCGGCGTGTTCTTCTTCAGGTGACCGCCGATCTGCGAGTACATCCCCTCCGTGTTCTCACGGACGACGACGAACTCGATCTCCTCAGGCCCCTTGTTCTTTAGCGGACAAAGCGCTTCCGAATAAAGCTTTATGGGACGCAAGTTCACGTAGAGATCGAGGCCGAAGCGAAGCCCGAGAATCACCGACCGCTCCACCAGCCCCGGCTCGACGTCCGGGTGTCCGATCGCCCCCAGAAGCACGGCGTCCAGCTCTCGCCACTCATCGATCACGGAGCCCGGAACCAGCTCGCCGGTCTTCAGGTAGTGCTCGCCGCTGTACGGGTACTCGACCAGCTCGTACTCGAAGCCATCGAGCCCGGCTGCCGCCTCGAGGACCTTGAGGCCCTCGGCCGCGACCTCGGGGCCGATCCCGTCTCCGGGAATGACGCCGATCTTGTATCTGCTCACCTGTCCTTGACCCTCCAATCTGTGGCCATCTCCCGTCCTGGCGCGGCTGCGTTGTCCACCTCCGGCGCACAGTAGCTCACGGACTACACGTCCGGCAGCGTGTGCTCCCGGCCCATGTTCTGCTCGACCAGCCAGTCGTACAGCGGCTGGAAGTACTCGACCATCGCCTGCGCATCGAGCTCGCGCCCCGTCGTCTCCTGCAGCACCTCCTGCCAGGGACGACTCGAGCCCGGCGCCATGATCCCGCGCAGGAAGTCACCGGTCTCCACGCTCCCCCAATAATCCGCGTCGTGCGCATCCTGCTCGAGGATATTCCGCGCGATGTGGTCGTGCATCTGAAACAGGAGCGCGTAGGAGATCGCGTAGTCGTAGTACTGCGCCGCATCGTCGTTGATGTGCGTCTTCGTCAGGGCGTCCGCGAATTCCTCGCCTCGCGGCTCGGGCGGAGCCACGCCCTGATATCTCCTTACGAGGTCCCACCACACGGCGTTGAACTCATCCGCCGGCAGGTCCTCGACGTACAGGGCGTGCTCGAAGCGGGTCATCGTGCCTGCCGCGAACGGCATGTACGCGACGTAGCTCAACGCCTCGTTGAGGAGTTTCTGCGTGCGGTCCACCTCGGCATCGGGCGGAACGAGGCCGCGGCCCACCAGAAACGGGCGCTGAACGGATGCCAGACCCATCAGGTAGCCGATCGCCTCGTGATAGCCTCGATTGGCTCCCCGACGGAGCAGCAACGGGACCTCGGGCGTGCTGTAGGCCACGTAGTAGTAGATGTGCCCGAGCTCGTGGAGCGTGGTCTCCCACCACTCCGGGTTCGGCTCCACGCTCATCAGCGAGCGGATGTCCTTGTCCCGGTCCAGATGCCAGGCCGAGGCGTGGGTGTTCTTCTTGTATTCCGTGCCCGGCGGCAGCGGATAGAGCGACGACCCCTCCCAAAAGACCTCCGGGAGCTCCTCGAACCCCAGGCTCAGGAAGAACTGCTCCCCTTGCTGGACGATCCACTCGGCTGGCTTCCGGGCAAGGGCGGGCCCGGGATCCAGCCCCTCGACCGACACAAGCGCGCTCCAGTCCTGTGCCCAGCGGTTCGGAAGCCAGTGAGCCGGGATGAGGTCCGGGACGGGCTCGCCGTGGCGGCTCGCCAGCTCGTATCGGACCCAGGTGTGCAGCTCGCGGTAGAGCGGCCGGAGCTGCTGGATGAACGTGTCGTTCAGCTGGAGCATCTCTTCGGTCCGCATCCCGTATTCCGACACCTGGTAGGTGAAGTAATCCGGGTAGCCGAGCGCCTGGACCGTCTGGTTGCGCAGGTCTCTCAGGCGGACGATCCCCTCCTTGAGGGCCGGGCCGACCGTCTTGGAGGCCTCCCACACGGCCTGCCGCCTGCCCATATCCGTCTCTTCCCGAAGCAGCTCATCGATCTCGTTCGGGGTGATCGGCTCGCCATCCAGGATGAACTCGTAGCCGTACAGCCTCTCGACCTGGTCGGCTTCGGCGGCGATTCGCTCCGAAACGAGATCCGGGACCGTCCCCGGATACTGTGCTGCCTGGTAGGCCATGGCAGCGAGCTGGGCGGTCTGGAGCGGCTCGAGCTCGTCGCGCTGCACGAGGAACTCCCGGATCCGCTCGATGTTCTCGACGCTGCCTTCGAAGGCAGCCTGGGCTTCACGCGCCGCCCGGTAGCGGGCCGAGTTGGTCGTGTCCCCGTCGACGATGCGCGTGTTCATCGCCCAACTGGCCAAAGAGGACTCGTAGTAGTGCTCCTGAAACGCCCGCTCGTACTCCGCGAGGAACTCGGCCGCCTCACGCTGCACCGAGCCTTCCTGATCCAGCGTCCTCGCAGGCGTGCCGTTGCCGGTGCCGCAAGCGGCCAGCGCCACCGTCAGAGAAAGGACTCCGAACGCAACCCGACTTCGCATATCCGCCTCGCTTGGGATTCTTCCTGACCCGATCAAACCTACCACGCTATTCGCCGATTTGCGCTCCCCTGAAGCGTCGGGGCGGATTGGTCCGCAACGACCTCAACACCCTCATTCTCTTCGTGACCAGCCGGTGCAACGCCAGGTGCGGTAGCTGCTTCCACTGGCAGGAGCTGAACCAGGCGGTTGTCCTCACCTTCGAGGAATTGGAGACGCTCAGCCGGACCATTGCCTCCGTTCAACGAGCTCTGGCTTTCCGGCGGCGAGCCGATGATACGGAAGAGGCTGGACGAGATTATCGGCATGTTCTACGAGCGGCGTTATCGCCCTCTTTCCCGACGTGCCAGCAGCACCGGCAACAGCAGTCGTGGCAGCAGAGGTAAGGCCCGCGGGCGGGGGGCGCAGTTAGCCAGCGGTCGATTCAAACTCGGAGAGCAGGCGACGCGCTGCCGTGTCCTCAGGCCAGGCCTCGACCAGCCTCCGGGCATACCCGAGTGCCGCGTCGAGCTGTCCGAGGTCGCGGTGGATCGTGGCGAGGCCTATCAGCAGATCGCGATCCCACGGAGCCCGATCGAGCGACGCTCTGAGCACCTCGACCGCCTCGGCCGACCGGCCGGCCGAGTTGAGGGCGATCCCGTACACGAACGCGAACCGTGCGTTCTCGGTCGCCGCCTCGACCGCCAGCGCCAGTTCCGCGAGCGCCTCATCCCAACGCTCTAGACGCGCGTATACGAGTCCGAGGGTGTGGTGAAGGGCCGCCTCGCCAGGCAGCAGTTCCAGTGCCTCCCGGAGCAAGGTCTCCCCCTCCGCATCGCGTCCCAGCACCCTGTAGACGTCGGCCAGGTTGACGTAGGCAGGGACGTAATGAGGCCCGAGGCGGATAGCCGTCCGCAGCTCTCGTTCGGCCGCGGCGAGGTTTCGCCGGTTCGCCTCCAGAAGCGCCAGGTTCACGTGAGCGCTCGGGTGGTCGGCGTTCGCCAGCTGAGCTTCCACGTACTCGCCGATGGCGCGGTCCAGCTCGACGCGCTGGGCCGGCGTGAGCAGCTCCGGCGGGACGGGCGCCAGGACGCGTCCGGCCTCGATACGAACGGCCAGCGCGCCATCCGTCAGGAGCGGTGCGACGAGGTTCAGACGCCGATCCGGCTCCACCGCCTCCATCCCGCGCACGGCCGCCGCCCGCACAAGCGGGTCGGCGTCGCCCAGCGCGCGGGCCGTCGCCAGCAAGGAGGGCGGCGACGGGTGGCGCACGAGGAGATCGGCCGCGGTGGCCCGCACGATCGCCGGAAGCGCCGAATCGTCTACGAGACGAGGAAGCGCTTCGACGCCGAGCGGCCTGCCCTCCCGGGCTGCCGCCAGCGGGATCCCGTAGTGAGCCCCACTCTCCGTCTCCTCGGCGATTTCCTCGGGCGCATACCACTCGGCGACGATGCCGGCTGCCCACTCCGCCGATCGATCCGCATGACATTCGGTGCAGGCGTTCGGCACGCCGATCGACAGCGACAGATCGGGCCTCGGAGCCCGGAAGCTGTGGTCACGCCGTGGATCCACAACCATGTACGTCTTGGACGGCATGTGGCACTCGACGCACTGAGCGCCGATCGAATCGGGAGCGTGGAAGTGGTGCTCCTGCACATCGTATGCTTCCGGCAGATGGCAACGGCCGCAGAGCGCGTTTCCGGCCGCGTGGAGCTCGAGGCTGTGCGCGTCGTGACAGTCCGTGCACGTGACGCCGGCGGCGAACATCCGGCTCTGGAGGAAGGAGCCGTAGACATACACCTCCTCATCGATCTGCCCGTCCGGGTGGTAGAGCCCCTCGTCCAGGGTCGCGGGCAGATGGGTGTCCATGAGCGGACGACCGTGCTCGTACGAAGCCGCGATCACGGAGCGGCGGGCGTGACACCGGCCGCAAGCATCCACCTGAGCGCTAGACACGGAGCCAGTCTTCCGCGCGATGGCTGCGCCCGGATCGAAGACCCAGTCGGCCTCCGCCGTGGAGAGCTCGACGACCAGGCCTATCTCGGCGGCCGAGAGGCCGGGCGCCGGATCGCCGGTCTGACCTCGAGCCTTCTCGTCCGGATCCGAGACGTCCGCTCCCCGCTCCCTGGCCCACGCGGCGTGGCGTGAGCCGGGGCCGTGGCACGCCTCGCACGACACATCGATCTCGGCCCAGGAGGTCTCGTAGCGATCCTCCGCCAGCACGTATCCCTTCTCGAGGTTCGTGCTGTGACACTCCGCGCACATGTAGTTCCAGTTCTGCGCCAACCGGGTCCAGTGCAGGACGTCGTCCGAAGCGATCTCCTCATCCGGGTAGAGGTGAAACCAACGCTGGCCCTCTTCGACGGCCGGCCGCGCATCCCACGCGACACCGAGAGCCTGGAGGCGGCCGCCGGGAAACCGGATGAGATACTGCTGCAGGGGATCGACCCCGAAGGCGTACACGATCTCGTACTCTTGTGGCGCCCCATCCGGGCTGATCACCTCGACGAGGAAGCCGCCGTCTCGCCGAAAGAACCGGTACGTTTCGCCGAAGTACGTGAAGACGGCGTCCGCGAAGTCGCCCAAGACGGTCTCCTCGGATGCCTCCTGCATGGCCAGATCGTGATGCGAGCCCGTCCAGGCGGCCGCTTCGCTCTCGTGGCACTCGACGCACGCGGGCCCACCGACGAAGAAGAGGGAGTCGCCGGATGTGCTGCCGGCCTGGTAACCAGCGCTGCCGTCGGCACATGCCGCGCCGAGTAGCGCGGCCGCGGAGGCCAGCAGCCCGTGGATTCGCTGTGACGGACAGGGGGTTCGCTTCGTCATCTCGTTGATCAGGCTGGACTTCCGGTTCAGGGACTCGTGTCGGGCAGGCGCCGGTCCAAGAGAACTGCTGCAGGTCACGTACGCGAGCCGCCCGGGTGCCGAAACAAACTTGCCTGATCACCGGTGATAGTCTACAGTACGCGCCGATTCGCGCTAAGCATACCGGGGCGTATGGAGATCCGCATCGGCGTGCTCGGGCGCGCATCGGACGGATGTGAACTTGAATGGGAGGAGAGGTGAGAGACATGCTTCGTTTTAGAACTATCGGATCGGCCCTCGCTCTTACGCTGCTGGTATCGTCAGCGGCGTTCGGGCAGGGGAAACTCGAAATTACACCCATGGCCGGCATCTCGACGGCCGGCGGCGTGGATGTCAATACCGAAGTGACCCAGCGCGAGTCGTTCAGTGTCGGCAGCGGCTTCACCTGGGGCGGCACCTTGGGCTACTACCTCAGCCGTTACGTCCAGTTCGAGATCCAGTACGCGCGCCAGAACAGCAGCCTGAGCGCCGATTTCGACCTCGATCCAGCGGAGATCGGGCTCGGGGTCGACCAGATCCTCGGCAACTTCGTCTTTCAGACCAACCTGGCAGGGGGAACCTTCTCGCCCTTCTTCCTGGTGGGCGCGGGTGCCGCGATCTTCACGCCGGACAACCGGGATCTGCCGGGAGACCTCGAAATCGACAGCGCGACCCGCTTCCAATGGGGCATCGGCGCCGGCCTCAAGGTCTTCGTGAGCAGCAACGTGGGCTTCCGCTTCCAGGGCCGCTACAGGCCGACCAACGCGGGATCGGAGGTTCAGTTCTGGTGCGGGATCTGGACCTGCGGCCCGGTCGAGGCCACACAGTACCTGAACTCGGGTGAGTTCCTGGGAGGCGTGATCATCCGCATCTGAGCGGACTGCGAGTCCCACAAGCTCGAGAAGCCCAATCGTGAGAGGGGCGGCCCGGCGGCCGCCCCTTTCTTTTGGCAG
>CAMYMV010000058.1 GCA_947259585.1 uncultured Gemmatimonadales bacterium | reverse complement strand
GGCTGCTCGGCCAACGACATGGATTATATGGCAATCGTCAACTGGCAGGCGGCCGCCGAGGTTGCGGCGCAGGCGGGTAAGACGGTCCAGATTCAGGACCGCACGGTCATTCCGCTGCAGACCGCGGTGGAGGAGGGGCTGCTCTACTTCGCGCCGGAGCCGAAGAGCCCGCACGGAGCCGACGTGACGCCCGATGGGACCAAGATCATCGTTTCGGGGAAGCTGGATCCGCACGCGACGATCTACTCGTTCGAGAAGATCCAGCAGGCGATCGCGAACGAGGACTTCTCGGGGACCGATCCGTTCGGCGTCCCGATCCTCAACTTCGACTCGATCATCGACGGCCAGGTGGAGATGGGGCTCGGTCCGCTGCACACGCAGTTCGCCGGGAACGGCATCGCGTTCACGAGCCTCTTCCTCGAGCCATCCGTCGCGAAGTGGAACTACGAGACGATGGAGGTGCTCGAGAAGCTGCCCGTCCACTACAACGTCGGGCACCTCTCGGCGGCTGAGGGCGACACCAAGTCACCGGATGGAAAGTACCTGGTGTCGCTGAACAAATGGGCGATCGACCGCTTCACGCCGGTCGGCCCGCTGCTCCCGCAGAACTTCCAGCTGATCGACATTGCCGGCCCCAACATGCAACTGCTCTACGACTCGCCGATCGGGATCGGCGAGCCGCACTACGCGCAGATGATCAAGACGGACAAGCTGGATGTGTGGCAGATCTATCCCCAGGTGGGATGGGATCCGCACACGATGGCACCGGCCGAAGATCCGGCGCTGCCGGGTGAGGAGAGGATCGAGCGTCGCGGCAACGAGGTACACGTCTACATGACCGCGGTGCGAAGCCACTTCACCCCCGAGCACATCGAGGTGAACCAGGGCGACGAGGTGGTGATCCACATCACCAACATCGAGCAGGCGCTGGACGCCACGCACGGGTTCGCCGTCGACAAGCACAACATCAACGTGAGCATCGAACCGGGCGAGTCGCAGGTCGTTCGCTTCACGGCGAACGAAGCGGGCGTGTTCCCGTACTACTGCACCGAGTTCTGCTCCGCGCTCCACCTCGAGATGGTGGGGTATCTGCTCGTCAAACCGTAGCCTCCTGCCCGAGGGGCCGGCCCGATCCGGGTCGGCCCCGACCGGCTTACACCCACCGTCTACCGCGCCGCCCCGGATGCGTGCAGCTTTCGGGGAGCCTCCCACGGCGCACTAACTGGAGAGACCAATGGGATCCATGGACAAGCTGACCGATTTCTTCCAGAGCGAGCTATCGCTCACGAGTCGGATCTTGATCGTGGCGGTGGCCCTGGCGCTGCTGCCGAGCATCTTCCTGCCGATCTGGAAGATCGGGCTGCTGGCACCGCAGTATCCCGGCGGGCTGAGCGTCGTCATCTACCCGCACACCGTCACCGGGGACCTGACCGAGGTCAACATCCTGAACCACTACATCGGGATGCAGGAGATCCACGCGGACGAGTTCCCGGAGTTCATGTTCATCCCGTTCTTCATCCTGCGTTTCCTCGGTTTCGCCGCGCTGGCGGCTCTGGTCGGCAGGCTTCCGATCGCCGCCATCGGCTACCTGGATTTCGTGGTGTTCGGCGCGGTCATGCTATACCGCTTCCACAACTGGCTCTATGAGTACGGCAACAACCTCTCGCCCGACGCGCCGCTGACGATGGAGCCGTTCACGCCCACCATGATCGGCAGCACGCAGATCGCGAACTTCAGCGTCACCAGCTACCCGGCCGCCGGGGCCATCCTGATGTTCGCGGCCGGTGCACTGGGACCTGTGATCCTCTTCTGGGAGTGGTTCCGGCGGCGTAAGAGCGCGAAGACTGCATGAAGGGCTCTCCGGTCAGAGCGCGAGTAACGCGGCTCGGCCTCCTGGTATCTGTCGCCGGGTCTCTCTTCACGGGCTTCCTCGCTCCAGCCCGGCTCGCCGGACAGCCGATCCGGGTGGGGGCGGGTGAGGAGTTCTCGACGATCGGCGACGCCGTCGCCTCCGCCCATGCCGGCGACACGGTGATCGTCGAGCCCGGCACTTACCGGGAGCGCCTCGTCATCGATCTGCCGCTCACTCTTCTGGGTGAAGGCTGGCCGGTGCTGGACGGTGGAGGGGCGGGTCACGTCGTCGAGGTGCTCGCTCCGCTGCGGATAGAGGGCTTCGTGGTCAGAGGCTCCGGCTCCAACGTGGAGGAGGAGCATGCGGGGGTGATGGTGCGGGCGGCCCCGGGGACGCGAATCATCGACAACCGGCTCGAGGACGTTTTCTACGGCATCTATCTGAAGGAGTCGGGAGGGGCCGAAGTCCGGGGAAACTGGATCGAAGGCAAGCCGTTTCTGCCACCAAGGCGCGGAGACGGGATTCGCCTCTGGTACAGCTCGGCTTCGGAGATCCTCGACAACGTGGTTCGTGGGACTCGGGACGTCGTGATCTACTTCTCGGACAGCCTGCTCGTCCGCGGCAACGTTGTCGAGGACGGGCGATACGGCCTGCACTACATGTACAGCAACCACAACGTCTTCGAGCGGAACCGCTTCGACGGCAACGAGGTGGGCGCGTTTCTCATGTACTCGGCCGACATCCAATTCCGCGAGAACGTGTTCGCCAACTCGGCGGGCATGACCGGCATGGGTATCGGGCTCAAGGACTCGGATGCGATCGAAGCCTCGGGGAACCTCATCGTCGGGAACGTGGTGGGCATTCATCTCGACAACTCGCCCCACTCCGCCGACGTGACCAACTCCTTCACCGGCAACCTCCTGCTGGCCAACCAGGCGGGCATCCAGCTCCTGCCCTCCGTCGAACGTAACAGGTTCGACGGGAACGATATTCTGAACAACGGCACCCCCGTCGTGGTGGCGGGCGGCGCGGGCGTGGACCAGGCCGAGCGCAACGACTGGACCGGCAACCACTGGAGCGAGTACGCCGGCTTCGACCGGGACGGGGACGGCTCGGGCGACATCCCGTTCGTTCACGCACGGCTGGCCGACGACCTTCTGAGCCGGCATCCGGCGCTCGGATTGTTCGCGCGCAGCCCCGCGCTCGGAGTGCTGGATGTCGTGAGCCGGTTCTTCCCGCTCTTGAAACCGGAGCCGGTGGTGGTGGACGGCGCCCCTCGAATCGACGCGACTCTTCTCGCGGACTGGGGGGAGGCGGCAGGGTCCCCGACGCGCTCTCGGCCCTCCCCGTGGAAGAGCGCTTCCTGGCTGTTCCTGGCCGCGGCGGGCGGCGGAGCGCTGTGGCGGGTCACGCGGAGGAGGCCCTCGTGATCACCGGAGTGGGGCTGGGCAAGAGCTACGGCGAACAGAGGGTGTTCGGCGATCTCGACTTCCACATCGAGGCCGGGGAGCGCGTGGCGTTGCTGGGGCTCAACGGGGCGGGGAAGACCACCCTGTTCCGCTGTCTGCTGGCGCTGACCGACTTCGAGGGCGAGCTACGCGTGGCCGGGGAGACGGTCACCCCCGGCCGCAAGGAAGTGCGCCGCAGGATCGGCTACGTTCCGCAGCAGGCTCCCCTCTACGACATGACGCTGACCGAGTTCGTGGCCTTTTTCTCGGCCCTGCGGGGCGTGGCGATGGATGGACCGGCCTCGACCCTCGCGGCGCTCGGAATGCCGCTCGAGGAGACGGGCGGCAAGGCTCTCAACGAACTGTCGGGCGGCATGGTACAGAAGGCCCTGCTCGGCCTCGCTCTCGGGAGCGGCTCCTCCGTGCTCCTCCTGGACGAGCCCACCGCGAACCTGGATCCCGGTGCGCGCCGTGATCTCTTCCGCCGGGTGAGGGAGATCGCCGCTGAGACCACGCTCCTCTTCGCCTCTCACCGGCTGGATGAGATCGAGCTGCTGGCGGACAGGGTGCTCGTCCTCCACGGCGGGGGGCTGGCGTTCGACGGCACGCTGGAGGAGCTGTGGCGGGCGACCGACGCGGCGCCGCGGCTCTGGCTCAGCGCGCCGCCGCATGAGGTGGAGCGCGTCGCGGCGGAGCTGAGGGAGTGTCCGGCCGTCTCGGACCTTCGAGCGAACGGAGCCGGCGTCGAGGTCGACGTCAGGGGTGACGCCAGCCTCGATCTCCTGCTGGAAGTGCGGCAGCGAGGCCTGCCGGTGACCGAGTTCCGCACCCGCCCGCCCTCGCTGGAGCACGTGCTGGATCAGCTGGAACGCCACGGGGATGGATCGCCGGCTCCTGTGGATGCGTCGACGGCGGACGGAGGTGGGAGTTGACCGCGCGACTACTCGCCCAGGCCGGGGTGCGGGAGTCCGTACGTGCCTACTGGTTCTGGCTCAACGCCGGCATCTTCGTCGCCGGAGGGCTCCTGCTCATGCTGTTCGGCCAGGTGGACGTGAGTCTTCTCGGCTACCGCAGCTACGGCCGTGCGCTGGCGGGTCTCATGCAGCTCGCCCTCTTCGTGGTCCCGCTGATGGCCCTGCTGTCGTCGGGAGCGGCGATCGCCGGCGCGCGGGAGACCGGAGCCCTCGACTACCTGCTGGCGCAACCGGTGACCCGCGAAGAGGTATTCGCTGGAAAGTGGCTGGGGGTAACGGCCGCCGTGGTCGCATCGCTGGTTGTCGGCTACGGTGCCACCGGCGCCGTGGCGGCCGTCAAGGGCGTCCCGGCGCTGCCGATCGCCATGCTGCTGCTCTTTACCGTCGTGCTCGCCGCGGCGTTCGTGTCGATCGGCCTTTGGGTCTCTGCGCTGTCTTCCACCCGGGGGAGGGCCACGAGCGTCGTGTTCACGCTCTGGCTGGCGTTCCTGGCCCTCGGCAGCCTCGGCCTGATGGCCGCGTTCGTCCGCTGGGGTCTCCCCGCGGGGGTGCTGCAGATATGGTCGCTCGTGAACCCGGTCGAGGCGTTTCGGCTGGCGATGATCGCTCTCCTGGAGGCCGATCCGGGTTTGCTCGGGCCCGCGGGCGCCGCGCTGATCGACAATCTGGGACGGACCGGGCTGATCGCCGCCGCGAGCGGGAGCCTGGCGGCCTGGACGGCTCTCGCCTACTGGGCGGGCCGCCGCGCGTTCACCTCGGCAACCTGAGCGGTCGGCGACCGGGATGCCTGACGGGCGACGCCGCGTCCGTTTTAATAGCTTGTCAATCGTGACAATGTAGGCACGCCGAGGGGGCACCGATGCTAGATATCAGGAAGATCGTCTTCGCGACCGATTTCTCCCCGTGCTCGGAGAACGCGTTTCCGATCGCCATCCGGTTGGCAGCAAGCTACGATGCCGAGCTCCACATGGTTCACGCGATCGTTCTGCACGCCGACGACCCGCACGATCCGGCGCATCACTTCCCCGAGCCCGATGAGCTCTACGAGCGTATGCGGAGCTCGGCCGAAGCCAGTATGGCGACGACGGCCGAGAACGGCGGCGGGCCGGACCTGAAGATCGTCCGCGCGCAGGTTCGCGGCATATCGCCGGCGCCGGTCATCCTGGAGTACGCCGAAGAACAGGGCGTCGACCTGATCGTCATGGGGACACATGGCCGCCGAGGCCTGCGCCATCTGCTCCTGGGCAGCGTGGCGGAGGAGGTCGTGCGGATGGCCGACTGCCCGGTACTTACCGTCCGGGAAGATGCCGCGTCCGGCAGCGCCTTCGGGCGTATTCTCGTCCCCATGGACTACTCGGAGAACTCCGAGATCGCGCTCGGATACGCCAAGGAGATCGCCTCGAAGGAGGGAGCGAGCCTGCATCTGCTTCACGTTCTAGAGGTGGGCACCTACCCGGATTTCTACTTCCCGGTGCAGGCCTCCCAGATGTTCGACATGCCGGAGCTCAAGGAGAAGGCGTTGCAGCACCTCCGCGACCGGCTCGAGAAGGACGGCCCGGAGGTCCCGGCAGAGCTACACGTCGAGTTGGGCCACCCGGCCCAGAACGTCGTGGAGTACGCGGAGCGCCTGGAGATAGATCTCATCGTGCTCGCCAGCCACGGCCGAACGGGCCTCGAGCGAGCGCTTCTCGGGAGCGTCGCCGAAGGTGTCGCGCGCCGGGCCAAATGCCCCGTGCTGATCGTCAAGCCGCCCGAGGAGGGGTCCTCGGACTGAGCCGCCGGTGGACCGGCTTCTCCTCTAGATGGCGACGACGCCCCATCTTGCTGGTATCAATACGATTCTGAACGATCGAAGAGGATAGAGCGATGAACTCGTTTGGGGCACGGCGCGAGCTCGCGATCGGGGGCGGGAGCGCCACAATCTACGATGTTGGAGCGCTGGAGCGTGGCGGCGTCGGCAGGCTGGACCGATTGCCGTACTCGATACGCCTTCTGCTGGAGAACCTCCTGCGACAGGAAGACGGCCGCAGCGTGACGCCCGACGACATCGAGGCTGTGGCCACGTGGTCGGAGCGGGCCTCCGAGCCTTCGGAGCAGGAGATCGCCTTCATGCCGGCCCGCGTGCTTCTCCAGGATTTCACGGGAGTGCCCGCGATCGTGGATCTGGCGGCGATGCGGGATGCGATGGCGGAGCTCGGCGGCGATCCTGCCAGGATCAACCCGTTGCTACCCTCGGAGCTGGTCATCGACCACTCCGTGCAGGTGGACTCCTTCGGGAGCCAGGCCTCCTTCTTCATCAACGCCGAGAAGGAGCTCGAGCGGAACCGGGAGCGGTACGCCTTTCTGAGGTGGGGACAGACCGCTTTCGACAGCTTCAAGGTCGTGCCGCCGGATACGGGCATCGTCCACCAGGTGAACCTCGAGTATCTGGCGCGGGTGGTCCTGGACGCCGGTGGCCTGGATCCCCGGCCCGCTTCGGCCGAGGCGGGTGGCGCCGGAGAGAGCGACCGGCTTCTCTACCCGGACACGCTCGTCGGGACGGACAGTCACACGACGATGATCAACGGGTTGGGCGTGCTCGGGTGGGGCGTCGGCGGGATCGAGGCGGAAGCGGCCATGCTCGGGCAGCCGCTGAGCCTCCTCATACCTCGCGTGGTCGGCTTCAAGCTACACGGGACGCTGCCCGAGGGAGCGACGGCCACCGACCTGGTGCTCACGGTCACCGAGATGCTGCGGACAAAGGGTGTCGTCGGGAAGTTCGTGGAGTTCTTCGGGCGCGGGATCTCCAGCCTCTCCCTGGCCGACCGGGCGACGCTCGGCAACATGTCGCCTGAATACGGGGCCACGTGCGCCATCTTCCCGGTCGACGAGGAGACGCTGGCGTACCTCCGCTTCACGGGTCGCGCCGAGCGGGCCGAGATCGTGGAGACGTACGCGAAGGAGCAGGGCTTCTTCCACACCGCCGAGAGCCCCGAGGCGGTCTACAGCGACACGCTGGATTTGGACCTCGCCACGGTCGAGCCCAGCCTCGCCGGACCGAAGCTCCCCCAGCAGCGGATTCGGCTCTCGCGCTCCAAGGAGGCGTTCGCCGAGGCGTTGAGCGGATTCCTCGGTAACGGGACGTCGGCCGGCAACGGGACGCCCGCAAGGGGCGGGAAGTCGGGCGGCGACGGCAGGCCGGGCCGGGGGCTTCCGGTGATCGGGCGCTGGGAGCCGGACGAGGCCGACGAGAGCCCGGGCGGTGAGTTCGAGCTCCGGCACGGCTCCATCGTGATCGCGGCGATCACGAGCTGCACGAACACGTCGAACCCCTCGGTCATGGTCGGCGCGGGACTGCTCGCCCGAAACGCGGTCGAGCGGGGGCTGGCGCGGAAGGACTGGGTGAAGACGAGTCTTGCCCCGGGGTCGAAGGTCGTGACCGAGTACCTGGAGGAAGCCGGCCTCATGCCGGCCCTGGAGGCCCTCGGGTTCAACCTCGTGGGCTACGGCTGCACCACCTGCATCGGAAACAGCGGCCCACTACCGGGTCCGATCTCGGAAGCGATCCGCGAGCATGATCTGGTCGCCTGCTCCGTGCTCAGCGGGAACAGGAACTTCGAGGGACGCATCAACCCGGACACGCGAGCCAACTACCTGGCGTCGCCGCCCCTCGTCGTGGCCTATGCTCTGGCGGGTCGCATGGACATCGACCTGTACAACGAGCCGATCGGAGAGGGCTCCGACGGGGAGCCCGTCTACCTCCGCGAGATCTGGCCGAGCCAGGAGGAGATTCGGGACACCGTACGACGCGCCCTCAAGACGGAGATGTTCGAGGAACAGTATGCCGACGTGTACGCCGGCGATGAGAGCTGGCGAGACCTTCCGGTGCCAGAGGGAGACCGGTTCGCCTGGGACGACCTGTCGACCTACGTCCGTCAGCCGCCCTTCTTCGTGGGCATGCAGCGCGGCCCTGCGGAGTTGGAAGACATCTCCGGGGCGCGGGTGCTCGCCCTGTTGGGCGATTCGGTGACGACGGACCACATCTCGCCCGCCGGATCGATCGCCGAGGACTCCCCGGCAGGCCGCTACCTCATCGGGCACGGGGTAGAGCCGGCGGAGTTCAACTCCTACGGCTCCCGCCGCGGAAACCACGAGGTGATGATGCGAGGCACGTTCGCCAACATCCGCCTGCGCAACCTCCTCGTGCCGGGCGTCGAGGGCGGCTACACGCTGCATCTGCCGGACGGCGAGCAGGCGTCGATCTATGACGCAGCGATGCGTTACGGGGAGGAAGGCGTGCCGCTCATCGTGCTCGCGGGAAAGGAGTACGGCACCGGATCCTCGCGGGACTGGGCCGCGAAGGGCCCGAGTCTGCTGGGAGTCCGAGCGGTGATCGCCGAGGGCTACGAGCGCATCCACCGCTCGAACCTCATCGGCATGGGAGTCCTCCCCCTTCAGTTCCTTCCGAACGAGAGCGCGGAGGCGCTGGGCCTGGACGGCACGGAGCTCTTCGATGTCGAGGGCATCGCGGCAGGCCTCGAGCCCGGCGGGCAGATTCGCGTCACGGCCCGCGCCTCGGATGGAGGAACCGCGTCGTTCGAAGTCACGGTCCGGCTCGACACCGCCATGGAGGTGGAGTACTACCGGAACGGGGGCATCCTCCAGACGGTTCTGCGCCAGATGCTCGACTGACGGCGCGCGTGACAGCCAGCGTTGGATGTGAGACCGCGACGTGAGCCCCTACACGGTCCTATGGTTCGCGCTACTGACGGCGCTGGCCACCGGTCTCGGAGCGCTTCCGTTTCTCTTCTTCCGGCAGATGTCCCGCAGGTGGCTGGGACTGGCCAACGCGATCGCGGCCGGGCTAATGGGGGCCGCCAGCGCCGGTCTCATCTACGAGGGGTTCGACTACGCCCTCGGACGCACGCTGATCGGCGTCATGCTCGGCCTCGCCTTCATCGCCTTGAGCCAGCGCGCCATCGAAGCGCGGCCCGGCTTCGTGATGGGCAACCTCAAGGGAGCCGACGCCCGCAAGGCGCTTCTCGTCGTGTCGATCATGACGCTCCACTCCTTCACCGAGGGCGTCGGTGTCGGCGTTGCCTTCGGCGGTGGCCAGGCGCTCGGGATCTTCATCACCACGGCGATCGCCGTTCACAACATCCCGGAAGGGCTGGCGATCAGCCTCGTCATGGTGCCGAGAGGAGCGCCAGTCTGGAAGGCCGCGGCCTGGAGCATCTTCTCGAGCCTCCCTCAGCCGATCCTCGCCGTGCCCGCGTTCATGTTCGTGGACGCGTTCGCGCCCTTCCTTCCGGTGGGCCTCGGCTTCGCCGCGGGAGCGATGATCTGGATGGTCTTCGCCGAGCTCGTGCCCGAAGCGCTCGAGGACGCCTCGCGTCACGCGGTGGCCTTCACGATCACCGTCTCGCTCGTGGCGATGCTGGCGTTTCAGATGATCCTCAGAGTCTGAGCTCACGATAGGCTCTCGTATCGAACAACTAAGGACGTGTCGATGAACCCCGTTCTGGCTCACCTGGCGCTGAACCACCTGCCGGTACTCGGAGCAGTCTTCGGGCTGGGGCTACTGGTTTTCGCGCTCGCCGCCCGGCGGGATGAGACGCTCCGGATCGGTCTGTTCTTCCTCGTGTTGACGGCGGTCGCCTCCTGGCCGGTGTCCCTGAGCGGCGAGAAGGCCGAAGAGATCGTCGAAGAGAGCGCCGACGTTTCACGCGAGGTGATCCACGAGCATGAGGAGGCCGCGGAGCCTGCGGCCTGGGCTGCCTACGCCGTCGGCGTCGTGGCGCTGGTCGGCCTCGTGGCCTTCCGCACGCGCCCGATGCCCGGCTGGTTCAAGGGGCTCTCTCTGGTCGGTGCGGTTGCCGTATCGGGGCTCATGCTACAGGCCGCCAACCTGGGCGGGAAGATCGCGCACGAGGAGCTCCGTGGCTCGGTGCCGACGGTCGAGGAAGGGGCGGTAGGCGATGAACGCGGGGCAGGAGGCGATGAGGGTGGGGATGAGGCAGAGGAATCCGGCGAGGGGACTGAGGGAGGCTAATCCGGCGAGCGCTACTCGGAATCGGATTCAGGCGCCTCACGCAGGCTTGCCTGGGAGAGCTCGGCCGCGCTCCGGTCCAGCAGGAAGTCGAGCGCGATTCGGCTGAGCCACTGCCCACCGAGCATCACCCCCTCGATCCCTCTCGTGTTCGAGATCCTCTCCAGGGGGTTTGCGCTCAGGAGGACGAGATCGGCTCGCTTGCCGATCTCGATCGTCCCGGTCTCCTCGAGCACGCCCAGCCATTCCGCGGGGTTTCG
>CAMYMV010000057.1 GCA_947259585.1 uncultured Gemmatimonadales bacterium | reverse complement strand
GACGCCGTCCTTTTCGGAGGGGTGGCAGAACGGCAATGCACCGGTCTCGAAAACCGGCGCCCTCACGGGCTTGTGGGTTCGAATCCCACCCCCTCCGCTCTCCGCCATTCTCGTTGATTCCCGATTGAACTCGAGACCCAGAGTAAGCGCGTGCTCGCCGTAGATGTAAGCTGCCGAGCGCTACTGGGATTTCGATTCAAGGAGGGGAAACATGAGATGGCTTCACCTGCCAGCGGTCTTCATGGCGGGGGCGTGCGGCACCCCGATGACGGGTGTCGACCGGGCGTCCGCGACGGACGACGCCGCAGCAGTGGCCAAGAAGGGCGGGAAGCGGGGTGGCTCGGACCGAGGCGAGCCCGTGATCTGCATTGAGCTTGCCGAGGGCGGAGCCTGCCCCGACATACCTATCGGTCGGATCATCGGGCCGTAGGAAAGACGTGGGCTCCGGCCCGGAGGCTCAGAGACAATCCTCCGTCTCGGTCTCGTCGACGAACTCCACCTCGCCGACCGGTCGCGCCACCGTGACCGCCGTCGCGGGAGCCGTGAAAGCCTGCGTCGTGATGCAACCCGCGCCTGGCGAAGTCTCCACGACGACGACCCGGAGGTCCTCACCTGTACGCGAGACCTCCTCGATCCGAATGACGTAACCCCCCGTCGGCCGCAGTCCCATCGTCGCCGCGAGGACGACGTGGCTGTCGAAGTCGATAAACGGAGGGTCGGGTGCCGGCGCGATGTTCACGTTGAGCTCGGCCCAGAAATCGGCCCATTCCTCAGGCTCGTCGATTACCAGCCGGCGCCGATCCTGGATGCCGCTCAGGAGGCCGATCGCCTCCTCGACCGGGTCGAACGAGACGGGCTCGTTCTCCGCCCGGAGCTCCTGCGGCTCCGTAGGCTGCTCAGCTCCGTCCGCGTTCACGCAACCGCCTGCGCCCAGAGATCCGATCAGCAAGCAGAGAACCGGTCCGCGCGCGATCTGCATGGCAACCTCCCGAAGACTTCCCAGGGTAATGTAGATCCTACACCCTTTTCGGTCACACGAGCCGCAGGGTGTGAGGGGAGATTCCGGACAGCACGTCACGAAAAACTCCGGGCAGATCCTCACCCGACGTGGTTCTTAGCTTAAGGAGAGCAACTTTTTGGGAAACGCGTCGTTGGCCGCCAGCTTTCGGGCTAGCCGGCGTGCGTGGCCCGGGATCCCGTGTGAGCCGAAATGAGGATTGCCCGCCGTTCCACGGTAGAAGAACTCCTGACGGCGCTTCCGGAGGAGGGCACGACCGGCCTCTCTCTCGAGGATGGCGCCAGGATCGCCGTAGTCGGCGGTGGACCGGCAGGGTCGTTCTTCAGCTACTTTCTCCTCGACATCGCCGAGGCCGTGGACCTGCCGGTTACGGTCGACATCTTCGAGCCCCGTCACTTCACGCACTCCGGTCCGGCGGGGTGCAACCACTGCGGCGGGATAATCTCCGAATCGCTCGTGCAGGTACTGGCGGCCGAGGGGATCAGGCTGCCGCGAAGCGTCGTCCAGCGTGGCATCGAATCATACGTCGTGCACATGGATGAGGGCAGCGTCCGGATCGAGAGCCCGGTGCACGAGCAACGGATCGCGTCCGTCTTTCGGGGCAACGGCCCGCGTGGAGGAGGCGACATGCCGTGGGACAGCTTCGACGGATATCTTCTCGGGATGGCCGCCGATCGCGGTGCGCGTCTCGAGCGAAGGCTCGTCAGCGGGCTCGACTGGGTGGATGGGCTCCCGCAGCTCCGGCATCCGGGCGAAGAAGGATCCACCTACGACCTGGTGGCGCTGGCGGTCGGAGTGAACAGCAACCTCCCACACTTGGTGCGAGGCTCCGAGCCCGAATCGACGACGCGGACGACGAGAACCTACATCTGCGAGTTCCAGGCGGATCAACAGACGATCCGGGAAACGTTGGGCAGCTCGATGCACGTCTTTCTGTCCGATATCCCGAGGTTGGAGTTCGCGGCACTCATCCCAAAGGGCGAGTACGTGACCCTCGTGGTCCTGGGCGATGATATCGACCAGCCGTTGATCTCTGCGTTCCTGGCCTCGCCCGGGGTGCGTCGCTGCATGCCGGAGCACGCCATCCCGACCGTCTGCAACTGCGCTCCGCTCATCAACATCAGGGGCCCGCGGAGGCCATACGCCGATCGACTCGTACTCGTCGGCGATTGCGGCGTCACCCGCTTGTACAAGGATGGGATCGGGGCGGCGTACAGAACGGCAAAAGCGGCGGCCGAGACAGTCGTCTTCCACGGCGTCTCGGCCGAGGCCTTCGAGCACAACTACTGGCCGGCCTGCAAGGCGATCGAGAGGGACAACGCGATCGGCAAGTTCATGTTCGGCTTCACGCGCACGTTCAAGGTGTTGGGCTTCTGGCGGCGTGGGGTCCTTCGCATGACCATCCGGGAGCAGCGGAAGGAGAGATCCAGACGCATGAGCGCCGTGCTGTGGAACCTCTTCACGGGCAGCGCCAGCTATCGCGAGATTTTGATGAACACGCTTCATCCCGCCTTCGTGGCGGGCATGCTCTGGAATCTGGCTCTCGGCATCCGGCCGGGAGGGAATGGTCGCAGAAAGACTGGAGGAATGAATGCGCAGGGCCGCGCTGGGCAAGCGGTGGGCTGACGGCGAGGTGATCGTGCGTCAGGGCGAGGTCGGCAACTCCATGTACGTCGTCCAGGCCGGAGAGGTCGAGGTTCTGCGCGAGACGGAAGATGGAGAGGTTCATCTGGCGGACCTGGGTGCAGGGGATTTCTTTGGCGAGATGTCGATCTTCGAGCACGAGGTTCGGTCCGCGACCGTGCGAGCGCGCGGAGAGGCTCATGTTCTGACCGTGGACAAGCGAACGCTTCTCAAGAGGATCAAGGAGGACCCGTTCCTGGCCGTGAGCATCCTGCAGACCATGTCCAATCGCATCCGAGAGATCAATGCCGAGCTGGTGCGCGCCCGGGCGGCCGCGGCGGCCTCCACCGCCACCACCAAGAGTCCGGAGCTCGAGACCCGATGAAGAAGGTCCTGGAGTACTCGCGCGTGCAGCGAGCGCACTGCCCCCCGCCGCAGGCGTTCCGGCCGATTCAGCGCATCGGCGGACAGGCCGGCTGGTACTTCGCCAACTGGCTCTGGAGAACCCGCGGCTTCATGGATCGATGCATCGGGGGCGTGGGCTTCCGTCGTGATCAGCGCGGCCCGGAGCAGCTGCAGGCGGGAGACATCGTGGACTTCTGGCGGGTGGAGGCTTTCGAGCAGGACCGTCTCCTTCGTCTGGTGGCCGAGGCGAAGATGCCTGGAAAGGGCTGGCTGCAATTCGAGGTCGAGGGAGAAGGTTCCGGATCGCTGGTGCGGCTCCTCGCTCTGTTCGAGCCGGCCGGGTTGCTGGGCTACGCCTACTGGTACTCGCTCTTTCCGATCCACTGGTTGATGTTTCGCGGCATTCTCCGAGCGCTCGTTCGCGAGATGGGGACGTGCGGTGAGGTGGAATCGACCGCCGTCGCTTCAGCGGGCGAACTGGAGCGGGACTCGGTCGTGGCCTCCTGAGGTGACGGGCGTGACCGGAGACCCGGAATCGGTCTTCAGGCCGGGCCAGCGGGAGAAGCCTGCGCCCTGCCAGGCCAGCTGCCCGAACTGCGGCGACATACGCGGTTGGATCGGCGTGATCGCCCAACGCTCCAAGACCGGCGTCGGCCGTGAGGATGCCTACGCCCGTGCCTGGCGGATGATCACCGACGTCAACCCGTTCCCGGCAGTGCTGGGGCGCATCTGCCCGCATCCCTGCGAGAGCGGCTGCAACCGATCCGAAAAGGACGGCGCCGTGGCGATCAACGCCCTCGAGCGCTTTCTGGGTGATTGGGCGATCGCCGCGAAGCTGCCCCTGGAAGAGCTGGAGACCGACCCGAAGCACGAGAGCATCGGGGTGATCGGCGCCGGCCCCTCCGGCTTGTCCTTCGCCTACCAGATGGCTCGACGTGGATATCCGGTGACGGTTTACGACGAGCATGAAGTCGCCGGCGGCATGCTGCGCCACGGCATCCCCGACTACAGGCTCCCGCCGCATGTCCTGGATGGGGAGATCCAGCGCATCCTCGACCTCGGCGTCGCGCTGGAGCTGAACACTCGAGTCGGCCGCGACATAACGATCGCTCAGCTTCGCGACCGACATGACGTCCTCTTCCTCGGCGTGGGGGCCCAGAAGAGCCTCCCCCTCGACATCCCCGGGGCCGGGGGTCCGGGAGCGTTGACGGGCGTGGAGTATCTGGCCCGGGTCAACCGAGGCGAAACCGTCGACCTCGGTCGGCGCATCGTCGTCGTGGGCGGCGGAGACACCGCGGTTGACGCTGCCCGAACCGCACGCCGTGCCGGCTCCGCCGTCACGATCCTCTATAGACGCGCCCGGGAGGAGATGCCAGCCGACGAGGCAGAGATCGAGGAAGCTCTCGCGGAGGGGGTCCGGATAGATCTTCTGGCCTCACCTGTCGAGATCAAGCGCAAAGACGGCAGGATCGTCGGGCTCGTCGCTCTGCGAAACGAGCTCGGGGAGCCCGACGGTTCGGGCCGGCGGCGTCCGGTCCCGGTCGCGGGCTCCGAGCACGACGTTCCGGCGGATGCCGTCATAGCGGCCGTGTCCCAGGAGCCGGATTGGCGCGGCCTGGAGGCGTTTTGCGGCGACGGCCGTTGGCTGGTGTCGGACGACATCGGCCGGATCGACGATGACGTGTGGGCGGGTGGGGACGTGCTCGGCCTCGGGATTGCCGGCATGGCCATCTTCCACGCCCGAAGAGCTGCCGAGACCGTACACGCGGACCTTCGCGGCAAGCTCCCGGGGGACGGGGCTCGGGGCGCCTCGGCCATCGACGGCGAGCGAGAGGCAGCCGAGTCAGTCTCGCAGGCCCCGATCCGAGCGGACCGGCTCCGCATGGACCTCTACGCTTCCCGTCCGCCCGCGCAACCGGAACATCTCCCGGTGGAGGCGGCGCTCGCCGATGCGCAGGCGGAGGTCAGCCTTCGTCTTACCGAGGAGCAGTTCCTGGCGGAGGTCGAACGCTGCCTCTCCTGCGGAAAGTGCTTCGGCTGCGAGCATTGCTTCATGTACTGCACGCCGCTCTGCTTCAGCCGCGTGGAAGAGGCGGAGCCGGGATCCTACTTCGCCCTGGCGCTGGAACGGTGCGAGGAGTGCGGGAAGTGCGTCGAGATCTGCCCGTGCGGCTTCCTGGAGGTTATCTGACGGCTGTCACGTGACGAGCAGGGCGAGGCCGATCAGCACCAGGCCATGAGCGAGCTGGTCCAGCCCGAGGACCGACCAGAAGGAGCTGTTGGTCGGGTCTCCCAGCGGCGGGAAGCGCCGCATGAGACGCCCGCGGCCGAGGTCGATCGAGAAGTGGCTCGCCAACTCGAGCGCCGCGGCGAGCGCCACGAGGCGAAGCCCCGGGCCGGCTATAAGGGCAACGGCGACGGCGACCAGTCCGGAATGAACGGCGGCGTGCGCCAAGATTGGACCCGCCGGCGCGCCCACCGCCTTCGCGCGCAGCATGCTCGCCGTGGAGAGCGGCGTGAAGTCTCCCAGAAAGTGGCCGATCAGCAGGAAGGCTAGCAGCCAGGCCGCCTCGGGCGTCAACTAGACCTCACGTCGTGGCTTCCAGCTCGAGGATCGCGGGGTTGGGGTGCACGTCCTCGAGGAAGCGGCGTCTCACCTCCGGGTCCTGGATCCTGTCGGCCTTCATCCAGATCGTCTCCTTGGCCTCCTCGTAAATCGCCGCCGCCTCCCGATCCCGTCCGGCGGCCGCCAGCACGCGCGCCCGGGCGTAGAGCACGACTTCTTCCGGCCCCTGGATGCTGCCGTGCTTGTAGAGCTTCGCCAAGGCCTCCGCGGACGCGCGATCGGCGGCAAGCGAATCTCCCTCATCCAGGGCTATCTCCGCCAGACGCGCAAGGGCGAGGATGTCGACGTGCACCAGCCCTGTCCGAGCCGCGAGCGCCCTGGCGCGCTCCGCGAATTCGGTCGCCTCCTCTCCCTCGGAGATCTCCGCGAGCGACAGCCAGATCCTGGCCTCGAGGGCGACTCTGCCGATCTCCGTCGACTTCTCGAGAGCGCTCATCAGGTACCGGATCGCCTCGGTCGAGCGGCCCATGGCGGCCAGAACGAATCCGAGCGTCATCTCGGCCGTTGAGAGGGAAGCGCGCGAGCCGCCAGCCTGCGCCAACTCCAGCGCCCGCCTGGCGGACTCCTCGGCCTCCTCGTAGCAGCCCAGCCACCGGAGCGCCGTGGCCCGGTGAGCCAACACGCGCACCTCCATGTGTCGATTGCCCAGTCGCGTACAGAGGTCCGCCACCTCGTCGAAGTAGTCGAGGGCCCGGCAGAAATCGTCAAGGTCCACCTCGACGAGGCCCAATCGGTCCAGGATCTGGGCTTCACCGAACAGATCTCCCGCCTCGCGCTGGAGCGGAAGCGACGCCTCGTAACATTCCCTCGCCGCTGCGTGGTCGCCCCACAGGTGAGAGACCCGGCCAAGGAGGGAGTAGGAGTCGGCTTCCCGGGAGCGGGCGCCGATATCCATGTACCTGTCGAGCGCCGCCTCGCCCGCCTCCTTCGCCTTCGCGAGCTTGCCCGCAGACAGAAGGTAGGCGGCGCGTCGGAACTTCACCTCCGCCTCCAGCGTCTCGTCGTCGCTCGTCCTCGCCGCCCTCTCGAGCTCCCGGATCGCTGCCAGCCGGGCGTGAGGGTCTCCCATCTCGGCGGCCACTTCCTCGGACAGGTATAACAGTTCGGTGCGCTCATCATCTCGCGTCACCACCTTCAGCGCCCGCTCGACCATCTCCTGCGAATCGCTCAGCGCGCCCCGGCTCCTAGCCTGCTCGGCCGCTTTCTTCAGATAGGGGATCGAGAGCTCGGGAGTCGTGGAGCGCTCGTAGTGCGACGCAACGAGGCCGTCGGCGTCGTAGTCGGTGTCGGAGAGGTGCTGTTCCAGCCAGTGCGCGACCGATCCGTGCAGCTCGGCGCGAAGGTCCCTCAGCAGGCCGTCGTACGCCACCTGTTGCAGCAACCGGTGCTCGAAGGCGAACTCGCGACTGCCAGCCACAATCGACTTCGGAAGCGCCCTGACCATCGCACTCTCGACCAGCTCGTGGAGCTCTCCATCAACCGAGTTCCGGACGAGCGCATCCTGGAGCACGCCCGACCAGAACCTCCGGCCCACGATGGCCGCATACTGGAGCACCTGTCTCGTGGGTGCCGCCAGGCCGTCGATGCGTGTGCTGAGGAGACTTTCCACCGTTTCGGGCACCGGCACATCCCGGAGGTCCGCCGTCGCATGCCAGCTCCCGTCCGTCTCCGAAATAACGCCCTTGCCAGCGAGCGACTTCAACATCTCCTCGATAAACAGAGGGTTGCCTTCAGTGCGCCCGACGATGAGGTCGATGAACGACTCCGGGAGATCGTTTTCGCCCAGCACCGCATCGACGAGAAGCCGAGCCTCCGACGGGTCGAGGCTCGACAGCTCGACCGTGGAGGTGATCGCCTCGAACAGGCGGCTGAGGTGCTTCTCCTCCGGGAGGGGGAGCCGCGCGACGAGCACCATCAGAGCCGGACGATCGAGGTAGAGGGAGGGAAGTCTCGTCAGGAAGTCCAGCGTGGCATGGTCCGCCCACTGGAGATCCGCGAGCACCAGGACCATCGGCGTCGACGTGTGGGCTCGCAGAGCGGTCTCGACGGACTCCGAGATCCGAACGGCCAGCTCCTTCGCATCGTAGCCTTCGAGCTCCGGCAGCTCGGAGGACGGAACCCCGAGAGCTACTGCCAGCGCAGCAACCGCCTCGCCCGGCCACCTCGTTCCATTGCTCGCCGCGATCGCGGCGGCGGCCTCGAGCGGCTCGAGCTCCGGCGAGACGTCGTGCAGGTCCCGCAGCAGCTCCGCCAGCGGCTCCCACGGCGCGCTGCGAGCGTACGGGTAGCTGCGGCCGCGCGCGAACTCCTCCGGACGTAGCTCCTCGATGTCGCTGAACTCCTCGATCAGCCGAGTCTTCCCTATGCCCGGCGCACCCGAGACCAGGCAGTAGGCGAATTCGCCGGCTTTGGCACGCGACCAGCTCTCCCGCAAACTCTCCAGTTGGGTCTCTCGCCCGATGAATCGCGTGACGCGTCCGCGGAAGCCTCGAGATCTGCCGCGCTCGGCCCGTAGGCCTACGACGCTCCGCGCCCGGACGGGCTCCTGCTTTCCCTTCACCACCAGCGAGCGTTCGTCACCGAACTCGAACAGGTGGCTTGTCGGCTCGCAGGTGGAGGCGCCGATAAGGATCTCGCCCGGTTCGCAGGCGCTCTGAAGTCGGGCCGCGACATTCACCGCGTCTCCGACCGCAGTGTAGTTGTGGGCCCCCCCTCCGGCGAAGACACCAGTGACCACCGAGCCCGTGTTGACACCGACCTTCAACCGAAGCGGCGATGTCGAGCCCCGAGATGAGGCGAAATTGCCGCCGGCCCCGAGGCTCTCCCAGATCGCGGTGGCCGAGTCGCTCGCCGCCCACCGATGCAGAGCGTCGCGCATGTCGAGTGCGGCCCGTACCGCGCGCTCCTCTTCGTTCTCATAGGCGATCGGGGCGCCGAAGAGCGCCATCACGCAGTCCCCCATGAACTTGTCGACGAAGCCTCCCCACTGGGTGACGCAATCGCAGAGGGGGTTCAGGCAACCGGCGATCAGCGAGCGGACCTGCTCCGGATCCAGCTGTTCGGTTAGCGCGGTGAAGCCGGAGAGATCAGCGAACAGGACCGTGATGATGCGGCGCTCGGCGTCCGTCGACGCCCCGATCCTGTTTCCGCATTCGGCGCAGAAATTGGCACCGGCGGGCGCTTCGGTGGCGCACCGCGCGCAGGAAACCGAAAGGGAATGCTGCCTCTCCACGTCTCGCTCCACTCGGGCGAAGGCGTCGCTGCGCCTCGGATCGACTCCAGTCCAGGGGTCCAGGAGGCGATTGTGCAAAAAAGCTAGCGTTTCGCGCCGGGAGTGTCGTGCGGGGAAAGACCCGTATCGCCGTGTGGGGAGAACTCGGCGCCGGAGCGATCGGTGATGGGCTGGCCACGGTCGAGCGCGTCGAGATACGCATCCACCGAAGCGAAGGCCCGGAGGCCTGATCTCGTCGCCGGGGTCGTGGCCCTCGGCCCACGATCCGGTGCGGTTCGGACCCGATAGAGAAGCCATTTGCATTCTGTGGCCCCTGGGCGACAGCGCCCGCCCAAACGCCCCGCAGGCACGCTTTATCTTCTTCTTTTTCAAGCGCTTGCGAGACCGCTGCTCTGACTCCCTCGACCCGAAGCGAACTTCGCCCTGAGCCACCGCTGTAGCACCCACGCTACTTCGCTGGCCGAGTTTCTCCCGCCCGCCGTTTGTGAGCCACTATAAGTAGCTGTCGCGTCAGTACTTACATTTCACCGGCCAAATGGCGCCGGCCAGGTACGGAGCCTGCTAAGAAACCCAAGCCCTGCTCGCGGCACGGTCCTGAGGGCGTTCGAGCTCGACTCAGCGGCTCGGTTCGCGCGGGTGGAAGTTCCAAAGGGAAAGACAGTTAGAGGAGCGCAGGTGAGAGCCAGACGGTCCACGTACAGGATGAGACATCCGGCTCGCCGCGGACGCCGTGGCAGGTACGGGAACGCGAGAGGCTCGGTAGCCGTCGAGTTCCTGTTCGCTATTCCCATCGTCCTGTTTCTGTTCTTCGGGATTTTCGAGCTCGGACGGCACTACTACACACGTCTCACGCTCCGGCACGCCGTGGCGGAGGCCGCGAGGTTCGCCGTTACCGGGCGGTCGCTCGACGACCCCGACACGGGCAACCCGATGAGCCGTGCCGAGTCGATCCAGTACGTCATTCAGCGAAGCGCTCAGAACCTCGGCGTCGACGTCGCGCAGATCGTGATCATCCCCCCCGACGGCGGAGCGCCGGAAGAGGTCGTGCAGGTGGGAGTGCAGTACGAGTACGACTTCTGGTTCCAGCCGATGGGCGACCTCCTCTCCCCACTCGAGCAGATAGTCGTCACCACCGCGATGAGAAATGAACCTGCGTTCTAGCTGGCGGGCGGGAGGCCCTCGACATTCAGCGCGCCTGGCGCAGAGGCCGCGGCGGAGGCTCATCGAGCTGGCCCGCCAGATCTGGAAGCGTGACGAGGGCGCCGAGCTCGTCGAGCTCGTGGTCGTTTTGCCTTTCCTCCTGATCATGAGCTTCGGGATCCTGGAGCTCGGGAATGCTCTCGACAAGGCTCACGGGATGGCGACGTTGAGCCGGGAGGGAGCCAACATCGCCGTCCGCGGCACCGCGCTGGACACCGTGGTCGCGGTCACGATGTCGAATGGCGTGTCGATCGGACTGGATACGCGTGGCGGGACGATCGTGTCGAGGATCCTGGTTGAAGGCGGCGTTCCCACCCTGAAGGAGCAGGTCGCCACCTCCGGATACGTCGGGCTGAGCCGCGTCGGCCAGGTGGATTCGGCCGTTGCCCAGTACGCTGGGGCCGGGCTCGTTGACGGCCAGCAGCTCTACGCCGTCGAGGTATTCTACGATCACCAGAAAGTAACCCCGTTGTCGCGAGTCCTTGGTCCCATTATCCCGGATACGATGTACGATGTATCGGTTTTCT
>CAMYMV010000056.1 GCA_947259585.1 uncultured Gemmatimonadales bacterium | reverse complement strand
CAGCACCAGCCGGACCGAGCCTCGGACCGCAACCGGCGCCTCTCCGGACCGGCTTGGGTCCGCTGACACTGCGAAAACGCCCCACAGAGTCGCGGCGATGAGGGGCAGAGCGACAGCAGCGATCATGCGCAGAGGGCGGTTGTCCGTCAGCTGCCACCCGTACGATGCGATCGCCGCCAGCGCTGCCAACTCGAGCAGCAGCCGAAGCGCCAGGTTGAGGGGATGGTATGCCACTGACTAGACCTCGCTGCTCATCTCTGCACCACCGGAAGCTCCGCCTGACGTCTCACGACTCCGCTGCTGGAGCTGGCTGCTGGCGACCCGGAAGCCCTACGAGACGCTACCGGCTTCCTCCGAGTCCGAAGAACAGTAGGAAGAAGCCATAGAACATCAGGACGAGCCCGTTGGGCAGCGCCGCGAGGAGTCGAATCCAGATCGACCGGCCGCTCAAGGCCTTCGCGACGACCACTAGGCCGGCACCAGCCACTAGGACGACGAAGAATACCGGCCAGAATGTGGCGGATGGCCCGACCGACAGCTTGCCCGTTTCGTGAAGCGCGGCGATCGCGGGACCCGATATCGAGGCAGCGAGCCCGATGAATCCACCTCCACCTCGACTGTCAGGACCCTTCATGCACCGGCGCTTGTTGTGCTGCGCTTCTGCGCTTCCTCACTCACGGCTTTCGAGGTACTCCCTGAGCGCGACAGCGTTGTTGCACTTGGTATCTGAAGCCCCGAACAGCAGAGTCACACGCTTCTTCTTGGCCATGGAACGGATGGGAGCCAGCAACGCCTCTTTGCTCCCGAGCTCTGCAAAGTACCTCCGCTTGAACTCATGCCATTTCGCCCGATCGTGGGCGAACCACTTACGTAACTCATCAGAGGGGGCGCACTCTCGAAGCCACTCATCGAGTGCAGCGGCCTCCTTCGCGAGGCCGCGAGGCCACAGCCGGTCGACGAGAATACGAAGGCCGTCCTCAGGATGAGGCGAGGCGTACACGCGCTTAACCTGCAGCGACACCGTTATCCTCACGCTTCACTCGGTTAGCAGTCGCTCCTCAGCGGCTCAGCCGCTCATGCCAGAGGCAACCCGTACTCCCGCATCTTACGCCACAGGGTGGTCCTGCTCATGCCCAGGAGCTCGGCGGCCCTGGCCCGAACGCCGTTGGACTCCTCCAGCGCCGCCTGGATCGCGGCTCGCTCGTCCGCGCTGTCCGGGCCAGCTCGGTAGCGGGTCCCCTTCCCGGCTGCCGGCCCGCCCTCCGTCTCGGGGTCGTGGCCGCGCAGCTCGCGGGGGAGGTGCTGGACCTCGATGCGGCTGCCCTCCACGCGGATCGCGGCTCGCTCGACCACGCTGAACAGCTCCCGGACGTTCCCCGGCCAGTTGTGCTCCTGGAGGAGGCGGAGCGCCATCGGGGCCACAGACAGCGGCACCTCGGTGGTGGACCTCTCGCGCAGCCTCGACAGCGCGGCCTCGATCAGGAGCGGGACATCGGCCCGTCGCTCGCGCAGCGGCGGAAGGCGGACCGGGAAGACGTTGAGGCGATAGTACAGGTCGTCGCGGAAGCGGCCGGCCTCGACTTCGGCGGGTAGGTCGCGGTGGGTCGCGGCGATGACCCGCACGTTCACGGGCCGGGCCTGCACTCCACCCATCGGGGTGACCTCCCGCTCCTGAAGAACCCTCAGCAGCCTCTGCTGGAGCCGGAGGCTCATGTCACCCACTTCATCCAGGAAGACGGTGCCCTCGTCGGCGGCGGCAAAGAGGCCGGGCTTTTCTCTGATGGCCCCGGTAAAGGCCCCGCGCACGTGGCCGAAGAGCTCGGATTCGAGCACCCCCTCGGCCAATGCCGCGCAGTTCACCGGGACGAAGGGACCTCGCGATCGGCAGGAAAGATCGTGCACCGCATGGGCCACGAGCTCCTTACCGGTTCCGGTCTCGCCGAAGACCAGCACCGTCGTCTCGGTGGGGGCCACCTGACGGATCGCCTCGAACACCTTCGCCATGGCCGGCGTCTCTCCGACGATGCCTCCCGGCCCGCCCTCGGCCGCGCGATCTGGCAGCGGACGGCGCTCGAGCAGCTCGGACACCCGGCGGCTCAGCACGTCGGGCTCCACGGGCTTGGTCAGGAAGTCGTCGGCTCCGAGCTGCAGCGCGTCGACCGCCGAGTCGATGGTGCCGAACCCGCTGATCATGAGGATCGGGGCCCGCTCACCTCTTCGGCGCAGGACCTCGATGAGCCCGAGTCCGTCGGTGCCGGGCATCCGAAGGTCCAGCAGAAGCAGATCGAACTCCTGGGCGTCGAGCGCCTCACCAGCCTCGACCGCGTCACAGGCCGTCGTGACCTCGTGTCCGTCCAGGCGCAGCAGCTCGGCCGTCGACAGCCGGAACGCCACGTCGTCGTCCACGATGAGAACCCGGGACACGCCGTCGGCTCTCAGCCCGGGCCTCCCGTAGGCTCAACGCCGGCTTCCTCGGCCCCGCCGGAGGCCGGCGGGGCCGCCGGAAGCTCGATCCTCAACGCCGCCCCCGGCGCGTCCGTCCGGTTCGCGGCCACCAACCTGCCGCCGTACCGCCGCACGATCCCCTCGGCGACGAACAGCCCGAGACCCACTCCGTGCACCTCTCCCTTGGTGGTGAAGAATGGATCGAACACCCGCGGAAGCACGTCTGGGTCGATCCCCGGGCCGCTGTCCTCGACGGCCAGCTCGATGATCCCGTCGCGGCGCTCGAGGTGGACGCTGATCTCCCCTCCCTCGGGCATCGCCTCACGGGCGTTCTGCAGCACGTTGAGCAGGACCTGCTTCAACGCGTCGGGCGCGATGGCGGCCTCGCCGCCGGCACTTCCGCCGGTCCGAATATCCAGTCCTCCGCTCTCCTCTCCGGTCCGAAACAGCTCCACCACGAGCCGCACCACGCTGTCGGGATCGCAGGTGCTCGCCTCCGGATCTACCGGACGGTTCAGGTCGAGCATCTGCTCCGCCAGCGAGTGCATGCGCAGAAGCTCGCCCATCGCCAGCTCGGCGAACTGCCCAAGCTCGTCGTCGTCCAGCCGGCGGCGGATCACCTCGAGGCAGTTGCGGACGTTCGCGACGGGGTTTCGGATCTCGTGCGCGAGCTCGGTCACCAGCTTCCCGCTGGCCACCAGCCGGTCTCTCTGGATCATCTCCGCCTGCAGCTGCTTCAGCTTCTCCTGCCTGTCCACGAGCTCGCGGTTGGCGGCCTCGAGCTCGTCCAGCTTCGAGGCGAGCGCCTGGCGCATGTTGCGGAATGCGGCGCTGACCCGGTCCACCTCGAGGATCATCGACCCTTCGACCGGTGCTTCGAAATCGCCTTCCGCCAGCCGGTCGGCGGCGTTGGCCAGCGTACGAACCGGACGAACCGTCAGGGAGGCGGCGAACGCCGCCATGATGAGCGCCAACCCGAGGGCGATCGCGCCCGCGATCAGGGCTCCCCTTCTGAGCGCCGGCAGCACTGCCAACCGGGCCGCTGCATCGGTGGCGAAGAGAACGGTGCCTGCCTCGTCCAGTGAAGCGGCCGTGACCCAGTACGTCCGGCCGTCCGGCATGAGCAGGGTGTGTACGGCGCCGTCACCCTTCCACGCGTGCGCCGAGTCCGCAACCGATGGGCCGAGCGCTGAATCCGCGGCCGCCATCGCGGGCACGGAGCCGTCGGGGGCCATGATCACCACTTCGGCCCTCGTGAGTCCGGCGAGCGTGGCCGCGAACGCCTCGTCCAGCGCCCGGGCCACCCCGGCAGCCCCCATCCACGCGTCGCCCTCCATGACCGGAGCGAGAGAGACCGCGAACGGCTGTCCGGAGGCGGAGACGAAGGCGACCGGCATCTGGCCGAGACGCGTCTCCCCGACGAGGGCATCTCCAACCTCGGGCCCGGCCCAGCTCTCGCCTTCCGGGCCGACGAGGATGATCTCCTCGAGCTCATCGACCCGTGCCGCTTCCGCCAACCGCGAGGCCCTGCCGGTGTCGGCGGACGCGAGCGCCGCGGCCATCCCTTCGGCCTGCGCCATTTCCTTGGCGTGCATCATGAGCGCGCTGCCCACGGTCGCGTTGCGATCGGCCATGATCTTGGGAGCCATCGCGAGGTCGTCTCGCGCCTTTCTCTCCAGCTCGGAGGAGAGGCGGCGGTCGAGCGCGATCCCGGCGGGGACCAACGCGCCGACGAATACGCCGATCAGCAGGAAGAGCAGGATCCGGTAGAGAGAGACGCTCATGAGGGCCCGAGTGTCGGGGTTAAACGAGCTTCGGGTCGTGCCTGAACAACGCGGAAAGCTATGCGTCCGGAGCTCCCGGGGCCATTCGCCTCTGGCGCGCGGCCCCGGTCCCCCCGGGGTGTCGGAACTCAACCCGTGCGGGTGATCGTGATCTTGGCCACCGGGTCCGTCCAGCCGTGCAATCCAGGCATCAAGTCATCGCCTCCCAGGATGCCGGGGTGGTGGCGAATCACGTCGCCCTCGGCGAGTGACGGGTCGCTCATCCCGGTGCCGGGGTCCGAGCTCGGCACGCTGGTGAGCGGCGGACACGGGGGCACGATATCCGCGAAGTCCTCGGTGTTGATCTCCGTACCCGCATCGTAGCCGTCCGACTCCAGGACCAGGGTTTGGCCCACCCTCTTGGGCAGCCGCCGGCTGTCCACGCCGGTGAAGCCGTCGTTCGTGCAGATCAGCATGCTGGCAAACGAGATGAAATTGGCCCCACGAGTCGACGTGATGGAGACCGTCACCGAGCCGCCCGGAAGGATGGGGGGCGGATCACCGGCGACCGCGACGACGACGCTCGCGACGTGGCGGTTGGCCTCAAGTGCATCGACGAGGGGATCGATGTTGCCGTTCTCCGCTATCTCCTTGAGCTCGAAGCTGGCCGCCCGTCCTACCTTGAAGATTCGAGTGGCCCTCCTGTGGGTGGCGATGACGGGCGGCGTGAGGGGCTGCCCGCCCGTCAGGTTCTCGATGGTCACCTCGTAGCTCTTCGTGCGCGCGTTGCCGGCGCCTCTGCCGGGCGGGGACACGACGAAGCTCGGGTCCGTGTCGGGCTCCGATGTGGGTTCGGTCAGCTGCCCTCCGTCGGAACAGCCGAAGGCGGCGACCGCTACGATGGCGATCAGTAGTCTGGGGTTCATCATGGTAGGGCTCCTTCTTGCTGGCGTGCCTGGAAGACCATCTTCCATCCGCCGTTGGACCTGGCACGCACGGGGCCGTCACGTTGCGCGAACCATGATGTGTTGTAAGTATTTGATTGTGAAGGAGATAAGCCGGCCATTGCCAAATCAGCCGGCGTCTTGCTGGATGTTTCATGAAACGCGGCCGCGCCGACGGAACGTTTCATTGAAACGGCTGACCGCCAGGCCTGTGAGCGCGGTCACGCCACCCTCAGCCGCGCCCCTACACCCTCCTAGGCGTCATCTTCGGGCTGCGCCCGCGTCCGCACCCCGTTCTCGTCGAAGCTCTCGACATGGATCGGGAGGTCGGTCGCGATCGGCGTGTCGTTGAGCATGTTGACCATCCCCGTCTCCAACACCTCGAAGTCGGCGTCGTAGACGCCCGAGCCGAAGACGACGGTCCCGCTGCCAACCCAGTCCCCGCCGTCCTCGAACAGGTCCAGCAGCCGGAGCTTTCCGGCCACTGAGTCTCGGGCGCTGGCGTTCGGACTGGGATCGGTCCACAGCAGATCGTCCGCCTCCTCGACGATCTGGAAGCGGCCTCCGTCACCCTCGAGAGCACCGACGAAGAAGCGCAGATACTCGACGGCCTGCCGGATGGAGCCGATGCGCAGGAGCCCGTCGGCGTTCAGCGCATGGATCTGGGGAGACTTCCCATCGATCGCCGTGGTCTGGCCCCCCGTGCGGAGGTAGGCGAAGACCCCTCGCTCTTCCTCGCGGCGGAGCTCGATCTCGTACAGCGCGGCGTGATCGTAGAAGCTCACGGGCAGCGTCCGAACGCGCTCGAGATCCCACCCTTCCCTTCTTAGCCGCGTCGAGACCTCTTCCGCCCCGAACCGCACGAGCTCACTGGAGCGCTCTTCCCCCTCAAGGACCGTCCAGGCGCCGGGCAACAGCTCCGCCGCGGCCCAGACGCGATTCCTCAGGACCTCCAGGTTCTTCTGCGCAGTCGTGTCGCCCTGTGCGGCGGCCAACGAATACCACTTGACCTCTTCGCTGTAGTTCTTCTCCACCCCCTCGCCCCGGCCGTACAGCCAACCGAGGTTCAGCTGGGCGTTCACGTTCCCCTGCTCGGCCGCCTCCCAGTAGAGCTTCGCCGCTTCCTCGGAATCCTTCTCCACGCCGAGCCCCTGCTGGTACATCCACGCGAGCGCAGCCTGGGCGCGAGCGTACCCCTGATCGGCCGCCGTCCGGTACCAGCTCACCGCCTCCTCGTCGCTGGCGTCGACGCCGCGGCCGATCTGATGCATGTACCCGAGGTTGGATTGGGCAGCTGGGAAGCCCTGGTCCGCGGCCAACCGGTACCAGCGGATGGCCTCCTCGTCGTCGAGCTCCACGCCCTCTCCGGCGCTGTAGAGGTAGCCGATCCCCGTCTGCCCGCCCGGGTGCCCCTGCTCGGCGGACGCCTCGAACAGGTCGCGCGCCTTGTCCACATCCTTCGCGACGCCGTCGCCGTCGAAGTACATCCGACCCAGCGTGTACTGGGCCTCGGGATCGTCTTTTTCGGCCGCCTGGATCAGGAACGGCAGCGCGGCCGAGTAGTCCTCGGCGTCGTAGGCAGCGACGCCCTGCTCGGTGAGCTCCGCCGCCGACGGCCCGCTGATCAGCCCACGGACCAGCAGGAACGCCGCGACGCCAACCACTCCGATCATCACCCTTTGAGTCGCCCGGCGCCCGAGAAAAGCCGCCAGTCGCTTCGTTTCGCCGGTGGCTGGCCGCTGCGAGGGTGCCGGCTGCGATGGGACCGAATGCTGGCTTGGAGGGGCCTCCGGTCGACGCGAAGCCTCGACGTCCTCGCGCGGCGGCGGCGCGGCGGGCTCGGCGGCTGCCACCAGGCCCCGCACCGACACGACCAACTCCTCGATCTGCGCGTCCTTGGGCTCCGTCACGGCATCGAGCCAGTGCCGGGCTGCGATGCAGTAGTAGAGATCCTTGTTCATCTCCACGTCCTCGATCCGGAACGGGAGAATCGGATGCCCCGACTCGAAGGCGATGTCTACCTCGCGCCGCACCTGAGGCGAGCTGTTCGCCTCACCCGAGAAGATGAGGACCATCATCCGCGCCTGACGGATCGCATCGACGATGCTCTGCTTCCACGAGAGGCCCGGGCTGACATCCCGAGGCGCGATCCAGCAGCGCGTGCCGTCGGCCTCGAGGGCGTGACACACGGCATCCGCCGTGGCCTTGTCGTTGTTCGAGTAGCTGATGAAGACGTCGTGTGCCATCAAAAACTCCTCCGCCTAGGAGGGGATCTTCCCGAGTCCGATGAGGATCGCGACAACCCCGAATGCGAGATACACGAAGATGAGCACGGTCGGGAGCAGCGCCTCGAGCCGGGTGAAGCCGATCCGTGGGCGCTTGGAGTCCGGCCCGAAGAACTCCTCATACTCGCGGCTGAAGAACCTGTGCAGGCCCTCGAGCTGCGGGGAGCGCTCCATCTCCATCAGCTGGTCGTAGCGCCATCCGATCAACGCCCGGTAGCTCAGGAGCATCTTCCGCCAGATTGCGCAGGAGAAGAGACCGAGGAGCAGGAGCGGCCCGAAGGCGCTGAGGACGAGGACCCAACCCCCGCCGGAGGCCGCCGCGGCGCCCGACTCAGCGCCCGAACCCACGTTCGCGTTCATCAGGTACCCCAACGCGGCGAACAGAAGCGTGTGGAGGGTGACCCAGACCTGCGTGGTCAACTGCCTCCGGTCGCTGAGTTTCGCCGTGCTCTCGGCAAAGAACCGGTACTCCTCGAACTTGTCGATGGTATCCTCCCGCGCCTTCACGTCTGAGGGGGTGTGACCACGGTCATGGGATGACCGCGCTCGCGGGCGTAGGCGACGACATAGCCGGTGCCGCCGAGGCCCCGGGCCGGCTTCCCATCCCATACCGCGACGAGATGATCCGAGTGATCGACGATCCACCGTCCCACAGCGGCGTAGGCTTCGGTCGACCTTCCCTCGTAGGGAAGCGTGCATCTTCGCGTCGCCGCGGCGAGGAGCGTCTCGAACCTCTCCCGCTCTTCACCATCCGCGAAGTCCTCCTCGTAGCCCTCGAACGGGAGGACCGCGGTCAGCGGGATCCCGAGCGAGGCCGCCGCCTCTGCAAAGAGCGAGTCCGCCCCGGCGGCGATCGCGGAAAGAACGACCAGGCGGTCGCCGTGTGTGCGCTGATAGGCCTCGAGAGCCGCGCGGAGCGCGGACGCAACGTCATCCTCGGCGCCTTCCAGGTCTCGGTGCCCGGTCACGCCTACTACGAATCGGTCCCCAGTCCCGTGAGCCATAACCTCTGACACTCCGATTCCGGACCCCGTGAAGCCGCGTCGACTCCAAGAGTCTCGAAAAGCGCGGCCCCGAAGCGAATCCGAGAATATAGGGGCGGAGGCCCGGCCGGGCCTCCCTCGACGTCATCCAGAGCCGTCGCCCGGATCGAACGCCTCGGGGAAGTGCTCGCTCTTCACCTGAGCCTCGGCCGCGGCCGCACCCAGCTCGGCGAGCGCCTCCACGTTCTTCGGTTTGTCGAGTGCGGCGAGGTCCCTCAGCACCTCACCCTGCCGCTCGACGCCCAGTCGCTCCGCGAGCCACTCGCGCTCGAGCCGAACGTCATACCTGACGTACGACAGTGCCTCCCGGCCGCCCAGCAGATCTCCGCCCAGGTCGCCGACTTCGCGGTCGATCTCCCACGGCGTCGGGCTGCGCGAGATCCACTGCAGAATCGTCTGGGTCAGCCAGCTGGAGTCGGCGATGACAGACCGCACGGAACGGAGGCCGACCATCGCGGAGGGCATGCTGAACGCGCGATCCGGTTGAAAATCGAGCGCCTGCGAGCCCGTACCGACGGAAAGGAGGAAGAGGTCATCGGGACCGATCGGCCAGCCGAAGCCGAAGCCCTCGAGGGTGGCCACCATGAGGAGCTGCAGCGCCGGGTTGTTGTAGGGACTGACGCCGCCGTCGATGAACACGCCCTCCACGTCCTCACCGACCCGCAGCGCCTCAGGCCCAAAGTAAGGAGCCGCCGCCGTGCTGGCGCGGACGACGTCCCGAAGCATGAACTCCCTGTTCGGTGCCTGGGGGTGATCGAAGTACTTGCCGCGCGGGTTGTTGTGGATGACCCACGGGCTTCCGGTGTCGAACCGCTTCGTCACGATGACGAGCCCGGTGCGGACGCCGCTGCTTCCGAGCGTGATGTCGCCGAATGTCTCTGCGAGCAACCCGGCGAGGGGACCGCGCGAGTACTTCGGCTGCCGGAGCCCGATCCGCCAACGGGACGTCTTGAAGACACTCGGCATCATCGTCCGGTAGAGCTCGACGATCTTCTCGACGGGAAAGCCCACGGCTATCCCCGCCGCGATGATGGCGCCCGTCGACGTGCCACCGATGAGATCAAAGTAGTCGCAGAGCCGAAACTCGGGGTCACCGCCGCTCCGCTCTCGTAGCAGGCGCTCGACCCGCTCCAGATAGGCGAGCGCTACGATCCCGCGCACGCCGCCCCCGTCGAGCGCGAGCAGGCGCTTGGGCCCCGGCCCGAACAGGTGGTCGTCGCGGGTCTTTGGTCTCATCGACCCCTCCGGGTGGCGGACATTCGAACGAGCCTCGCTTTGATGGCTCGGGAGAGCGTTTGTTGAGGCGGTTCACCCTGAGGAACAGAAAGAGAAGTACACCTCGCCGAGAGCCCATCGCAAATGAGCCCTTTACGCCTGTCCGCGGTTCGTGCTCCTGGGCGGATGCGGGCAGGGTGCCTGCGAAGGCAGCCAGCAGCCCAACTAGGAGCCACCGGACCGTCCGAACCGTCTCTGGTGAGACTTGCCCCACGGTGCCGCGTTCAAGCCTGGCGGCCCGAACCGCCCGCATGCCCGTTCGAGCTCAGCCTCTCCTGCTGCCGTCCGCCGTGCCCTCCTCCCGGCGTTGGTCGACGCGGGCACTGTTGTAGGCAACTTTGGCATTTCCTATACTCCGAGCTCGAATCCACCTTGTCGGGGCTTTCCAGACGCTCCGCCCGCCCTAGCTGGAGAGTGCACTCGATGTCGAGAACGGCAAGAGCCAAGATGTTGTTCGGAGCCGCGGCGTTCATCTCCTTCGTGTTGTCCGTGTATCTCTGGTTCGTCGGCCAGAGGGAGACCGCTGTATTCGTGGGCCTGTGGGTCCCGTCGATTCTGTCGTTAGGCGCCTTGCTGGTCGCGGGTCGCAAGTAGGATACGCCCAAGCGCTCATCTCACTGCCCGGTGGGGCACACGACCCCGAGTGGAGTCGAGCATGCCTGATCTCGTCGTCTTCTTGTTTGGCTGTCTGGTGACAGCCCTATGCATAGCCGGAGTAGCCGTGCTGTTGTGGGGCGGCACTCAGACCGACAGCACCAAGCCTGACACACGGCAACCGGGCGGGGAATGACGAATAGCACGCGGTACCAGAAGTTCATGGCGGAGCTGAAGCGCCGCCACGTGCTCAAAGTGGTGGCGGTCTACGCGGCAGCGGCGTTCGCCGTGATGGGGGCAGCCGACTTCCTGGTCCCCGCCCTACAACTCCCAGATGTTTTGGCAAAATCCGTTGCCTTCACCGCGATCGTCGGGTTCCCCTTCGCCGTGGCGCTCGCCTGGGTGTTCGACGTCACACCTCAGGGTGTCGTTCGTACCGATCCGGCCTCCAGCGAGGAGTTGGAGGCGATAGCCGCCGAGTCTCGCACGCGACGCTGGGGCGCGGGCATTCTGGCTCTCGTGGCCACCGTCGTCTTCATCAGCGGCGGTTGGTGGGTGATGCGCGAAGCGCCCGAAGATCCAACAGCTAGCAGCGCCGCGACCGGGCAGTCCATCGCCGTGCTACCCTTCGTCACCCTGAGTGACGACCCGCAGGACGCGTATTTTAGCGATGGTCTGGCCGAGGAGCTGATGAGCGCGCTGGACCGCATTCCGGATCTGCAGGTGGCGGCTCGGACCTCATCTTTCGCCTTCAAGGACCGAAACGTGGACGTGCGCCAGATCGGGGAGGAACTGGGAGTGGCGACGGTGCTGGAGGGGAGCGTGCGTCGCTCCGGCGACCAGCTGCGCGTCCGGGCACGGCTGATCAACGTTACGGATGGGTTTCGGTTGTGGGCCGACAGCTATGAACGCGAACTGACCGACGTCTTCGCCGTCCAGGACGAGCTCGCGCAGGCGATCGTGACGGCACTGCAGGTCGCCCTGACCGGCGATGTCGGGGCAGTTTGACGGCGGGCCGGCCTCGACGGCGGCGCGGGCGTCGACGGGAAGCCTGGGGCGCTCCCGCGCCTCGACCAGCTCCTAGCGCACGACGGGCAGCATGATGCCGGACGGATATGCGCCGCCGCGATAGACGCGGTATGTGGGCGCCACCTCCGGCAGCTCGAGATTGTCCGCGTCCGCCCCCATGATCGTCACGCGGATCCGCTTGCCGGCGTTGAAGACGGTCGACGTGGGAAGAAGGTCCATGACCAGCCCGGCCGGCTCGTCGGCCGGCAGCGGCTCCCTGTCTTCGCGGAAGCTCCGCTGGAACGGCAGGCCCATGTTGTTCCCCCATGGCGCCTTGGCGAGCCTTCGGTGGGAGGCGCGGAGCACTCCCTCGGTCACGTACCGCGCGAATCCGTCTTCGTCCACCTCCTCCAGGAGCACGATGATCTCCCCGTCGTTCGTCGACGACGTCATCCAGAGGCTGACAAGCGGGTCGCGACCTCCAGCTTGCGGCTCATTTCGTCCGCGCCCCAGTAGGCGATGCAGGAAAGCAGGCGCGCCGCGTCACCCGCGAGCGGCTCGATCGTGAGGACGCCATCGTTGACGGACTCGACGCTCTCCGATGGGCCTTCCCCGAAGTAGAAACGCATCTCCTCGGTCCCATGGATGGGCCAGGTGTCGCTCGACTTCCAGGCCCAGTCTCCGGGATCGTTCATGACGGCGTAATGGACGGGGCTCTCGTCCATGATCCCGTTGTCGATCCCCTTGAGCCAGTAGTCGAACCACCGGAGCTGTTCGATGGTGGTCAAGCGCTCACGATCAGCCATGAGCGCGCTGTCGGGCATGGCGCCGTGGGACCAGGCGCCGATCCCGATCCTCTGAGGCCCCTCGTAGTTGGCCCAGTAGAGGAGCGCATCGAGGACGAAGATGTCGTACCACCCGTTCCAGTGATACGCGGGAACCCGCGCCGCGTTGAGCTCATCGAGCACGCCGGTCGGGCCGTGCTCCATCCACGTGAGCGTCGGGACATCGTGGTCCCTGAACGCCCCCGACCCGTACTCCTTCCCGACGTCCCAGTTGTTCTCGTGCTCCGCGATGGCCGCCTGCAGCAGCGGGGTCCCGTCCTCGTCACCCTGAACCGGCGGAGCCGGCCACTCGACGTCCAAATTGCGGGTGAGCCCGCCCCAGTGGTCGATCATGTCGGAGCGGTAGACGCCGCCCGGATATAGCTGATCGTACATGTCCATGCCGGCGACGTTGGGGAAGATCGCCTTGAGCGCCGGGTGTCCCTCGGAGGCCGCCATGTACTGGGTGATGCCGAGGTACGAGCCGCCGTACATCCCCACGTTTCCGTCACTCCAGGGCTGCGTCGCGAACCACTCGATCATCTCGCGGGCGTCGTCGGTCTCGGCCTCGGAGAAGAGCCCCTGATACGTGCCGAACGACGCCCCCCCGCCCCTGACCTGTACGGCGGCCACGACGTAGCCATGCCTGACGAGGAGCTGAAGATCCTCCCGGGCATCGACCATCGAGTGGATCTCGGGGACCTCGGCGCCCTCGCGGGCGAAGAACCGGGCCAGGGCGCCCGGGTTCCGGTGGTACCGGGAGTGGGTCCAGACGACGGGGAACGGGCCCTCGGCGATCTCGCCGTTCACCGCGGGGAAGGTGATGTCCACGGCCAGCTTCACGCCGTCCCGCATCTCGATGTAACGGGAGGTGTTCACCCACTCGTCGAAGACCTCCTCCGAGTAGCCCTCGTACCTCCCGAACTCCGAGATCCGCCCGTCATCCATCTCCGCATCCTGCGCCGCCGAGCACGAGGCCGTCAGCGCGGCGGCCAGCGCGGCGGCCAGCGCGGCCAGAAGGAAGCCCGAAGGCCGTCGGGCAAGCAGGTGGGGCACGCTGGCGCGCGGGGGAGATGCGGGCTTCCTCATGATTCGCTCCCGGGATTCGTAGACGCTCTTCGTAGACGCTCCCCACGTGGGGGCGGAATGAACGGGCACGCCGTTGATTCGATTGCCGAGCGGTGGATTCCGCAAGAGCGCAGGCAGCTGGAGGGCCGCCGTCCGGCACCCGCCGGGCTTACTCCGTGGCTTCGGCGTCCAGCCAGGGCGGAAGAACCTTCACGAGGAGCCAGAGGATGACGAGCGGCAGAAACAGCAGCACGCTGGCCATGAGCAGTCCCTCGGTCCCGAACAGCAGGGGCTTGTACACCGTCAGCCCGCGCAGGCTCTTGGAGAACAGCTGTCCCCCGAGGACCACGTTCCACCGGATGCTGAAGATCCCGATCTGCACGAGGGTCGCGCAGGCGAGGTAGATGAGACGCCTCAGCTCGGCAGGAGTCCTGGACACCCCTCTGTCCGACAGCGCCGGCGAGACCACGCCCAGCGCGATCAAGGGGACGAGCGTCCCCAGCACGACCTGGAGCACGATCAGGCTGATGAACAGCGGGCCCTGAATCAGCTGGGAGAGGATCTCGATCGACTCCTCCGACTCGTAGAGGCGGTGGATGAAATCGAGCATCTCCAGCGAGAAGTCGACGATCATCGCGTAGAACAGGAAGGCGGCCAGCTTGTCCGCACACCGCATGTCCACAGGCTTCGACCTGAACAGGCTGGCGGCCACGTAGATGAACAGGACGAGCGCGATGCCCGAGACGATGGCGGAGAACAGGAACACCACCGGCATCAGCACGCTGCTCCACCACGGGTTCGCCTTTACCGACCCGAAGATGAAGCCGACGTACCCGTGGAGGAGAAACGCGGATGGGATGCCGATGATCGTGATCCACCGGCCGGCGTTGTCATCGAATCGCAGCGCCTCCTCCGACAGGTCCGTGGCTCCCAGCGTGAGCGCGTAGTGGAGCCACTTCTTCGGGCCGCGCTCGCTCCGGGCCCACAGAACCAGGTCCTTCCGGTACTCGAACCAGATCTCGAGCAGGAGCACCACCGTCAGGTACCAGGCATAGACGAATCCGAACATCGCCATAGCGGACTTGCGGTTCGGCGTCAGGAAGATCTCGTACGAGCGCAGCGGGTGACCGAGGTGCGCGAGAAGCGGGAGGGGAGCGACGAGGAGAAACGCGAGCGCCGTGAGCAGCGCCAGACGGTAGGTCGGCTGCACCTCCTTTACGTTGAACACCCGTTCGAGCGAGGCGAGGATGAAAGCACCGGCGACGAGACCGGTGATGTACGGATACAGGACGACCAGAAGGCCCCAATGCAGCTCGAACTCGTTCGGGTAGATGTAGCCCTGCATCTCGGCTATCTCACCTCACCGTCGAGGTTCGCGTAGTAGACTCGCGGCTTTGTGTTCAGGTGCGGCTTGAGGACTTGGATCTCGTTGAGGCGCATGAACCTGGCCAGCGGTGTCGCGCGGTGCTCCACCTCGCCGAACACCCGGGCGCCGGTCGGACACACCTCGACGCACGCCGGCACGAGGCCCTCGACGAGCCGGTGGTAGCAGAAGGTGCACTTGGCCGCCACGTGCTTCTCAGGGTGGAACCAGCGCGCGCCGTAGGGGCAGGCCTGGATGCAGTAGCTGCATCCGATGCAGTACTCTTCGTCCACCAGTACGACACCGTCCTCCGTTGTGAACGTCGCGCCCACGGGACAGACCTGTACGCACGGCGCGTCCTCGCAGTGGTTGCATAGCTTGGGGACGAAGAACGTCCTCTGGATCTCTCCCTCGCTCTGTGCGCCCGGGAAGCCATCCATCCCGCCGTTGGGACTGTCGACCACCACCGCTCCATCGGTCTGGATCACGTAGCGCTCGATCCAGGTGTTGAAGTAGTGGGGCTCGAGGGGCACGTCGTTTTCCGTCTTGCAGGCCTGCGCGCACATGCCGCAGCCGATGCACCGCCCCACGTCCACCCCCATCCCGTAGTAGTGCTCGCCGGGCTCGTAGCCCTCCTGTCCCGCGTCGCCCGCCACCAGGTCCTGGATGCGGATCACCCCCAGGAGGATCGGCACGCCGAGGCCGGCCTTGAGGGCCTGCTCGAGGAACTCCCGTCGGTCCACCTCGCGCTCACCGGGCGGCCGGACGCCTGCCTTCACCTCATCGGACGGTCGGGCGCCGGCTAGCACCTCGTCGGTCGGCTGCAAGCAGGCCTCTACGCGATCTGCCGGGCCGGCCATCAGCCCGTCTCGGGATAGTGGGGGTAGTGGCACTGCCAGCACTGGTAGTCTTCGCCGTGGGTGGCCAGGTCGATCCTGGGAATGTCCGCCTGGCTGTCCGCATCCTCGTCATGGCAGGTGCCGCAGAAGCCTCGGTCCACGGGCTTCCCGGGCCGGACCAGCCGCGGCGTGATCTTGTGCTGCTCCTCCGTCGCGTGGCAGGTGGTACAGTCGAGCGTGACGTGGTGCGACACCGTCTTCAGCCGCGAGATCTGACCGTGACACGCCCCACACTCCTCGGGAACCTCGGGCGGTTCGGGCGCATGAGGATCGTGACACGACATGCAGGGTTCGAGGGGATTATGAGCCACGGGCTCGATCTGGGGAAAGCCGGTCGGGCGTGACGGGTCGTATCTGTGGCACAGGGGACAGAAGCCGCGCTCACGAGGGGCCGGGAGCTCTACCTCGTCGGGGTACTCCGAGTGGGCAGCCCCGGGACCGTGGCACACCTCACACGCCACGCCGCTGTGATGGGAGGCCAGGCGCTGCTCGGCGATCTCATCATGACAGTCGGCACACTCCCGGTGCCCCGCATAGCTCTTCTCACGGGCTGCGATCGAGGTGACGGCTGCCGCCCGATAATGACCGACGTCGCCGAAGGTGTCGGGAACGAGGGACTCGCGCGCAACCACGAACCCCACCACCAGCACGGCGAACAGCACAGCCAGGCGAGGAACCTGCTGAGGCATGTAGTCGGCTTTGCTGAGGGGGAGGACGAAGGTTCGTGCTCTGCGATCCCTCGGCCCGTTGCGCGCGCCCAACCCACCAAGAAGCTAGGTGGCGGTGGCATCGGGCGTCTGTAAGAGGAAGGGTTTCCAGACGCGTAGGGAGGATCACCCCGTGGAGTGTGGGAGGAACCCCCACACTCAGCTACGGGAAGGAATCAGAACGGAGCTTTGGCGCTCCCCAGAGCCTCGCCTATTGCTCGACCAGCTCGACTCGCCGGTTCTCGGCTCGGCCCTCTTCTGTTCGGTTGGAGGCGACCGGCGCGAAGGGACCGACACCCTGTGACAGCAGACGGCCGGGATCGACTCCGTACCGGCCCGTCAACGCGGAGACCACGGCCTCGGCGCGACGCTGCGAGAGATCCATGTTATAGGAGACACCTCCCACGTTGTCGGTATGGCCCACGACGTAGACCTTGAGCTGCGGGTTCTCCTCCAGCAGCCTCCCCATCTCCTCGAGAGTCGGGCCCGAGTCCGGCCTGATCTCTGCCTTGTCGGTATCGAAGTGGACTCCATACAGGGCGACGTGTCCGCTCGTCTCGAGGGCGGTCGCCATGGCTTCGGCGTTGACCTTGACCAAGTCCTCTCCAAGAGCTTGAATCTCCGCGATCCCGACCATGGCGCGGACCGGGGGGTTTTGCCTGGCGGTGGTGTACACGCGGACGGTCACGTACACATCGCTCTCCGGCAGGCTGCCCTTCGCCGCCAGGTACCGATGGTCGTGGTCGATGATGAACGGCCGCTCCAGCTTCTGGAAGTGCAAGTGCGAACCGCACGTATCCATCATGCAGGAGAACAGAATCTCGAATCCCTGCTTGATCAGCGCCTGCTCGTAGCTTCGGAACACCTCCAAGGTCGAGTGGCCCTCGGGCATCTCGTACGTCAGCCGCGTCACCTTTCCCTCTGCGAGTTCGCTGAGCTCGAACTCGTCAACCGCTGTCGCCGGACCGAGCGGGATGAGGAGCGCATCGAAATCCGCCGCGTCGTAGCTGACGATCTCGGAGCCCGGGAATCGGGTCATCATCGGATGATCCTCGCCCTCCTCCTGCTTTCGATCCTGCGCGAGCAAGGGGACCGTCGGCCAAAGCATGGCGGCCACCGTTATGAAGAGGAGCAGGTTCGCGATTCGTCTCATGGCTTCCTCCTTAAGGTTCACGCCCACAGGCGTTCAGCTGAATCGCTCAGTCCGTGTGCTCGAGAAGCCTCTCACGCCGGTCCCTTCTTCGCCCCGTCGCAGCCGTCGGTTCGAGCCCGCTGATTTGATTCTGCCGGGTCGAATTCCCGAACGGCTGTGCGACGAGCTCGATGGCCTCAGGGGGCAGGTTGGGCCGACCGGCAGCGGCGGGGCTCTCGGCTCTCAGCAGCGGGTTGCGCACGGTCTCGCCCTTGATCTTCTCCTGGATCATGAGCAGGCCGTAGATAAGACCCTCGGGACGCGGTGGACAGCCGGGCACGTAGACGTCCACCGGAATGATCGTGTCGACGCCCTGGACGATCGTATAGTTGTCGAACATTCCCCCGGAACTGGCGCACGCCCCCATGGCGATGCACCACTTGGGCTGCGGCATCTGGTCCCAAATCCGGCGTAGAACCTGTGCCGTCTTGTAGTTGACTCGACCGCCGACGAGCATCAGGTCGGCCTGGCGCGGAGTAAAGGCCAACCGCTCCATCCCGAAGCGGGCGAAGTCATACCTGGAAGCGGCGGCGGCCATGAATTCGATCCCGCAGCATGCCGTGTTGAACGGCATGATCCAGAGTGAATTGCGCCGCGCCCAATTGACCACGTAGTCGAGCCGGGTCGTCAGCCACATGCTGCTACGTGGACTCCCGCCCGAGCCTCTCGGCTCTGCGCTTGATGCCGAGCAGGCACTCTCGCATCATCACGAGTTCGACCACGTCCGTTATCAGCATCGGGACGATGCTCGGGCGGGCCCACTTGTAGCTGACGCGCAGCCGGGTCACCAATCGCGTATGCTGCGAGCCGTCCTCGTAGAGGCCCCATGCCCAGGTGGCGTTCTCCCACTGACCCTCCCCCCGGAACACCCACAGCATCGAATGGTGAGGATCCATCTCACGGACCTCGGCATACGCGTTCGGCGCCATCGGAACGCGGTCCCCCACCTTCAAGCTCTGATACTCGGGGATGATGTGGTCTGCGCTCGGGATCCCGGCGTTGTCGATCCGGTCGTAGCTGTAGAAACCCGCTCGCCGGTAACCCATCTGAACGAGCCACGGCCAGATGTGCTCCGGGCCCGCCTCGATGGTGACGGCGCGAGTCGCGTTGAAGGAAGGGCTCGCGTGGATCGCGTCGCCCGGCATCGGACGGCGGACCTCCTCGTCCGTGGCCCCCCAGGTCAGGTGCCAGGGGCGGAT
>CAMYMV010000055.1:15130-16577 GCA_947259585.1 uncultured Gemmatimonadales bacterium | reverse complement strand
GTGAACGGATACAGCCGGGAGGCGGTGGCCGCGCAGATCACCGAGCAGTACTCGCTGGCCATCCGACGGCACGCGGAGCGCAAGCGGTCGTTGGCCTCGTGAGCGACGCCACCTTCGAGCGGCCGCTGAGGGTGCTTCATTTGCTGGCGCCGGCCCAGATCGGAGGATTGGAGCGGGTCGTCCAGATGCTGGCGACCGGGCAACGGGATGCCGGCCTGCAGGTTGCCGTGGTCACCATCGTCGATCCGGGGCGGACGGCCCATCCGTTCGTGTCGCTGCTCGACTCGACCGGTGTCGAGGTGGAGACGGTCGAGAGTCCGCCTCGCGCCTTCCTGCGAGATCGTCGCGGTTTCAGGGAAGCCTGCGGGCGCCGCAAGCCGCACGTGGTCCATACTCATGGCTACCGCGCCGATTTTTGTGCCGGAGCGTCTCGCTGCGACGGGGCGAGCCGCGTCTCGACGGTGCACGGCTTCACCGGTGGACGACCCAAGAACCGCCTGTACGAGCGGCTGCAGCTCCGAGCGCTACGGCACTTCGATCGCGTGGCGGCGGTTTCGAGCCCGCTGGTCTCGAAACTGCGAAACGCGGGCTTGCCGCCCGCCAGCATCGAGCTCGTTCCGAACGCATGGGCCGGCGAACGGGCTCCTCTGACGCGTCTCGAGGCTCGGCAAGCGCTACGGCTGAACGACGACGCGATTGTGGCCGGCTGGGTCGGGCGACTGAGTCCGGAGAAGGGCGCGGATCTGCTGTTGAAGGCCGTTTCCCAGCTGAGCGATCCGCCCGTGGAGGTTAGCTTGATCGGCGATGGGAGGGAGGAGGCGAGGTTGCGCAGGCTTGCTCGTCAGCTCGAGCTGGTCTCGCGGGTCCATCTTCATGGCCGTGTCTCCGACGCGGGCAGCCTCTTCCCGGCCTTTGACATGTTCGTGCTGTCTTCTCGCACCGAGGGCACCCCGATCGTCCTGTTCGAGGCGATGGCCACCGGCATTCCGATCGTCGCCACGGCCGTCGGCGGCGTGCCGGACGTCCTGTCGGAAGCGGAGGCCCTGCTCGTCGGGCCGGCGGTTCCGTCACTCTTGGCTGCGGCGATACGCGAGGTCGTCGACGGGCCCGATCAGGCTGCTGCGCGTGCGCGCGCTGCCAAGAGCAGGTTGAGCGAGGCCTACGCCGCCGAGCCTTGGGTGAGGCGCTACACGCAGATGTACGAGGAACTCGTGGACACGAGGGATCGATAGTGACGACTCTGGCGGTGCTGTTGGTCGGCGTTCCAGCCGGCTTCCTTCTTTACACGTACGGGATTTACCCGGCCGTCTTGAAAGTTTGGGGGACCTTCCGGCGCTGCGACTATCCGAGGGTCGATCCGGACAGCTGGCCGAGCGTCAGCTTGTCGCTGCCCGTTTATGACGAGGAAGAAGACATCGCCGACACCCTGGATCACATCCTCGCTCTC
>CAMYMV010000055.1:3012-15052 GCA_947259585.1 uncultured Gemmatimonadales bacterium | reverse complement strand
CTCGACTACCCGTCCGGGAAGCTGCAGGTGCTCGTCATCTCGGACGCCTCGAACGACTCCACGGACGAGATCGTCAGGCGATACGAGGCTCGCGGGGTGGAGCTCCTGAGGCTCGACGAGCGTGGGGGCAAAACGGCAGCCGAGAACGCCGCTCTTCCCCGCCTTGAAGGGGAGATCATCGTCAACACGGACGCGACAACCAAGCTTCTGCCCAGCTCGCTGAAGCCGCTGATTCGTGCGTTTCAGGATCCCACCGTAGGTGTGGCATCCGGTCGAGACGTCAGCGAGGGGGTGGCCAGTTCCGACGACAACCTCGGTGAAGCCGGCTATGTCGGCTACGAGATGTGGGTGCGGTCGCTGGAGACGCGGGTGGGGTCGATCGTCGGCGCGAGCGGCTGCTTCTACGCGATTCGAAGAGAGCTCCACATGGAGCCCGTGCCCGAGAACCTGAGCCGGGACTTTCTGAGCGCCCTTCGAGCCAGGGAGGCCAAGCTGCGGGCCGTATCCGTCAACGAGGCGATCTGCATAGTGCCGCGGACGGGCTCGGTTAGCGCGGAGCTCACGCGCAAGGAGCGGACGATGGCTCGTGGCCTCGATACGCTCTGGGCGAAGAGAAGCCTGCTGAACCCGCTACGTTACGGCCGTTTCGCCTTTATGCTGACCAGCCACAAGCTCTCCCGCTGGCTCGTTCCGCTGAGCCTCCCGATCGCGGTTGCGGGGCTGATCATCTGGAGCCTCGTCGCCCCGCCCGTCGCAGCGGTTCTCCTGGCGGGCCTTCTGGTCGTCGCACTCTTTCTGTCGGCCCGGGCGCGATCCGCGGCAGAAGAGGAAGGTGCGAGCCTTAAAGGCTTCCTCACCTACGCGATAATGGCGAACGTGGCTGCCTTGAGAGCGTGGGGGAGGTTCCTGCGCCGGGAGAGGTCCTCGACCTGGGAGCCGACTCGCCGCCGCGTCTAGACCCTCGGGTCAGGTGGTCGTATCGGCGTAGTAGTAGTTGGCGTAGTAGTCGTAGTAATGCGCCTTCTCCGGCACGGCGTTCAACACCGCTCCGACGAAGGGAAGCTCGACGTTCCCGATCATGTCGAGCTTGGTCCGCGCCATCTTCTGGTCCGTCTCACCGGCCCGGAAGACCATGACGACCTTGTCGCTGTGTTCACCGAGGAAGAGGGTGTCGGCTCCCGCAGCAAGCGGCGGCGCATCCACGACGACCGCGTCGTACCTCTCTCGGAGTTGACGCACGAGATCGACCATGCACTCGCTGTCCAGCAGCTCCGCGCTGAAGCCGGAATGATCGCCGCGAGGCAGCAACGTGAGGTTCTCCACCTCCGTCTCGTGCTCGACGTCCTCCAGGGAGGCGCGATCGAGCAGGAAGTCCGACAAGCCCGGGCTCGCCGCCAATCCGAACATCTGCTCCGCGCGTCCCCGGCGAGTGTCGGCGTCCAGCAACAAAGTCCGTTTGCCGCTGCTGGCGTAGGATATCGCCAGGTTGGCCGAGACCATGGATTTCCCATCACGGGGCGCGGCGCTCGTAATCAGCACGACCTGTCCGACGTCGGGCCCGGCGTGCGCGATCTGGGTGCGGATCGCGCGGAACGACTCGATGGCCACCGCCGCCCGAGTCGACTCCCGCGAGCGCTGGTTGTCGAGTCTGGGAACGATGCCGAGGACCGGCAGGCCCAGCCGATTGGTGATCTGCTCGGGAGAGTGGATTCGCTGATCCAACCGGTCGCGCAGGATAACTCCGCCGATCGCCAGGCCGAAGCTCGCCATCGCGGCCATGAGGATGAGCCGCGGGCCTTCGTTTCTGGAGGGCACGAAGGGCGGGAAAGCCCGGTCGACGACCTGGAGGTCGGGCAAGCTCGTCGCCGCGACCAGGGTCGCTTCCCGAAGCTGGGTGAGCAGCCGGTTGTGCAGGTCCTCGGAGAGTGAGAATTCCCGCTGTCGCCGACTGTCCTCGATCGCCCGCGCCGGGACTTCCCGAAGCTCTCTCGCCTGGGCCCCCATCTGCTCCTCGATCAGCGTCCTGCGGTCACCGAGCTGCCGGATGAGGCCAGCGATCATGTTCGGGATCAGGCGCCCCTGAAGCTCGTCGATCTCCAGCGAGAGATCCACGACGTCGGGATGTTGTTCCGTATAGGTGTACAGGAGGGCGCGACGGCTCGCCTGCCTGTCGTACAGCTCCCCCAGAGCCGTCCTCAGATCGGCATCCGTGTTCACGGCCGGGATGAGGGCGAGTGACCCGTCATCCAATCCCTGTCCGGCCTGGACCTCCTCGAGCAGACCCTGAAGTTGACTGACATCCGCCTCGATTCGCCTTACCTCGAGACGCTGCTCGAAGTAGGCATCGAAAACGGTCCCACGCGTCTGTCGGGCTCCCGGAATCGGCAGCGCCTGCGACTCCGTCGGCTCCGTCGCCGTCTGCACCCGGAACTGCTCGAGTGCGAGCTCCTTCTGCCGGAGCTGGGCCTCCGCGAACTCGGTTTGGGTCGTCAGGATCTGGACGATCTCCGCCAGCTTGTGGTTCTTCAGCTCGGTCGCCGTCTCGATGAAGCCTTCGACGGTGGAGTTCAGTATGGCTGCGGCCTCGTCAGGATCGTCCCAGGTCAGCGTGGCGGTGATCAGGCTCGCCCCCGGGTCGAACCGCGTCTGAAGGCGGCCGCGCAGCCGCAGCGCCGCGGAGCGTGAGGATTCCAGATCGAACTCGACGCGGCTGTACGGTCTCAGCTCGGCGGTGGTCGGCCGCCATGCAAAGTTGGCGGACCGACCGATCACATCGCCGATATCCCCGGTCTCGGCCTCCCCGCTCTCATCTCTGGAAAGACGATACCGACCTCCTTCGAGAAGGAGCTTGTAGCTGCCCGGGATGACCGAATCGGTCGCCTGCATTTCGGCGAACAACTGCCTCTCGACGGCGCCAGGCCTCGTGGGCGTGATGAAAAGGGCCTTATTCCGCGCGATCGGCTCGAGGACGGCGTAGCTCCTCATCAAGCCGGCCCACCCGGTCCCCTCCAGAACGTCGTCCGCCGAGATGGCTCCCACCTTCCGGTCCGTCTCATCGAGCCAGATCGTCGAGCGGGCCTGATACTCCGGCTTGACGAACGCCCGGACGGCAAAAAAGGAGACGGCGGTTGCCAGGACGGTCACGGCCAGGATCAGCCACTTCCGAGCCCAGAGGACTCCTCCGAGACGTTCCCAGTCCACTCCTTCCTCGGGCCCGTAATAGCCGTCGGATGTCGCTGGATAGGGATAGGGATAGTGGGGATACTCGACGGTCGTCGGCACCTCTCGTACCTGCCCTATGGGCGCCGGGACCTGGCCTTCTTGGCGTTCCTCTTCGCTCACGGCAACACCTTATCGTGCATTCGGCGACTGGAAAGTCGACATCTCGCCAACGGAAAAACTAACGTTTCGGAGGCGAGTCTGCAGTTATCGACGCTGCAAACACCTCCAGGGTAGGCAAGTCCGGTGCCGTGGGGGAAAGGCCGTGCGAACGGAGGGGTTCGGGCTCCGGCCATCGCGACGGACGGAGGCTCGGCAGGGTGTCGTTGGGCCGCAACAGATCCGCCTTCCGGTGCAAGGAATCCTGCCAGGCCGAGCCCGGAAATCTCCCCTCCCGCCTCATGGCAAACGGGCTCTCGATAAGGTCAATCCAGGGATTCGGGGGGTGCGCGGCGCCCGGGAGAACCCTATTGGCCTGACGCTTGAATGTGTACGAAGGACGAACACGCCGTCAGATGGCGGGGGATAGCTTTGGCCTGTCGAGTCCGGAGAGGATGTGATGGCCCCGAACGTACTCCATGTTGTGGGAGCGCGGCCCAACTTCATGAAAGTGGCGCCCGTCATCGCCGCTCTCAAGCGATCAGTGTCGGTGAAGCAGATGCTCGTCCACACGGGCCAGCACTACGATGAATCGCTCTCGAAGTACTTCTTCGAGGATCTCGGGCTTCCGAAGCCCGATCTGGACCTGGGCGTGGGCTCGGCTCCTCACGGCATCCAGACCGGGCGGGTGATGATCGCCCTCGAGCCCATCCTGGAACGCCACAGGCCCGATTGGATCCTGACGGTCGGGGATGTCAACTCGACGCTCGCCGCCGCCATCGTCGCCTCCAAGATGGGAATCCGGATCGCGCACGTGGAAGCCGGCCTTCGCAGCCGCAACTGGGAGATGCCGGAGGAGATCAACCGCGTTCTCACCGATCGGCTGAGCGATGCGCTGTTCACCACGGAGCATTCCGCGCACGAGAACCTGCGGTGCGAAGGGATCGATGAGAAGCGGATCCACTTCACCGGGAACGTGATGATCGACACGCTGGATCGCTTCCGGCCTCGGGCGGCGCGGCTGAAGGTCCACCGGCGACTCGGTCTGGATCAGGGGCGCTACGTCCTCGCTACGCTGCATCGGCCCCGCAACGTCGATGATCCGGTGCGTCTGGCGGCCGTTCTCAGAGCGCTCCCCCAGGTCGAATACGAGTGCGATTGCCCGGTCGTGCTGCCGGTGCACCCTCGGACGGCCAGAAGCATCAGGCGATACGGCCTGGATGCCGAGCTCAACGGGATCCAGGTGCTGGAGCCGCTGCGGTACCTCGAGTTCCTCTCGCTGATGGATGACGCGGGTGCGGTGCTGACCGATTCCGGCGGCATCCAGGAGGAAACCACCGTGCTCGGTGTGCCGTGCGTGACGCTCAGGCCGGATACGGAGCGCCCGATCACCCTCACGGACGGGACGAACCGGCTCTTCGATGGCAACCTGAACGAGCTTGCGGATGTCGTAAGCGAAGCGTTCCGGGAGCCGCGGTGTCCCTCTCGGCCCGAGCTGTGGGACGGTAAGGCAGCGGATCGGATCGCGGACGTGATACTCGGGCAGCTTGCCACGGCCCCCTTGCAGGTCGACAAGGAAACGGTTGTCGCCCCGGGGCTTTGAGCTCCACGGTCCGACCGCGCTCCCACGCGCCCGGGCGTCGCCGCATGCCCACACTCCCGGGCTCGCAAAGCCCTCTGGGTTCGTCGTCGCCCAGCCGCCCTGGAACGTTGCGGCTTGCAGCCACACCGGGTGCTAATCTCATGTGATTAGATCACATCAGGCGTAGCCGCCTCCCGGACACACCGTCGTGACTCGGGGCCCACCTCCGACGGAATCGGTATCTCCGCTGCTTTCCAACTGTGTCAGTGCATCTCTTGTGCAACACTTTCACTCTGTGTTACTCATTAACTGTTGCGGGGCCGCCATGAAGAGCGGTTGCGTCATCCATAACGCATTATATCACATATAGATAGCCACGTGCGCGGCTAACATCCCACACAACGGCGCGACTCTTTCGTGTCGGAAAAGCGACAGCTTCAATCCACTCGTAGTCCGACTGCCGACGGTTGATAGGGCGATGCGGATAGAGACACCCGAAGTCGACGACGTACTGGAGCAACAAGAGTTGGACGATGCCGACGAGTCGGCGTCCTACGTGCTCGGGCCCGAGGAGCGGGCGTCGGTGCGCATCCTCGTCATCGATGACGAGACGAGCATCGTCGAGAGCTGCGAGTCCGTGCTCAGCGCGGAAGGGTATACCTGCGACGTCGACAGACGGGCGGAGGATGCGCTCCGGCGCCTCAAGGGCCAGCCGTACGACATCGTGCTGATCGACCAGAACATGCCCAACGTCCACGGCCTGGACATCCTGGCGGAAGTCCGGCAAAGATCTCCGAGCACCCTCCCGATCATGATGACCGGCCACGCGACGATGGAGGCGAGCATCCGCGCCATGCAGGCCGGCGCGTTCGAATACCTCCCCAAGCCGTTCACGGCCACCCAGCTGCTGGTCGTGATCGGCCGGGCCGCCTACCAGCTTCTGCGAGTCCGCCAACTCTCCGGCTCCTCGAATCAGGACGGCGTGCTGGTCGACCGCGGAGACCTCAAGATCCTGGGCGTCTCGAAGTCGATGCGAGAGGCGATCCGGCTCGCGCTGAAGGCCGCTCGAACCGATGCCTCGGTCTTCGTCACGGGAGAGAGCGGCACAGGTAAGGAGATCATCGCCCAGTTCATTCACAAGGAGAGCCGCCGATCACGGCGTGCCTTCGTGGCCGTCAACTGCGCCGCCCTTCCGGCGGAGCTCCTCGAATCGGAGATGTTCGGACATCGGCGCGGGGCCTTCACCGGAGCCATTCGCGACAAGCCAGGCCTGCTCGAGGTCGCCGATCAGGGCACGTTCTTCCTCGATGAGCTTGGCGAGATGCCGCTTCCCCTGCAGGCGAAGCTGCTGCGCGTCCTGCAGGATGGCGTCGTGCGGCGTGTCGGGAGCGAGCGAGACGACGCCGTCGTGGACGTCCGGTTCATATCGGCGACGAACAGGGACCCCGATGAGGCAATGGATGAGGGCCTGATACGTCGGGACCTGTTCTATCGTTTGAGGGTCGTCCCGATCGAGCTGCCGGCGCTTCGTGAGAGACCGGAAGACATCCCGGTCCTGATCCGGTTCTTTCTCGAGCATTTCTGGCGACGGCACCAGCTTCCCGGCCGGACCCCACCGAGGCTCGCGCCGAACACCATGGAGACGCTCGTTCGGTATGACTGGCCGGGCAACGTGCGCGAGCTTCAAAACGTTCTGGAGAACCTCGTCGTACTCTCCGATCCGGACGAGTTGGTAGAGCCGGACCGGCTTTCGATTCTCGATGTGAGCGGCGACACGAGGGATGATGATGGCGCCGCGCCGGGGACGTTTGCCGGGGCTCTCAACTTCCGGGCGCCCTTCCACGAGGCGAAAGACGCGCTGATCGCTCGATTCGAGCGCGAGTATCTGGCCCAGATTGTCGCGCGCACGGGTGGGAACATGTCGGAGGCAGCGCGCCAGGCGGGCATCGATCGAACCACGTTGTACCGCCTCATGGAGAAGCACGAGCTGTCTCGCGGCGCCTTCGTGGCATGAGTCGTCGGCGCAATTAGAGCTTAGCGCACTGAGCGTTGGGGGTGACTCTTGCGGGATGACCTGCCCGCGGGCGCTCGGCGACTGACCGATGCGCTGAGGAAGTACGTGGACGCCGAGGCCGCCTTCGGTGCTTCCGGGTCCGCGGCGGTGGAGGATGGCGACTCCACGCCCACCGCATCCGGGACGAGCCTGCAGCCGGTGCTGAAGGCGAGCGGAGGGGTCGATCTCCCGGAATGCTGGTCGGCGGTAGAGAGGGTCCGTGCCGAGATCGACGGCGAGCCCGATCCAGCTCTACGCGCCGTAAAGCACTCTCGCCTGGATAGCGCCGCCCTCCAACTGGCGGAGGTGGCGCTAGCACAGCGTTTCGCCTTGCACCGGCAGGTCGTCCAGGACATCTCGCACGACGTCCGCTCGCCGCTGAACTCGATCCTCCTGCTGGCCGATTCGCTCCTGAAAGGTCCCGGTCCCCTGAGTCCGCTGCAGCGCAGGCAGGCGGGCATTCTCTACGACGCGTCGGTGTCGCTGGTGCGGCTCGTCAACGACATCATCGACGCTTCGCGAATGGACCAGAGAGGGGAGATCCCGGTCGAGAGAGTCCCGTTCTCGGTACCCGAGCTCCTGGAGGACGTACGGCGGCTCGCCCTTCCGCTTGCCGAGCATCGCGCGGTGGAGCTGATCATGGAGGCGGAGGGGCCGCCGCGCCGCCTGGGTGACCGCAAGCTCCTCTGCCGGGTTCTCGTCAACCTCGTGTCCAACGGCATCGAGGCGTCCGGTGAGAGCGGGCGAGTCGAGGTGCGCTTGATGGCTTCGAAGGACGGCGATCTTCGGGCGGAGATCACGGATTCCGGGCCCGACGCCGACGTCGCGAGACTCGGCGAGTTCCTGGATGCGAGCGCCGAACCCTACCCTCGCCGGCAGGACGGGTGGACTCGAGGGTTGGGCTTGGCGATCTCGGGCAGGTTGGTGAGAGCCGCCGATGGAGCGGTCAGGGTCGACCGACTCGAGGACGGTCGCACCAGGTTCCGGGTGGATATCCCGTTCCGCAAAGCCTGACACGCCCTGCCGAGAAGCCCGATTCGGGCCATACCCGAACGACCGTCAGACCAGCCTCGCGCCTCCGTCCACGTACAACACCTCGCCGGTCACGTAATCCGCCCGGTCGAGGTAGAGCACCGCCCCCGCCACATCCTCCGCCCTGCCCACTCGCTTCAAGGCCGTACGGCCGGCAGCCTCGTCCCTTTCCTCCGGCCCGAACGACTCGGGCAACGCGACCGGCCCGGGCGCCACCGCGTTGACCCGGAGGCGGGGAGCCCACGCCCGCGCCAGGCTGCGCGTGAGGCTGACGAGGGCGGCCTTGCTGGCCAGGTAGGGCGCGTAACCCGGCCAGCCCTCATCGACGCCGCCGTCCGCGATGTTCACGATGCTGCCACCATCGGGCATCGCTGCTGCCGCGGCTCGGGAGCAGAGGAACGGAGCCCTCGCGTTCAGCGCGAAGACACGGTCCCAATCATCGAAAGATACCGCTTCGGGCCGGGCGTGCGGGAATATCGCGGCGTTGTTGACGAGCAGATCCAGGCCGCCCAGCCGGGCGATCGCGCGGGCCACCAGGCCTTCCGCTTGTCGAGGCTGCGTGAGGTCCGCCTCCAGGGTCGCCGCCCGTCCGCCCTGGTCCCGGATCGCGGCCTCGACCTCGGAGGCGGCGGCCGCGGAGGACGCGAAGTGGACCGCGACGTCGTATCCGGCCTCGCCCAGAGCGAGCGAGATGGCGCGCCCCACGCGAACCGCTCCGCCGGTGACGAGCGCTCGACGTCCCTCCTGCTCCCCGCCGGCTGCCGTCGACCGGCGCCGAGGCATCGAAACCTCAGTCACGCCGGCGGTACTCCGGAGGTGCGATCGACTTCACCCTGGCGGGCTTGGCCGGAATCCCGACGTTCACGTGGTAGGGTTGGACATCCTTCGTCGCCAGCGCCTTCGCGCCGACCATCCCCTGCACGCCGACATGAACGCCTGCCAGGACGGTCGCCCCGTAGGTGATGCGGACGTTGTCATCGAGCACGGTCTCGATGTTCTTGACGTCGACGATGTCGTCGATCGAGTGGGTGTGGCTGAAGATAGAGGCGTGATCGGAGATTGATACCCGGTTTCCGATCTTGATGCCGCCACGGTCATCCAGCAGGACATTGCGATGTACCACCACGTTGTCGCCCACCCTGAGGTTGTATCCGAACGACACCTCGACGAAGTGGAAGCACTTGAAGTTGCGGCCGACTCTCCTGAGCACGTAGGGGGCGAGGACGCGGCGGAAGAGCACGCCGAGGTGGATGTTCCCACCCAGCGGCGAGCGATCGAACATCTGCCAGAGCCAGATCAGGGGCTTGCGCGGGTAATACCGCGCCTCGTCGATCTCGTCGTAGTACTCGGGCTCGAGCGTCACGCACCGGGGATCCAGGTTCTGCAGCGCGACACGGGTCATGGCCGGAAGGCGCGACTCTTCCACTCCGGGGTCGAGCTGCGGGTAGAGGAGACCGCGAAGCACCTCGACACAGAGATCGTTGCGGTCGCAGGCCGGATCCTCCAGCCGCTCGCCGATCTCCGCCAGCCAATCGTCGTAGAGCTCGACCGCTTCGGGCGAGGGAGCCAGCTTTCGGAGCGGTCTCAGAACCATCTCTTCGAACCTTCCAGTGTCTCGGCGGTCGGGATCGGGAAAGTGCCCAGTGCGGGACCACGATGTCAACGAGCACCCACGCGTGATCGGCGTGTTGACAGACGGGAAGTGGCTGCCGTAGCTTGGGTTAGAGTACATGAGAATGGGTCTCACTCTCAAGTAATAATCGTTCTTGAAAACCACTCCAACAGGGCGCATGCGACATCTCGGCAGCCGGAGCTTCGGTGGGAGGTCAGCAGCCGGAGCTCTTTGTGCCTTCACGTTCCTCTTCGCCGATGCGCTGGCCGGACAGGAGGCGGTACGCCCCTCGCCCGAGCCTGGCAGCATCTCGGCCACGGTGTCCTCGGCGAGCTCCAGGACTCCTCTCGAGGGCATCGCGGTGCGTCTCACGAGCGCGAGTAGTGGGCGGGAGTGGAGCTCGGCGACGGATGCCACCGGACGCTTTGCCCTCCTGGAGCTGCCGTCCGGCGAATACACGCTGCTGCTCTCGCAGCCGGGCTGGCGGGCGAGGAGCGAGCGCGTCGTGATCGAGGAGGGCTTGCAGCTGGAGCTCGCGGTCGCGTTGGCTCCCAACCCGATACCGATGGAGGCCGTCGAGGTCCTGCTGGACCGCCGCCGGCTCGTCCGGCCCGGCAGCGACCTTCCCGGATCCGCTCAGTCGCTCTCAGAAGAGGAGATCCGCGAGACTCCCAGCGTGTACGCGGATGTCCACAAGGCGGTGTTCGGGCTTCCCGGGGTGAATGTCCAGGAGGAAGAGGGGTTCGGCCTCCGGCCGAACATCGGCCTCCGCGGCACCGGCTCGGAGCGCACCTCCAAAATCACGCTGATGGAGGACGGGGTCCTCATCGCTCCCGCCCCCTACACGGCGCCGGCGGCCTACTATTTCCCGGTCACCGGGCGCATGGAAGCGGTCGAGGTGCGCAAGGGCTCCAGTCAGATCAAGTACGGTCCTCGTACGATCGGCGGAGCGCTCAATCTGGTCTCGCAGTCGATCCCGGACCGCCTGGCGATGAGCGCCGGCCTCGGCGGGGGTCAGCACGGTACCGGCCGATTCCAGGGCATGATCGGCGACTCCTACAGGAATTTCGGTTGGCTCGGTCAGGGCTACCTGATCCGGACCGACGGCTTCAAGCAGGTGGATGGGGGAGGCCGCGCCGGGTACGACCTCCAGGACTTCCTCGTGAAGCTGCGCGCGAACACGAGCCCCGACGCCTCGGTCTACCAGGCCTTCAGCGCCAAGGTGGGCTACTACGATCAGACCTCCAACTCCACCTACCTCGGGATCACGGACGAGGACTTCGGCTCGACGCCGAATCGCCGCTACGCCGCGTCGCAGGAAGACGTGTTCCAGGGCGATCAACAGCAGTATCAGCTCCAGCACTACATCCAGCCATCGGACGCCGTAAACGTCAGCACGACTTTCTATCGCAATAACTTCCGCCGCAACTGGTACAAGCTGCAGAGCGTCCTCGGGACCGGGATCGGCGCGGTGATGGCCGACCCGGAAGCCTTTCCGGAGGAGCTCGCCGTGCTGAGGGGTGCGGACAGCGAGGCCGACGCGCTGCAGGTCAGGGCGAACAACCGATCCTACTACGCGCAAGGCATTCAGTCCGTCCTCGGGGTCGAGACCACGACCGGCCAGGTCAGACACGGTATCGAGGCGGGCGTCCGATACCATGCCGACGAGGAGGACCGATTCCAGAACCAGGATGGCTACCGGATGGTCGGAGGCCTGATGGAGCTGATGAGCGAGGGAGCGCCGGGGAGCCAGTCGAACCGCGTGAGCGATGCCGCCGCGTGGGCCTTCTACGTTCAGGACGCGATCGCGGTGGCCGATTGGACGATTATCCCGGGTGTCCGCTACGAGACCGTCGGCTTTGCCAGCGTCGATTACGGAACGGACGACCCCGATCGCACCGACGGCCCCACCGGAGTGCGCCAAAGCCGGGTGGCCGGGATCATCCCCGGGGTGGGCGTGAATTACAACGCGACCTCGGGGGTGGATCTGTTCGTGGGGATTCATAAGGGCTTTGGGCCGACCGGCGCGCGGGCGACCGACGACACCAAGCCCGAGGAGAGCCTCAACTACGAGGCGGGTGCCAGGTTGGAGGGCAAGAGCTGGGACGCCCAAGTCACCGGCTTCTTCAACGACTACAGGAACGTCCTCGGGAGGTCCACGCTGTCGAACAGCGAGGACGGCACCGGCGACATCTTCAACGGCGGAGAAGTAGATGTGATCGGCCTCGAGCTGTCGGCGGAGTACGATCCGCTGGTGGCGGCTGCGTCTCTGTCTCTTCCGATTCGCATCACCTACACGTTTACCGACGCCGAATTCCGTACGTCCTTCGAGAGCGCCTTCGAGCCGTGGGGAACCGTGGAGATCGGTGACAAACTGCCCTACATAGCGCCCCACCAGCTGCAGCTTCGGGCCGGACTTGCTCAGGAGCGCTGGTCCGCCAGC
>CAMYMV010000055.1:0-2837 GCA_947259585.1 uncultured Gemmatimonadales bacterium | reverse complement strand
GTCCCCTTTGTCCGAGCCTGACACCAACCCGCGCCGAATCCGTCGAGGTCGAGTGGCCCACGGGGGCCGGCCGGGTCTATAGTACACATCGTGCGGTGTGCTCGGAGACAGACCGGCCGTTCCCTGGCCGATGGCGGTAGAAGAGCCCGAATGGTGTCGACGTGAACGAAGTCCTGAAGAAGCAGCTGTGGCGAAAGCTTGAAGAACTTCCCGAAGAAAAGCAGTTCCAGGTCCTGGATTACATCCGGTTTCTGGAGTCGGAATACGCCGACGTCGCGTCCAAGGGATCCGGCTTCCAGCGCGTGGCCGAGCGGGTCCAGGACGAGATGCGGCGCGTGAAGGCGCCCGCCACGGCGATGCGCGAGACGATGCGGGCCTTCGGCGCGGCCGACCGCGTCGTGAACTCGTTCCGCGAGGCGGCGAAGGAGTTCCTCGTGGAACTGGAGGCGGGCGCGCCCGAGCCGCCGCCGAAGACGGAAGATGAGTCGCCGCGCTCCCGCGAGATAATCGTCGAGTAGGCGCAGGTAGAACGTCCGACGAGGCCGCACCGCAAACCCGGCTGAAGCTCCAGCTTCCTCGCCGGATTTCGTCTCTCCAGTCGACGCGCGGCGAGGACCGTTCATCGCCGCCCGGCAGCCCGGAAGGACTCCCGCAGCCTGACGAACGCCGGGCGAACGGCCGCGCAAGGTTCTTGCGTATTGAGTGCTTTTCCTACATGAGTGACGCATGTCTTACAGCCAGCGACACCAGAGATGAGCGCTCCAAGATACATCCTCGGCGTATCGGCCTTCTACCACGACAGCGCGGCCTGCTTGCTGCGCGACGGCGTCATCGTGGCCGCGGCCCAGGAGGAGCGCTTCACCCGCAAGAAGGGTGATGCCAGCCTCCCGCAAAACGCCATCGCGTATTGCCTTCAAACCGCGGGCATCGCCGCCGCGGACCTAGACGTCCTCGGCTTCTACGACAAGCCGCTGTTGAAGTTCGAGCGGATCCTGGAGACGTATCTGGGCGTGGTGCCACGCGGCCTCCGGTCCTTTCTGATGGCGGGTCCGCTGTGGATCAAGGACAAGCTCTACATGGACCGCCAGCTTCGAAGCGCCCTCGGTTACGACGGCGAGGTTCTATACGCAGAGCACCACGAGTCACACGCCGCCAGCGCCTTCTTCCCTTCGCCGTTCGAGGAGGCGGCCATTCTGACGATGGATGGCGTTGGGGAGTGGGCGACCGCGTCCATAGGCGTGGGGCGGGGGAACGAGATCGAGCTTCTGAAGGAGCTCCACTGGCCGGACTCGCTGGGGCTTCTCTACTCGGCGTTCACCTACTACACGGGTTTCAAGGTCAACTCGGGCGAATACAAGGTCATGGGCCTGGCCCCGTACGGAGAGCCGAAGTACGTGGACACGATTCTCGAGGAGCTCGTCGATCTGAAGGAGGACGGTTCCTTCATCCTGAACCAGAAGTACTTCAACTACCTCACCGGTCTCACGATGACCAACGGGGCGTTCGATCGCCTGTTCGGCGGTCCGCCACGGAGGCCCGAGGGACGGGTCACTCAGCGAGAGATGGACCTGGCCGCTTCCGTACAGCAGGTATGCGAGGAGATCATGCTCCGCATGGCCCGAACGGCGCATGAGGAGACTGGGCTTAAGGACCTCTGCCTGGCCGGTGGCGTCGCCCTCAACTGCGTCGGCAACGGCCGGATTCTCCGAGAGGGTCCGTTCGAGAACATCTGGATTCAGCCCGCCGCGGGGGACGCGGGGGGCGCCCTCGGTGTGGCCCAGCTCATCTGGCACCGATACTGTGGCGAGCCGCGAAAGGTGGAGTCGGAAAGAGACAGCATGAGAGGAGCCTATCTGGGTCCGGAGTACTCTCCGGAGGAGATCCGGGCGTATCTGGATTCGGTGGGCGCTGCGTACCGGATGATGGATCGCGAGAGTCTACTGCGGAAGGCGGCCAAGCTCCTGGCGTCCGAGAAGGTCGTGGGTTGGTTCGATGGCCGGATGGAGTTCGGTCCCCGTGCGCTGGGATCCCGGAGCATACTCGGCGACCCCCGGAGCCCCCGCATGCAGGAGCAGATGAACCTGAAGATCAAGTTTCGAGAGAGCTTTAGGCCGTTCGCTCCGACGGTCCTGGTGGATCGGGTGGGCGACTACTTCGACCTCGACAGGCCGTCCCCGTACATGCTGCTGGTGGCCCCGGTTCGTGAGGATCGCAGGATCCCTCTCACTACTGAGCAGAAGGAGCTGTTCGGCATCGACAGGCTCAACGTTCCCCGGTCGGACATCCCCGCCATCACGCACGTCAACTACTCGGCCCGGGTGCAGACGGTCAGCCGGGACGACAACCCCGACTATTACGATCTGATCCGGGAGTTCGACGGACTGACCGGTTGCGGCATCGTCGTAAACACGTCCTTCAACGTGCGCGGCGAGCCGATTGTCTGCTCGCCGGCCGACGCATACACCTGCTTCATGCGTACGAGAATGGATTACCTGGTGATCTGGCCGTTTTTGCTCGACAAGGCGGATCAACCCGAATGGGTGGAGGAGGAAGATTGGCGAGCGGCGATCGAGCTCGACTGACCCCGTCGGAGGGGCGCAGGTTCGGGCTCACCGTCGGAGTGGCCCTGGCCGCGCTCGGCGGACTCCTGGTATGGAGGGATCGCGGAGAGGTGGGCCTCGTCCTGCTTCTCGCCGGCGGCCTGCTGGTCTCGGCCGGCCTGGTCACGCCGACTCGACTCGGTCCCGTCGAGCGGGCGTGGATGGGCATGGCACATGCGATCTCGAAGGTCACGACCCCGATCTTCATGTCCATCGTCTACTTCTTGGTGCTCATGC
>CAMYMV010000054.1 GCA_947259585.1 uncultured Gemmatimonadales bacterium | reverse complement strand
TTCGACGGTTGAGGAAAGATCGGTTGCCTTCAGTGCATCCCTGAGGACGCCCGCGCAAGGAGGACGGAGTGACCCATGAGTGAGATGCCTGCTTCTCGATCGAAGACCTGGATGGAGCGTATGGGGCTCACGGTCGAGGAGATCGAGCGCTCTGCTCCCGCCCTGGGCGAGGACTCTCAGGCCATCCCGCCGGGTGGCCCCGCCGTCGTCAGCGGAGCCGGGCCGACACCGCCTGCTCCTTCTCCGACGGCGGCCGCGGCCACGAGCTCGAGCGAGATCCGGGCTGCGTACAACGGCTACCTTCTTCAACAGGAAGACGCGCTCGACGAGGGAATCGCGAGGCTCCGAGAGGAAGCGCAGCGCGTCGCCAGGATCGACGCGGATGCCGGTGTGCCTCAGATCGACGTCGAGGGTCGCTCAGAGTCGGAGGCAGAGCTCGTTCAACGGTGTCAGGCTTTCTTCGAGAGGTGGCAATCCCACGAGCGGCGCCGCGTCGACGACGTCATCGCCACGAACGAAGAGGAGATCTCGGAGAAGCTCGGATTGACGTCGATTGCGATCGACCGATTCGAGCGGTTGACCAACGATATCATCCGGCTGAAGGCGCGGGTCTCCACGCGCCGTCTCGAGGTGGCGCGCGAGCTCAGCCAGGCCGACGAGACATCGAAGGAGCGAGGAATCCCGACGAAGGTCTACCTCGTGGCCATCGGGTTTCTGGGGCTGGTCGAGTTCTTCGCGAACGCACCCGTGTTCGGCGCGCTCCTGCCACGCGACCCGTTGACCGAGCGGCAGATACGCCTCGTCGCCGAGACTTCGGAAGGCTGGTTCGCGGGGGCGCAGCGGGTGTTCGCGCAGCTCATTCTCCGCCCGGATGCCGCTCTGCTGGCGGCCGGTGTGGTCACCTTCCTGTGCGTTCTGGCCCATTTCTTCGGTCACTCGCTTCGAGACTTCGTGGTCAAGCGGGACCGGGAAGCGAAGCGGCACGCCGTGACCGCCCGATCCGTCACGGAGAACGTCGTGCCGATGATCCTCGGCGGCGTCGGTCTCGTCCTCGTGCTCGCCGTTCTGTTCGTCGCGCGCGTGAAGTTGGGGGAGGTCGGTGAAGAGCAGTACCAGCAGGACATCACCGTTGTCGAGGAGCTGCGGAGGAACGCGGGCTGGCTCCGGGTCGATGGGGACCTGCTCGCGGCCAACGAGCAGGCGAATCGAGCGGACGACATGGAGGCGGCGGCGACGGAGCTTCGCGAGTACGCCGCCTCGATGAGTCGTCTTAGCTGGCCGATCCTCCTGCTCAACACGACCCTCGTTCTCTGCGCGATCTCGGCGGCCTACTTCCACCGTCGTGACGACCGACGCGAGTTCTTCAACGAGAGCCCGTTCGAGGAGGAAAGGTCGGACCTGATCCGCTCTGCGGAGGGATCGGCCACGGAGGTCACGACCCTGCTCGCCGAGCTCGTGCGCCGGATACGAGTACTCAAGAGCATGATGGCGGCAAAACCCCTGGATAACTGGCGGAGCGTATCGCATCAGCTGGAGGCGGTCGTCGCGCTCTATCGGGCGGAAAACGGACGCGCGCGCGGCGTCGACTCCAGGACTATCCCCGCTTTCGCTCAGGCAGTAGATCTCAAGATCGAAGTGGATGCGGACTACGAGCGTGACCTGATGGCCCGCGACCCGTTAGAATACGAGCGCGAGCGACAGGCGCTGAAGGATCGATTCGAGCAGGTTCGTACACGCTTCGTCCAGGAGGCCATCGCCGGGCATGGGTGAGAAGACAGGTCGTGGAAGCAGGGGACAAGGGAGGATCGGCTTGTCGACCGCGATTATATCGGCTCTCACCATAAGCATCATCAGCGCGGCCTGCACGGGCGGGACGGCTGCCGACAAGGAAGAGGTGAGCGGGCCGAGAGAGCTCGCCTTGTTCGTATTCGATCGCTCCACCAGCATCGAGGACTACCAGCTGGAGCTCGCGCAACAGCTCTCCAACAGCCGGATCTCGACCCTGCGGCACGGCGATCGCGTCGCCGCCTTCCAGGTACTGCAGCTCTCTCTGGCCGAGCCTCCGCGGCGCTGGTCTCAGGCCGTGCCGGTGAGGGCTTTCGACAATATGGAGGTCGCGCGCGACTCGATCACGCTCGCCCGTTTTCTTCGAGATGCAAAGGATTACCTGAAGCCCTTCTCGCAACCGGCCGAGCGGGACAACATCACGGGAACAGATCTTCTATCAACGCTGCACGACGTCGGCGAAGAGATCCGAGCCCATCCCGAGCATGCTCCCACCCTCTACCTGTTCTCGGACATGCTTCAGTCGAATCGCATGATCGACATGGAAGGACTCCGCCGGATGCCGAGAGATGGTTGGCCGAAGACGGCGGCGGCCAACGGGATGCTGCCGGACCTCCGGGGTCTGTGCGTGGTGGTCGTGGGCGCTCGTGTGGATACCGAGGCCTCGCAACGTGTGAAGAAGTTCTGGATCGACTATTTTGGGGCGACCGGTGGTACATTGAGCGACGAGAACTACCAGCATCGTCCGGTAGCTTTGCCGTCCGCACCCTGCCCTGGGGTCCAGGAGTAGGGCGACTCGTTCACGACATACGTGGACACAACAAAGGAGCGTGAGATGAACCGGAAGGTCCTCTACCTGATCGGAATCGTCATCCTCCTCATATTCCTCGCGATGCGTTGGCTCTAGGCCCGGCGGAGTAGCTACCAAGCCCAAGCCGGCCACTCTCCCGCCAATCCACCTGCTCCGCCCGCTCGTCGCAGCCGGGCGGAGCTCAGGCCGTCTATGCGAGCGCGCTCAAGAGGACCATGGTCGCCGCAGGTCGGCACGGCCGATGGAGACCAGCAGGAGGTTTATGGCGAGGGCGATCGTCAGCAGGATGGCCCCAAGAGCGATCGCTAAACCGAAGTTCCCCCGCCGCGTCTCGAGCACGATCGCGGTCGTCATCACCCGCGTCTCGCCGAGGATGTTCCCTCCGACGATCATCACCGCTCCCACCTCGCTGATAATGGCTCCGAAGCCGGCCGCCACAGCCGCCAGCAGGGAGGCCCGCGACTCACGCAACGTGACGAGGACGGCCTCGAGTCGACTCGCGCCGAGAGCGCGCGCCTGGAGCTGTAGATCCGGCGGCACTTCACTCGCCGCCGCGAGACTGATCGCCGCGACGTACGGTGCGGCGATCGCCGTCTGCGCGAGGATCATGGCGCCCGGCGAGTACAGCATCTCCAGGCCTCCGAGGGGCCCGGAGCGCGAAAGAAGAAGGTAGACGGCGAGCCCCACGACGACCGGCGGCAACGCCAGGGACGTATTGACCAACGCCACCGTGGGCCCTCTCAGACGAAAACGAGACAGGCCGATGGCGGCGCCGATCGGAAGCCCTACGAGGGTCGCCAAACCCAGAGCCGTGCCCGAGATGTAGAGCGAGCGGAGCACGATCTCCCAGAGGTGCAGATCGCCGGATGTAAGGAGTCTCCAAGCCTCGGCCAACGGATTCATCTCGAACGCACTCCGGTCGATCAGCCGCAGCGCGCGTCGGCATGCGCCGGAGGCACGGACCGGCAGAGCAGACGCTCACGCAGGGTGGGCCGCCTGGTTACCTCCGAGGCCCCCCTCTCGGGAGCCCCCGGTGCACCTCGCGTCCGCACGACAGGGGGCCGACCCGGCAATGTCCCCACAGCCTCACCGTCGGGCGTTGTCGAATGGAAGAGCGGGCGGCCGTAGTCATCCAGATAGCCATCGATGGCTCGCCGGCCGACCGGTGACGTCAGCCATTCCAGGAGCGTTCGCGCTTGTGCCTCTTTCGGCGAGCCACGAACGATGATGACGGAGTAGACGTTCCTGAGCCGAGGGCCTCCCTCGAACAGAACGGCGAGCTCGAGATGTGGCTCCATGGCGTAGAAAGTGGATCGGTCGGCGAGGGCGTAGGCGCCCCGTTCGCTGGCCATCTGGAGCACCGGCCCCATCCCCTGTCCGGCCTCCTGGTACCACCTTCCCTCCGGGGTGACGTCGGCGACCCTCCAGATCTCCAGCTCGCGGTGGTGCGTGCCCGAGTTGTCGCCTCTAGAGAGAAACAGCTCGCCCGACTCCGCGATCGTCCGCATGGCCTCGGAAGCGGCGCTGGAGGAGGTAACGCCGGCGGGATCGGCCGGAGGGCCGACGACGACGAAGTCGTTGAACATGATCGGCACGCGGGCTTCCCCGTAGCCGCCGGCGACGAACGCCTCCTCTGCGCTCTGATTGTGGACGATAAGCAGGTCGGCGTCGCCGCGTCGACCGAGCTCCAGCGCTTCACCGCTGCCAACGGCGAGAGGCCGAATGGCCACGCCGGGAACGTCCTGCCGGTACGCCTCGAGCAGGTGTGCGAGAAGGCCCGAGTCCTCGACGGAGGTCGTGGTGGCAAGCAGAACGGTCTCCGAGCCGCCGCCGGCGCAGCCCGAAGCCAGGGATGCCGCGGCCAGGGACGCCCCCGCCAGGTAAGGAGCGGCGAGCAGACGGGCGCCGCGGTTCATCCGTGTCGTATCCACCTCACCACCTCGGCCAGGTTGGCTCTCTTGCCGCTCATGAGGATCGCTACACGGTAGATACGTCCGGCCAGCCAGGCCGAACCCAACATCCCCAGCACGAGAAGGCTCACCGAGCCCGCAAGCTCCATGGCAGGTACGTGCGAGATCGCCAACCGGGCCGGCACGATCATCGGGCTGAACAACGGGACGAGGGAGCCGACGACGGCCCAGCTGGAGTTCGGGCTTTCGATGATACCGATCACGAGGATGAATCCCACGACGATGATGACGACCAGTGGAGTGACGACCTGCTGCGCGTCCTGCTCGTTGCCCAGAGAGGCTCCGGCTGCAAGGAAGAGGCCGGCATACAGCAGATACCCGAGGATGAAGTAGAGCAGAGCCCAGGCAAGAAGTCCGATCGGCAACCGCAACTGCGACAGATCGACGCCCTCTGCGGCCAGCACGGATGAGAGGCCCGGCAGGCCGTACAGGCTGAGCAAGCCCCCGATTGCAGCCCAGATGGCGATCTGCGTCAGGCCGACGGCACCCACGCCGAACATCTTCCCCAGCATCATCTCCCAAGGCCGCACGGACGACATCATCACTTCGACAACGTTCGAGCTCTTCTCCTCGAGCACGGCTCGTACGATCAGCTGGCCGTAGATCAGGAACATCATGTACGTGACGACCGCGAACAGCATGGCCACTATCTGGAAAGCCTCGCGAGACCTCTCGCCTTCCGGCGTCACCTGGATGATCCGGAGGTCGGCGCCTCTGAACAGCCGCCTCGTGTCGATCTCTTCTATCCCATGCTCCCTCAGCCGGGCGGCGACTAGGGCGTCCCGGATACCACCGCGCAGCTCACGTCCCTGGCGCCCCGAGATGACGCGGCGTGCCAGCAGTCGAACGCTCCCTTCCTCGTCGGGATCTGCACCCACGATCAGGAGGCCGTCGAGGCTCGTGGCCCGGAACGCCTCACGAAGCTCTCCCTCGCTGCGCTCATGCTCCTCGTGGACCGGCTGCACGGCCCACTCGTCGCCGAGCGCAGCGCCCAGGTCGCCCGCCACCCGGCCGCTGTAGTCCAGGACGCCCAGGTTCAGGCCCTCTTCTCCGGCAGCTCCACGGAACACGATGAGCTCCGGCAGGAAGATCAGTCCGACGAGGACAACCGGAAGGCCGAACGTGGCGACGAGGAACCACCGCGCTCGCACGCGTTCCAGGTACTCGCGTTTCGTGATGGCCCATGCCTTCCGGCTCACGGACCCGCCTCCGGGCCCGGCTCGGCCGCTCGAGCGCCCGCACGCTCGAGGAAGATCTCACGCAGAGACGGCTCGGCCAGCTCGAAATGGCGGACGCGCACGTTCTCCGATAGGGCAGCTTCCAGGATTTCCTGAGGATTCGCGCCATCCGCGAGGCGGATCTCGAAGTAGTTGCCGTGGTCGCTGAGGCGACGGACGCAAGACAGCTCCCGGAGGAAGGACGCGTCACCCTCCAGGCCTAGAAGAATCTCCCGGCGCCCTGCCGAGGCCTTGATCTCTCCCAACGGGCCGTCGAGCACTTTCCGAGCTCCCGCGATCATGCAGACGCGATCGCACAGGCGCTCCGCATCCTCGATTCGGTGTGTCGAAAAAAGGACCGTGGAGCCCTGACGTTGACGCTCGAGCACGATCTCCTTGAGCAGGTCCACGTTGAGAGGATCCAGGCCGCCGAACGGCTCATCCAGGATGAGAAGATCCGGGTCATGGACTACCGTGGATAGGAACTGGACCTTCTGCTGCATGCCCTTCGAAAGGGTATCGACTCGATCCGTTGAGCGCTCCGCGAGTCCCAGCCTCTCGAGCCAATGGTGCGCCGCGGCTCTTGCTTCGCCTCGATGCATCCCCTTGAGCGTTCCGAGGAAGATGAGATGATCCAGTACCCTCATCCTCGGATAGAGGCCTCTCTCTTCCGGCAGGTAGCCGACGCGCGACCGCACGGCGTCGTCCACCTGGCTGCCCAGCACCTCTACCCGGCCGCGGTCGGGTCCGATGATGTCGAGGACGATCCGGAGGGTCGTCGTCTTGCCCGCGCCGTTGGGCCCGAGCAGGCCGTAGATGGACCCACTTGGCACGCGGAGATCGAGATCCTCGACGGCCGTCTGAGCGCCGAAGGACTTGGCTATGCCCTGCAGGTGGATGGCTCGGTCGATCATGCCCGCCGCTGAGGAAGGTTTCCAGGTGGCGTCAACCTCGCGTCCGCGTCGAATCTGCCGCAAGGCCGCCTACGGCTGTCGAGACCGGGGTACCTCTCAGTATATTCGGGAGTTGCGGGAGGGACCGGCGGTTCGGCCTCGTCCGAAATCCGCTGGAGACCGAGCGGCGTCTTCAACACATCGGACATCTCCGGGAGCGGTCATATGGCCATCTATCGTGTGAATTACTACTCCACGGTCACTGTAGGAAGCGGTGGACGGATCACCATCCCGCAGGAGATGCGCGACGACATGCGGCTTGAAGATGGCGCGACGCTCACCGCTCGGCTCGAAGAGAGCGAAACAGGCCAGCGCCAGCTCACTCTCTGGAAATCCGAGAACGAGAGCTAGCTCACCCACGCCTCAGCCCGGCGCGGGTGCCGGGCGCTCTCCGAAGTTGATCGCCATCGCTCCGAACAGGAGCTCCAGAAAACCGCAGCGCACGAATCCCGAGCGCTGCATCAGCCCGATCAATTCCTGCTGGGCCGGATAGCGGCGGAGTGACTCCGGGATGTACAGGTATGCGTCGACGTCCCTGTGCAGCAGCCAACCGATAAAGGAGCCGCTGGCCTCCAGATAGCGAAAATAGAAGCGTCGCAACGCCGGAGTCGGCGGCTTGCCGAAATCCAGCGACAGGAGCTTTCCGCCCGGCTTCAGGCAGCGTCGGATCTCGGCGAGCCCGCGGTCGAGATCGGCGAAGTTCCGCAGTCCGTACCCGATCACGACCCGGTCGAAGGTCTCGTCCCGGAAAGGCAGGTGTAGGGCATCGCCTCCGGTCCAGAGAACGGAGTCCGAGCCTCTGCGCTGCCGACCGACCTTGATCATCGGGGGAGTGAGGTCGGCGGCCACGACGCTCCCTTCGCTCGCCGCCGGCGTCCCTATGCCGCGATCGGCGCTCTCGAGCGCCAGGTCGCCGGTCCCGGCAGCGAGATCCAGCACCCGAAATCCAGGCTGCAGATCGGCCAGCTCGAGCAGATACCGCTTCCATCGGCGATGAAGACCGAGTGACATCACATCGTTGGTCAGGTCATACCGCCGGGCGATTCGTCCGAAGAGGCCGCGGACGTAACGCCGGTGGTCCGCCGGCTCGGCGATCTCGGAGCGGATGCGCGATCTTCGTCCTGATTTTCCCGTCATGACGCCTCTCTGGGCCGGGAATCTCCTCGGGCTCCGGGTTGATGTCAAACATCGTGAAGCTGGATGGGCTCGCCTGTGTGGAGGGACCTTCCTAGCTTGTTGCGCCCGCCCATTTCGGGAAACCTCCAGTACCGGTGGCGACATTGGACCCGTCCGTGATGACGATCGAGCGTGAGAAGGTCGGACCCCTCCCCGTCTGGGGGTGGGCCGTCATCTGCGGACTCGTGGTTTGGGCGCTGTACATCTTCACCCTGGCGCCGACGACCGCCTTCTGGGATACATCGGAGTACATCGCCACGGCGCACATCCTGGGTATGCCGCACCCACCCGGGAACCCGCTGTTCGTGGTGCTGGGTCGCGTCTGGGAGCTGCTCCTCGGCTGGACCGGGCTGAGCGTAGCCGCCCGGATCAATCTGTTCAGCGCCTCGGTCTCCGCCGGCGCGGCGGTCTTCTGGTTCCTGGCCATCGCACGCATATGGGCTCACCCGCGCTTCGCGGCGAACCGGACGGTCGTCGTAGTGGCTTCCTTCGTGAGCGTCTGGGTGGGGGCCACCGCCTTCACGGTCTGGAACCAATCCAACGTAAACGCGAAGGTGTACACGGTATCTCTGCTCTTCGTGGCCGTGGTGACCTACCTCGCCATGGTCTGGGAGGATCACGCCGGGACGCCTCGCGGCGACCGGATCTTCGTCCTCTGTGCCTTTCTGCTGGGTCTCGGGGCGGCCAACCACACGATGTCCCTGCTCCCGGTCGGTGCGCTCGGATTCTTCGTGCTCTGGCACGACTGGAAGACGATCCTGCGCTGGAAGCTGATGGGAGCCGCGTTGTTGTCCGTGGCGATAGGCTTCTCGGTACAGGTCGCCTTCGTACCGATTCGTTCCGCTCAAAACCCGATCATCGACGAAGCGGACGCGGAGTGCGAGAGCCTGGTGTCCGCGGCTCTCACGCCGCTGAAGCTCGTGCCGGTGGTGTCGGCCGCGGTTCCGGACGGGGTGGTGTGCGAGCCTCTACGTGCTTCCCTGGCGCGCGATCAGTACGGAAAGCCGCCCCTGAGCGAGCGTCAGTCGCCCTTCTCGGCGCAGCTGGCGATGTTCAGCCAGTACTTCGACTGGCAGTGGGCGCACACGCTGCCCAGCCGGGTGCGCTGGGTCGTGACGCTTGCCTTCATCGCGCTCGGGCTCACCGGACTGAGGCGGCACTGGCGCGGAGATCGCGACAGCTTCGTGTATTTTTTCGCGTTGCTGCTGACGCTGACGGTGGGCCTCATCATCTACCTCAACTTCAAGTACGGTTTCTCGCTCTATCCCGACATCCCCGTCGACTTCCACGAAGTCCGGGAGCGAGACTACTTCTACGTCCTCGGCTTCTACATTTGGGGGCTCTACGCCGGCATGGGCATCGCCGTCGTGTGGGAGCGCATGGCGTCGCGGCTCGACGGCGCGCGCGGGGCGTACGGCAGGGCCGCTCCGGTTCTCGGCCTGGCGCTCATACCGCTCGTCTTCAACTTTGGTCTGGCCGATCGGCGAGGAGACTTCTCAGCTCGAGACTGGGCGTACAACATCCTGCAGTCGGTGGAGCCGTACGCGATCCTGTTTACCAACGGAGACAACGACACCTTCCCGCTCTGGTATCTGCAGGAGGTGGAGGGGATCCGGCGGGACGTCACGGTCATCGTACACTCGTATCTCGGAACGTCATGGTACCCGAAGCAGCTGCGGGAGCTTACCAAGCCCTGCCCCGAAGGCGTGGACCCGCTGGCAACGCCGACTCGGACGGTCTGCCAGCGACCGTTCGAGGCAAGCGATGCGATCCCCGCGTACCGGGATCTGGAGGCTTCCGCTCCGACGAGGCCGATCCACACCCTGACCGACGAAGAGATCGATGCACTGCCCGTCGTCCCGTTCGTCGTTCAGAACGATACCACCGTACAGATCAGCCGGTGGGTGACCGGAACGCTTCGTGGAGGCTCGGCGATCTACTACCCGGATCTTCTCGTCTACCAGATCATCCGGGAGTCCCTGGGCGATCGGCCGATCTACTTCGCCGCGACGGCGCCCCCGGTCTATGACCGCTGGGGGCTGCAGCCTCACATGCTTCGGCAGGGACTGGCTCACAAGGTCGTCGACGGCCTCCTCGAGGACACCGCCGACACGGTGCAACTGCAGGAGGCATTCGACGTGCGCTGGGTGGATGTGAGCCGCAGCGAGGACCTTCTCTGGGATACGTACCAGATCGACTACCTGCTGGACTGGGATCTGTGGCCCGAGAAGTCGACGCGGGGGAGCATTCCGGCCCAGTACTATCTGGCTTATGCGTCGCTCGGAGAGGCGTACCGTCTCAGGGAGAAACCCGACATGGCCGAGCAGAACTACCTGAGAGCCGAGCAGCTGCTCCGGCTTTCCGACGCCTTCGAGCCGTAGCGGCTCTCGGTCCACCGGCCCGGCGCTCGGTCCAGCCCGACGCTCGGTCCACCAGCCCGGCGCTCAGTCGACCAGCCCGGCGCTCAGTCGACCAGCCCGGCGCTCGATTCCCCGTTCCCCCGGACAGCGAGGGCCTGGCCCAGCCCGGGCACCGTGAGGCTCATCGTGAAGTCCTGGGCTCCTCGAGCCGAGAGAAAGTGCCCTCGCGTGACGTCGAAACGCACGTTGTCGGCGCGCGATCCGGTCATCTCGACGGCGACTCCAGGAAAGGCATCCCGGTCCGGCTCGAAGCCGTAGGCCGTTTCCACCAGGATGTCCGCGATCGTGGAGGAGCCTGCGCGGCTCAGGCGCTGTAGGGAGATGTCGTTGATCAGGATGAGGAAGCCAGGCGCCGCCATCCCCATCTCAGAGGCGCGTATGCGCACCGTGTCCTTCCATCGATCACCCACGCGCACCGGCCTCTCGGGCAGAGTCGGAAAGCCGCCCTGACGTAGCGCCGAACGTATCTGGGCTGCGGCTTGCGCACTCTGTCCCTCGATTTCGATGAGGACAGGCTCGGCCCGACGAGTGAATGCGGTCCTGAAACTCTGGCCGACAAGTTCCGCCGAAGCGTCAGGCAGCATCTCCGCGCCTTCGGCAGAGCGCAGGCTGAAGCTGGCGTCGTGAACCGCGGAGTCGAAAAAGAGGGTGTCTCCTCGGACGTTCTGCGTGGTCTGCTGGAGGACCATCAGGGATTCGAGTCGCTGGCTGCCCCCGAGCTCCGGCGGCACGGCGATGTCCAGATTGAGCTCGAACTTGTAGGTCAACGACTCCCCGGCCGTAGAATCCAGTCTTAGCCGAACCGCCTCCTGAGCATGTAGCGGAGTCGCGAGCACCGCGAGGACCAGGAGAGGCACGAGCGGCGAACCACCCATCTTTCGTATAGAAACTAGATGACTATTCATCTGACGTCCGTTCATCCGAGCTGAGTCCGGGCTTGCGTGAGGTCCTTGTACCGGCGACCGGCTGTGGAGTGCCTCGTGTGATGCCGAAGAGGCGGCCCCGGAAGGGCCGCCCCTCAGCTCTTCATTGCGGCTGGCGCCGCTCGAACGGCTACAGGCCGCCTAGCGTCCCTCCTCCTCCGGAGCGACGGTTACATCGGCCACATCCACCGTCAGCTCCGCGACCTTCGTCCGGATCTCATCCGGGACGTCCTCCTGTACGCGGCCGCCCAGGCATTCTCCGAAGAACGTCTCCATCGAGTGATAGAGGGCCATCCGGTTGTCGGCGTTCGAAAAGCCGTGGCCCTCGTTGTCGGCCACGAGGTAGCCGACTTCGATTCCCCGGTCACGCAGCGCCACGACCATCTGGTCCGATTCCAGCTTCGTGACCCGAGGGTCGTTGGCTCCCTGCACGATCAGGATGGGATCCTCGATGCGGTCGACGTGGAAGAGGGGCGAGCGCTTCTTCATGTCCTCGCGATCGGCCTCCACCGAGGGATCGCCCACGAAGCGGTACCAGTAACCCTTGAGGAACGGGCCCCAGTACGCCGGGAACGACTCGATCAGGGTGATCAGCGATGAGGGTCCGACGTAGTCGACGCCGCAGGCGAACACCTCCGGCGTGAAGGTCAGGCTCACCAACGTGGCGTATCCGCCGTACGACCCGCCGTAGACCCCTATCAGATCCGGATCCGAGATTCCCTCACCGACGGCCCACTTCACGCCGTCGATCAGATCGTCGTGCATCTTGCCGGCGAACTCCTTCACGGCCGCGTTGAAGAACTGCTTCCCGTAGCCGGTGGAGCCACGGTAGTTGACCTGCAGGACCGCGTACCCGCGGTTTGCCAGCATCTGCGCCTCGGGCTGATAGCCCCAGTCGTCGCGCGCCCAGGGGCCGCCGTGCACCAGCAGCACCATCGGCAGAGCCTTGGGCTCGACCCCCTTGGGCAGCGTCAGGTAGCCATTGATCGCCAGGCCGTCCCGCGGCGGGCAAAACAGGAACTCGGCCTCGCCGGTCTCGCGGTCGTACAGATAGGTGGCACCGGGGTCGGTCGGCGAGTCGTAGGAGACCATCCACTTGTTCTCGTCGGTGGTCGAGGAGCTCACGTTCGGGGTCCCGTCGTGGACCTGGCGCAATCGGGTGATATCCGTCGCCATCTGCTCGTTCTTGGGGTAGATGCGTACCGTGTCCGCGACGTAGACAGTCGCGATCAGTTCGTCCGTCAGGTCGCTGAAGATGGCCGACCCGAAGTCGACTTCGCCCTCCGGATCACGCTCCACCTCCTGCACCTCGCCGGTCTCGAGGTCGAGCAGGACGAGGCGCTGCAGGTTGGTCTCCCCCACGTTGCTGGCCACGTAGAGCCGGCGGTTGTCCGGGTGGAAACGGAACGGGCGCACGGTCTCACTGGCCGAATAGGCCGCCACTTCCCGCCATTCCGGGTCCTCGTCGCTCGAGCGCGTGTAGAACGAGGTGCCGCCCTCGGCGTTCTGTCCCATCGCCAGCCGCACCTGGAGGTCATGGTCCGGCATCACCCCCACGAAGTTGCCGGGGTTCTCTGCCACGAGTCGCGTCTCGCCCGTCTCCACGTCCAGCCAGTAGGCGTCGAACAGGCTGGGTTCGCGCTTGTTCAGACCGATGAGGATCTCCCCGGGCCGTTCGGGCGGCACGGCGAAGATCACCGCCCGAACGCCATCGTGCGGGGTCAGGTTCTTCGCCTCGGGCGTGGCGGTACCCTCGATCGGCACCGAGTAAACGTGGAAGTTCTCGTTGCCTCCCTTGTCCTGCACGTAGAGGAGCATGCTGCCGTCGGCCGACCAGAAGTAACCACGGACGGGACGGATCGTGTCCGTCGTCATCCGCCGTTCCTCCGACGAGCCGATCTGACGCACGAACACGTTCAGCTTGTCCTGGTAGGGCTTCAGGTAGGAGACGAACTGCCCGTTCGGCGAGATCTGCGCTCCCGCGATCTCGGGGTTGTCGAAGAAATGCTGAATCGGGATGAGGGGCGGAAGCTCGCCTTCGGCCTGCGCCCGGGCCGCGGACGGCGCGGCGAGCAGGGCGGTCGTGGCCAGGGCGAGCAGCGTCAGGTACCTGGAGTGCATCACCTTCTCCTTTGTCGCTCGTTCCGTATCGTGTCGTGTGTTGGAGGGGAGTCCGATGTCGGGACCGTCCGTGAGAATCGGTCGTTGCCGCACCCCTATACTCGGAAAGGCCCGCAGGGCTCCTACGGCACGCGGAATGCGCCCAGGCCGACGAGTACGATCAGAAGAAAACCGATGAGGGATCCCACGATCGCGGTGCGTTTGCGAAGACCGTCGAAAGCGTCGGCCCGGTTCGCGTCCGACTCCTCGCCGCCGCCGGCCCGAGCTTCGGCCGCTCGAGCGAGGCGCTCGGCGACCGGGATCTGGTAGAAGAGGGCCAGCGCCGCCGCCACGAAACCCAGCACCTGCATCTGGAACAGCCAGTGGTGCGGGAAGGGACGGAAGAAGCCATAGTCCGTCACGGTGATGAGACCGATCCCGCCCGCGAGGGTAAGAAAGACGCCGGCGACACCGAGGGTTCGGAGCAGGCGAGCCGCCGTGCGGTATGCAAACGCGCCCACGCTCGGATCGGGCTCTCTCGCCGCTTTTCCCGTAACGAACGACAGCGTGAAGGAAAGACCGAGCCAGAGGACGACACCGAGCAGGTGCGCGAAGAGGAAGAGTGCGCGAAGATTCATGATGGAAGCTGAAGACCGTTCGCGAAGGCGGCAAGGGAGCTAGATGAGATTCTCCTTCCACGGCCAGACGGGCCAACCGACGTTCGAGTGGTTCGCCGAGGGCATCCGGCGCGCTCTCGAGGAGAACGGCCACGCGTTCGTGGAGGCCGCTGACGACGCGTCGTTGGTCATCAACTTCTTCCCGGAGGCGTCGCCCCGCTGGTTCCGGCGGAACGGACAGGCCGTGTTCGTGACCGGCGTCACGCGGATCGAGGGGCCCCTGGACCAGCCTCTCGAGCGTGGCTATCCGTTGCTCGTCAAGTCGCTGTCGAATCTCCTCGTGGCTCTGGTCGGAGAGGGCGCCGACGCCGAGACGCACTTCCTGACCCCCGAGCAAGGCCATTACGTGGTGCGCGACGGGGGACACAACGGCAACCACCGAGCATTCTTCCGACAGGTATACGAGCGTCTGGCGCCGCTGGCATCCTCGACGCTGATCGTCGACAACGTGCCGGCACCGGATCTGCCGCCCGAGCTCTGGAACGGGGACGCCGCGACCGACTCGATCCGCAGGGCTGGGGTGCGGCTGCAGGCTCTCGAACTATTGCCAGCGCCGTTTCCGATCGCCGACGTGCTATCGCCGGATGTGCTGAGACACCTCCGCAGGCTCTTCGGAATCGGCGGTCTGAGCTACGGCAACCTGAGCGCCCGCCACGACGAGGCGAGCTTCTGGATGAGCGCCAGCGGCGTGGACAAATCGCGCCTGCTGGAAATCGGGCGAGATATCATGCTGGTCACCGGGTACGACCGCGATCGGGGTGCCATGCTCCTGAGCGTGCCGCCAGAAATCGAGCCACGTCGAGTCTCGGTCGACGCCATCGAGCACTGGATGGTCTACCGGGAGCATCCCGCGGTCGCTGCGATCCTTCACGTCCACGGCTGGATGGAGGGAGTTCCGTGCACGGCCTTCAACTACCCGTGTGGCACGTATGAGCTGGCCAAGGCTGTGGCGGATATGGTTCGGGAGGCGGAGGATCCGGCGCGCGCCGTCGTGGGGCTCAAGAACCACGGGTTGACCATCACGGGCCGGTCGCTCGACGAGATCTTCGAGCGCACCGAGGGCAAGATCCTCCCCAGCGTGCCGATGACCTAGCCGAGGCCCGGGGATCCGTCCTCACGGTTTCCCGGTTCTCTCCGCCGCCTCGGTCAGGAGAGCGCGATCGTTCCCTCCTGCTCGTAGAGCAGATCCGCGCTGGGCAGATCGAGCGTGATCCGGGCGTCGAGCATCTCTTCGCCGGAGAGGTCTCCGGCCAGGATCCTGGCGCGAACCGCCTTCTCGATCTCGCGCTGCGCGTTGACCCCGAATGTCTTGAGGAACTTCCGGATTTCGAGGTTGAAGGTCGATTCGTCCATCATGCTTGTCTCCTCGCAGGTCGACGGCACCCCAGTCGACACTCTAGTTGTACACCTGTACAGGTAGAAAACCCGCGCAGGTAGGGGCAGCTGTACCTGTGGACGCCGCTTCAGGTCGGCACCTGTTCGCTGGCTGGCAACCGTAGCTCGGCTCGAACCGTTTCGCGCCGTTTCTCCCGGTCCTGCAGGCTGCACACGCTGAGGGTGCGGCTTCTCAGCGCCGTGATCGCATCCGCCGCGGCCGAGGCCGCCGAAAGAGTCGTCGTGTATGGAACCCCCCGGGCCACCGCCGCTCGGCGGATTTCGTAGTCGTCGTGCTGCGCGTGCTTACCCAGGGGCGTGTTGATGAGCAGCTGCAGCTCGCCGGACAGGAGGAGATCGAGCAGGTTCGGCCGGCCCTCGTGGAGCTTGAGCGCCGTACCGCAAGGGATACCGCGGGCGCCCAGATAGCCCGCCGTGCCCTCCGTGGCTCGTACCTCGAAGCCCAGCTCGTGGAACCGTCTCGCGATCGGCGTGACCATCGGCTTGTCGCGATCGTGCACTGTGATGGCCAGGGTTCCCGAGACCGGCAGCGAGGATCCCGCCGATAGCTGGGCCTTCGCGAACGCGAGCCCAAAGCTGTCGGCGAGGCCCATCACCTCGCCAGTGGAGCGCATCTCCGGCCCGAGCTGGGGATCCGCTTCCGGGAACTTGTCGAACGGCAGAACGGCCTCCTTTACGGCCATGTCCAGGAGCACCGGCCGTTCCGGGAGGTCCAGGTCGTCCAGGCGGCGGCCGGCCAACACCCGGGCGGCGACTCGCGCCAGGGGGACGCCGATTGCCTTGCTGATGAACGGGACCGTCCGGCTGGCGCGCGGGTTCACCTCGATCACGTAGACATCGTCCTCGAAGACGGCGTACTGCACGTTGATCAGCCCCCGGACGTCCAGCGCTTCGGCGAGCTCGCGCGTATGCCGCCGCATCGTCTCGATGTCCTCGTCCCGGAGGAGATAGGGCGGCACGACGCAGGCCGAGTCGCCCGAATGGATCCCCGCATCCTCGATGTGCTGCATGACGCCGCCGATCACCACCCTCTCGCCGTCGGCGATGGCGTCGACATCGGCTTCGAACGCGTCCTCGAGGAACCGGTCGAGGAGCACGGGATGCTCGGGTGAGGCCCGGATGGCGCGTTCGAAGTACTCCCGGAGCGACGGATCGTCGTACACGATCTCCATCGCCCGGCCGCCGAGGACGTAGCTCGGACGCACAAGCACCGGGTAGCCGATTTCCTCGGCCACCACGATCGCCTGCTCGATGCTCGTCGCCGTGCCGCCATCCGGTGTTCGGATTCCCAGGCGTTGGCAGAGGGCATCGAATCTCCGTCGGTCCTCCGCCTCGTCGATCGAATCCACGCTCGTTCCGAGAATCGGGACCCCGAGACCGTCCAGCGCACGCGCCAACCCGAGCGGCGTCTGGCCCCCCAGCTGCACCACGACGCCGTCGGGCTTCTCGTGCTCGACGATCTCCAGCACGTCCTCGAGGGTGAGCGGCTCGAAGTAGAGCTTGTCCGAGATGTCGAAGTCGGTGGAGACCGTCTCCGGGTTCGAGTTGACCATGATCGTCTCGTACCCCTCATCCCTGAGTGCCAGGGCCGCGGAGACACAGCAGTAGTCGAACTCGATGCCCTGTCCGATCCTGTTCGGTCCGCTTCCGAGGATGACGACCTTCGGGCGCTCCGACAGGGCCGATTCGTCTTCCGTCTCGTACGTCGAATAGAGGTAGGGCGTCGCGGCCGGAAACTCGCCGGCGCAGGTGTCGACCCGTCGGTACACTGGGCGTATCCCGTGCTGGTGCCGGATGCCTCGGATCGCCGCTTCGCTGACGCCGCGCAGTCGGGCGAGCTCGGCGTCGCCGAAACCGAGCTCTTTCATTCCCAGCAGTGCCGCGGCGTCGGGCTCCGGTCGCGGCTCGGTCGACGACTCGATGCCCGAGGGGTCCCGGAAGCGGGCCGCCGCTTCGACCAGCTCGGCGAGCTCGTTCAGGAACCAGGGGTCGATTCCGGTGAGTGCCGCGATCTCCTCCACCTTCAGCCCCGACTCGAGAGCCCGGTAGATCTGGAACGACCTCTCGGGGGTCGGTGTGCGCAGCGCCGCGCGGATGGAGGGTACCTCCACGTCCGGCAGGCGATCATCCTCTGCGGAAGAGGCTGGGTGCCAGCCGCAGCGGTCGTTTTCCAGCGCCCGAAAGCCCTTGAGCCAGGCCTGCTGGAAGGTGCGCCCGATCGCCATCACCTCCCCCACGGCCTTCATCTGCACCCCGAGGGTCGGATCGCTCATCGGGAACTTCTCGAAGGCGAAGCGCGGCACCTTGACGACGACGTAGTCGAGCACCGGCTCGAAGCAGGACATCGTCTTTCGGGTGATCGCGTTCTCGATCTCGTCGAGCCGGTAGCCGACGGCGAGCTTCGCTCCGATCCTTGCGATCGGAAACCCGGTGGCCTTTGAGGCGAGGGCCGAGCTTCGAGAGACGCGGGGGTTCATCTCGATCACCAGCATCTCCGCCGTCTCCGGGTCGACCGCGAACTGGATGTTGCAGCCGCCCGCGTCGACGCCGATCTCCCGGATGACGGCGATCGCGGCGTTCCGCATCTCCTGATACTCCGCGTCCGAGAGCGTCATGGCGGGCGCCACGGTGATCGAATCGCCGGTGTGCACCCCCATCGCGTCGAAGTTCTCGATCGAGCATACGACCACGACATTGTCGCACCCGTCCCGCATCAGCTCGAGCTCGAACTCCTTCCAGCCGATCACGCTCCGATCGATCAGGACCTCCCCGATCGGTGACGCCTCCAGGCCCCTGCGCACGGCCTTCTCGAACTCCTCCCGATTGTAGGCGATTCCTCCCCCGCCGCCTCCGAGAGTGAACGAAGGCCGGATGATCGCCGGGTAGCCGGTGTCCTCCGCGATCTCGACGGCCTCATCGACCGACTTCGCGAAGCCGCCGTGCGGCACGGCCAGACCGATTCGGCCCATCGCTTCCGCGAACTCCTCGCGGTTCTCAGCCTTCCGGATCGCCTGGTGGTCCGCGCCGATCAGCTCGACGCCGTATCGCTTTAGGACCCCGGCGTCGTGGAGCTCGAGGGAGACGTTGAGCGCCGTCTGCCCTCCCATCGTGGGAAGCAGGGCGTCGGGCCGCTCGCGCTCGATCACCCGCTCCACCCACTCCGCCGTCACCGGCTCGATGTAGGTGGCGTCCGCCATGTCCGGATCGGTCATGATCGTGGCGGGATTCGAGTTGATCAGAACGACGCGGTACCCCTCCTCGCGGAGCGCGCGGCAGGCCTGGGTACCCGAATAGTCGAACTCGCAGGCCTGACCGATCACGATCGGGCCCGAGCCGATGAGGAGGATGGATTCCAGGTCGTTTCGGTGGGGCATCGCGGTGAAGCTACGCGGACGATTCGCTACGCGCAGCCCCGAAGTTCGACCGCCGGCTACCAGGTCACGGCGACCGGCGGTCCGGCACAGGTCTCCCGATCTGCCATCTTCGTTGTCACCTCGTTTCCTGGCAGCAGGGTTGGTTCGCCACGCTGCCTTCCCAGGTTTCCGCCCGCGAACCCGCCCTCCAGATGCGAAAAGCCCGCGATCTCTCGCGGGCTCTCGCCAACAATCTTTCCGCCTGCGAAGCAGGTGTGGCTGTTCTGCTACCCTAATCTAGCATGCCGATGTTGGTCGCGCGCTGGGAGGAGGCCGTATGTCCTCCTGACGCCTTCCACGTGCGGGTTTCGTCGTCCACCTCCTTGAGTCGATCAAGAACCTGAGCCTCCGTCAGGAGTTCATTGCCGGCGGTCACTCGGCGACCGGGACAGCTTCCGCGCACCAACGCCTCGGGGCGGTTCGAGGGGCTTTGTGTGGTGGACGGGGGGGCTCTAACCTCCTATCGTCTCGAAGATCGCCGGGGTGGCCGGCTCTTCGGCCGCCAGACCTGCCACGTCACCGAAGGCATAGCGGAAAGCGACTTTGTTCTGATCATCGGCGCCAATCCCTGGCAGGCGCACGGCATCCCGCGAGCGCGGACGGTGCTGCGCGAGATCGCGAAAGACACCCATCGCACCCTCGTGGTGGTCGATCCCAGGCGCACCAAGACCGCC
>CAMYMV010000053.1 GCA_947259585.1 uncultured Gemmatimonadales bacterium | reverse complement strand
CGTCGTCCGGGGAAAGCGCGGGGTGCGACTCGCCGTCGCCCTTCTCCTGGGTGGCCTCCATCAGAGGTTCCCAGCGTGCGCGGCGCTCGGCATAGTCCCGGGTCATGGGCTGGCCGTTGACGGTTTCCGCGTACATGACGCCGTTGCTGACGTTGCCGTTGTGCGGGATCGAAAAAACGCTGCCGCCGGTCTTTTTCTCGTAGTCGGCCATGAACGCCCAAAGTTTCTCCGGATCCTGACTGTCGAACGCGGAGAAGGGCAGGATCTGCTTCACCCGGTCGGGTCCGTCCCGAAACATCACGACCCGGTGCAGGTTGTCGCCGTCGATGGTTGAGGACCATTCGTAACCGTTGAGGATGGTAAAGACGCCGGGCGCGTTGTATTCGGAGGCAATGTCGACGACCCCATCCCAGACCGAGCGCTTGACCTTGGCGTCCTTGTATTTAGGTTGCCCGCTCGCGAAGTCGGCCATCATCCCTAGCGCGGCCGTCCAGGCGGCATCGCCGCCTTTTTGCATGGCTTCGTACCACCCCTTGCCCACGGAGCTCGCAAGCAGAGCGGGATCTCCCTTGTTGAGGAGATCGGCAATCCCGAGGTACTCCGCGTGGTCCGATAGCACCAGGAAATCCAGCGGGCGGATCAATTTTGCACGCTGGCCGCCGTTGGTACGGACCTCTTCACCCATTGCGAAACGGATGGCGGTTTCCAGATCGAGAGTGTTCCCGATCATGCCGCTGTCCACGGAATACGAGGAGTGAAAGTGGGTATCGCCCCACAGCACGTCCTGAGGGAAGTGCTGATCCACGTAGGGGGAATAGGGCTTCGGCTGGTTGACCACCTGGCTGCTGTCCGGCGTTCCCGCGTCCTGGGCCAGCGCCGGGCCAGCCGGCAGCAATAGGAGTGCGACACCGACTGCGAACAATGTTTGGACGTCGCCTTGCACATTCGATCTTGGACTCCGCTTGCTACCCATCGCTCTAAGCCCCCTTTGTCGGCCTGGGCGTTCCTGATCTGCTGGCGAGGAACAGGCTGCCTACGATACTCTGCCGTATGTACAAGCGAAATGGCCGGAGCGTACAGGGCGAGCCGAAACGTGGACGGCCTGCGCACGTAAGTCAGGCGCTTCCGGCTGGGCGAGGAAACTGGGCGAGGTCTGCGCGCGATCCTGGTGGGATAATGTGGGATAATAAGGTATAGACGACGCAAGCACGCGCTTGCCTGGGACGGCACAGCCGGGCACGATGAAGTGCGGTACGAGCTTAACGACAGGGGTCCGATCATGACAGTTCCGAGGCTACTCGCCCTACTCGTCGCGGGTGCGGTGGCGTATACATCGCCCGACGCTGCCGAGGGCACCTCGCAGGAAGCGCCTGCCGGCCAGGCGGAGAGCCAGCAGGCGGAGAGCCAGCAGGCGGAGAGCCAGCAGGCGGAGAGCCAGCAGGCGGAGAGCCAGCAGGCGGAAGCCCCGTCGCCCGAGGCCATGGACCAGCTGACAGCGCGCGTCGCCCTCTATCCGGACGCCCTCCTCGTCCAGATCCTGATGTGTGCGGAGAGCCCTTTTCAGGTGCGCGAGCTGGGCGAATGGCTCGCCGCGAACCCGGATCTTCAGGGCAGCGCGATTCCGGAGGGAGCCCAGGCCGAGGGTTTCGATCCGAGCTACATCGCCCTTTCGGCGTTTCCGCAGGTCGTACAGATGATGGCGCAGGACCTGGATTGGACGAGGGAGCTCGGCGAGGCGTTCACGAAGGACAGGTCCGCCGTGCTCGAGAGCGTCCAGCGTCTGCGCACGCAGGCGCAGGCGGTCGGCAACCTGCAGAGCACGTCGCAACAGAAGGTGAGCACGCAGGCCACGGAGAGCGGGCAGGAGGTGATTGTCATCGAGCCGACCAATCCGGAGATCGTTTACGTTCCGCAGTACGACCCCGCGGTTGTGTATGTCTCGCCCCCGCCGGCACAGACTACCGTCGTCGTCGAGGACGACGATGACGGCGACGCAGCCGTTGGCGCGCTCGTCGGGTTCACGGCCGGCGTGTTCATCGGGGCGGCGGTCAACCCTTACTACTACCCCTACGGGTGGGGCGCCCCGACCTACTGGTACGGCGGCGGATGGGACGACTTTTATGACCACCGCGAGGACATGTGGGACGACCGGCAGGATCGTCGAGAGGACGCAGAACCCAGGCGGGACGAGCAGCAGGCCGATCGCGACGAGCGGCGCACCGATCGCCAGGAAGGAGACGCCGGCGACCGGCAGGCCGCCCGCCAGGAAGGAGACGCCGGCGACCGGCAGGCCGCTCGCCAGGAAGGAAGCGCCGGCGACCGGCAGGCCGCTCGCCAGGAAGGAGGCGCCGGCGACCGGCAGGCCGCTCGCCAGGAGGGAGGCGCCGGCGACCGGCAGGCCGCGTCGCAGGCACGCTCCGGCGAGCGCACAAGCACAGCGGCGAGAAGCGGATCCCGCTCCGGTTCTCTGTCGAGTTACGGATCGCGCGGATACAGCATGCCGGGCACGCAGACCGCGGCGCAGAGAAGGGGAACCAGCTCGAGCGCCTTCTCGGGCTATGGGAGCGGGAGTGCGTCGCGGGCCGCCTCATCCCGTGGACGCAGCAGCATGGGCCGTCGGGGCGGCGGGCGACGCCGCTAGGCCCACAACAGAGGACGGAACGATGCGGAAGATCCGAACCGGTTGGCTTCTCCAAGCGGTATCGCGCGCGGCTCTCGCAGGTGCGCCCTTGTGGGCCGCGGGCTGCTCGGAGGCTCCCGAGGTTGGCCGTGGCGCGAGAACCTTCGCGAACCCGGACGAAGCCGTCGAGGCACTGGCCGAGGCGGGAAGGAACCATGACATGGCCGCCCTGCAGGCCCTCTTCGGGCAAGGCTCGGAGGATCTCCTCTCCTCCGGAGACTCGGTGTACGACCGAAGACAGCGCGAGGTCGTCGCGCTCGCCATCCAACAAGGGTGGAGCCTGGAGGAGACGGAGGCGGGTCATCGAGTCGTGGTGATCGGCTACGAGGAATGGCCCTTCACCGTCCCTTTGGTGGAAGGCCGGAATGGCTGGCGGTTCGACCTCGCGGCGGGGAAGGAAGAGGTGCTCGCCCGCCGGATCGGCCGCAACGAGCTGCGGGCGATCGAGACCTGCCTGATCTACTTCCGGGCTCAGGAAATCTACGCGAGCCGGCCTCACGATGATCGACCGGCCGGGCTGTACGCGCAGCGGACCGCGAGCTCCGAGGGGAAACACGATGGCCTCTACTGGCGTCGCACCCCCGGCGAACGGCCCAGCCCGCTGGGCGACTTGGTCGCTGCGGCGACGGAAGCGGGATACCAGGAGGCCGGGGAAGAGCCGCAGCCGTTCCACGGCTACTACTTCCGCATCCTGACCGCGCAGGGTGACGCGGCACCCGGCGGTGCCAGGAGCTACCTCGAGGACGGCGACATGACGGGCGGCTTCGCGCTCGTGGCCTACCCTGCCGAGTACGGCGACAGCGGAATCATGACGTTCATCGTCAACCAGGACGGAATCGTCTACGAGAACGACCTGGGCGAGCGCTCCCACGAGCTGGCCCGCGCCATGACGGAGTACAACCCCGACGCGTCCTGGGAACGGGCGGAATGACCGCAGCCGAGCCCGGTTTCATGAGCGAGGTCAGCGCGCGAATCCGGTAGGTCATACGGAGTTCCGCGCCGGAGCGCGTGCGCGCGGCCCCTGCTCCATGGTTTCTCTCGCTAACCGGCCTTGCGTTCACTCCTCTGTCGCCTCTCGCGGGCAACGCGCTCGGCCAGAAAGATCTTGAGCAAGCTCTGGTACGGAACGTCGCGCTCATTCGCCAGCGTCTTCAGCTCCTCGAGAAGCGCCTGTGGCAACCGCACCGAGATCGTTTTCGTTGACGGCTTCAGCGCGGGAAACGAGCCCCTGACTGACTTCTCCCAGTCGAAATAGTCCACGACGTCGTGGTCGGCCCAGAAATCGCGCTCCTCATCCTCGGAACTGAACTTCGGAGCGCTCTCCTTCAAGACCGACTTCTTGCTACGCTTGCTCATAAACCCTCCGTTCCCGCCGACTCATCGCGCGAGCCGAAATCACTCTGATGAGAGAGTCACGGACTGTGAAGACAATCGTGAGCCGGCGCCCCGCGGCCGTCCGGCCAAGTGCGGCATACCTAGGTTCGTTCCGGGAATGCTCGCGGTCCGGAGCGATCAGGATCGGTCGTTGGAAGAAAACCTCTTCGCACTCGCCCGGCGAAACCTGATGACGCCGCCAGTTCTTGTCTGCGTTCCCGGCGTCCCACTGAAAGCCCGTACACGCCGATAGTTCCTCAGGGATCCCTTCCATGTCTCAATGTATATGACACACATATACTGTCTGTCAACCCTCACCCAGCGTGGTCGGGTCCAAGCTCGATCAAATACTTGACGCAGTCCAGAATTGGTGATCCTATGGTCGCCATGCACGGCGATGTCGATCAGCTCCTTCGCGAACACGGCTTGCAGGTGACGGCTCAACGGTTGGCCATCATGCGAGCGGTGTCGTTGCGCCCCCATGCCACGGCCGATGAGCTGATCGACGACGTCCGGGCGGTCATCGGAGCGATCTCTCGCCAGGCGGTCTACGACACGCTCAACCTCCTGGTCGAGAAGAACCTCGTCCGCCGGATCCAACCGGCGGGATCCGCGGCCCGGTACGAGGATCGGGTAGGCGACAATCATCATCACCTGATCTGCCGAGGCTGCGGCATGACGTTCGACATCGACTGCGCGCTCGGGACGGCGCCGTGCCTCGTCGCGGACGATGATCACCGTTTCGAGATCGACGAAGCCGAAGTTATTTACTGGGGACGCTGCCCGTCGTGCCAGAAAGCGGCTGTCTGATTCCGAGCTAATCGCGAGAAAGATTCCAAACCACCACCCACGACCATACCGGGACCACTCTTTTTGTGAGGAGAGCAAGATGACGGCCCAGAACGGGGACAGAGCGAGCAAGTGCCCTGTGATGCACGGATCTCAGGCACGAGGCACCACGGCCAACCAGCACTGGTGGCCGAATCAGTTGAACCTGAGGATGCTCGACCAGAACTTGCCCCAGTCCAGACCCATGGGCGAGGAGTTCGACTACGCCGAGGAGTTCGCGACGCTCGACCTGGAGGCCGTGAAGGCGGATCTCATGGCGCTGATGACGGACTCTCAGGACTGGTGGCCGGCCGACTTCGGCCACTACGGGGGGCTCTTCATTCGGATGGCGTGGCACAGCGCGGGCACCTATCGCATCGGCGACGGCCGCGGCGGCGCGGCCTCCGGCACGCTCCGCTTCGCCCCCCTCAACAGTTGGCCCGACAACGCGAACCTCGACAAGGCCCGCCGACTGCTCTGGCCGATCAAGCAGAAGTACGGCCGGAAGATCTCGTGGGCCGACCTGATGATCCTCACCGGCAACTGCGCCCTCGAATCGATGGGCTTCGAGACGTTCGGGTTCGCCGGCGGGCGCGAGGACGTCTGGGCGCCCGAAGAGGACATCTACTGGGGGCCCGAGGACGAGTGGCTCGGCGACGAACGTTACACCGGCGACCGGGAGCTCCAGAGTCCGCTCGGCGCCGTGCAGATGGGCCTGATCTACGTGAACCCGGAGGGGCCAAACGGCAACCCGGATCCGCTCGCTGCCGCCCGGGACATCCGCGAGACGTTCGCCCGCATGGCGATGAATGACGAGGAGACGGTCGCGCTCATCGCCGGCGGACACACGTTCGGCAAGTGCCACGGTGCGGCCGAACAGGTGCCGTATGTCGGTCCCGAGCCGGAGGGTGCCCCGATCGAGGAACAAGGCCTCGGCTGGAAGAACAGCTTCGGGAGCGGCAAGGCCGGCGATACGTTCACCAGCGGCTTGGAGGGCGCCTGGACCACCGAGCCGGTGAAGTGGGACAACGACTACTTCGACAACCTGTTCGGCTACGAGTGGGAGCTGACGAAGAGCCCGGCCGGTGCGCAGCAGTGGGTTCCGACGGATCCCGCCGCGGCGGGCGCCGTGCCGGATGCCTTCGATCCGTCGACAACGCACGCCCCCATTATGCTCACGACGGACCTCTCGCTGCGGATGGATCCGATCTACGAGCCGATCTCACGGCGCTTCCACGAGAACCCGGAAGAGTTCGCCGACGCCTTCGCCAAGGCGTGGTTCAAGCTGACCCACCGCGACATGGGACCGATCTCGAGATACCTCGGGCCCGAGGTACCGAACGAGCCGCAGCTGTGGCAGGACCCCGTCCCGGTGGTGGATCATGAGCTGATCGGGGAGCAGGACATCGCCGCCCTCAAGGCCAAGATCCTGGAGTCGGGGCTGTCCATCTCCCAACTGGTCTCGACCGCCTGGGCGTCGGCGGCAACGTTCCGCGGCACCGACAAGCGCGGTGGGGCGAACGGGGCCCGTATCCGACTAGCCCCGCAGAAGGACTGGGACGTCAACGACCCGGCCGAGCTGCAGCGGGTGCTTCAGTCGCTCGAGGCGATCCGGAACGAGTTCAACAGCTCGCAGTCCGGCGGGAAGAAGGTCTCGCTCGCCGACGTGATCGTTCTGGGCGGGTGCGCGGCCGTCGAGCAGGCGGCGAAGAACGCCGGGCACGACGTGCAGGTGCCGTTCTCGCCGGGACGCACCGATGCGTCGCCGGAGCAGACCGACGCGGACTCGTTCGCCGTCCTCGAACCGACGGCAGACGGGTTCCGCAACTACTTCGGAAAGGGCCACGCCCGGTCGGCGGAGCATCTGCTCGTCGATCGGGCCCAGATGCTGACGCTGACCGCTCCCGAGATGACGGTGCTCGTCGGCGGCCTGCGGGTCCTGAACGCCAACACCGGGGGTTCCGAGCACGGTGTGTTCACCGACCGGCCTGAGACGTTGACCCCTGACTTCTTCGTGAACCTGCTCGACATGAGCACGGAGTGGCAGCCGTCCGCCGCAGCCGAAGGCGTCTACGAGGGGCGCGATCGGCAGACGGGCGAGGTCAGGTGGACCGGGACCCGCGTCGACCTGGTCTTCGGCTCCAACTCACAGCTCCGAGCCGTAGGGGAGGTGTACGCATCGGACGACTCACAGCAGGCGTTCGTGCGTGACTTCGTGGCCGCGTGGGACAAGGTCATGAATCTCGATCGCTTCGACCTTGCCTGATCTCAGCGGATAGGAGGCCGATCAGAGTTGGATCATTTGGCGCTCCGGGATGTGACGTTTATCGGAAGGCTGTCGAGAAAGGGTAGTCATGCGGCATCGACCGGCGGACCGAGCGGAATCACGAACCTGATGCGCAAGCATCTAGGGCTGATGGCCCTCGGGCTCGCGGTTCTTCCGTCCTGCCAGGAAGGCGAGATCCTCGCCCCCGACGCGCCCATCGCTCCCGAAAACGAAATCACGGAACCAGGGGTCCTCGCGTCCGGGTACGGGATTCCCGACGCGATCGCGGTCATCGGCGAGGAGGAGTTCCTGTTCGCGGAGCGAAGTGGGGCGCTCCATCACTACGTGGGCGGCGAAGTGACCCGGATCGCGGGCATCCCGGAGTCCAGGACCGTCGACGTGTACGGTGGCCTGCTGGACGTCAGCCTTCATCCCGATTTCGAGGACAACCGGCTCGTCTACATCGCTTACAACGACGCGGCATTCGGACTGGCGGTGGCGCGCTTCGAGTTCCGCGACGACCGAGCCCGGAACCTGGAAGTGATCTACGAATCGAGCGACTTCTCGATCGGTTCGAGGATCGCCTGGGAGGACGCGTCCCGCTTCTTTCTGTCGTTCGGCGTGGGAGGCTCTCCCTACCCTTCCCCGGGCCCCCAGGATCTCGGCTCCGATCTGGGAAAGATCCACCGACTCACGGCCGATGGGGGTATACCGCCGGACAATCCGCTCCTCCCGGGCGCATCCGCACCCTCGACCATCTGGTCGTACGGTCATCGAAACCCCCAGGGGCTCCACTACGATGCCGCGCAGCAGACGCTGTACGAGAGCGAGCACGGTCCCATGGGCGGCGACGAGCTGAACATCATCACGGCGGGAGGCAACTACGGATGGCCCTTGTTCTCCTACGGGCTCAACTACGACGGAACGCCCGTATCTGACATGACGGAAGAGGAAGCCGCCGCCGTGTCGATCCTTCCGGCCAAGTTCTGGGGTCCCGACTTCCGCGTCGCACCGTCGGGGCTGCTCCTGGTCGAGAACGGCTCGTTCTTGTTGGGCGCCCTCAACCCCCAACACCTGCTCCGCTACGACCCCGCCACCGACGAGACGGAGATCGTGCTCACGCGCGTCGGGCGGGTCCGCGATGTTGCGCAGCTTCCGAGCGGCAAGCTGCTGATCTCGGTGGATGCCGGGAGCCCCAATCCGTCCCGTTCGGGGCGGATCATCGAGCTGTCGCCCGCGGGAGAGCTTCCCTGAGCTAACCTGCACGGATCTCAGTCGAGGCTGAAGAACATCCAAGTGACGCTGGTCCGCGCCTCACACGATGATGACTACTTTTCCTCGGGCGTGTCCCTCCTCCAGATACCGGATAGCCTCCGGGGCCTCGCTCAGCGGGTAGGTCCGGTCGATGACCGGTGTGACCTTGCCGGCTTCAACGAGCTCCTTCAAGGACTGCAGATCCTCCTTGCGTCCCTTCGCGAACAGCGAGCGGAGCTTCTGGCGCACGAACGGTGACAGCATGAGCGCCCGAAGGTTGCGCTCCGTGCCTCCGAACCACCGTCCGCCCGCTTCTCCTCCGATGATCACGAGAGTCCCCCGGGGGGTGAGGGCGCGTCTGAGGTGTGACAACGAACGATTGCCGGCGGTGTCGAGGATGACGTCGTAGTGCTGCCGACCGTTTGCGAAGTCCTCCCGCGTGTAATCAATGGCATGGTCAGCGCCGATCGATCGGACCAGGTCCGTCTTCGTTGTGCTGCACACGCCGGTGACTTCCGCTCCGAACGCCTTGGCGATCTGCACCGCGAACGTCCCCACGCCTCCCGCTGCCCCGATGATCAGCACCTTCTGCCCGTGCTCGACCTTTCCCGCGTCGCGAATACCCTGGAGGGCGGTTAAGCCGGAGACCGTGACGGCCGCCGCCTGCTCGAAGGAGAGGTTTGCCGGCTTCGGCATAAACTTGTCCTCTGGACCACACGCGTACTCGGCGAAGGAGCCGTCGCAGGCGCCGAACACCTCGTCACCCGGCTGGAACTGCGTCACATCCTTCCCGACCGCCTCGACGCGTCCCCCGACATCCCAGCCCCGAACACGGACCTTGGGTTTGCGCAGCCCGAAGCCCATGATGCGAACCATGTACGGCAGGCCGGCCATGAGATGCCATACACCGGGATCGACTCCGGCCGCGTGAACCCGCACGAGCACGTCGCCATCCCCGACCACCGGCTTGTCGACGTCCTCGATTTTCAGGACTTCGATTGAGCCGTAGGTGTCTTGGACAATTGCCTTCATGGTGTTCTCCTCATCCGTCGCGCCTCACACTTCGAGTCTGTGCGGCGCTGCGGCCCCGGTAGGGCCGTAGACGGGGGATGAACATCGGGACCTGCGTCCGGTACTCGGCGTAGGCGGATCCGAACCGCCGCGCCAATTCCGGCTCCTCCACCCATTTCAGCTCGGCCAGCTGCACGAGCACGTAGGCCGGCGTCCAGATCAGCGCGATGCCTGCGGAATGCAGGAGCAGTCCCACGCCGAAGAGCATCCCGAAGACACCGGTGAGCATTGGATTCCGCACCCATGCATAGGGTCCACGCACGATCAGCTCTTGAGGGGGATTCACGGGTACGGGCACTCCGCGCGCCTTCCAGAAGAGAGCGACGCACCACCCGCTGAGTAGTGCGCCGGCCGTCAGGAGCGAAACGCCGACGGCAACGCCGAGGATGCCCGGCAAGAGGGCAGGCAGTCCGATCCACCGATCGGTGTACAGGCCGCCCACGATCACCGCCGTAAGCGTGCCTCCGAAGATCAGGAGCCCGAGCGGCGTCAGGAGTTCACGCCGGCGTTTCGGGCCGGTCGCCACGGAATGGACGTAATCTGCGAGACCCACGCTCCTCACCTTCAACAAGCGCGCCTGTCTAACTAGTGAATGGGCTCCAGGCGGTGCGACGGTAGGATAATGTAGGATAACTAGGATGATAGGGCGCAGACCGCACGATCGCGGTCCTTCTCAGGCGGCCAGATAGAGCTTCGCGGGGCACTGCGTGCGCGTGACGACTCGGGGATCTAGCTTGCTCCAGACGGAGCGACGATCGATGTTCGACAAGACGTACTTTGAGCAGATCCTCCCCCAACAGATCGAAGAGTTCCCGTACTCGGCAAGCGTCATCATCTACCTGCTCGACGGTCGTGAGTATTGGGTTGCAAGTCTCTTCGCGGCACACGACGCTTTCGTGATACTGAAGGTCTATCCCGAAGATACAGGTCGCCCTGTGGAGCTGGGCCCCGGACAGCTTGCCTTTGACCAACTCGCCATCCCCTACACACAGATCGCGTCGGTCCGGTTCACCCTCCGTAGCGACCGGAAGCTCGGCTTCGAGGCGTAGTAGCCGGACAACAGCTCTCCGGGCCACGTACGCAGCATACATGGAGGGTTAGAATAGACCGCCCGGAACCTCCTCCGATCGCCGGCGGTACTCGACGTATGGGCGGACTCCAGCGTCTCGCGCGTCACGCGAAAGCCCTCCCGGCGATCGCCGGGTCCGTGGGACTCTGCTTCCTTGTTCCCGCCGGTTGCACCGAGTCGGAGCGTGAGTTGCCCGGGCCTTTCATTCAGGACGGTCCGGGGTTCTATCAAGAGCTCTCCTGGTCGCCGGACGGTTCGTCGATTCTGGTCTCCGTTCTCGAGCTCGCAGAGTCGGATCCCGGCTTCCGATACAGGATCTGGCGGCTCGACCCCGTAGCCGGGCACGCATCCCCGATCTCCGGCGGCCCGCGCGATTACTGGACCTCGTGGTCGCCGGATGGAACGCGCGTGGTCTTCGCGGCGACCGGTGAGGGCGGCGAGCTCGACATTTTCACTATGGGCGCGGACGGCTCCGACCGGCGCCGCCTCACGTCCCACGAGACGGCGGACACGCAGCCTGCTTGGTCGCCGGATGGCCGCCTCATCGCGTTCGTCTCCTATCGAGAGGGCCACGGACAGCTCTGGGTCATGAACGCAGACGGCTCGGATGAGGCGCCCGTGCTGCGTTCGACCGGCGAGGTCCAGAACCCGGAGTGGTCTCCCGACGGAGACCGGATCGCCTACTACGAGACGGACGGCGCGGGAACAGATCGTATCTACGTCGTCCGGGCGGACGGCACCGAGCCGAGGTGGCTGGCGGAGGGTCTGTGGCCGGTGTGGACGCCTGACGGCGACGGGCTCCTGTTCGGGGCGGAGGGTGGACTTTACCGTCTGTCGCTGTCGGGCCACGAGTCCGACCTCGTGATCGGCGGGAACGTGCTCGCGGGGGCTTTGTCCCGCGACGGCGCGCGTCTCGCCTACATCATTCAGGATTCGGGCTCTGTGGCGATCGTCGTCTCCGACCCGGACGGAGGCGACTCGAGGACGCTCATGACCCGACTGGCGCCGGAATGGTGAGGTCGCCGCGAATGCCTGCTGTGGCTAGCATGGATCTTTACTCACTCGCGCTCGCGGGCTCGATGCTGGCCCTCGGCACGGCGCTGCTTGCCACGGTAGCGCAGCTGCTTCGGCCCCCGGCGGGGAACGCCGATGGCGGCAGGTCGGCTCCTGGTCTCCTCGGCATTCGCCGCTGGAATCTGTCGCGGATTGCTCGCCGGGCCGCGATCGTTAGCCTCTTCCTTGTCGCCCTGTCGATCGGAAGCCACCTAATCCTTGGGCACCGCCCCGGCACGGCCAGTGCTCTCGGCCCGATGGCGTTTTGGGCCGAGCATCGAGCGTTCGTCGTGATCCCCGTTATCGCCGTCGTGACGCTGTGGGTGGCACGACACCTAGGGAGTCGTCCTCCCAAGGACTCGGCATAAGCGCTCTGTTCGCCGCACCTAGCCGCACGGGAAAGACAATGGCGGCCGAGGCAACGTCAGGCCGGGCGGCCTCACCGTGGCGGTTCGTCCGTTGGCGCCATATGGTCGGGCATGGACATGAGGACCAAGCTCGTGTTCGCTCTGGTGGCGGTGTCCCTGGGCAGCATGCTGGCGTTTGGTACGTTCACCTACCGAAGCGCCCGCGGCCTGCTCAGGGAGGGTACCCTGGAGCAGCTCGAGGGGCTCGCCGAGACCAAGAAGGAAGGTCTCGAACACATCATCTCTGGTTGGCAGGACCACGCCCACCTGATCGCCAGCCGAACCCAGCTGCGGTTGAGCCTCAGAGACCACAATCGCACCGCCTCGCCTGCCGCGCGGGACCTCATCGAGCGAATCCTGACGGACGCGCTCGGCTCGGTCGAAACGGTCGACTACCTGGCGATCCACGATATCGAGGATCATCTGGTCGCCTCCGCGAACCGCGGGCCGGGTGCCGAAGCGGCGGCGGCTCGGTTTCGGAAGTCCGGATCCGCCGGCGGCGTGGACCTGGGTGACGGCGTCCGATATCAGGGAGTCACGATGCCGGGTGAGAAGACGCTCCTGGTGGGTATGTCGGTGGATCTATACCTGGAGGGAGATCGGCTCGGCGCCCTTCAAATCGTGCTGAACGGCCGCGAGGTCGTCGAGCTGGCCGGCAATACGGAGGGACTGGGAGATACCGGCGAGACGATGATCCTGATGCGGGAAGTGGGTGGATCGCCCTTCCTCCTCC
>CAMYMV010000052.1:12879-19223 GCA_947259585.1 uncultured Gemmatimonadales bacterium | reverse complement strand
GCCGGCGGCGCGCGCTTCTTCGGCTTCGATCTCGAGCGCTTCCCGAGCGAGCTTCTGGGATTTGGTGAGCCGTTTGGCGGAGGGGTTCCAAACGGTCCGGTCCAGGACCTCCCCGAGGCGATGCGGACAGTTGTCAGCACGCGTCAGGGCGAAAGCCTCACGCGGCTAAGCTCATGTCCCTCAATGAGTTAAAGGCGTTCAGCTGGGCGAAAACGGTGTTCCAAATCTCTCCCATTGGGGACACCATGCGCACAGTTGTGCGCATTTCAGATGGTGCCCTACGATTGATTTGTTGCCCCTGTAAGTCGTTTTCTTTCAGTGGCTTAGAGAGATGGTGCTCGAGCTGAGCGGGGTTCCAAATCTCTCCCGTTAGGGTCTTTTTGTGCACAGTTGTACGACCAGGTCTTCCCGTTAGGGTGACCCAACGGGATTCGTTGGAACCCTCCGTGAAGCGGAGGGCTTTCCCGCGGGAAGGTCTAGCTTCGGCTCTTGAAGGTTACGACCACTCTGCCGTTGCCTCTCTCGAGACGCATCGGGTAGCTCAAGCTGGCGACCGCCAGGCAAGCAGTACACTTGGTCTTTCGTTTGAGTCTCGAGAGAGGAAACGACGGATGAGAATGGATCTCTGGCAAGTACTCGCTGTTTCAGGCCTCGTCTTTGCCATACCGGCAGTCGCAACCGAGCGCTCGATAACGGACCGGGTCGACGCCATCGTGGCTCCGTATCTCGAGGCTAGCGACTTCATGGGCGTCGTCGGAGTACATCGGGATGGCGGGGAGGCATTGGTGCTGCCCTATGGCCTCGCGAGCGTCGAACTGAAGGTGCCTCACCGCAGAGACAGCGTCTTCATGATCGGCTCGGTGTCGAAGCAATTCACCGTGGCTGCTGTGCTGGCGCTCGAGGAGGCAGGCGCCCTCAGCACTGCCGACTCGGTCGCGAAGCATCTGCCTGAGTTCCCGCACGGTTCGGAGACGACTATCGAACAGCTCCTGACGCACACCGCTGGGCTCGCCGACATCTACTCTCTCGAACGTTTCGGTGCCAGTGGCGGCAGAGTTGGAACGTTCGAGGAGGTCCTGGGCGATCTTGGAAGGGCCGAACTGACCTTCAGCCCGGGCTCCGCGCTTTCCGTGGGGTTCCAGCCGAACCGGGCGCGGACCTCGGCTGGTCAGCGCGCCGGGGGCTGACCTGGCGTGCTGCGGATCTGATCGAGCATTTTTCGAATCTCGTCGGCCACGAGCCCAGGCCGCTTGTGATGAACATAGTGGCTCGATCCGGTCGCTTCGACATAGCGCCCGGTCGCCGCGCTCCGGGCGAAAGCCTCTTGATGCTGCAGCCAGAGCCTCTGAAAAGCGGGGGATGAGGTGACTTGGGGTTCCGTGGCGGCGATCACAGTGATGGGGATGTCGCCCAGATCCTGCGGCTGCGGGGCATAGTTTTCCGTCTCTGGAAAGCCTTTGATTTCCGCCTTCTGATGCCGCGGCATCATTGCGACCATCAAAGCCGGAGGCATGCACATGCCTGCGTCTTCTGCCTTGCAGGCGGTCGTGAAGTCCGGCGGCCTGCCATCCACCAGGACGATTCCGGCGACGTCGTTGGAGTACAGCTTCGCAAAGGTCAGCACATAGAGTCCACCACTGGAATGGCCAACCAGGACAAAGGGGGGCTCGATGCCCACTTCCTTCAGAAGCTCTCGAAGGTGCGTCGCGACTTCTTTTCCAGTGCGGCGTCCATCCTTGTCAGAGAGGAACCGGTTCCTGAAAGTGGGGCTATATCCCGGCCGGTCATAGGCAAAGACGGTCGTGTCATCGGCGATCCTTGGCACGATGGCCGACCAGCTTGATTTCGAGTCGCCGAGACCTGCTTCAAGAACTACGGCGGGCGAACCGCGACCGGCCACCGAATAGGAAACCGAGGCACCGCCGATCTGTTGCGATTGGCTGACGGGCGTAGTGGCGCATCCGGCGAGCAGGGCCGCACCGAGGAGTGGCAGCGCCACCAGGAACAGTCGATAGCCAGAGATCCGGTCTTGAGTGGCCATACGTGGATTCGCTTATCCGGCTGCCGAGCTTTCTTCCGCCAAGCGGGCGAGCATGAGGTCGAGTTGATCCCTAAACAGCCAATGTCCGCGGACACATATGCCGCGCGGATCACGTAAAGTGGCGAGCCCTTCGAGCGGATTCGTCTGCACCAATACCAGGTCCGCTCGCTTGCCGACCTCTATGGTTCCGAATTCGTCTTCCCGTCCGAGTAGAGTCGCCGGAGCCGCAGTGGCCGTTCGCAGCACTTCAAAGGGAGTGAGGCCGGACTCGAGCAGGAGCTCCAGCTCTCTTTGCATCGCGATCCCGGAGATCATCAAAGGGTACCCCATGGCGTCCGTTCCGGCGATCAGCGGAACCCCCGCATCTTGGAGCTTTCTGACGAGGACTTTCTCGAGTCGGGTCCAGTTGGCGACCTCGAGGTTTGGTTGGTAGAACGGCTGCTTCTCGACCGGGGACGACTTGCGGAGCCACTGAGCTTTCTCGGAAAGAAACCGGTACCAGGGCTCGAACTGATCCGGAGTCACGCCGCTGGAGACGACCAGCGTGGTCATGACCGAGATCTCCTTCGCTCGCAGCGCGCTTGCCAGCTCATCGAGTCGTCGATCGCTCGTACGCCACGCGAGCGGTAACCAGTAGCTGAGCGAAAAGAGGAGGACCGTCAGCGGCACCAGCAGGGCGGTGAGCGAAATACGCCTTCCTACCGCCGAACCCTTGCGCAGGATCGAGAATGCTGAAATGGCCGCCAAGAGCAGGAGTAAGGCGCCGAGTGACTGCAGGATCAAGATCAAGCGATCGGCTCCGGCCCAGTACGTGTGTTCCCAGACGTAGAGGAAGGCAGCGCCAAGAACGAACGCGCTCACCGCGGCGGCCATGACAAGGGACCCTCCGCGGCGCGAATACAATTCCCACAAAGCAATCGCCAGCGAGAGAGCCAGAAGCGTCAGCCCAGACCATTTCGTAGTTTTCGCGTAGACCTGAAAACGTTCCGAGGGGTCCGGCAGGAGATCGTGCTCCAACAGAGCGTTCAAATGAGCGAGGGATTGCCCTTCCTCCAAGACCGCAGCCAGACCGAGGTTGTGCGGCGTGTGTCCCACGAGTGGAACCTGCAACTCTTTGGCAGTCTGAACCATCCGGTTGTACGCCTCGCGGCTCAAGCCGACCGAAGTATGCTGCTCTCCGAAGAAGAACTCATGAAACTTGATGATGTCGACGCCTGATTCAACTTGGCGTGTCACCTCCTGGGCCACTTGCTCTGGACTCGTTACATATGGCTCGTTGATGAACTCGCCCGCGGTGTAGAGGCTCGGCGCGATGAGCTCGCCTTGCTCGATTCGGCGGCGCAACTCCAGGCTGACCTCATCCCCCCTCATATTGATGACCGAGGTGATGCCAGCGGCGAAGTAAAGGACCCCGTCGCCGAAATCCGGACGGGCACCCAAAGCCTCATCCAGATGAACATGCGCATCGGTCAATCCGGGCAGAAGATAGCCGCCTTGACCATCGATCGTTCGAGGAGCGCTGATGTCGGTGAACTGGCCCGGTGGACCGATAGCGTGGATCAAACCGTCACGAATCAGAACCACCTGATCCCGGAGGACGCGGGGTGAGTCCATCGGCACAACGTTGACGTGCGTCAGCAGAAGATCCTGTGCCCCGGCTGCGGATGCCCCACCAAGACTGCTTGGCGATGAGCTGTCTGGGTCGGCTGCGCCTTGCGGCCATTCTTGGGCGCCGTACGCGCCGCTCCTCGTCAGCAGGATGATCGCTGCCAGGAATAGGAGGCACCTGGTCTTTCCGGACGGTAGACCGGGAGCCAGCCCGGACGGTGTCATAGGTGCATTCTAGTGCGTCCGTGGCAGTGAGTCGGTGATGGCCGGAGCAGCAGACCCGCCGGCAGTTCAGAGAGCCGCACCGCGGGATACACTTGCAGGACATCGCTGAGGTGCGCCAGGAACTTCCTCCTGAAGTCCCGCAGCCGGCCGTAGTCGGCGCCGAACTGGGTCTGCAGTGCCTCCCAGGGAATGAGACACGGCCTCCGGAGGTAGCTCATCCGGTAGGTGAGCCACGAGTAGATGTCGAGGGCGAGTGGTGAGCCCTTGAGGGCCTCGAGAGCGCGCAAGTCAATCGGCACAGCGTGAGCGACGAGCTCGTTGTAGAACTCAGCGCTCAGGACGACGACCGAGCTCCAAAGGGGCCGCTGCTCTGGATCTCGAGGCGACCACCAGAGTTGGTGTTTGTGCGCGATCGTGTAGCCGACACCAGCGGCGTGCCCCTCGGCTTCATCGGAGTAGCTGCAGCGAATGGTGGTGGAGAAGAGCCGGTGGAGCTGCTCACGGAGGCGCGAGGTCGTCCCACGCTTGCCGGTGATCGGCGTGAGCCCGAGCTTGTACATGAAGCTCGAGAAGGTCGGGCCAAGCTCGATCTCTCGGCTACGAGTCCGGACGGCCTCGGTCGAGAGCCAGGCAAGTGCCAGCCGCGGATACGAGCCGTAGGGCAGCCCGACCGACGGCGGCGCATTCATGTAGAGGGTGAAGCGGCCGTTGACGCGCTCGAACTCGTGCGGGTTTGGACCTTTGTGACGCCGGCTGTGGGGGAGAGTCGCCTGGACGAGGATCCTGGCCATGAAGCCGAGGGCGCCAGCGGCGCGAGCCTCTTCGGCCTCGATCTCGAGGGCTTCCTGGGCGAGTTTCTGCGACTTGGTTCGCCGTTTGGAAGGGGTGTTCCAAACGGTCCGGTCCAGGACCTCCCCGAGGCGATGCGGACAGTTGTCAGCACGCGTCAGGGCGGAACCCCTTACGCGGCTAAGCTCATGTCCCTCGGGACACCACCTTCTGGCGATTCTTGGGGATCTTTCCGGTGTCGGGCTGGACTGGGCTCAGGCGGTCGTCGCCAGAACCTCAACTTCCTCCGTGAGCGCCGGTAGTCGAAAGCTCTACCCGGCGCGGAGGATGTTCTCCATCTTCTTCCCCCTGGCGAGCTCATCCACGAGCTTGTCGAGGTACCGGCCTTGCTGCGTCAGCGGGTTCTCAATCTCTTCGACCCGGTAGCCGCAGATGACGCCCTTGATCAGGTGTGCATTCGGGTTGAGCGTGGCGCGCTGAAAGAACTCTTCAAACGTCACCTTGTCGTCAATGCACTTCTGTAGCTGCTCGTCATCGAAGCCGGTCAGCCAGGCGATCACCTGGTGCAGCTCTTCCGTGGTGCGCCCCTTCTTCTCGACCTTCGCTACGTAGAGCGGATAGACCGAAGAGAAGGTCATCTTCGCAATTCGTTCATCGTGCTCGGGTGTGGTCGTAGGCATGGGTTGAGCTCCGCCAGTGGTTTCCACCGCGTGTGAGCCGCGGGCTTCTGAGCATTATATGGTGGCTCGGCAGAGCGGCTGAAGTTGGCTGTCCTGCTCTGAGGTGTCCCGGATGGTCGTCGGGATACTCACCCTGTCTCCGCTCGCAGGTCTTTGCGAAACGGGATGCCGAGCTTCCTCATCCGGTGGCGGAGCGTGTTCGGGTTGACACCCAGCAGCTCGCCTGCGCCACCCGGGCCGTGGATCTTGCCGCCGGTCATGCCCAACACCCGGCGGATGTGGGCCGCCGTCATCGCATCGAGGTTCAGAGCTTCCCCATCAGCGGCCGGTGAGGCCTTGTCTGGCCCGGTCGGCAGCGCGCCGGCGAGCTCGTCGAAGTGGAGTGGCTCCCCACGGTGTCTCAGGATCATCGCCCGCTCGACCAGGTTCTCGAGCTCCCGCACGTTGCCCGGCCAGTGGTAGGCCATGAGCCGGTCGATGGCGCCGGGTGCTAGCTGCGGAGTCTCGCCGATCTTGAGCTCGGTGGCTTTGCGCTCGATGAAGTGCTGCAGAAGAGCGGGCAGGTCGCCCTTGCGGTCGCGTAGTGGCGGCACCTCGATCGGAAATACGTTGAGCCGGAACCAGAGATCCTCGCGAAACCGGTCCGCTCGGACCATCCCTTCGAGGTCCTTGTTGGAGGCGGCGATGATCCGGATGTCGACCGGGATCCGACTGGCTCCGCCCACGCGCTCGATCTCCTTGTGCTGCAGCACGCGCAGCAGCCGCACCTGCGCCGGCAACGGCATCTCGCCGATCTCGTCGAGCAGCACCGTGCCGCCGTTCGCCCGCTCGAATCGGCCGCGCTTGCGGGACAGCGCGCCGGTGAAGGCGCCCTTCTCGTGCCCGAACAGCTCGCTGTCGAGCAGTGTGTCGGGGATGGCCCCGCAGTTGACCGGGATGAACGGCCCGTCACGGCGCGGCGAGCCGAGGTGGATGGCGTTGGCGATCACGTCCTTGCCGAC
>CAMYMV010000052.1:0-12845 GCA_947259585.1 uncultured Gemmatimonadales bacterium | reverse complement strand
ACCGGGCTCTCGGTGGGCGCGACGTGGCGAACCTTGTGCATCACTTCTCGGAGACCGAAGTCGGCACCGACGATTGCGTCGCCTGTCAGCCGCAGCAGCTCCTGCTGCAGGTGCCGGTAGTCCTCGGCCAGCCGGTCCCGCAGTCGCACTACCTCACGATGGACGAGAACGTTGGCCAGGGCGATGGTGAACGGCTCCTCCAGAAGGCCGAGCTGCCGCGCGTGGTCGGCAACGTAGCGGTCTGCGCCCTCGGCGGTGAGCACAACGGCACCGATCCGTCCATCGTCGGTCGCCAGGCGCATCCTCAGGATCGACGAGCCCGGGATGCCGTGGAAGCGCAGCATCTCGCGTGCCACCGGGTTCCTGTCTTCGGAGTCGATCACGACGGTCTCCTCCGCCTGCTCCTCCTGGACTCGCCGGATCTGCTCCCGCGAGTCGTCGGCAAGCGGGGTCAGCAGATCGACTGTCTCGCCGGTCTCGGCGGTGGCGATGCCCAACGTCCGCATGGCTCCAAGATCCGGCTCGAAGACCTGCAGGAACATGCGGTCCACGGGAATGAGCTCGCCGATGTAGCGCGTACAAGCGCGCATAGCGTCCTCGATCGCCAGATTGCCGCAGATTCTGAGCGTGGCGCCGCGGAAGAACTCGTTCTCGTCGATCAAGGGAGGCTCCCTGATTGTCGTATGTGGCGATTATGAGCCCGATTGTCACATATCGCAACTCCTGATACCAAAGACGACAACTGGACTGTAAGTGGATCTCTTAAGTTATTGAGAAAAAGACACTTATCGGTTTGGCACGACCCTGGCTCTGCATTCCCACCAGAAAACGAGGAACCAACGGGAGATGGAGATGACCAACGAAGCCCAGCCAGCCGTCGCAATCACCGGAGCCTCCACGGGGATCGGCAAGACGATCGCTCTCGCTCTCGACGCCAACGGTTTTCGGGTCTTCGCCGGCGTGCGCAAGGAGGCCGATGGCCTGGCGCTTAGCCGCGAGGCCCGACATGGCCTTACACCGGTGCTTCTCGACGTCACCGACGAGACCGCGATCGGGCGGGCGGTCGAGACGGTCGCGGCACAGACCCAGGGACAGCTCCAGGGACTGGTGAACAACGCCGGCGTGGGCCTCGGTGGACCGCTCGAGCTGGTGCCGATCACCAAGACTCGCGAGCTCTTCGAGGTGAACGTCATCGGCCTGCTTGCCGTGACGAAGGCGTTTCTGCCACTGCTGCGGAAGGCCCGCGGCCGCGTGGTCAACATCGGTTCGCTCGCGGGCATTCTCGCCATGCCCGGCGCAAGCAGCTACGCCGCGTCGAAGTTCGCGGTGCGAGCGATCACCGATTCACTGCGTCTCGAGCTCGAGCCGTTTGGCGTCCAGGTGACGATCGTCGATCCCGGCGCCATCGAAAGCGCGCTGTGGGAGAAAGGCAGAGCGCAGAAGAAGGCGATCTTCGAAGCGGCACCGAAAGAGCTCATGGACCTGTATGCGCCGCTGATCGAGATGGGAAAGAGGCTGGGTGAGCAGCCTCGAGGCATCCTGCCCGCTTCCTTCGTTGCCGACGAGGTTCTCCACGCTCTCACCTCCAAGAAGCCGAAGGTGAGATACCTCGTCGGCCCCGGCCCCAAGAAGGCGGCCAAGCTGGCGCGGGTCCCTGTCCGGCTGCGCGACTCGCTCCTGCGCCGGTTCATGAGCTCCGGGATCGAGCGCAAGCAACACCACGAGCCGAGCGACCGTGAGGAGGCGACCGCATGAAACGCATTCTCGTCGCCGGCTCCACTGGCTATCTCGGCGGGTTCGTCTGCCAGGAGCTCAAGGCCAGAGGCCATTTCGTCCGGGCTCTGGCTCGCTCCCCTGACAAGCTCGCGCCGCTGCGGGACTCCCTGGACGAGGTCGTCGAGGCCGAAGTCACCCGGCCCGAAACGCTCGAGCACGTCTGCGATGGAATCGACGCGGTGTTCTCCTCCGTGGGGATCACGCGACAGAAGGATGGGCTCACCTTCCGCGACGTCGACTATCGGGGCAACAAGAACTTGCTCGACGCGGCCCTCCAAGCCGGCGTTCAGAAGTTCGTGTATGTCTCGGCTGTCAACGGGGCTCACCTTCGCCATCTGGACATCGTGGATGCTCACGAAGCCTTCGTAGACGAGCTCGAGGCCTCGGGGCTCGCTCACACCGTGGTGCGTCCGACCGGCTACTTCTCAGACATGAGCGAAGTGTTCGAGATGGCACGCAGGGGCAAGGTGTGGCTGATCGGCCCGGGTACGAATCGTGTCAATCCGATCCACGGCGCCGACCTGGCAGTCGTCTGTGCCGACGCCATCGAGAGCCGCGAATCCGAGATTGCCGTCGGCGGGCCCCAGACGATGACCTGGCGTGAGGTGGCGAAGCTAGCGTTCGAGGTGCTCGGCCGGCCGGAGAAGGTCACCTGCATTCCGGCTTGGCTGATGTGGCCGGTCGTTCGACTGATCCGCCTCTTCAACCGGCACCAGGGCGAGCTGCTGGCGTTCTTCACCACCATGGCGACGACCGACGTGGTGGCTCCAGAAACCGGCACCCGCACTCTCGAGCAGCACTTCAAAGGAGGTTCAGGCATGAAGGTCGAGGATCTGAGTCAGTTCGGAAAGCCCTTGGGAATGCCCAAGAAAGCGCAAAGGAAGATGCTCGGCATCGTCCTCACCGCTTTCAGGGAGAAGTTCGGCCTCCTGGGGATGGCACCCTTCTTCATCAAGCTCCTCGCGGAACAGCGCCGGATAAGGAAGGCCCACCCCGATCTCGTCGCCAAGGCCGCAGAGATCAGCCCGGAATTCGCGACGAACCTGGTCCTGCTGCCCGCCCTGTTCAACCTCACGGCTCGCCGCGACGGCCGCGAGCAGGCGTACGAGTTCGTCAAGGACATCTTCCAGCGTGTCGCCGTCCACAGCATGCCCGCCATCTATCAGATCGACGAGCTGGTGCAGTGCGAGGGCGACAGCTTCGAGAATTTCAAGAAGTTCAACCGAGCCATGTTCGAGGCCATCGACCGTCAGGGAACCTGGAAATCGGATTCGATCGTCGACAAAGGGGACAGGCTGCGTATCAGGGTCGTCTCCTGCGCCAACGTGGAGCTGTTCTCGGCCATCGGTTGTCCCGAGCTGGGGAAGCTGGGATGCGAACACGACCTGGCGGGCTACCCGCTGATCCTCGACCGGGTAGGCGCCGAGTTCCGACGCCCGTGCACTCTGGCAAAGGGGGGCGAGTTCTGTGACTTCAATTTCTACCGGAAGGGAACGGCACCGGCCACGGCGCACTTGAACAGATAGGTCTGGTCCGATGATTCAGCTCGAGATCATCCACCTGCGGTCGTCAGGCGAACCGGTTGAGTCGCTTACCAAGCTCATCAGCGCGTCGATCCGGGAAGGCGGTGAGGAGGCCTCGACCCTCACGCTGTATCGCTGCCACGGCCTGGAGACCGACCTCGCGGTGCACATCCTCAGTCCCGATGTCGCTATAAGGATGGGGCCGAGTGACCTGGCGTTGCGGTTGGCTTCGGAGCTCCGGGCTTACGGCCTCGTCGAGCACACGGTCTGGGAGGAGCTGAGATGAGGACCCACGGCAACGGCCCGGCCTTTTCCGCCCACGAGGTGACCAAGGTCTACACCATGGGCGAGGTGGAGGTGCACGCTCTGCGCGGAGTAGACCTCGAGCTGCGGCCGTCCGAGCTCGTCGTGCTGCTGGGCCCCTCGGGTAGCGGCAAATCCACCCTGCTCAACATCCTGGGTGGCCTCGACGTACCTACCTCGGGCACCGTCTGGTACCGCGACCACGAGCTCACCGCGGCCGACGAGAGCGAGCTCACGCGCTACCGCCGCGAGCACGTCGGCTTCGTCTTCCAGTTCTACAACCTGATCCCCAGCCTGACGGCGGTGGAGAACGTGGCCCTGGTAACTGACATCTCGGAGGACCCGATGGATCCGGCCAAAGCGCTGGACCTGGTGGAGCTCGGCGACCGCAAGGACCACTTCCCGGCCCAGCTCTCGGGCGGCGAGCAGCAGCGGGTGGCCATCGCGCGGGCGATCGCCAAGCAGCCCGAAGTGCTGCTGTGCGACGAGCCCACCGGCGCGCTGGACATCTCCACCGGCATCCTGGTGCTCGAGGCGATCGCCCGGGTCAACCGGGAGCTTGGAACCACGGTCGCGGTCATCACCCACAACGTGGCTATCGCGGCCATGGCCGACCGGGTGCTACGCATGGCCGATGGGCGTATCGCCTCGGCGGAGAGGAACGAGCGGCGCATCAGCGCCAGCGAGCTCGAGTGGTGAGACCGTGCTGACCCTCGACCGCAAGCTCCTGCGCGACCTCTCGCAGCTCAAGGGCCAGGGCCTGGCCATCGGCCTGGTGATCGCCGCCGGGGTGGCGATGTTCGCCATGTACTCCTCGACCTTCGAGTCGCTGGATCACACCCACACGGTCTACTACGATCGCTATCGCCTGGCCGACGTCTTCGCTTCGCTCAAGCGCGCGCCGCTGTCGACGGTGTCGCGGCTCGAGGCGCTCCCGGGGGTGGCCCAGGTCGAGCCTCGGGTGGTGGTCCAGGTGACGCTGGACGTGCCGGGCATGACCGAGCCGGCGCGCGGTCTGTTGCTGTCGATTCCCGAGCATCGGCGCGCGATCCTCAACGACGTCCACCTGCTCAGGGGGCGCTATATCCAGGCCACGCGCCCAGACGAGGTCTTGGTGATCGAGGCCTTCGCCACGGCCCATGGACTCGAGCCCGGCGACCCTATCGGAGCGGTCATCAACGGCAGGCGGCGGGAGCTCATGATCGTCGGCATCGCCCTGTCGCCGGAGTACGTCTACACCATCGCGCCGGGTGACCTGCTGCCCGACGATCGCCGATTCGGCGTCTTCTGGATGGGACGCCGTGCCCTCTCCTCGGCCTTCGACATGGAGGGCGGCTTTAATGACGTCTCGCTCGCGCTGGGCCCGGGCGCCTCTTCCGAGGCGGTCATCGCCGACGTCGACCGGCTGCTCGAGCGCTACGGCGGTCTGGGCGCCATCCCCCGCCGGCTCCAGGTGTCGGCCTGGTTCGTGGCCAACGAGATGCGCGAGATGAAGACCATGGGCTCGATCCTGCCGGTTGTCTTCCTGGCGGTCGCCGCCTTCCTGCTCAACGTCGTTCTGTCGCGCATCATCTCGGTCCAGCGCACCCAGGTCGCCGCGTTGAAGGCGGTGGGGTACACGAACCGGGAGGTCGCGCTCCACTACACGAAGCTGGCGCTGGCGGTGGCCTTTGCCGGCGGCGTGCTGGGGGTGGCCGTCGGCGCCTGGCTGGGCCGGGGCATGACCTCGATGTACAGTCAGTACTTCCGCTTTCCCGAGTTCCAGTACTTCCTGTCGCCGCGCATCGCGATCATCGCCCTCGCGGTCAGCCTCGCCGCCGCAACCCTGGGGGCGTTCGGTGCGGTTCGCCGCGCCGTCAAGCTACCTCCCGCCGAGGCGATGCGTCCCGAGCCGCCGGCGAGCTTCAAGCGAGGTTGGCTCGAGCGGTCCGGCCTGACGAGGATGCTCTCCGAGCCGGGTCGGATGATCCTGCGCAACCTGGGCCGCAGCCCGGTACGCACCCTGCTCTCGTCCACCGGCATCGCCTTCGCCATCGCGCTGCTGGTATTCGGCTTCTTCTTCGTCGACGCCGTCGAGCTGCTGATGAAGGCCCAGTTCGAAGAGGTCATGCTGCACGACGTCACAACCACCTTCGTCGAGCCGACCTCGGCGGCGGCCCGCCACGAGGTAGAGCGTCTGCCCGGCGTGCTCTACACCGAGCCTTTCCGGGCCGTGCCGGTGCGCCTGCGATACGGCGCTCGATCCCGGCAGACGGTCGTCATGGGCCTGCCGGCGGTGCCGCGTCTCAACCGCGTCATCGGGCAGAAGGCCGGCGTCGTCGAACTGCCGGCCAAGGGGCTGGTGCTCTCCTCGTCGCTGGGCGGGGTCCTCGGCGTCGAGGTCGGCGACCGGATCATCGTCGAGGTCCTCGAGGGTCGGCGGCCGGTCCGCACCGTACCCGTCGCGCGCCTGGTCGACGAGTACCTGGGCACCTCGGCCTACATGGAGATCGGCGCCTTGCGCCGGCTGATGCGCGAAGGAGCGGTTCTCTCTGGAGCGTTTCTGAAGGTCGACCCCGCGGAGCTCGACCGGCTGCACACGCGTCTCAAGGTGACGCCGCGGGTCGCGGGGGTGAGCCTGTCGACAGCGGCCTACGAGAGCTTTCAGAACACCATCGGCCAGACGCTGGGGCTGATGATCACGATCAACCTGATCTTCGCCGCGGTTATCGCCTGTGGGGTGGTCTACAACAGCGCCCGCATCTCGCTCTCCGAGCGTGAGCGCGACCTGGCGAGCCTCCGAGTGCTGGGCTTTACCCGCGCCGAGATCTCCTTCATCCTGCTGGGAGAGCTGGCGGTGGTGACCCTGATCGCCGTACCTCTGGGGCTGGCGCTGGGCTACCTGTTCTGCCGCGGCATCATCTCGGCCCTGGCGACAGAGCTCCTGCGGATCCCCATGGTGGTGGAGCCGGTGAGCTACGCCTGGGCAGCGGTGGCAGTGGTGGCGGTGTCGGCATTGTCGGGCTTGGCGGTGCGGCGGCGCCTGGACCGGCTGGATCTGGTCGCGGTTCTGAAGTCGCGTGAATGACAGGAGAAAGGCCATGACTCGCAAGCGCAAGAGCAAGCTCCGCCTGGGCCTCGTCGGGACTCTGCTGGTCCTGCTCCTGGCCTGGGCCTTCTGGCCGCGCCCGGAGCCGGTGGACATCGCCGCCGTCGAGCGGGCGCCGCTGATCGTGACCCTCGACGAGGAGGGCGAGACCCGGGTGCGCGACCGGTTCGTGGTCTCGGCTCCGCTGGCCGGCCGGGTGCTGCGCATCGAGCTCGAGCCCGGCGACCCGGTCGTGGCGGACGAGACGGTGCTGGCCACCTTCCAGCCGCAGAGGCCGACCCTGCTCGACGCCCGCAGCCGGGCCGAGGCGGAGGCCGGCGCCCGCGCCGCGCAGGCGACCCTCGAGCGGGCCAGGGCGGATCGCGACCGTGCCGCGGCCGAACTGGAGTTCGCCCAGGCCGAGGTGCAGCGCTACCGCCGCCTGGCGGAGGATCGGATCGTGTCCGACGAGGAGCTGGAGACGGCCGAGCTCGCGGCACGCAGCCGCCAGGAGGCACTCGAGGCGGCCGAGTTCGCCGCCCAGACCGCCCGCCACCAGCTCGAGGTGGCCCGGGCGCGGCTGCTCGAGGGCCCGGCCCTGGGTGGCAATCCACACCCGGAAGGCGCCGGCGCTCCCATCCTGCTGCGCTCGCCGGTGGACGGCATGGTCCTCAAGCGCCTGCGCGAGAGCGAGGCGGTGGTGCCCGTGGGTGAGCCGCTCCTCGAGGTGGGGCAGCCCGAGGAGCTCGAGATCGTCGCCGATTATCTGTCTTCCGACGCGGTCCAGATCCGGCCGGGAGCCCGGGTACGGATCGAAGAGTGGGGCGGCGTCGGCGCCCTGGAGGGCACGGTGCGAAGGGTGGAGCCCTCCGGCTTCATGAAGATCTCGGCCCTCGGGGTCGAAGAGCAGCGGGTCAATGTGGTGGTCGACTTCATCGACCCACCGGAGGCTCGCCCGGGGCTGGCCGACGGTTTCCGGGTCGAGCTGCGGGTGGTGCTCTGGGAGGGGGAGGAGGTGCTACAGGTGCCGACCGGCAGCCTCTTCCGCGAGGGTGACGACTGGGCGGTCTTCGCCGTCGAGGAAGGTCGGGTGGTGCTGCGCCAGGTGGGGATCGGCCGCCAGGGAGGCCTGGTGGCCGAGGTCGTGGAGGGCCTCGAAGAAGGTGACCAGGTGATCCTCCACCCGGGCGACAGCATCGTCGAAGGGCTGAGGGTCAAGCCGCGCTCGAGCTGAGCCAGGGGGCACAGACGGCGCTCGAAGGGAGGAAACAGATGAGCCTGCGAGAGCGTTGGGTGAGCCTCCAGGAATAGAGACACTCCAGATGGCTGATGGACAGCGAGCTTCGCCTGCGAGATGGTCGCTTCGCATCTTCTCGATATTCGTGCTTCTGGCACTCGTCATCGTTCTGATCGCGATTGCCGGCTTGTTCGTCTACGAGCCTTCACCAACGGAGGGCTTCGGCTTCAGCTCGGCCGGGAAGACGATCCGGCTCTCGGATGGCCGCACCCTGGCCTACCTGGAAACCGGGGATCCCGAGGGCCAGCCGCTCTTCCACTTCCATGGGGGACCGGGCTCGCGGCTCGAGGGGCTTCTCTTTGACGAGCTCAACCGGCGGTTGCGGATTCGGATGATCGTCCCTGACCGCCCTGGCTATGGGTTGTCGGACTCGCAAGAGGATCGTACGTACCTCGATTGGCCGGAAGACGTCAGGGAGCTGGCAGACCACCTAGGCATCGACCGCTTCGCGGTTCTGGGCTGGAGCTCCGGCGGCCCGCATGCGGCCGCCGCGGCATACGGGATTCCTAAGCGCATCACGGTCGCCGCCATCGTGGCTGGAGAGGGACCGTACGCCAGCGACGACTTTCCCCAGAGAGTGCTGACAGGGGACACCTTCAGCGGCTCGCGGACCAACAGACTGTTCATGTGGAGCGCGAACAACGGTCCGTGGCTGATCCGAGCTCTCTCGAGGATGATGAGAATCGCCGTCTTCAGCGACCCTGTCGGCCTGGCGGAGAGCTTCGGCGACACGAGTTTGTCGGCGAGAGACAGGCAGTTCTTCAAGCGCCGCGAATACGCTGCCGAACTCGTCGAGGCGTTTCGCGAGGGTGCCGAGGGGATCACGCGCGACCTCACGATCGAGCGCCGCGACTGGCCGTTCGAGCTCGAGGATATCCACGCCCCCAAGGTCCTGGTCGTCCATGGCGAGGAGGACGCGGGGGTGGACCCGAGGGTTGCTCACTACGTGTGCGGGCGCATCCCGTCCTGCGACGAGCCGACGATCTTCCCGGGCGAGGGCCACTCGGTCGTGTACTACCGCTACGAGGAGATCATCCAGGGCATGCTCGAGACTTGGGAGTGATGCGGGCCGCCGCCAAAGGAGGACCCATGTGGCGGAAACGTGACATCGTTCGCGCCGCCGCAGCGATCATCGCCACCATGGTCGGATCCGAGGAACTCGGTGACAGGCTACTCATTCCGCCCAGGCCCGCCGGCACCGAAATGAGTAGCCTGTCACCGCAATCCCCCCCGCAAACCCCGGGAAGGCTCTCGCCGTGGGTCCCGGTAGCGCGTCCCGGCCCTGCGCCCTGCGTGCGTAAGAGAGGCGACTTCTCGGGCGTTGCAGCCGTCACCGCGATGAGACTCGCTCGACCAGCTGTTCGAGCGCCTTCGCGCATGGGCTGTGCGGGCGAGGAGGATGGTAGCAGGGTCTTGACGCTTGTATGCTTGCAGTCTACAATAATTGTAAGACACAAGCGTAGGTGACCGCATGCACACTCGACAGATTCGAAGTTATCGGCGCATCCTGCGCCGCTTCGAGCGCGTTACCAGCTCTCAACTCAAGTCCTGTTGCAGCGGCGTCACGCTCGCCCAGTGCCTGGTGCTGTTGGAGGTCGACGAAGGCGGCCGGCTGACGATGGGTCAGCTCGCGACCCATCTCCGATTGGACAACAGCACGCTCAGCCGTACGGTCGACGGTCTGGTGGCGAAGGGCCTCCTTGGCCGCGAGCGAGGCGACAGCGATCGGCGCATCGTCTGGATCGACCTCACTCCCGAAGGAGCCACCGTGTGCCGGTCGATCCACGAGGAGAATGACGCGCACAGCCGCCGGGTCTTCGACAAGATCCCCGCGTCGAGGCGCGATGCGGTCATTCGTGACTTCGAGATTCTCGTAGAAGCGTACCTCGACTGCGAGGCCGAGGCGAACTCCGAAACGCATGGCGACCCTGCGGAAGGAGGATCACCATGACCAAGTCCATCTTGCTGCTCGCGTTCGTGAACCTTGCACTGTCGTCGAGTCTCCCGCCGGCCGAGACCGCGACGCCGCCCGAGGGCGGAGTGGTACTCGATTGGCCCCAGTGGCGCGGCGCCAACCGTGATGCCGTTTCATCGGAATCGGGACTCCTCGATCACTGGCCCGCGGCCGGCCCCACGATCCTCTGGCGAGCGCAGGCTGGAGCGGGATTCTCGAGCGTTTCAGTCGCAGACGGCAAGGCCTACACCCTCTGGGACGAGGACGGAACCCAGTTCCTGTTTTGTCTCGACGCTTCAACGGGCCAGGAGCTGTGGCGCCGAGAGCTCGGCAAGGCATTCATCCACTACTACGGAAACGGCCCGCGCTCGACTCCTCTGGTCGATGGTGGGACCGTCTTCACGGTCGGGACCGAGGGGCGCCTCGTCGCCGTGGACATGAACACGGGTGAGTTGAGGTGGCAGCATGATCTGGAGCGAGAATACGGCGCCAAGCTGCCTCCCTACGGCTACTCCTCGTCGCCGCTGGTCGTGAGTGACAAGGTCGTGATCGAGGCCGGCGGAAGGAACGCGGCTTTCATCGCGTTCGAGAAGACGACCGGCGAGGTCGTCTGGGCCTCGCAGGACGACCAGCCGGCCTACTCTTCGCCGATCGCCGTCACGATCGACGGCGTCGAGCAGGTTGTGTTCTGGAGTGCGCACGGCCTACGCGCGGTCGCTCCGGACGACGGCAGAGTGCTCTGGCGCCACATCTGGGAGGAGTTCTGCCCGGTCACCGGAGTCCCGTTGAACACTGGCACACCGCTCTTCATCGCCCCGGACCGGATCTTCATTTCGAGCGGCTCCGGCGCCGCAGTCGTCCGGATCTTGCGAGTGGGCGAGAAGTTCGTGGTGAAAACCGTCTGGGAATCAGAAGAGATGCGCAGCGACGTCAACACGTCGTTGCTGCTTGGGAACTATGTCTATGGATTCGACCGGGGGACTCTCAAGTGCCTCGATGTCAGGACCGGCGAGCTCATGTGGAGGGCACGGGGCTTTCAGCGAGGCTCGCTGATCGCGGCCGACGGCAAATTGATCGTTCTGGGCGAGGCCGGCAATCTGGCTCTCATCGACGCGAGCCCGGAGGGATTCGTCGAGCGCGCCAGCGCCAGCGTCTTGAGCGGGAAGAACTGGACCTCTCCGAGCCTGGCCGGCGGCAGGCTCTATTTGCGAAATCACGACGAACTGGTCTGTATCGACATGAAGGGCTAGCCGCGGAGAGGAAAGACGCGATTCGTTTCGACCGCGAGATCACCCGAAGAACAGGAGAACAGAATGTCTCGAAGACCACGGTTGTGGAGGTGTTTGGATGAAACGGCTTAGCTTGGTTTTCTGCGCTGTGGCTCTCATGCTGGCCCTAGCGGTACCCGTCAACGCTGTCGCCCCTGCTGGCAAGCATTACGCCGGGAGCCTGGTGCTCTTCGAGCCGGAGACGGGTGGGATCGACTTCGGGACGGTCTGCCTGAGCTTCACCAAGAACGAGGCATGCACCGAGACGAATGTATGCGGCCCCTGGGAGTTCATCGAGAAGACGGGCAGCCAGAATCAATGGACGCTGGAGCTCGTGTTCGAGAATGACGTTGGCAGCCAGATTCTCCTCGAGCTTACCGGGCGGACCGAGCGCAGGGGGCTCAAGAGTTCTATCGGTGCCACGTTTTTCGCCACCGTGGGCGGTGCGACATTGAACGGGGCCTTCGCCGGGACCCAGACCTCGCTGTCGAGGTGCCTGGAGTTCGGGCTCAGCGACGACTAGACGCCGCAGGCAGGCCGGGCAGGGGACTGGTGTTGGAGTCGTCGGGCTTGCTCGCGATCGAGCCAGTCCGGGCGACACTGGGTGGTAGACTGCAAGTCCGTTATTACAGGCAGTTGCAGGACTGAACAGAGTGTCTGGCGAGCGAATATCGCACCTCTGGCCTGGGCTCGATTTCCGAGCCCGCGCGGACGGGGATATGGCCATCGCACAGTAAGTTCGTTCTCTGCTACGGGAGTACCAGACTATGAACAGCAAGCGATTGGGGCTTTTCGCGGCCGCGAGCCTTGTTGTCGGCGGCGTATTGGGGATGGTTGGTTCCTTTTCACCATCTACTGTGCGTGGCATCGCTTGGGGGTTGGATGGCACCGCACTTGTAGTGGGCGCAGCACTTCTGGCGGTGCACCACATCAAGCTTGGCCACGAGCAACTGGCGACCGGATTTCTTGTATTCGCTGCCGGTCAAACGTTGGTCGTTTCAGGCTCGGCTATGGAACTGGCAGCGAGCTCTCCCTCGTTTGGAGCGGGCGCTGGGCTTTGGGCCGCGGGATTGGCGTTGGTAAGTGCTTCGTCGGCAATGCCGGCCTTCGTGAGAATTACGGGCGCTATTGCATCGGTAATGTTTGCAGTAGCTGCGCTTCAGATCTATGGCGGTACGGAGCTAACTCCGCTATCGAAGCCTCTGCCCTTTGGTGCGTACCCGTTTCTGGTCCTCACGCTATTTGGCTGGGCATGGGTTCACTACCGGTCCATGTCCAGAAACGCCGCATAACAAAGCGCTGCAGTGGGACGTCCCAGCCTTCGGCGGGGCCGCCCCTGAGCGCGGGCGTTAGCTGTGGGCGAGTGGCCTGCTAGGCTGCCTAATCATGGTGGCGGTTGAATCATTGCATCAGGCCAAGCGCCTCATGACTTCGAGGAGTTCGTTCAGGACACCTTCGAGGCGCACCTTGTGGTCGAGGCGGCCTGTGGTGTTGGCGACTCGACGTAGGTAGTGGGAGGCAGGTGAACCTCGGCCGCGCGGACTCGCTGCCGTGGTCTCTAGACAGTATGGAACGACCGATCCACCGGTTGTAGATCCGCGGGTTACCGTGGGTCTTCAATCGGACACCGCGGCAGAGCCGCATACAACGGAGGATC
>CAMYMV010000051.1 GCA_947259585.1 uncultured Gemmatimonadales bacterium | reverse complement strand
ATCCCAGTGCTCTTCGCGCGCTGGGGCGAGAAGTGATGGGGAGCCGTGGGGCCGTCAGCCGCGTGGGCGGCACACGTGGGTCGACGAGGGAGCGAGCAGTAGCCCGGCGGCTTGGCTCGTGAGCCGTGCCGCGGGGTAGACGTGAAGGACGTCGGCAAGGTGCCTAAGGAACTTCCTCTTGAAGTCCCGCGGCCGCCCGTAGTCAGCACCGAACTGAGTCTGAAGAGCCTCCCACGGGATGAGACACGGCCTTCGGAGGTAACTCATCCGGTAGGTCAGCCAGGAGTAGATGTCGAGCGCGAGGGGCGATCCCTTGAGCGCCGTGAGGGCGCGGATGTCGATCGGGGACGGCGTGGGCGACGAGCTCGTCGTAGAACTCGGTGCTCAGGACAACCACCGAGTTCCAGAGTGGGCGTTGCTCTGGATCCCGTGGCGACCACCAGAGCTCGTGCCTGTGGGCGATGGTGTAACCGATGCCGGCGGCGTGGCCCTCGGCTTCGTCGGAGTAGCTGCAGCGGATCGTGGTGGAGAAGAGTCGGTGGAGCTGGTTGCGGAGGCGTGACGTCGTGCCGCGTTTGCCGGTCACCGGCGTTAGGCCCAGCTTGTACATGAAGCTCGAGAAGGTCGGACCGAGCTCGATCTCGCGGCTCCGGGTCCGAACCGCCTCGGTCGAGAGCCAGGCGAGTGCGAGCCGCGGGTAGGAGCCGTAGGGGAGCCCGACCGACGGCGGTGCATTCATGTAGAGGGTGAAGCGGCCGTTGACCCGCTCGAACTCGTGCGTCTTCGGCCGGCTGTGGGGGAACGTGGCCTGGACAAGGATTCGAGCCATGAAGCCGAGGGCGCCGGAGTTGGGCGAAAACGGTGTTCCAAATCTCTCCCGGGGACACCACCTTCTGGCGATTCTTGGGGATCTTTCCGGTGTCGGGCTGGACTGGGCTCAGGCGGTCGTCGCCAGAACCTCAACTTCCTCCGTGAGCGCACCGCAATCCGAGTCACCGCAATCCGAAAACGGTGTTCCAGATCTCTCCCCTTTGGGGACGCCATGTGGGCGAAGGGGGACCTAGCGCGCGTGTGTCTTCGTGGCGCTCAAATCGCTGCTCCAGGATCCGCCGCTACGCCGGAGCAGGTAGGCGCAGATCGCGATGACCGACAACGGAATGAGCGGGGCGCTGGGCTGCAAGGGAAAGAGCGACGGATCATTGACTACGAGATGGACATAGGTCGCTGCGGTCATGAGGCCGATGACCAGCGTGGCTGCCAGTCTGGTGAAGAGACCGATCCCGAGAACGACTCCGACAACGATCTCGACAAAGGGCACGCTCCACCGGGACAGCTCGTAGAACGGCAGTCTCGCCGCAAGTAGCTGGCCCGACCAAGCCTCGGCCAGAGTGGGCACCACCAGCTTCATCGCGCCGGTCATGACAAAAGGACCGCCAGCAGCAGGCGAAGAGTGCCCGCGATCCTGTCGTCGCTCGTCTTCCGGATGGTCCCGAAATCCACAGCTATACCCCGATCCGAGGACCTGGCGCAACGCGCCGAGGGCGGTTCTTGGTGCGGCCTCGGGATTCTACACCGCGACCCACCTGTGGACGGGTACGATCTACGGCGACTTGCTCGTTTGCAGGGGGTCCATTCCCCTTGGGGAGGCCAATGCTGGCCTCGCTCGCTCAGGCCTCCCCGACACGCTTCTAGGCCGTGTCGAGACCTAGCTGGCTCATCATCGTGCCGGAGTCGTAGTACTCCCACTCTTCTACGATTTGCCCGTCCTCGAAACGGCTGACGATGGCCATCGGCAATTCGATCTTGGCACCAGTCGGGGCCAGGCCCATCAGGTCTCCGTCGTGGGTGCCGGTGGTGACCATCGTCAGAGCCACCAGATCACCTTGAGCGATCTCGGCGGTGATCTCGGCGTGCAGATCGGAGAAGGCCGCCCGGAACTCGTCGATGATGCTCTCCACGCCGGCACGCCCCTCGGCCTCGACGCCGCCGGGTCCGTGGTACCGGTAGCGAGGATGGATGACCTCGGCGATGGTCTCGACGCGCCCCTGATTGACTACCTCGCTGACGAAGCGCTTCACGATCTCTACGTTCGTGGGCATCTCTGGACCTCTCCTGGTTTGTGTGGATCTGCTTCAGAGTCTGAGTAGCAGGACGATGAGCAGGACAGACACCAGGCAAGCCAGGACCGTCCTGACCGAGTTCCAGTAGTTCCAACGCGATTCGAAGTCTTGGCGAGCCGCCTGTTGCGCCGCCTCGTCCATGCCGTCGATGTCGAACGTTTGCACCCTGTTGTTCAGCGGAATGTTGATGGTCACGGTCGGGACCTGAACGCCAAGAAGGTAAACGATCACTGCTCCGATCATGAGCAGGCGCCCGGTTCCATCCAACTGCCCGAAGCCAAACGCAGCTGATGCCAGCAAGGCGACCACCGAACCCAACCAGACCAACCCAAAGACCGGCTGATTGTTCTGGATCACGCGATCCATCACCTGGAAAGCTCGGAGGAAGTCCCCGTCACCTAGGTTCCCAATGCCCGGCATCACCACTATGGCCCAAGCAAACACGAAACCTGCCACCAGGGAACACAGCAGCGTAGCCGTGATCAGCGCGAGCTGAAACAGCCCCATCCTTTCATCCTCCGCTCAGTGCATGACGTGGTAAGAGACCGACTCCTCGCAGTGGCTGTCGGCCCAACCATCCACAACAGACAGCCAGTCCTTCCGCTTGTCGATGGTCTCGGGGAGTCTACCGCGGGAGTCAAGGGCGGCTCTCGAGACTGCCTGGTCGGCGTGCTACTGGATCCCCGAAGCCTACGCCGTCGCCCACCCCTCGACCGGGATCACCCACGGCAGCGCTCTCGTTTGCGAGCGGTTCGTTCCCGTTGGGGACACCATGCAGACAACTGTCAGCATCATGATTCCAGGGTTTCATCAACCCTTTGAGCTCCGTAAGTGACTCTTTTTCAGTGGGTTGTGAAGCCAGGTCGTGCTGACTTGCGCCCGGCGGTGTTCCAAAACCCTCCCGTTTGGGTCTTCCCACTCAGGGTTGCGCTTCACCGCTCGCTCCAGGCGCTTGGTGCCTGGCACATTACTTGCGCCGATTCTGTCGGGCACGACACAAGGAGACCCCGACGACCAGAGAGGCCCGAGGTTGAGAACCAAGACACCGATCGCCCTGCTGCTCCTGGCAGGGCTGCTCGCCGCGCCCGCGGCTACGGCGCAGAAGGTGGAGATCACGCCGTTCTACGGCTTCCAGTTCGGTGGCGAGTTCGAGGACCGCCTCGACGACCACGGTTTCGACGGCGTCGACGTCGACGAGGGCGAGCTCTACGGCGTCTTCGCCAACTTCGCCCTCGGCGAGGCGGCCGTCGAGGGTGGCCAAGTCGAGCTGATGTACCTCCACCAGGACACCGGGCTGCAGGCGGCCCGCCTCTTCGGCCCCAGACTGCTGGACCTCGAGCTCGAATACTGGCACCTGGGCTTCCTCTACCAGTGGGCGCCAGGACAGGTGCGTCCCTATTTGGTGGCATCGCTGGGCGCGACGCGCTTCGACCCGGTGGACATCGCCAGCGAGACCCGCTTCTCGTGGAGCTTCGGCGGTGGCCTCAAGCTGATGTTCTCCGACAACGTCGGCCTGCGCCTCGACGGCCGCTTCTACTCCACCCTGGTCGATGAGGACGACGACGTTTTCTGCGATCCCTTCGGCTGCTACCACTTCGACGACAGCACCTTCCTGTTTCAGGGTGACGTCAAGGGAGGGATCATCTTCGCGTTCTGATCGCGGCGAACCGCTCGTTGGGCGTACGAGCTGCACCTCGCCGCCCTGGGAGAACTCGTCCATTCCTCGAGATGGTAGGTAGATGCTGCACGGTGCCCTGTCTCAATCCTTATGATGTTGGGACACACCGCCCATCGAGGAGACAACGGCTTCGTCCCGGCAAGCCCGGGTTCCAGAACCACGGGCCTCGCGCTACCGGCGCCGTCCTCGAGGCCCCCGCACCGAGGATCGGGAAGGGCGACATCCGGGGCCTATGGCTTCATTGGATCTGGATGTCGACCATGAGGTCCGCGGCCAGCTGCTCGAGCTCGGACTGAAGGACGTCGAGCTCGACGCTCGTCGGCGCATGTAGAAGGGCGGAAGCTTGGAAGAGTGGCGCACCCGACATCGGCGCGTCGACTAGCCGCGACTCCAGCTCTTCGATGTTAATCCGCTGCTTGGCCAGCGCTTCGGCAATGGCGTGCACGATGCCAGGGTGATCCTGACCAACCAGCTCGAGTTTCAGCAGGTGCGTTGCGGCGTCCTCGGGAGCCGGCGGCACCCGTTCCACGGTCACCGACAGGTCCTCGAGCTCGGTCAAGGCTGCCAGCAGTCCGTCCACCCGGTTCGATGGCGCCTCGACCCGCAGCAGCCCTGCGAACTCCCCGGCCAGCTGCACCATGCGGCTCTCCTCCCAGTTGCCGCCGTGCTCTTCGACGACCGCCGCCAGCCTCTCGACGAGCCCCGGCCGGTCCTTGCCGATCAACGTCATTACCAGGCTCTCGTTCATCCGTCGCCTCCCGGTGGAGAGTAGCAGGGGTAGGGCGTGTCCTCGAGGACGTCCTGCCCTCCACGTCCTGAGGAGGCACTCCTGAGGCTCCTGAGGAGGCCTCATGCGTTTCCGTCCTGAGGAGGCCGCCATCCTCCGCCTCGATGGGGCCTCTTCCCTCCTCCCTGATGGGGCCTCCTCCCTCGCGGCCCTCGGTTTCGTCCAAGTAGCTGCATCGGATCGTTGGGGTGACCCAACGGGATTCGGTCTCGACCTCGATGCTCGACCTCGATGCCCCCTCGACCTCGATGCCCCGAGGGCGAGGAGGCCTCATGCGTTTCGGAGGCGAGGAGGCCGAGGAGGCCTCATGCGTTTCGGAGGTCCGCACCACGAAGCCCGCGCCGTGCGCGAGAGGGGCTTGCCGACAGCCTGCTGAGGGACGTCTGTCGAGGGCCTCGTTTGAGGCGCGAGTTGGCCCGCGGGCTGATTGGATCGGTTCTCCCATCAGCCAGACGCAGTTCGGCGCCCCATCCGCGCATCATCGGACGCATGCCCCTCGAGCGGCGCGGGAGTTAGCTGGGCGAGGGGGGTGGCATGCCCGTAACGAACGGCAACCGAGGACGGTGCGAGCCGGGTGGAAACTCGACGCCGAAGTCGCCGGCCCGTAGAGCCTCCGACGCCTCCCGATAGGCGCGGCGGAAGACATAGAATTCGATCTTCATCGACCGTCGCACTCTCCGACTTACCGCGTGCACGATCGGTTTTGGAGACGACGGAGTCTGGGCCGGCTTGCCATGCGGATCCTGTCTCAGAATGCGCCTGACCCCGAGAGGAGGCCGACCGGTCTTTTCGGCTTGTACTCGCGCTTCCGCCGTGATCTCGCGCACCATGTCGTGGACCGTGGCCCTTCGCTCTTCGAGAGAGAGGTGTGCCCAGGCCGGGATCGGCGCGAGCTCGAGTTCGTAGACTTCGGCAAACTCGTACTTGCCGAAGGAGCGGTTTCTGCGCCGGGCCTCGTACTCCGCGGAGCGGTTGAACCAGACGCCACGCACCGTCCGTCCCGTTAACAGCGCCTCGGTGGAGGAGGGTCCGGGCCAGTCCTCGGGGCGTTTGACCAGACCCTCCTTGCAGCCGTTGCTGAGTAGATAGCGAAGCCGTAGCTCCTGCGCCTCGGGCTCGTCGCTGAGGACGACGTGAGAGTAGCGCCGGCCGAAGAGCTTCTGTCGCCAGTCGTGGAGCCGTCCGATCTCCTTGGCCACGTTGCCGGCGAAGTAGGCCATGAAGGCCGAAAGGGCCTCGCAGTCCTCTGGGAGGAGCAGCATGTGGCTGTGGTTGGAGAGGCAGGTAAAGGCGCAGACCTCGACCGCATAGCGCTGGGCGGCGCGGATGAGGACGCCGTTGTAGACCTCAACGAGATCCCGAGAAGGACGCAGCAGATAGCGGCCGTGGATGGCCTTCTGCGTGACCTCGACGAGCGCTCCAGGCGGTACCCAGCGGGGATCATTGCCCATCCACCCTGGACAGACGGAAAAGGGGATGGTGAGTCTGGCCCGAAACGGTCTGGCCCGAAACGGATGGGGCCTCCTCCGCTCCCATCCACCCTGGAAACGGATGGGGCCTCCTCCGGGCCGGGCCTCCTCCGGATGGGGCCCGAAACGGATGGGGCCTCCTCCGCGAAACGGATGGGGCCTCCTCGGCCGGCCGCCGCATCGGATCGTTGGGGTGACCCAACGGGATTCGGTCTCGACCTCGATGCCCCTGGGGTTCAGCGATCCTCGGTCGACCCGGGCCTCAGGTGCCGGTCGAGAAACGCCAGCATCCGATCACGGGCGTCGACTTGGGCCCTGCGGTTGCCTTCATCGGTACCGCCGCGCCGCGTCACGTCGTCGTCGCGAACCCGAGAGATCAGATGTCCCGCGCCGTCGTAGGCCCTGTGCTCGACGGGATGACCGAAATCGTGCTCTGCGAGCCGCGCCACAATTCGCTCGCATAGACCCGTCGACGGCCACAGATTGTCGTCGTGACCCGAGAGCAGGAGGATCGGGCCGTTGACGCGCTCCACCGGGATCGTCGCCGCGGCGAGTGTTTCCGGCGTAGCTTGCTCGATACCCGCGGTGTAGAAATCGGCTATGGCACGCGGCTGATCGACCGAGCCATACGGAACGAACGCCACCTCGGCGCCGCGGTAGGACCAAGAAGAGGTGCTCGGAAAGCCGCTGGCCACGGTCTGCCAGACCAGGCCCGACGGCACGAACGCGACGACGGCGCGAAGCTCCGGCCGCTTCGAAGCCACCAGAAGGGCCAGCTCGCCTCCCTTCGACACCCCGACGACGCCGATCCGTTCCACGTCCACCCGCCGGTCCAGCCGCAGGTAGGTCAGGCCATGCTCGACGTATTCGAGCGGAATCCGCTCGAGTTCGTCCGCCAGGCTGGGGAGGCCAAAATAGGCCAGAGCCAGGGCTACAAAGCCGCGGCCTGCCAGCTGCTCGCCGACATGATCCTGCCAGTCGATGCCGCCTCCCGAGCCACCGAGAAGGAGGACCCCCGGAAACGGCCCCTCGCCCGCCGGCAGCCAGAGATTGGCGACCAGCCCGCCTTCGCGCACCTCGAACCTTTCGACGTGCTTCGCTTGTAGAGCCGCCGTCAAGACCAAGGACAGCAACACGAAGAGAACCGCGGGTCGCAACCCGAATGCTTGCTGCATCTCCTCTCTTCAGCTCTGACTGCGCTGCAGTGCCTTGATACGCAATACAGAGGCCGAGGGTTTCCAGACCACCGGCTACCACGCGCTGTCGGCTAACTTGGGGTTAGCGCTATGGTCCGTCTCTGATGGTCGGGGAGCCTCACGGCGGTCGGGTCCCGGCCGTGACCTGGATCGCGGCCCTCGGCAAGCGCCGCAGCGGGATCCAGTTGCCGATCGGCGGTCGTGAAGTCCACTTCGACAACGGTCGGGCATGGCTCGCTGGAACCCTCTATTTGCCTGCGACTGCGCCGCCTCATCCGGCGATCGGTAGGGGAGCCGCGCTCTCAAACCAGATGCGCGGTGAGCCTGTGCAGCCTGTGGTGAAGGGCTGCTGCTGGGTGGTGCTTAGCTGGTTGACGTTAACCGCCCGCCTGGCCGCGGCGCGGCGCTGACCTCACGCTCCACGTCAAGGTCGAAGTCGGTCTGCGCCAACGTCTCGTAGGCGACGGGGTACTCCCGCCGGAAAGTCTCGAGCATGTCGTCGATCGGGACGTCTTCGAACCAGCCGCGATCGCGCAGGTACTCCATATGGCGCTTTCCTTCCAGGTCGCACGGCTGGTAGAGGGAATCGGAGCGGCCGTCGAAGTCGAGCTGGCGTAGGTCGAGCTTGTCGCACAACTCGCGGTTGAAGGCCGGCGTGGTCTTGATCCAGCGGTCGTCGAGGAGGAGCTCTGCGTAGCCGTGCCAGAAAAAGACGTCGGTTTGCATGGCCGCCCGCATGCGCTGGGTCGACAGATGGTTGCGGACATCGGCGAAGCCCAGCCGCGCCGGGATCCCGTGCGAGCGGCAGCAGGCGGCGAGCAGAATCGCCTTGGTGACGCACCAGCCGTGCCCGGCGCCCAGGGTGGTCGAGGCCTTGAGGCCATCGGGGGTGAGGACGATGCGGTACGGGTCGTAGCGGATCCCGTCGCGCACGGCGTAGTAGAGGCTCACCGCCCGCTGCTGAGCCGAGCCGCGGCCTGCAGCCTCGACGGCGAACCGGCGCACCCTCGGGTGCTCGGACTCGATGATCGGCGTCGGGTGCAGGAACATCTCAGGATCGACGCTCATGGTGCCGAGACTAGCAACAACGTGCCCGTGGTTGCTCGTTGGCGGAGCTTTCTACGGCCGCGCTCTCGCAGACTCGTTGTGTGCCTGCTGCAGTTGGCTCCAGCTCGGAGACATCAGAGACCCAAGGCACCACCGGGGGTGTGCCCTGGCCTAGCCGCTCGGGTCGGAGGATGCAGGAACTCGCTCTTCCCCGTGACCGGGTAGCCCGTGATGCCCCAGGAGACCGAGCATCGGGTCGTCTCCGCTCTCGTCGAGCTGACGGGAGCGCGCCCCGAGACGCTCGTGGCGCACCGTGCCGAGCTGCCGGGCTTCGGAGAGCCCACGGTCGAGGACGGTGCGGACAGCGACCCGCGCCGGGGTCGCGGTGAAGAAACGCTTGCCGAGACGCCGCAGATCGCGCCGGTTAATCTCGAAGCCGAGCCCCGGACGGTCCGGGACCTCGAGCTCGCCGTTGTCGTGCGTCCAGGGTGTGCCGAGGAGGCCGTCCCGTGCCTCTGGCACCCACCCGGGTGGATCCAGTGGATACTCGAGCCTGATCTCCTCGCGGTTCGGCGAAGCGGCGAAGAGCTGCAGGTTGATGGCGAAGCCGATGCCGTTGGTCCAGGTGTGCGGCGAGTAGCGGCCGCCGGCGGCCGCGACCCGGCTGGCGATCTCCCAGGTGTCGGCGATTCCTCCCGTGAAGACGGCGTCAGGCTGATACCAGTCGAAGCAGCCCTTCTCGAGCATCACCCCGAGTTCGGGCAGGCCGCGGTTGAGCTCGCCGCCGGCAATCGCTACGGTCGTTGCCTGCGTGAGACGCGACAGACCCTCGTAGTCATCCATCGGCAGCGGCTCCTCGACCCAGGCAAAGCCAGCCTCCTCGGCCGCCCGGCAGAAGGCGAGCGCTCGGTCCGAGTCCCATCGAGGAGCGTCGGCGATCACGGCTACCCGCCATCCCTGGTTGGCGTCGACGCCCAGCACCGGGCCGTCACCCACTGCCTCCCTCGCCTGATGGACCTGGGCGATGTCCTCGTCGACGGTCTCGGCGTGAACCCGCAGCTTGACGGCGTCGAACCCTTCGCCAAGCCGCTCTTCGATCTCCGCGGCCCGGGCGCCGCCCGAGCGGACCTCACCGCTCGAGGCATAGAGGCGAACCCGGCCGCCGCGACCACCTAGCATCCGCCAAACCGGCAAGCCTCGGTCCTTGCCGACGATGTCCCAAGAGGCCGGCTCGATCCAGCCGGCGTTCCAGCCGAGATAGCCGATCTCGCGGATCCGCTGCCGCACGCTGGCGAGATCGTCGGCTCGCTCGCCGAGAAAGTAAGGACCGAGCAGGGCGCCCAGACCGGCGCGCTCGCGCCCCATGCGCGGTGCTGCCGACCACCCCTCGATCCCGCACGCGGTGGTCAGGCGAATCAGATCGAAACGGTTCTCGGTCTGAACGAAGCCGGGAATCCAGGCCGGCCGGAACGGAGCCGGCAGCTCGACGGCGACGTGCCACAGGTCGATGCGGTCGATTCTCACGGGCGCCCTCCTCTCATGGGCGACTCGAGATTACGGTCACAGGATACCGATCTCCCCAGAACGCGACGCCAGTGCGGCCGGGCCGCGAGCCACTCGCGGACTTCCGAAACGGGTGGCACCCCTAAGGGCGCAGACCTCGACCGCATAGCGCTGGGCGGCGCGGATGAGGACGCCGTTGAAGACCTCGACGAGATCCCGAGAAGGACGCAGCAGATAGCGGCCGTGAATGGCCTTCTGCGTGGCCTCGACGAGCGCTCCAGGCGGTACCCAGCGGGGATCATTGCCCATGCACGCTGGACAGACAGAAAAGGGGATGGCGGGTCTGGCCCGAAACTGGCCCGAAACGGATGGGGCCTCCCGGGCCGGGGCCCCCGGGCCGGGCCCGAAACGGATGGGGCCTCCTCCGGTCGGCCCGAAACGGATGGGGCCTCCTCCGGGTCGGAAACGGATGGGGCCTCCTCCGGTCGGGCCTCCTCCGGTCTGGGCCTCCTCCGGTCTCGTCCCGGTGGCCCGGAAGCGGAAACGCACCGGCTCGTTGACGCTATGCGAGGCTAGCTTGCTCGGCAGCCGAGGTGGGTTGCTGTAGGCCCTTCAATGTAGCGGCTCTGAGCTGGTCAGCCGGAGGATGCTCGCGTCTCTCAGCCTGGTTCGCTGTCTGGCGGCACCATGGTGAAGCCGAGCTGCTCGAGCATCGATGCCGTGTCATAACGGACGTGTTCCTCGGTGATCTTCCCGTCGGCGAAGCGGAGGAAGGTGATTCCCGAGATGCTGGCCGCCCTACCGGTTGGCGGCGTCGCACCCTCGCCGGTGTTGGTGCCGCTGAAGGTCCACAGGATCACGCCGACCTTCTCCTGGTAGTGAGCCTCGTCGACAACGACCTGGGTATCGGGCCAGCCGGCTCGGAAGGTGGCCATCATCTCCTTCATCTCGTCGAGATTGTTGGCGGTCCCGGAGACGCCGGGCTCCGTTCGGACAAAGCCGGCCGCCATTACGGCATCGAGCTCGTCGAAGTTGCCGCTATTCCACACGCCAATGTACGTGTCGACGAGCGGCCCGTGCTGAGCGGCCCAATCCGGAGACGGCGCGGGTGCGGGAGCCGGTGCTTGGCAGGCGGTTACCATGAACAGGACCGCCAGGGCGAAGACCGATAGAGCAATCGGATCAGATTTCGTTCGTCGTGTCATAGTGCAACTCCTCCGTACAGTCAGCAGAGGCCGCCCTCCCAGCGGCATTTCGCTCCCAGGCCTCGCGGGTCGGCGCACGCTGCGGTTCCGATCCGGCAGCCTAGCACTTCTCGCCAGGGCGTCGCGCCTCGGTCTCTCTGGTCGCGAGGTCGTTCGTCGCCCTCCAGCGCGTCGTCCGCGAAGACGCCCCTAGATCAGGCCGGTGGACATGAGGCCGTCCCCTCGAAACCACCGGTCGATGGGGATCCACAAGGCGTCAAGTCCCGTTGGGGACATTAATGCTGACAACTGTCAGCATGGCAACTGTCGGCTTTTTGTAGACCGGAGAGCCGCGTAAGTTGCTTTCCTTCTCCCGGCTGCGCTTGGACGGGGTCCGGGGCCGGGTGACCGTGCTGATCGCCGGGTAGGAGTCCTCCAACTTGGTGGAGATAGACTCCCGGCAACTGCTTGCGGGCAGCCAGACGGACTGGCGGGAGCCGTGAGAGGGGCCCGTTCTTGCTTGGTGTAGAGACGAACGAACCGACGCCTCGGCGGCCGCTCCGCCTGTGGCCCGGCGTGGTTGCCGCGGTGGTGCTGCTGTTGGTCAGGTTTGGCGTACCGCTGGTCGCGCCCGGATTCGAGGGCTTTCGAGTCGCGCTCTTCGGCGGGCTCCTCGGCGTGACCGCTATCGTCGTGTGGTGGGCGATCTTCAGTCGCGCGCCTGGATCCGAGCGCTGGGGCGCCGCCGTTCTGATGGTTGCCGCGCTGGTCGCGACCTGGCGCATCAACCACGCATCGATGGGGTTGATGTGGTGCGTCTCCTACGCCCTCCCGGTCCTGAGTCTCGGCTTGGTCGTCTGGGCGGTGGCCAGCCGTCGCCTCGCCGACGGGCCTCGGCGCGCTGCGCTGGCGGCGACCGTCCTGCTCGCGTGCGGCCCGTGGACACTCGTTCGGCTGGATGGTCTGAGCGGCGACCATACCTTCCAGTTTGCGTGGCGCTGGACGGAAACTGGCGAGAAACGGCTCCTGGCCCGACCCGGTGCCGAGCCGACGGCGCTGCCGTCGGCTCCACTGGTGGCAGAGACCGGGGCGACAGGGGCCAGCTGGCCCGGCTTTCGCGGACCGGATCGCGACGGCGTCGTTCCCGGAGTGTGGATCGAGGCCGATTGGAAGCAGGCGCCGCCAGTCGAGCTGTGGCGTCGGCCGGTCGGACCGGGCTGGTCGTCGTTCGCGGTCGACGGCGACCTCCTCTACACCCAGGAACAGCGCGGTGAGGACGAGGTAGTCGCCTGCTACGACGCGACCACCGGTGCGTCGGTGTGGACGCACCGGAACGCGGCGCGGTTCTTCGAGGCGATGGGCGGGCCCGGTCCGCGCGCGACGCCGACCCTCCATGACGGCCACCTGTACGCTCTTGGCGCGACCGGAATCCTGAACGCGCTCGACGCCGGTGACGGCTCTGTGTTGTGGTCGCGGGATGTCGCGGCCGACACGGAGTCGGAGGTCCCGATCTGGGGTTTCTCGAGCTCGCCTCTGGTAGTTGACGACGTCGTCATCGTCGTCGCCGCCGGCGCTCTCGTCGGCTACGACCTCGCCACGGGCGATCCTGTTTGGTTTGGCCCGGACGGCGGCGCGAGCTACAGCTCGCCGCATCGAGTGATGATCGACGGAGTCGAGCAGGTCCTGCTTCTGAGCGACGCCGGCGTGACCAGCGTCGTGGCGACCGAGGGCGAACCGCTCTGGGACCACCCGTGGCCGGGCGCCAGCATCGTGCAGCCGGCCCTGACCGCGGACGGCGATGTCCTGATCAGTGCTGGCGAGGGAAAGGGCATACGTCGCATCGGGGTCGCGCGCGGACCCGGCGGCTGGACGGTCGAAGAGCGCTGGGAGTCCAGCCGGCTGAAGCCGAACTTCAACGACTTCGTCGTTCACGACGGCCATGTCTTCGGCTTCGACGGCCGCATGCTCGCATGCATCGACCTCGCGGATGGCGAGCGTCTGTGGAAGGGCGGACGCTACGGCCACGGCCAGCTCGTCCTGCTGGCCGACCAGGATCTGCTGCTGGTGCTGTCTGAAAAGGGTGAGCTGGCCCTGGTGGCGGCGACTCCCGAGCGGTTCACCGAGCTTGCACGGTTCCCGGCGATCGGCGGTAAGACCTGGAACCACCCGGTGCTGGCCGGCGACCTCCTGCTGGTTCGCAATGGCCAGGAGATGGCCGCGTTCCGGCTCTCCCTAGCGGGCGCTGAGCGCTCATCCGTTACGGCCGACTAGCTTGTACATGAAGCTCGAGAGGGTTGGTCCGAGCTCGATCTCGCGGTTGCGCGTGCGCACCGCCTCGGTCGAGAGCCAGGCCAGCGCCAGCCGCGGATACGAGCCGCCAGGTCCCCGAAATGGGTGGCACCTCTGTGGGTTCGTCGCCGGGACACCGATCGAGAGCGGCCTCGAATTTGCATCGACAATGACCTCATGCCCCGACAGCCGAGTCGTTGCGTAGCCCTCGGCCTGACCGCGGTCATCGGCCTCGGCCTCCTCGCCGTTGGCCAGAGAGCTCTGGCCCGACAGGATGGCGAGCCGGTGCGCGACGAGGAGCGCGTGACCGCGGTCGACGTGCTCGTCGAGCTGGTCAACTCCCGAAGCTTGCAGCCGATACCGCCGCCGCGGGACCTGAGTGCCGCCGACCTGACCGTGCTGCGCGATGGAGAGCCCGCCCCGCTGGTGGGGCTCGAGCTGCCGTCCTCGCCGTCGGCCGAGCCCTGGCAGCTGGTGATCTACTTCGATCTGCCTCTCGCCAGCTCGCGAACCGTCCGCTGGGCCTCATCGCTTCTAGCTGAACATCTCGTCGAGCTGCTAGCGCTGGGGCCGATCGAGATCGTCATCGCCGATCCCGAGCCGGGCCGCCGACTCGCGATGAGCAGCGACCTCGAGCTCATCGACAACACCCTGTCGGGGATCTTCCTGAGCGTCGAGGGAGAGGACCGCCTGGTGCGGCGGCGCGAGCGGTTCCTGATCGAGCGGGCGGAGGGGCCGGGGAGTGCCGCTCCGCCGACACCGGCCGCGGACGCCGTGGCCGACGAGCAGCGCCTCATTCGCGACAGCCAGGACGAGCTGGCGACTTGGCTCCTCGACCACGCGGGCAACACGCCGCGCCAGGCGCTGTTGCTGGTGAGCGACGGCTTCGACCTCGATCCCTGGCGGTTCTACAACGAGGCGTCGGACGCCGACGAGGGTACTCCCCGCCCGGGCGACGCGGCGCCGGTGCCCGCCGGCACAGAGACGCTGGCCCGGACACTCGCCGCCTACGGCTGGACCGTCATCCCGCTGGCGGCGCCCGAAGCGGTGCGCGGCGCGGCGCGCTTCGGAATCCAATGGGCTCGGCCGATTAGGCCGATTCCGACGGTCAGCCTGCGCTCGATCGCAGTCTGGCTCGACCGCAATCGCAGCCCGAAGAAGGCCGACGCCTACAATGAGCTCGGTCTCTCACTCAGGGCCCAGGGCGAGCTCGAAAAGGCCGAAGAGGCGTTCCGCAGGGCGGTCTACCGCTACTACGACCACCCCAAGACGGCCGACCGGCAGGCGGCGGCCCTGGTCAATCTGGGCGAGACCCTCGAGCTCCAGGGGAAGACCCTCGAGGCGCGGGACGCCTACCGCTCGGCCGTCGCTTTCGACGCCGATCTGGCCGACGCCTACCCGTTCACCGCCGCCCGGCTGGCCGATCCGCTGGCGCCGTTGGCGCTGCTCGCCGAGGCCACCGCCGGCCGCGTCGTGCGCGAGCCCGAGTCCTTCGACGAGCTACTGGCCGCTCTCGACAACCGCGTCCGCGTCACCTACCAGGTCGCCGGCCCACCGGACGGCTCCCTCCACGAGCTCGAGGTGCGCTCGAACCGCACCGCCGGTGTGGTGGCTCCAGGCTGGAGCCGCTCCGGGACCCCACCCGCGGTCGGCGCCCTCAAGCTGCGCCGGCTCCTCGGCGGCCGACTGGAGGCCGGCGAGCTCCCAACGCGGGTTTTTTGCGGAGCGTTGGCCGAGGCCACCGGCAGCGGAGACTCGTCGGTGAGTCTACGAGTTGAATTCCCACCCCTGACCGACCGGGAATCGAGCGCCGCGAACCCGATCCGCCTCACCTGGGGCAGCTGGGGCCCGCAGACCGAGATGATCGTCCGTAACCGTCTACTGTCGCCCGGGACTCTCGCCCGCGGCGCGCTCGACCAGCGCATCGAGCTACCTCCCGGCCATGTCTGGGCAGCCGCGCTCATTGAAGACATCGCCACCGGCGCATGGGGCGGGGGTCTCTGCGAGCTCGACTGACCCAGAGGATGCTCGGACAGTGGCGCTCCAATCGACTGGGTGGCTGCGGCCGTGCGCGGCCGGATCAGTCGCATGTTGAAGGAGCTCCTGTGAGTTGTCCCATAGCCGCTCGTGGGCTTCCGAAGCGGTGGCATCTCCATGGGAGCACCAGACCCCGGGGACGCCTGCGAAACGGGTTCTATGAGTCGGTCGGCCCGGTCAAGGGCCCGTTGCGGTTGAAGTAGCACATTTGACTGTGTGTTCTGGGTGGATCTGCACGCTGTCCT
>CAMYMV010000050.1 GCA_947259585.1 uncultured Gemmatimonadales bacterium | reverse complement strand
CATCGTCCGGCCGGACACCTCGAGCCATAGCCGCGGACCACATGCCGGGCAGCTGTTTGTCTGCGAGTGGCAGCGGCGGTCGGCCGGGTCACGGTACTCGCGCAGGCACTCCGGGCACTGCTGGAAGGCGCGCATGCTGGTGCGCTCGCGATCGTACGGCATCTTCTCGATGACCGTGAAGCGCGGCCCGCAGTCGGTGCAGGTGATGAACGGGTAGCGATAGCGCCGGTTCGAGGGGTGCAGGAGCTCCGCCTCGCAGCCCTGGCACAGCGCCACGTCGGGCGAGATCGGGAGCCGGCGGTCCGGGAGGGTCTCGCTGGCCACGATCTCGAAGCGCTCCAGGTTCTCGGGCGTCACCGCGGCCGAGCGGAGCGAGTCGATGCGGGCGAGGGGCGGCAGGTCGGCCGGCAGCTCATCGAAGAAGGCTTGCACCGCGGGCGGGGATCCCTCGACCCGTACCTTGACCTCGCCGGATTCGTTGCGGACCCAGCCGGCCAGTCGATGCCGGCTGGCGAGCCGCGCCACGTAGGGTCGAAACCCGACGCCCTGCACGACTCCCTGGATGTGCAGCAGGAGGGCGGATCGCTCGGCGGTAGCGCTGAGCTCCGGCACCGACTATCCGCCGATGCCCGCTCCGACCTTGGAGCGCAGGTAGCCGTACCACTCATCCAGCCCCTCACCGGATAGTGCCGAGGTGAGGAAAAGCTGCTGCTCCGGGTTGACCTCCCGCAGGTAGCCGATCGCCCGGTCGAGATCGAACGGCACGTAGGGCAGGAGGTCGATCTTGTTGAGGACGGCGCAGCCCGCCTCGCGGAACATGCGGGGATACTTGACCGGTTTGTCCTCTCCCTCGGGCACGGAGAAGAGCACGACCTTTTCCGCCTCTCCGAGGTCCCAGCTGGCGGGACAGACGAGATTGCCGACGTTCTCGATAAACACCAGATCCGTACGATCGAGGTCGATCGCATCCAGCGCCGTGGAGACCTGACGGGCATCCATGTGGCAGGCGCCGCCCGTCACGACCGCCTGCACCAGATGGTCTGTGAGCGCCTCGAGACGGCTGGCATCGTTGTGCGTCTGGACATCGCCGGCCACGACGGCGATCCGCAGCTCGGCGCCCAGCTCGGCGAGCGTCCGCTCGAGCAGCAGCGTCTTCCCGGCCCCCGGCGATGAGACGAGGTTGAGCGCGGTCACGCCGTTCTCGCGCAGACGTTCGCGCACTGTCGCGGCGATCTCGTCGTTGCGCGCCATCACCTTCTCGCGGACCTCAATCGTCCGGATCGCCATCCTCGACCTCCAGGTAGCTGAGCCGGAGGACGTCCCCCGGCAGATGCTCGATCACGGGCTTCGCCCCGGTGAAGGGCGGGCTGGAGAGCAGGGCCTCCAGGCAGAACTCCAGATTGTCTGCCTCGATGCCCGAGTCATCGCCGACCTGCAGGCCCAGTCCGACGATGCTGCCCAATCCATCGCGCCCGAGACGCTCTTCAGCCATACGACATACCTCGAGGGCGATGCTCAACTCATGCACGGAATCTAACTCCTCAGCGGCGCGTAGGCGGTGGGCCTGCTACCAGGGAAGCGGACGCCGACCTCCGGGGGCCGGCGTGTGTGGTGGAGGGGCCGTTGCCGGAAGAGGTGTCGCCCGGTGGCCCCACGAGAGGAGCCGCTCCACGCACCTCTCAACCAGGTCGTCGAGGCGTGCCTCCACCGCCGGGCTCAACCGCTCCGACATCTCCACCCGCCCCGGCTGGATGCCGATCGCGACGACCTCCTCGGGGAGGGTGCCGCGGAGCTCGGCGAGGGCGAGGACCTCTCGGAGCTCGATCTGGTGTGGCGAGAGCTTGGTCGAGAGGAAGCGGGGGATCTCATCGCCCTCCAGCGTCACCGGCGAGCCGGGCTCGAGCCCGGCCTCGATCGCGTCCAGTACGAGGAGCCGGCGCGACTCCTCGACGAACTGGAGAAGGTTCATCCCCCAGGTTCCCCCATCCACCCGCTCTACGTAGGGTACGAACTCCAAGGCTTGGATGCGCTGGAGGGCGGCCAAGCCGATCCCGTCGTCCCCCATGAGCGGGTTGCCGATGCCGATGACAACGGTCTGGTGGCGGGCACCGGAAGCGCCCGCCGCTCCCTGGTGCCCGGGGAGCTCACCCATGTTCACCCACGCTCAAAACCGCCTCACTTCCGTTCGCCCGTGGTCACCCTCGCTCACTCATCCTCGTAGACGACATCGGATCGCACGAAGCGGCCGCCGGAGAAGATCGACGACATCTCTCCCTCCCGATCCATCACGTCGGCCCGGAAGGAGAGGTAGATGTGCACCGGGATGAACAGCACGATGATCCAGGTGATCAGGTGGTGAACGAAGCGCACCGTCTGCCAACCCCCGAGCAGCGGGCCGACCCAGGCGAACAGGCCGTATATCATCCCTCCGGGGTTGGAGAGCCCGTACATGGCGAAGCCCGTGATGATCTGCACGAGCACGACGCCGTAGATCAACGCGTAGCTAACCTGCTGAAGAGGGTTGTGGCCCAGGTAATGGGGCGCCCTCTCGGGCGAGACCATCGCGTAATACTTGATCATCTTGAACAGGTTGATCCAATCACGCCTTGTAACGGGAAAGAGCGCCGTCCACTTCGCGTACTTCTTTCCGGCGAACAGCCAGTAGACGCGGACGATCGCCGCCGCCACCAGCAGGCCGGCCGCCGCGAAATGGAGGAAACGCGCCCACCCCATCATGAAGTGCGAGCTCGCCTCGCCGCCCGTCATAAAGTACGGCTTGCCGATATAGAAGCCGGTGACGACCAGCAGCGTGATCGTGATGGCGGCGGCCCAGTGGGTGATCCGGAGCGGCCAGCGCCACAGGTAGACCCAGCGGTAGTCGGCGGCTTCCTCCGCCACGGCCTCCGGCACGATCTCGCCGCGCAGCAGGTCCTCGGAGACGCGGTCCACGTGGACCCGTCGCTGGCGTTCGGTGACGCGACCTCCTTCCTCGTTGGTCATCGGACCTTGACCTCCGTGATCGGATCGCCGTTCGCATCCAGGACGTGAACGCCGCACGCCATGCACGGATCGAAGGAGTGGATGGTCCGGAGGATCTCGAGCGGCTGCTCGGGGATGGCCAGCGGATGGTTGTCCATCAGCGCCGCCTCGTAGGGGCCGTTCTGCCCCTGCGCATCCCTCGGCGAGCAGTTCCAGGTGCTGGGCACGACGCACTGGTAGCGGGAGACCGCCCCGTTCTCGATCTGCACCCAGTGTCCGAGCGCTCCGCGCGCGGCATCCAGGTATCCGTATCCCTGGGCGCTGCTGGGCCAGGTGGAGGGATCCCATTTCTCCTGGCTGAAGGTCGAGACGTCCCCGCCCCGGATACGGGCCACGAGGTCATCCATCCACTTCTCCTGGCGGGCTGCGAGGAGGACCGTCTCGATCCCGCGGGCCGCCGTCCTGCCGAGGGTGGAGAGCAGAGCTTCCGGCCCCACCTCGAGCTTGCCGAGCGCCTCGTTCACGAGCGCCTGAACGTCCTCGTGGCCCGAGACGTAGGCGACCAACATCCTCGGCAGCGGGCCCACCTGCATCGGCAGGCCCTCGTACCGCGGTGACTTCATCCAGGTGTACTTGTCGTGATCCTGAAGGAAGGTCCACGGCGGCTCCGGTCCCGTGTAGTTGGGCACCGTCTCACCCTCCCACGGGTGCAGTCCGACCTCGTCTCCCCCCTCGTACTCGTACCAGGAGCTGGTGATGTACTCCTCCACCTTCTGCTGGTCGTATGGGTGGATCGTGGAGAGGTCGTTGTCGAGGATGATCCCGCGCGGGAAGTAGAGGCTGTCGACATCCCGGTACGTCCCGCCCTCCGGCCACTCGCCCACGGCCATGTAGTTCGGGACCCCGCCGCCGATGGCGCCCCACTCCTTGTAGAAGCCGGCGATGGCGACGAGATCGGGCCAATAGACCTGCTCCACGAAGCGCCGTGCACGGCGGATCATGCCGTACAGGTCCGTGATGCGCTCCGCGTTGATCGTGGCGGTGCCTTCCACGTTGATGGCGGACGCCATCCCGCCGACGAGGAAGTTGGGGTGCGGGTTCTTGCCGCCGAAGACGGCGTGGAGGCGGATGACGTCCCGCTGCCAGTCCAGGGCCTCCAGGTAGTGCGCCACCGCCAGCAGGTTCACCTCCGGGGGCAGCTTGTAGGCCGGGTGGCCCCAATAGCCGTTCGTGAATATCCCCAGCTGCCCGCTGGCCACGAACGCCTGCACACGGTCCTGGACCTCGCGGAAGTGCGTCTCCGAGTTGTTGGGCCAGGGCGAGATCGCCTTCGCGATCGCCGCGGTCCCGGCCGGGTCGGCCGAGAGGGCGCTCACCACGTCCACCCAGTCCAGGGCGTGCAGGTGGTAGAAGTGGATGACGTGATCCTGAACCGTCTGCATGGAGTGGACGAGGTTCCGGATCAGCTGCGCGTTGGGCGGGATCGTGATGTCGAGGGCATCCTCGACGGCCCGGCACGAGGCGAGCGCATGCACGGTCGTGCAGACGCCGCAGATCCGCTGCGTGAACGCCCAGCAGTCTCGCGGATCGCGTCCCTGAAGGATGATCTCGATGCCGCGGAACTGCGTGGAGGATGCCCAGGCATCCGCGATGCGTCCGTCCTCCGCCTGGACCTCGATCCGCAGGTGTCCCTCGATACGAGTGATCGGGTCGACGACTACCTTCTGCCTGGCCATCTCACTCCTCCTTCCCCGATGGCGGTGCAGCTCCTGGGCCCGGCTCCGCGGGAGGTGCCTGACCCTGGCCGGCCACCGGGAGCTTCCGGTGCCGGGCGCGGTGGATCGAGGTGGCGACCGCGTGCGTTGCCACGCCGGCCGCGGCGCCCACCGCGAGGGCCGCACCGATCGTGTCCGCCGTGCGCTCGACGCCGAACCCGGCGACGGCAGGCAGCCTCTTGTAGAAGGGCGTCATGGTGTCCCAGAAGTGCCGCTCCGTGCACCCGATGCAGGGGTGGCCGGCGCCGATCGGCCAGCTCGTGCGGGTGTTCCACTGGAAGATCGGGCAGGGCGAGAAGCAGGCGGGGCCCTTGCACCCCACCTGGTAGAGGCACCAGCCCTTCCGCGCGGCTTCGTCGTCGAACACCTGGGTGTACTGGCCGGCATCGAAGTGTGCGCGTCGCGGACACTGGTCGTGGATCCGCTTCCCGTACGCGAAGGTCGGACGGCCGTCGTAGTCGAGGGCCGGCACCCGTCCGAAGGTGAGGAAGTGGACGACGGTGGCCGTGACCGTGTCGCCGATAGGCGGGCAGCCGGCGATGTTGACGACCGGCTTGTCCTTCACGATCGAGCTCACGCCGACCGCGCCGGTCGGGTTCGGCCGCGCGGCCTGCACGCTTCCCCAGTGCGCGCACGCACCGACAGCGATCACGGCGGCGGCGTCGGCCGCCACCTCCTCCAGGATGCTCTTCACCGTCCGGCCCGCGATCATGGTGTAGATCCCGCCCTCGTTCATCGGGATCGAGCCGGTGACGAGAAGCACGTAGCTGCCCCGGTTCTTCTCGATGGCGTCGTGAAGCGCCCCCTCCGCGGCGTCTCCGGCTGCGGCCATCAGGGTGTGTTGATAGTCGAGGGAGACGAGGTCGAGGACGAGGTCGCCGATCGTGGGCTCCGACGTGCGGAGCACGCTCTCGACACAGCCGGTACACTCCTGGAGCTGGAGCCAGATGACGCTCGGCCGCTGCACTTGCGTGAGGGCCTTGGCGATCTTCGGCGTCAGGAGGCTGCTGAGCCCCAGTATGGCGCCGATCTCTCCGCAGAACGTGAGGAACTCACGGCGGTCCACTCCCCTCTGCTGGAGATGCTCGCCGAGCGTCTCGCCGTCGGCCCAGGGGTGCGAGGTAGGAAAGAACATGGGCACCTCCACTAGCGAGTGACGCGCCGAGGGTCCCAACGGCCCTGTGCCGAGCCCATCAGGAGGAGGTGCGGTCCGCGGGCCCCTCTGGCGCGTCGTGCGCGTACGCGAACACGACAATTCCTCAAGACTAGGGTTGCGAGGCACCGGCTGCCTGTCGGGGAGCCCCTGCTACCTGCTGTGGGGAGTTCTCCCACACCGGAGGTGGGTGGATGGGGGTCGATCAAGGTCGCAAGGGGTCTTCGGGATGCCTCGTGGGGATCGCGAGCGTTTCGGCGCGAGGCTGGATCGGCCTCTTTACTGACGGGCCGAACAGCCCTGGATGACGTGTCGAGAAATGCCCCACTGAGTGCGGGGAATTTCCCCACTCGGCCGGACAGAAGAATCCCCACGCACGCATGACCAGATCCCGACAGACAGGCCTTCTGATTGGGCTTAGCTTCGTACATAACTCGGGGAGAAGGGGTGTTCAAGGTGCGCACCACGGTTCTGGAATCCGAACGGATCAAACGGGCGGCCCCCAAGATCGAACGGGACCGCCAGCTCGCGACTCTCATCTGCCGTGCTCCCGGACGCGGGAACCCGGACCGCTACCTTTGCGGAGCGAAGCTGGGAGAAGCGCCCCTCATGGTTCGATACATGGGTTCCGTTCGTCGCTGGCACGATCGACTGAACAGCAGCGAAGAGCCACGCGACGTGCGCCGCTGCCCGCGCTGCGGGTGGTTCAACATCTTCGAACCCATCTAGACGCCGTACGGCTAAGTCATTCCCCACGAGCGCGGTCCAGGGAGGATCGAGCTAGAAAGGGAAAGCAGACATGAGGTACCTCATAAGCACATGCTCCGCGGCACTTCTGGTGCTCGGGGTCGCGAGCGCGGCGGTGGGTCAGACCATCGTGAACTCGGAGCACGACTTCAGCGGAGACTCCTGGAACAACACCGGCGAGATCTGCGTCGTTTGTCACACGCCCCATAACGGGGACGTTTCCGTGGCGGACGCGCCGCTGTGGAACCACGAGGTGACCGTGGCGGCCCACACACCGTACTCCAGCAGCACGTTGGATGCGACGGTAGGCGCACCGGACGCCAGCTCCAAGCTCTGCCTGAGCTGCCACGACGGTACCGTGGCTCTCGACAACTTCGGCGGAACGACAAACGGTACCAACTTCATCAGCGGCAGCGCAGACTTCGGGACCGACCTGAGCAACGACCACCCGATCTCGTTCACCTATGACGCCGCGCTGGCGACCGCGGACGGCGAGCTCGAAGACCCGACGACCGCCAGCTCCGGCCTCGGGGGGACGATCACGGCCGACATGCTGCTCGGTGGACAGCTGGAGTGCGCGTCCTGCCACGACGTCCACAACTCCACCGGGCTCGCGAACTTGCTGCTGATCAACAACAACAACAGCGACCTGTGCCTGACGTGTCACACCAAGTAGGATAGCGCAGGCCCGGCTCCGCGCTCACGAAGCCAGACCCTGGAAGGAGCGGAGGGGGCGGGCACTGCCTGCCCCCTCCGCTGTCATCGGATCGCCTGCGCTTCTTAAGAGCGCGCAATGACTGCCCCGATCAACGGCACTGGAGAGCCGCCATGCAGCCACGAACCACCATTTCTGCCCGCGCCAAGCGTCTGATCCTGGCGTCGCTCGCCCTGATCCTCGTTCCCGGCTGCGCATCCAAGGAGCCGGGTGATCCGGGTCGCTTCAACCCGGATGCGTTCATCGCCTATCCCACCCCGCCGGACTCTCCCCGCGTTCAGTTCCTCATGACCTTCTCGAACGAGCGAGACGTCGCCGGCACGGCGGGGCGCTCGCTCCTGGAGTCCGTCGTTGGAGATGCGGGAGAGGCGGAGCGATTCAAGGAAATGAACAAACCGTACGGGATCGCCATCCACGACGGGGTGTTCTATGTCTGCGACACGATGCTGCCCGGCGTCCATGTCGTCGACTTTCGGGAGCGCACCTTCGAGCACTTCCAGCCGCGCGGCCAGGCGGAGCTGCGCAAGCCGATCAACTGCTCCATCGATCCGTCCGACGGGCGCCTCTACGTTGCCGACACCGAGCGCCTCCAGGTGGTCGTGTTCGACTCCGCGGGCGCGTACGTGTCGGCGTTCGGCGAAGCCGAGGGCTTCCGACCGACCGATGTGGTCGTGGATGGACCGGAGGTCGTCGTCAGCGACATCGACGGGCGCCAGATCCGGGTGTACGACAAGGCTACCTATCGGCTGCTCCGGTCGTTTCCGGACCCGCAGGCCGAGCCCCCCGGCTCGCTGTTCTCGCCCACGAACGTCTACGCCCGCGACGGCCGAATCTACGTTAGCGACTTCGGTGACTTCCGGGTGAAGGTGTACACGCGAGAGGGCGAGTTCGTGAGGTCCGTGGGCGGCTACGGGCGCCAGCTCGGCCAGTTCGTTCGCCCGAAGGGGATCGCCGTCGACCGGGACGGAGTCCTCTACGTCGTCGACGCCGGCTTCGAGAACGTCCAGATGTTCGACGACGAGGGAAAGCTGCTCATGTTCTTCGGCGGGCCCTACGGAGGGCTGGGTGACATGTGGCTTCCGGCGAAGGTGACAATCGACTACGACAACGTCGGCCTGTTCAGGAAGTTCGTGCGTCCCGGCTACGAGCTGGAATACCTCATATTCGTCACGAACCAGTACGGCCCCGACCGGGTGAACCTGTACGGCCGGATCGCACCGAGCGCCGTGGTCACAGAGGACGATGAGGCGACTTGACTCGCGGGTTTCCGCGACGTGGCTGGTCCTCGTGCTGGCCCTGGGCGGCTGCTCCGCCACGCGGGCCTTTCTGGACATTCCGGAGGAGGAGCCGGCAAGCCCCCCGCCGGAGTTCGTGGGCCCTGGCCAGCGGAGCACCGACCGTTCCGCGGGTTCGCCCCCGGCCCCGCCGATCGAGGGACTGACCGATCCGGACAGCGTCAAGGCGCTCCTGCCGCGTGATGCGGCCGGCGCCATCGACTGGGTGGCCGCCGTCGAGCAGGACGTCATTCGACCCCGGGCGGGGCTGGCCGAGACCGCCTGGCACCCTGCCGGCTTCTCCTACGACTTCTACATAGACGACGCCGGCGGTCCCGAGGCCTACTTCCCGCACTCTACGCACGCCTACTGGGTGGCGTGCCAGAGCTGCCATCCACGGCTCTACAACCGCGACGACTGGGAGTCCGAGCAGGATCCGCACGAGGAGGCCTCGTGCGGTCTGTGCCACGGGACCGTGGCCTTCTCGGCCGACGCCTGCGACCGCTGCCACATCGGCGAGGACATGGGAATGGACTCCATCGAGCCGGAAGCGGGCACGATCACCATGTCGCGCGACGCGGAGGCGGGCGGCAGTCAGGCGAGCGCCGGCGTCGCGGCGGCTGGCGACCAGTACCCACCGGCGACTTTCCCCCACTGGACGCACCGGCTGCGGTACCGCTGCACCGCCTGCCACGATCGTCCGTTCGAGATGGACGCAGGAGTCGCGGTCCCGGCCGACCTCGCCCACGGCGCGAGCGGTTGCGGGAGCTGCCACGACGGCAAGGCGGCGTTCGGGACCGGAATCAGCGAGTGCCATCGATGTCACGCGGGCGACCAAGATTCGTCGTAAGGCGAGCCGGCCCGCTCCTCTGGGGTGCCGCTCTAATGGTGATCGTCAAGGCGGACCCCGGATGGGCCCAAGGCACGGTCCGTGTGGACCTCGGAGGCGAGGTTGGCGTCTCCTGGGAGGCGTCGTGGTATCGGTTCGATCCTCCGAGCGATCTGAGCCGCCGCACCTGGCGGGAATGGCTGGCGCTGCAGGTAGGCGGCTTCGTCGTCGATCCCCGGTTGCTGATGTTCGACGTCAAGGTCCAGCCGCTGTTCGCGCAGTCGAGGTTCGAGCCGGACTCGGAGAGCGGAGGCGCCGATGGATTCGTGGGGTTCTTCGGCATCCGCGCGCTGTACGGCACGGCCCTCAACGTGACGCTGAGCGGCTCTCGCATCAACGACGACGTTCGCGGACGCTTCGGATCGCTCACCGATCAGGACTTCTGGGAGTGGCGGGCCGAGGTGGCTCATAAGAATCCCTATCTGCCGGCGACCTTCACGTACGACGACAGGACGCGCGATGTGCTGTGGCAGCGGCGGCCGACGAGCAACACGAATCGGTCGAACGACAGGACCCGGGTACTGCGCCTCATCGCGGCCAACAGCAAGATCAACCTGCGGCTGGAGCGGCTGACGTTCGACGATCGCCTGAGCGATCGCGACTTCACCCGCAACCAGGCCCTCCTGAACCATCTGTTCCGCTGGGGGAAGGGGAGCAGCGTGAACTCCTGGTTTCGGTACATCGACCGGTCCGGCACCGCGCCCTTCGAGCTGCTCGCCTGGAACGAGATGGTGCACCTTCAGCACCGGCTCGACACCTACACCGACCTGGAGTGGCGGCTGGGCCGTCAGGAGACGGCGGCGGGCGTGATGAACGACGTCTTCTGGCGGGGCGTGCCGGCCCACGACATCAACCGGGTATTGACCGTGGCTTTAGAGGGCTTCGGGGAGTATCGCAACTCGTCCGTCGCCCGTCAGTCATACACGCGCGTGCGGCCGGAGGCTCGGGTCGTCGCCCCCCTGCCGTTGGGCCTCACCTTCGCCGCCCGTGTTGCCGGCGGCTACGAGTGGCACGACCAGGACTCCTTCGAGGACGGCGAGATCGAAATCGCGAACGAGCCCCACATCGTGACCCCGGATGGGCGCTTCCTGCTCGATGAGCCGTTCGCCAATCCCGGGAGCGTGATGATCACGAGCGCGGACGGCGCCGATCTGTTCCAGGAGGGGGCCGACTACCGGCTCTCCCAGGCGGGGCCTTTCCTCGAGGTCTTCGTCCTGCCCGGCGGACGAATCTCGCTCGGACAGACCCTGCTGGTGGACTACCGCGTTCGCGTCCTCCCCGAGGCGAGCACCAACGCCCTTCTAGCATCCTGGGACGTCTCGCTCCGGCTCGGCGGCTTGGTGAGGATCTACCATGAGCGGGCCCTGCAGGACGACCTCGGCGAGGTGCCGCCGGGGGTCATCCCCGCTCTCCGCAACTACGACAACACGACCACCGGTCTGGATGTCAGCGTTCCCCTCGCCTCCTTCGGCAGCTTCAGTGTCCAGGCGGCGCACGAGCGACGGAAGACCGACGTCTTCGACTTCACGAACCGCTTCGTGCGCGCGGCGATCGGGATCCGGATCGGCCGCAGCCTCGATGGACAACTCCGGGGCCTCCTCAGCAGCCGCACCGGCTCGGGGACGCCCGTCGACCGTCTTCAGGGCACCGGGGTGATAGATTGGACGGCGACACGGACGCTGACGTTCAGGGGGTACCTGACGGTGTGGAACTGGAGGGAGCCCGAGCGCAAGGAGGATTTCCTGGGTGGCGGCCTGGGCATCGAGTGGCGGCTCGGGCTGTTCACCACGCTGCTGCGGTTCGATCGAGCCTCCTGGGAGGACGGCATGTCTCGGGTGGAGAACAGGGTCTACGCGAGAGTCTCGAGGGCGTTCTGAGGAAGTCCCGTATGAGCTCGATCCCGCTTCTGTTCGCCTTGATCGTGCTGGGCGCCGCAGGTCCGCTGGGCGCACAGGAAACGAGCGCCGGCGTGCCGATCGGGCACGATTGCGAGGCATGCCATGGCGCTCACACCGGACGTGCGGGCTCCTACGGGGGCGGTGATCCCCGACCGGGGATGGAAGCCGGACGGTTCGTTGCCGAGCTGGGCGGGAGCTCCCGCGTATGCCTCGATTGTCACTCGACGCCGCAGGACCGGGAACGCAGGGCGGCGACGCTGCCGCTCGGGGCGCTCGCCGGAGGCGACGGTAGCTACGTCGGCGTCGACTTCACGAACGACCACGCTCTCGGACCTGCCTTCTCGCCGTCCGAGCCGGGGATCGGACGATTCGAGCCCTTCGATCCGGGCGGTCCGCCGCAGGCGCGAGCGCGACTGCCAGACACGAGCCCAGCGGGCCGGAGGATCGAGTGCTCCACCTGCCACGACCCGCACGATCGTGCCGGTCCGCTCGCCGGCCCCGAGGAGACGGAGACGGTGTGCTCGAGCTGTCACGATCCGACCAGGTACATCCTACGTGGACACATCTCCGCCACCTGCACCGACTGCCACCGGCTGCACGACGGCAGCGGCCACTCCCTGGTTCACGATGAGAACGAGGAGATCCTCTGCGGCTCCTGTCACGGCGGGAGCGGCCCGGTGGACGCGAGGTCGGTGCGAGGGGAGAGACGGACGCTGCTGGCGCCGCGCGGCCACGACCAGCCTCCGGACGGACTCTGCACGGCGTGCCACGCGGTGCACGACTTGCCGTAGGGCAACGCCGGCCCTCACCGGTACGCCGATCAACCGAAGATCCGGCCAACCGTAGAATCGACCGACCGCAGGACCGACCGATGAAGAACCGCCGCCGACCGCGTAGCACGGCTGGGGGCGGGCGCGGCTCGGAAGCCGTCCCGAGACAGAGGCGGGCTTACTCCGTCTTAAACTGGAGCACGTGCTCGTGGCAGCGCGTGCAGGTGGCTCCCTGCTGGTGGCCGTGCTTGTTGGATTCCGTGTACGTATGCCTGCCCACGTCGGAATGGCAGGTGTCGCACACACCGTCCCACACGCCGTTTCCGTCCTCGTCCCCGTCGCAGAATGAGTGCAACGTAGGTTCCGCTTCGTTGGTGCCGCGCGACTCGAAGACGACGGGTCTGGAGTTTCCCTCCTGTCCGATCACCGAGTCCCGCACCAGCTTGAGGTTGGTGCCCCCGAGCCAGTTCCGGACGTTCGAATGGGAGACGTGGCAATCCGTGCAGGTGGAGTTGTCGTAGACGTGGTTGGCGACCTTAAGCACGGAAGTGCCGCTCGGCCCGTGGCAGGTGAGGCAAAGCGCCTCCACGACCGGATTGGCGAGCAGCTGCATCGACGAGCCTCCGTGCAGGTTGTGGCAGTACGCGCAGTCGTGGTTGGGATTCAGCGCCACGGAGGAGGCCGTACGGCTCTGCAGGCTGTCGGTGACCGCCCCGACGCCCAGGAGGAACGCCGCTCCGACGGCGACGATCGCCGGAACCCACTTCATGCGATACCAGGTCATGGCAGACTGCCTCCGGCGTCGAAAGACTCGATCCTTTGGGCCCGGTTGTTCGTGACGATGACCTCACCCCCCTCGGCGAGCAGGACGTCTAGCGGCAGCCAGAGCTCGCCCGGAGCGGGCGCCTCCGTGTCGCCCTCGAACTGCGTGCCCAACGTCCCCAGGGTCTCGCCGGTCGCCCTATCCAGCACGAGCACGACGCCGGCCATGGCGTCGGCGAGCAGAACGACCGGCGTGCCGCCGCTGTCCGAGATCGCCAGGCCCTGCGGGCGCGAGAACTCGCCGGCGATCGAGGTGGCGAACGCGCCGTCGTAGCCGAACACCTTCACCGCCGGGCCCTCGCCGCCGCCGTCGAGCGACCCGTAATCGCTGACCAGCACCTGCTGCCGCGCCACATCCACTGTCAGCCCCGTCGGGTTCTGCAGAGCCGACGGGTTCTCGCCGGGACCCGAGATGTCGTAGAGGTGGGCGCCGTCCGTCAGCGTGAATACGCGGACACGGCCCGCCCGCCCGTCCAGAACGAAGACGAGGCCCCGGCCGTCGTCGGTGGCGATGTCGGTGGGGTCGCTGACCGGGGCAGCCAGGGAGTAGAGCCGGCGGGGCTTCTTCCGGCCGAAGTCGTACACGTCGACGCTCCCGGAAACGGCGTTGCCGACGAAGAGCCGGCCAGCGGCCCAGGCCACGCCGAGGGGTTGCTCGGACAGGTTCAGGGCGCCCGTGATGTCGAATCCCGCCGCCGCCCGCTCGAGCTTGAAGACGGCTTGCGCCAGGAAGTCGGACACGAACAGGCTGCCCGCCGCGTCCGCCGCGATGCGCACCGGCGACAGCAGCGCCGGCGGCGTCTTGGCCGGCTTCGAGCCTCCCTTCTTGGCGAGAGGGGCCGACGTGGGTGCCGCCTCGTCGACCGCGCCGAGCGGGAGATCGCTGCACGACGCCACGAGCACGACCACGGCGAGGGCTCCCGTGACACAGGGAGCGACCCACCGCTTGGGTCGTCTGCGGAACATCCTTCTCGGCACTTCACACCTTCCTCGTCTGACTGCCCTGTGCTCCGATTCGCGGCGCCACGCCACGCAGAGGTGCTCCGTCCACTCAAGATGCAAGATAAGCGCCCGCCGCAGGGGCCTCTGTCAGGAGAAACGCCAGGTTTTGTAGGGCGTTTTCCGCGAACGGATGTAGGGGGATCCCCCGCCGGGAAAAAACCCGCTTGCGCTGTGGCTTTTTGGAATTTGTAACATTTTGTCACGTCTTGACATCCGGCGATAGAGCCCTCATGATAAATTGTGGTGACGAGGCCTGAAAGAAAGCCTTCTTTCTGCCACGGATACGCCGTCTCCGCGGCCGAGCAAACGGGCCGGCCTGTCGCCTTCTCGTTGTCCTGACAGGAGGCTTCCGTGACCATATTCAACGACGTCATAAGAGAGAAAAGCGGGCGCCTCGCGGCGTGTGCGCTGGGCATCCTGCTGCTCCTTCCTGCCTGCACGACGGAGGAGATCATCTTCGTCGAGCCGCCACTGTTCGACGATCCTCCGGCCGAGGCGGCCGGCTTTGTGGGATACATCACGAGCGAGGCGACGGACCAGGGCTCGACGGTGTGCGGCCAGTGTCACAACTCGAAGCAGTCGGCGTGGGTGCTGACGGATCACGCGGACGCGTGGAACGGTCTGCAGAGCAGCGCGGGCGCGCAGGAGTTTTGCGAGGGCTGCCACAG